>JAGPCO010000026.1 GCA_018058095.1 Kofleriaceae bacterium
GCGGGGGTGTGCGGCGTGGACCGGCCCGGGCGTCGGCTGAAGCCTCCTGCTGTGGACAGGCGCAGGGCGTGGCGCGGGTGGTGACGGGCGCGGAGAGGGGTAGCGCCTGCCCACAGCAGTCCGCCCGAGCCTGGATAGGCGGACCCTGAGGGGTGTTTTTCACCCAAGACCCCTGACACCCGGCTTCGCCGGGTGGGGTCAGGGACGGATTCGAAAGAATCCGGTTGGGGAGCCACGACAGCCCCGGCCGGCGAAGCCGGGCGTCAGGGCCCGCGTCATGGCCCGCGTCAGGGCCCGGCTTCGCCGGGCGCCTGTCCACAGCGCGAGGCCGAAGGCCGACCCCGGGGCGATCCGAGGTCGTTACGGAGTCGGACTCCTAGTAATACTGGTACCCGAGCATCACGCCGAACGTCGTCATGCGCAGCTGGTCGATGCCGTCCTCACCGATGAAGCCGCGGTGCAGCTCGGCCTGGACGCTCAGGCCGTGCTGGCCACGCCGCCACACGTCGTAGCCACCACGGACGCCGAGGTCGAGGCCCTGCCGCCCGGTCGGATCGCCGCCGGTGTTGCTCTCGACGGTGACCGCGGCCACGCCAGCCCCGGCCCCGAGCCACCAGCGCGGCCCGACGTACTTCTGGAACGCGGCGCCGATCAGGCCGCCGTTGCGCTGGATGTCGAACTCGTCGGTGCTGCTGACGCTGGTCATGCGGAACGACACGGCCAGCGTCGGATCGAGGAACCAGCCGAGGCCGAGCCCGAACGAGGCGCCGCCCCAGCTGTCGCCGCCGCTGAACTGGTCGGTCAGCGACAGCGAGCCGAACCCGAGCTGGAGCTCGACGGTGAGGCCACGGCGCGGATCGGGTGGAGCGGTCGCGCTGAGCTCGCTGCCCGACCACGCGGTGTCCGGAGGCGGGGGCGCGCCGGGATCCGGCAGCGCGGTGGCCTCCGGGACCCCGGTGGTCTCCGGGGCCGCGGTGGTCTCCGGCGCCACGGGTGGCGGCATCGGATCGGTGGGTTGCGCCAGCGCCGCCGACGGCACCAGCAGGAGGAGCGCGACAAGCGACGTCCGCATCACCCCGACGTTGCGCCAGTTGCCCGGGCAGCGCAAGGACCACGGCTCGCGCCCACGCCAGGCCCGCGATCAGGACAGCCGGCGCGTGCGCCGGCGCACACCGAGCAGGCCGGCCAGGGCCAGCACCAGCCCGCCGCCGAGTGACCGACCCACCCCGGCGGCCTGGCAGCAGCCCGCGCTGACGTCGTCGCAGGCCGGCTCGCCCGCGGTACACGGCATCGGGTCACCGCCACCATCGTCCCGCGCCTCGACCGTCACCGCGATCGCGTCGTCGGTCGGGCCGCCGCCCCACGGCGGGTCGGCGAACCAGGTCGCGCCGTCGGCGACCAGGCCGAAGGTCTGCGTCGTCGTGCCCGGCGCGGTCGCCAGCACGGTGAAGGCGAAGCGGCCGACCTCGCCGCGCGCGACCGGCGCCGCCACGGTGGCGGCCCGGGTCGGCCCGGGCCAGGTCGGCTGCGCCAGCGGCGACGCGGCGTCGCGCGGGGTCGGGGCCAGGAAGGTCACCCCCGGCTCCCAGGTCAGGCCGCCGGTGTTCTCGACCTCGATCCACACCTCGGTCGCCACGCCGACCGGGACGACCACGTTCTGGCCGGCTGGGCTCGACCGCGCGCCTGGTGCGCCGGCGTACCAGGCCAGGTCGGCCCGCAGGTCGGCCAGCCGCGCGTACAGGAAGTCGCCCGGGCACGCGGTCGCGTTACCCGGCCAGTCGCGGTGGCCGCGGATGTTGTCTTCGGCGGTCGCGATGTCGTGCAGCCGGACCAGGGTCTGCACCAGCAGCTGCCCGCGCGCCAGCATCTCCTCGGTGACCGGCACGCTGTCGACGCCGGTCGGGCAGTCGGTCGGGTGGTAGCAGCCCATGAAACACACGGCCATGTTGCCGTCGTTGTTGCCGCCACCGGTGGCGCCGCTGGTGAGCCCGTACGGGCGCGCCTCGTACAACGTGCCGTCGAAGCCGACCAGGAACTGGTACGGGATGTCGCAGTAGGTGCCCGAGTCCTGCGCATAGGCCTGCACCCCACGCACGACCTCGGCGGTGGTCCCGCCCGAGGTCTGCGGCCCGGCGGTGTGGTGGATCGCCATCCGGTACCAGTCGTTCTCGACCGAGGTGCACTGGGTCGCGCGCGCGCCCCAGGTGGCGCGGGTGATCACCCCGATGGTGCCTAGCTCGTCGTCGAGCGCGCTGCTGACCGGCGGCGCCGCCCACGGCGTGACCGGCCCGAGGCCAGCCCGGGCCCGGCGCCCGGCCTCGGGGTAGGCCGGCTCGACCAGCTCCCACGACAGCGCGGTCAGGGCGGCGTCGCTGCCGCCGGCGACCCGCAGCTCGGCGGCCGGCCAGCGCGCGCCGAGGTCGGCGACGACGACGCGCTGGGCCGGACCGCGGTAGGTCTGGTCGAGCGCGACCCAGCCGCCCAGGCGGTCGCCATCGACGCCGCGGGCCTCGATCACCAGGTCGGCGGCGGCGCCGTCGATCTCGACCCAGGCGGCCACGCGGCTGCCGGTCGTCGACGCGTCGGCGCTGGCGGACACGGCGACCCGCGGCGCCAGGACCCAGCCGCCGGCGCGGGCCCAGCCGGCGCGCTCGGCGCGGTCGGCGCGCCGGGTCGGCAGCACGTGGTCGTGGTCGGCGCCGTGGTCGGCGGCCGGCGCGGCGACGGCGGGCACGACGAGCGTCGCGCTGGTGATCGCGGCGAGGAGCATGGCGGTGGTGGTGCTGGTGGTGGACATGTCGGGCTCCGCGAGACGAGGTCAGCAAACGTCGTGCCGGCCGCCACGCCCCACCCCATCTCCCGCCGGCACCACGGCCCGCCACCTTACTACGGTCGTCGCGGCCCCGTCGCCGCGTTCCGACGGGGCCCGGTGGGCACCGCTGCAACCATCAGGTTGCAGGCACCACGTGGCCCGGCCGGTACCACGGCACGCCGGCCGGGCGGGTGAAGCCGAGCAGCGAGAACGAGATGCTGACGTCGAGCGCGCTGACCCGGTGCCACCAGCCGGCCGGCAGGAACAGGGTGTCGCCCGGGCCGAGCTCGACGGTGCGGACCTGCAGCGCGCGCAGCGCCGGGTGCGCCGCGGTGGCGCGCGCGTCGAGGTCGACCGGGCTGTAGAAGCCGTCGACCGGATCGAGCAGGAGCGCGGTCTGGGTCGGCGCGATCAGCTCGAACCGCTTGCGCCCGACCAGCTGGTTGAACAGCACGGCGGTGGTGTCGTGGTGCAGCGGCGTGACCGTGCCGGCCGGGCCGATCCACAGCGAGGTCGAGCCCGGCGCGACCGGAGCGGAGATGATGCCCTTCGGCGGGCGCACGTCGGCCAGCAGGCGGGCGAACGCCGGCCGGCGCATGGCGTGGTTGTTAGCGACCAGGTACAGGTCGTTGCTGACCCCGGCCGCCTCGACGCGGTCGAGGAACTCGGCCAGCCGCATGCGCCGGCTGTGCCGCGCCGTGTTCTGGTCGTAGCGCGGGTCGCCGGCGCGCCCGACCACCACGTCGAGGCGCTGGTCGCCCAGGGTGCGGCGGAAGTAAGCCAGGCTCCAGCGCCGCCGCGCCGGCCAGCGCGCGGCGACGTCGGTCAGCACCACCGGACGGCTGCACGCGACGTAGGCCCGGTAGAACTCGTCGGCGGACGGGCAGGTCCGCCGCTCGACCGCGGTCGGGGTCGGATCCTGGCCGGCGACGTGGCGCGCCAGCGCGGCGACCAGCTCGAGCCGCTGCACCCGCGCCGTCAGGCGGCGCGCGACCTCGGTCGCCGGCGACGCCGCCAGCGCCGCCACCTCGGCCGCTGCCCGCCGCTGGCCAACGCCGGCCGCGACCAGGCCGTCGACGACCCGGGCCGCGTCGGCCCCGGCGCACAGGTTCTCGACGATCCACTCGCGCCAGGCCGGGCTGATCGCCGGCGCGGCGCGGGCGCGCGAGGATCGAGCTCGGGCCGCCGGCGCGCGCCGCATCAGCGCAGGCGGTCGAACGGTCCGACGACGATCGGCGCCGCGGTCGGGCTCGGCGTGGGCGGCTTGGGCGGCGGCGACTTCGGCGTCTGCGGCGCCGGCGCCTCCGGCTCGCCTTGGTCGCCGCGCGGCACCTGCGGCGGTACCTTGTCCTTGCGCCGGAGCTGCCGCTCCTCGGGCGACTCAATGATCTGCGGCGGCGGTGGTGGTGGCTGCGGGGCCACGACCCGGCGCTGGGTCTGGGGCGGCACCTGCGGCGCCACGTCGACCTGCGGCGGCGCGTCGACCTGCGGCGCGACCACCTGCGGCGGCACCTGCGGTGGCGGCGGGTACTCGACCTGGGGCGCCTGCGGCGGCACCTGTGGTGGCGGCGGCGAAACCTGCTCGACCTGCGGCGGCGGCGGGTCGGCGTACATCTGCGGTGGCTGCGGCGGCTGCGACCGTGTCGCCTTGGGCCCGCAGCCCAGCCCGCCGGCCATCGCCGCCGCGGTCACCGCGGCCATGGCCGGCTGCGGCGGACGCGGCAGCAGCCGGGCCAGCCCAGCCCGCTTCGGCGTCGACGACGGCGCGCGCGCGGCGCGCGGGCGACCGGCGCCCTTCATTCCCGCGCCGCTTCCTTCGAGCCGACGATCGTCATGTTCATGCCGATCTGGACCGACACCGCCTTGCCGTCGATCTGCACCGTGGTCTTGCCGTTGAGGTACCAGCCGAACGAGCCGGTCGAGAACGCCTTGACCTCGGCCAGCATCTCCGAGCCGTTGATCACGATCTTGAGCGGCTCCGCCTTCTCGAGGAACTGGGCCTGGGTGACGGGACAGGGGGATTTGGCCATGGCCCGGTCAAGGTAGCACACCGTCAGCAGCGCTCGACCACCAGCGCGGTGGCCACCCCGGCACCGCCGCAGATCGAGGTCACGCCGATCGCGCCGCCGGTGCGCTCGAGCCGGTCGAGCAGCGTCGACAGCAGCACGCCGCCGGTGGCGCCGAGCGGGTGGCCGAGCGCGATGGCGCCGCCGTCGGCGTTGACCCGGTCCTCGGCCAGGCCGAGCGCGCGCACCGCGTGGACGACGACGGCGGCGAACGACTCGTTGAGCTCGATCGCGTCGACCTCGGCCATGGTCAGGCCGGCTGCGGCCAGCGCGCGGATGATGGCCGGCACGTTGCCGGTCAACATCTCGACCGGGTCGACCGCCACGTTGGCCCAGCCGCGCACCCGGGCCCGCACCGGCAGGCCTCGCCCACGCGCGGTCGCGCCGTCGGCGAGCACCGCCAGCGCCGCACCGTCGGCCAGCGCTGGCGCGGTGGCCCGGCTGTGGCGCGCGGCCAGCGCGACCTCGGGGAAACGCGCCTGCACGGTGGCGCGGCCGGCCGCGAAGGCCGGATCGTCGCCGCCCTGCAGCGCCGGCAGCGCGGCCAGCGCCTCGGCCGTCAGGTCGGCCCGAGCCAGCTCGTCCTGGCCGAGCACCACGCGCCCGTCGACCACCACCGGTACCAGCGACCGAGCCGCGCCGCGCTCGCGCGCCGCCAGCGCGCGCTGATGTGACGCCAGTGCCCAGGCGTCGATGGCGGCGCGGTCGACGCCGTGCCGGCTTGCGACCAGGTCGGCCGCGACCGCCATGTGCACGTAGCCGGTGCGCGCGGCGACGTCCGGATCGGCGAACCACGCGCCGGCGTCGGCGAACATCGGCACCCGCGACAGCGACTCGACCCCGCCGGCGACGATCAGCCCGGGCTGGGCCCGGACCCGGGCCGCGGCGCCGACCAGGGCGTCGAGGCCGGAGCAGCAGAACCGGTTCACCGTCTGCCCCGGCGTCGCGGTCCAGCCCATCCACAACGCGGCGATCCGCGCCAGGTCGGCGCCCTGATCGCCGACCTGCCCGACCACGCCGAGGATGAGATCGTCGACGTCGTCGGGCCCGAGCCCGGCCCGCGCCAGCAGCGCCGGCCCGAGCGCGCCGACCAGCTCGACCGGGCGCAGGCTGGCCAGCGCGCCGCGGGCCGAGCCGCGCCCGCGCGGCGTACGCACCGCGTCGACGATCACCGCGTCGGCGTCGGCGTAGCGCCGGCCCGACCCGCTCACCGCCCGACCACGAAGCTGACGGTGGTGGTGACGCTGCCGCCGATGTTGATGGTCTGGACCCGGCGCGCGCCATCGACCTGCATCGCCCCGGCGGCGCCGGTGACCTGACGATGGGCGTCGACCAGCATGCGCACCCCGGTGGCGCCGACCGGGTGGCCGGCGCCGATCAGGCCACCCGACGGGTTGATCGGGGTCGCCCCACCCGGCCCCAGCCGACCGCTGGCGATGACCTCGCCGGGCCGGCCGATCGGCCCCAGGCCGAGGTGATCGATCAACATGTAGGCGGTGATGCTGAAGCAGTCGTGCAGCTCGACCGCGTCGATGTCGTCGACGCCGGCCAGCCCGGCCCGGCGCCAGGCGTCCTCGAGCGCCCACCGCACCGTCGGCATCAGGTAGCCGTCGACGCCCGGCGCGGCCGCCAGCTTGGCCGCCAGCCCGAGCGGCGCGGTGCGGTGGCCCCAGCCGAGCAGGCGCGGCACGTCGTCGAGGTTGCGCCCGGTCCGCGCCGCCCACCGCGCCGCCGCCGCCGGCGACGCCAGGAACAACACGGCGGCGCCATCGGTGAGCTGGGCGCAGTCGTGGCGACGGACCCGACCCTCGATGACCGGGTTGGCCGCGTCGTCCTCGGCGAACTGGGCGTCGCCCAGGACCCAGCTCCGGGTCTGCGCACGCGGGTTGTGGCGGGCGTTGGCGAAGCCCTGCCGGGCCAGCGCCACCAGGTGCGCGCGGTCGAGCCCCCAGCGCTCGGCGTAGGCCTCGGTCACCGTCGAGAACATGGCCGGCCACAGGTAGGTCGCGTCCTGGCCCTCGTGCCCGGCCCAGGCCGCCACGCCCAGGTGCGCCGCCGCCTGCGCGCCGCTGACGTTACGCAGCTGCTCGATGCCGACCACGCAGGCCAGGTCACACCGGCCGGCCTCGAGCTCGGCCGCCGCCGCCAGCACGGCGACCGAGCCCGACGCACACGCCGCCTCGTGGCGCGCGGTCGGCAGGCCGATCCACTCCGGGCGCGCGACCGGGAACAGGCCGCCGAGCTGGCCCTGCCCCGCGAACAGCTCGGCCGTGAAGTTGCCGACGTGGCCGGCGTCGACCTCGGCCGCGTCGACCTGACATGCGGCGATGGCCTCGTCGACCGCGCCGGCGAAGGCGGCGGCCAGGTCGATCCCATCGCGGTGCCAGGCCCGGGCGAAGTCGGTGTAGGTCCCGCCGAGGACGAAGACCGGCGCGGTCACGACGCCGGCGCCCAGCAGCCGTGGAAGCCGAGCGGCACCCGCACCGGCAGCAGGACCCGGGCCCGCACGGTCAGGTCGTGCTCGAAGATCATCACCTCCGACCGCCCGGTGCCCTCGTCGTGGACGTAGCTCAGCACGTAGGTGTCGTCGCCGGCGCCGACGCCGGGCGCCGCTCCGACCCGCGGCGCCACCGCCACCTCGCTGCCGAAGCGGCCCGGCCCGAAGTCGTGGGCGGCCAGGTGCCGGCCGTCCATGCCGACCTTGCGCACGCCGGTGAAGGTCAGGGTCGGCGTCGGGCCGAGGGTCACCGCGTAGCCGACCGGCCCGGGCTGCCCGACCACGCGGTGATCGACCACCGGGAACTCCAGGTTGGCGTCGTCGAGCTGCTGCTCGCGCAGCGCGCCGGTGGCGAGGTCGAGCTCCCACCGCCACAGCGCCGCGGTCAGGCGCAGGTTGGCCATCATCGGCGCGAACCGGCCGTCGGCCGGGTCGACCGCCGGCAGCGGGTCGGCGGTGCGGCAGCCGATGACGACGACGCGGTCGCCGTCGTCCCAGGCGTTGACCACGTGATAGACGTAGGCCGGCGTGGCGTCGAACCAGCGCGCCGCGCCGCCGGCGCGTGGCACCACGCCGAAGCGCAGCGGCAGGTCGCGGTCGACCCGCACGCCCCAGCGCCCGGCCGCGACCGCCTTGGGGTGCGGCACCAGCGGCGGATCCATCACCACCACGAAGCGTTCGGTGATGGCCAGGTCGTGCGGCACGCGCGGGCCCGGCAGCGGCACCGGCTGGTGCAGGCGGAGGTGCCCGTCGGCGTCGACCACGCCGACGTGTAGGTACGGCGCGGTCGGGCTGCTGGCGAAGAACACCAGCTCGCCGGTGCGCGGGCACACCTTGGCGTGGGCCGACACCCGCAGCCCCGGCTGGCCCCAGTCGCGACCGCCGCGCCCGGCCAGGCTGTGCGGGTCGAGCGCTTGCGGCTGGCCCGACATGTACCAGAGCGCCAGCGCCTCGCCGCGGTGCACCACCAGGTCGGTGTTGGCGGTGTCCTTGTACGGGGCCCCGGCCGGGTTACCGGCGGTCGGCTCGAGCAGGCCGGTCCAGCGCGGCCCACCGGCCTCGACCTCCGATGCCAGGCCCGGGGTGGCGACCCAGCGCGCGCGGTAGCTGACCTGCCCGTCGGCGACGGTGAAGCCGTGCACCATGCCGTCGCCATCGAACCAGTGGTACTCGCCGCGCGGCGGCAGGCGCGGGTTGGGACCGTTGCGCAGGAACGTCCCGGCCAGATCACGCGGCACCTGGCCGATCACCTCGAAGCCCTCGCCGACCGTGGCCTCGGCCGCGGTCGGCGCGAAGCTGCCGTGCAGGTAGGGGTTGACCGTGCGAACACCCGGCGCCGCGGTGGTGGCCATAGGGACCGAGCATGCGGCCGGTCCGTGCGCGGCGGCAAGCGCTGGCGTCGGCGGCCAGCGCCGCCGGCGCCCGCTCGTTATAGTCGACGGGTGAGCGAACCTCCTGCGCCCCAGCCGCCCCGGGCCCCGATCGTGGTGGGGATCGACCTCGGCACCACCAACTGCGCCATCGGCGTGTGGCGGGACGACAAGGTGCACTGGCTGCGCAACCCGCTCGGCGACGTGCTGACCCCGTCGTGTGTCGCCGCCGAGCCGGCCACCGGCAAGCTGGTGGTCGGGCGCACCGCGCGCGACCTGGTGGCGCGTGACCCGCGCTGCGGCGCCCTGCGCTGGAAGCCCGACATCGCCAGCGACCGGGTGTTCCAGCTCGGCCCGCACACGCTGACCGCGGTCGACCTGTCGGCCCACGTGCTCGACGCCCTGCGCAGCGACGCCGAGCGAGCGCTCGGCACCGTGGTCGATCGCGCGGTCATCACCGTGCCGGCCTACTTCGACGACGCCCAGCGCCACGCCACCCGCAAGGCCGCCGAGGCGGCCGGGCTGGTGGTCGAGCGGATCCTCAATGAACCGACGGCGGCGGCCATCACCTACGGCCTGCACCGCCGCGCCCACGAGTCGCGCTTCGCGGTGGTCGACCTCGGCGGCGGCACCTTCGACGTGTGCGTGATGGAGCTGTTCGAGGGGGTGCTGGCGGTGCGCAGCGTGGCCGGGGACGGCCGCCTCGGCGGCGAGGACTTCACGGCCGCGCTGGTCGAGCTCATCGCCGCCCGCGCCGGCGTGGCGACGACCGGGCCAAGCGCCGGCCTCCTGTACAAGCGGGCCGAGACCTGCAAGCGCGCGCTGGCGCGCTGGCCGCAGGCCGAGGTCGTGTTGCCGGAGGCGGTGACCGGGGCCGGCGAGCGCAGCCTGGTGGTGACCGCGGCCGAGGCCGACGCGGCGTGGGCGCCGCTGCTCGAGCGCCTGCGCGCGCCGCTGCGGGCGGCCCTGCGAGGCGCCGAGCTGAGCGCCGGTGACCTGGCCGAGGTGGTGCTGGTCGGCGGCGCCACCCGGATGCCGTGTATCGGTCGCGTCGTCGGTGAGCTGCTCGGGCGCACGCCGATCCACCACGCCGACCCGGACCTGCTGGTGGCCGAGGGCGCGGCCATCCAGGGCGCGATGCTGCTGGCCGACGCCGCGGTCGAGGACGTGGTGGTGACCGACGTGTGCGCGCACTCGCTCGGGGTCGACTCGAGCAAGACCCTGGGGGATCGCGTCGTCGACGGCTACTTCACGCCGATCATCCATCGCAACACCACCATCCCGACCACCCAGCTCGAGTCGTTCGCCACCCTGCACGACTACCAGCGTGCCCTCACCCTGGTCGTGCGCGAGGGCGAGAGCCGGCGCGCGGCCGACAACCGCACCATCGGCGAGCTGCGGGTGCCGCTGACCAAGCCCGGGCCGGCCGGGCGCGAGGTCCAGGTCCGCTTCACCCTCGACGGCAACGGCATGCTCGAGGTCGAGGCGATCGACGTCGACGGTGATCACGCCGTGCGCAAGGTGTTCCACCGCACCGGCGGCGAAGTGACCGGGCCGGCGCTGGAGGTGGCCCAGGCTCGCCTGCGCGCGGCCCGGGCCGATCCGATGGACCGGCCGCGCTACCGGGACCTCCACGCCCGGGCCAAGCTGGCGTGGGCCGAGGCCTCGGCGGCCGAACGCGCGCCGCTCGATCACCTGATCGACTGCTTCGAGGCCGCCGTCGCCGGCCGCGCCCCGGCCGCCATCGAGCAGGCGTACGCCGCGCTCGCGGCGCACTGCGATCGCCTCGATCGTGGGGACCGCTGGTGAGCGAGCCGCCACCCCTGCCGCCGGCCGGCGCGCCGCCGTGGACGGTGCTGGCGGTGAGCGAGGACGCCGACCCGGCCGAGATCCGCCGCGCCTACGCCCGCCTCATCAAGCACTACCGGCCCGACCGGGCCCCGGCCGAGTTCCAGCGCATCCACGCCGCCTTCCTCGCGCTCGGCCGGGGCGAGCGGCCAGCCGGCGCCGAGCCCCCGGCGCAGGCCGCGACGACCGATGTTTCCAGCCCGCCCGAGGTCAGCCCGGCCGCGGCCCGCATCTCGCCCGAGCTGGCCGAGCGCCTGGCCGCGCTGGCCCAGGCAGGCACCGACGCCGACTCCTTCGGCCCGGCCTGGCGCGCCGCCCTGGCCACCCCGGGCGCGCAGCTCGATCAGATCGTCGCCGTGCTCGATCGGGCGCAACACGCGCAGGTGCCGACGCTGGCCGACTGGGCGACGCTGCGGCCCCACGCCGACCGCCACCCCGGCATGGTGGCGGCGCTGCTGCTCCGGGGCGCCTGCCTGGCCAACTTCGACGGCGACCCAGCGACGGCGTGCGCCGCCCTGGGTGACCCGAGCTTCGCCCGCCACGCCGCCGCCGACCCCAACCTGGCCGAGGCCGGGCTACGCATCGCCATCGCGGCCGCCTGGCGGCAGCCCGAGCACGACGCCGCGCCCTGGCTGGCGATGCCAGGCGAGTTCGGGCTCGAGCACCTGCAGGACGAGCTGTCGGCCGCGCTGATCGCGGCGCGGACCTGGCGCGCGTCCCGCCCCATCCCGGCGCCGGTGCGCGCGCTGCGCCAGGGCGGCGAGGGCGAGACCCTGCCGCTGGCGCTGGTCCACCTCCTGTGCGACAGCGCGCTGCTGGGGCGGAGCGGATGGGCCGACGTGTCCGCCTCGCTCGAGCCGGCGCTGCTGTCGGGCGCGCTGCTGCCGGCGTGCGACCACCTGGTCGGGCTCGGCCTGGACGGGGCGCTGGAGGACTGCCTGGCCGCGGCCACCCCGCGACCGGGTCGGGGCGTGGGGGAGCTCGAGCCCGACGCCTTCGCCCAGCTCGGCGCCGAGCTGACCGGCTTCGCCCAGCACCTGGGCCGCGGTGGGGTCGCCGGGGTGGTGTGGACCGGGGTCAGCTCGCTCGTCCGCATGCGCGACCACTACCGGCGCACCGCCCGGGTCGGGTTCGCCCGCATCATCGGCGAGCTGGGCGTCCCGCTCCACGCCGCGGTCGGCTGGCTCCGCCTCAACGGCAAGCTGGCCCGCCGCGCCGCCCTGTTCCACCTCGTGCTCGAGCACGACCCCGGGATGCGCCTGCTCGGAGCCATCGCCGACCGCCTCCACCACGGGCGGCGCTGATCCTCACGCGCCGGTGATGGCGCCGCCGGCTCGTACGAGAATCGCCTACATCGGCCGCCGGGAACCTTCCCGCCCGCGCGGCGAAAAGATCCGCGCCCCGATCCCCCACCAGCGGCCACTCGACCGCTACATTCGGCGCCTACGGCGGGGGGACCGCCATTGCGACCGCAGCTCGCGGTCATGAGGAGCACGCGCATGGGCCTGCTGGACACGATCAAGGGTTTGTTCGGGCTGAACAAGGGCAACGCCGCGCCGCCGCAGATGGGCGGGCACGAGCACCAGCACGCCGAGGCCGAGGCGTCGTCGGACGACGACAGCGGCAGCAGCGGCGGGAGCGACGAGGAGCACTTCGACACCGCCGGCTTCGACGGCGATGACGAGGAGACCTTCTTCAACGCCGTGCTGCACATGGAGTCCGACGGTGAGTACGGTGGCACCGATGAGTCGCGCGCCGAGATCATGGCGCGCTTCGGCATCCGCGACCGCAGCCACTGGCAGACCGTGAAGAGCTCGGTCTACACGCTGCTCATCCGCAAGCACGGCTCGATGGACGAGGTCGGCCAGCGCGAGATGAACTGGCGGACCGGCCAGATGCAGCAGATGATGCAGAAGCGGGTGTCGGGCGCCGCTGCCAGCGGCAAGCTCAAGCCGGTCGAGGGCGTCAGCCTCGAGCAGTGGGCGGCGATCAACGCCTCCATCGCCGGCGGCGGCAACGCCGAGGACCTCATCAAGGGCGCCGGCATCGACCAGGGCCGGTGGGACCGCGCCTCGGCCGAGTGGAACAACCGGATGTCGACCGACACGACGTTCGCCGTGGCCACCGCCTACGGCGACGCGTTCCAGAAGGTCAGCAAGGGCAAGTACGGCGACTACGCCCGCGAGGCGATGGCGGCCCGGGCCGCCAACCGCGAGCTGGGCATGGCCCCGCCGGTGACCCTCGAGCAGTTCTGGGAGATCACCTTCGAGCAGTCGTACGGCAGCAAGCAGGGCCGCGACCCGATGGAGGTCCTCAAGGGCATGGGCCTGACCGTGATCGACTGGGTCGATCTCGGCTCGTTCATGGGCTACCACATCATGCGGACCGGGGTGCGCAACCACAAGGAGCTGGTCGACACGATGGAGCGGGTCAAGGCCAAGATGGAGGCCAAGTACCCCGGCTCGTCGAAGGACGTCGACATCCAGTTCTGATCTCCGTCGTCTCACACTGACTGATTGACCGGCCGCCTGGCCGGCGCGGCGCGCCAGCCCTCCGGTCGGCGCGCCGTTTTTCGTAGGAGGACCCGATGAGTGCTGTCGCCCGCTGGGATGGATTCCTGGCCCAGATCGAGACCCGCCACCGCGAGGTGCGCGCCGAGGCCGAAGCCGAAGGCCGCGCCTTCCTGACCGGCGTCGCCGGTGGTGGCGACTACCTGCCGTGGGCCCACAAGTGGTCGTCGGTCGAGGCCCGGCTGATGGAGCTGGAGACCAAGATCGAGGACACCTGGCACGCCAAGGTCGACGACGCGATCGTCGCCGAGGGCGTGGGTGAGGCGGCGCGCACCGCCGCATTCAACAAGGGCCGGGCCCAGCGCCATGGCCTCGAGGACGCCCGCAACGAGCTGGAGTGGTCGCTCATGGCCGACTTCACCCGCCAGCGCTACGCCATCGCCGCCGCCAACCGGCCGCCAGCGCAGTGCCACAAGTGCGGCGCCGGCCTGGCCGTGCCGCACGGCTTCATCACCGTCGACCTGCCGTGTGGCGGGTGTGGCGCCACCACCCGGTACGAGCCGGGTGAGCTGATGCGCAGCGTCGGCGCGGTCGGCAGCCACGCCGTGCCGCAGATGAGCGCCATCGCGCAATGGCGGCACATGCAGGCGACCGATCGCGCCCTGAACGCGATGCGCCCGCCGGTCAGCCTGGACCTGATCAAGGCGCACGAGAAGGCGCAGCTGGCCTACTGGCAGGCGTACTTCACCGCGCGCACCTGGTTCGAGCCGGTGCTCGGCAACGATCTGCGCGGCGCCATCGCCTCGCGCATGGACCCCTGGTACCAGGGCCACGCCGAGTTCCACCCGGCCTGGGTCTCGGCCGGGCGCCCGCGCGAGCCGCTGCCCTGAGCCGCGGCCATGGCCTCGCCGCGCTCCCCTCGTGATCGTCGCCGCCCGCCCGGGCCACGGCCCGGGCCTGGCCTGGTCGGGCGGCCGGGGTCGACCGGCGGCGCGCGCGGCGCCGAGCGTGGCCTGCTGTACGAACCTGGCTACCTGCGCCCGGCCGATCGGGCCGACATCCTGGCCTGGCTGGCCACGCTGCGGCCGCTGTGGGAGCAGCGCTACTCGACCCGCCGGCCGCCGCCGGCCGGCAAGCAGCAGCGCCCGCTGCTGCGGCCGGTGTACTGGCTGGGCAACTGGCAGTTCGCTTGCCTGGGCTACTACGAGCCGCCGCGCCGCACCCGCGACTGCGCCGTGGCCGCCGAGCCCTTCCCGCCAGTGCTGGCCCGGCTGGTGGCCGACATCGAGCCACGGGTCCGCCGCAGCTGCGCCGCCGCTGACGTGCCGCGCGGGTGGCACCTCAACACCTGCCTGGTCAACTTCTACGGCGACCGCCAGGACGGCACGCGCTGGGTCGACGTAGCGCGGGTCGGGGACCACCGCGACTTCGAGCCCGGGCCGGTCGCCTCGCTGTCGATCGGCGAGCGCGCGCTGTTCCAGTTCGTGCGCCGCGGCGCCGCCGGCCAGCCGCCGGTGCGGGGGCAGTGGCTCGACGACGGCAGCCTGCAGGCCTTCGCCGGGCCGTGGTGGAAGGACGAGCTGCTGCACCGGGTCCAGCGCGTCGACGACAAGCACCAGCTCGACCTGCCGCCGGCCATCGACGGGTTCCGCACCCGCCGGGTCAACCTGACCTTCCGCTACGTCCCGCCGGCCGACGTGGTGCCGCTGGCCGCCCTGGGCGACGAGGCCTACGCCGACGTGCACGACTACGTGGCGACCCTGGCCGCGTCGTCGCCGCACTTCGCCGCCGCCCTGGCCGCGCCGCGCCGCCGGCCCGATCCGCGCCGCGCCGATGCGGTCACGGGCACGCCAGCGCCTCGACCTCCACCGAATCGACGAACCAGCTGGTCGGGAACGCGGCGTCGTTAGTCCCGCGCAGCTCGAGCGTCACGGTCTGTCCGGGGTAGGCGCCGACCGCGCTCCAGGTCGCCGCGGTCCAGTTGCACACGTCCTCGACCTGCAGGTTGCTGGCGCTGCGGATGACCTCGAGCGACGCGCCGGCGCCGTCGCGCAGCGTCACGGTGAACAGGTCATCGAGGCCGACGTGGTCGGAGGTGACGAAGCACTCGTGGGCGCGCACCCGCAGCGCGGTCGCGGTCGCCGGCACCACCACGTCCTGGGTCAGGCGGTCGGTCGAGTCGTTGACCCCGGCGAACCAGGCGGCGTGGGTGCCAGCCTGGGCCAGGATCGGCATCGCGGTCTCGGCGAACACCACGTTGCCGCTCTGCTGCCACGGCGCCAGCCCGGCGTCGAACCCGCCGTTGACCGACAGCGGCACCCAGGTCGGGGTGCAGGCATCGGCCAGGGCCGCGTCCGGCGCCGGCCGGGCGTCGGGTGACTCCTCGATCGACACCGGGGCATCGGCCCGGCCACGCGCGTCGGGCCGCGCCGCGCCGGCGTCGACCTCGGCCGGGTCGTCGTCCCCGGTGACGGTGGGGCCACACCCACCGGCCAGGCCGCTGCCGAGCGCGGCGGTGAGCACGAGCGTGGGCAGCGCGGTGGGCGAGCGAGGCGAGGTGATGCGGCGCATGGCGCGAGATGCAGCACGGGCCGTGCCATGGCGCGGTGGCGTCGATCCGCGGCCCTGGCCGGCCCGGCCTGGGCGCCGGCGGGTTGACTGGCCGGCTGGTTGTCGGGTCGCGCCGACAGGTGTGGGCAGCGCGGCGTACTCGATCAGGGCCGCGGCAGCCAGGCCGGCACCGCCGCGCGCGCGGCTGGCGGAGCGGGCACGCCGAGCAGGGCCGCGACGATCGGGGCCAGCACCGCCGTCGTCGGCGCCGGCCCGGGCCAGGCGCCAGCGCCGAGCCCCAGGCCCGGGGCCCACACCACCAGCGGGACCTCGGCCGTCTCCGGCCCCGGGGTGTCGTGGTGGGTGCCGGCCGTGTAGTCGGTGATGAGCGAGCCCTCGGCGGGCACGACGAACAGCGGGCCGCTGATGCCGGCCGCGTACGACGCACACAGCGCGGCGTCGAGGCCGACCGCGCCGGCGCACGCGAGCTGATCGAACCGGCCGGCGCGGCGGACGCCGGGAACCGCCGCGACCGCCGCCGCGGCCGCGGTCAGGGCGCGCTCGCGCCCGGCTGCGGGCGCCGCCGCCAGCCGCGCGCTGCCGTACAGGGTCAGCGACGACACCGCGGCGATCCAGTCGCCTGGCCCCAGCTCGGCGGCCATGGCCGCCTCGGCCGCGGCCTCGACCTCGGTGGTGCGGACCCGGCGCGCCCCGGCGTGCTGGCCGTGCTCGATGAGCGGGACCGCGCCGTGATCGCTGCTCACCACCACCGCGTAGCGATCGGCGCCGACGGTGGCGTCGAGGTGCGCCAGCAGGCGCCCGAGCTCGCCGTCGAGCGCGAGCAGGAGATCGAGCACCTCCCACGACTCCTGGCCCCAGACGTGGCCAGCGTAGTCGTGGCTCGACAGGCTGATCGCCAGCAGGTCGGGCGTGTCGTCGCGGCCGAGCGCCTCCCCGTCGACCGCGGCGATGGCGACGTCGACCACCGCCCGATCGCCGGCCGGCATGTGCAGCAGGGCCTTGCCCGGATCCTGCGCGGCGCGCGGGTCGTGCGGGAACGCGGCGGCGAGGCCGGACCGATCACCCTCGCCGGGGTTGTCATCGCCGAGGCCGGTCACGCGCGCCAGCTGGGCCGGATCTCCCGCCTGCCAGGGCGTGAGGTACCCGGTCATGGGGTGGCTGCGGGTGTGCGCGTCCAGCCACGCCGGCAGCGAGGTGGCGTAGGCGGCGCTGGTGGTGAACCCGCCCAGGCTCTCCTCGAACCAGAACACGCGGTCGGGCCGGCGCCCGGCCACCATCACCGCGGCCCGGGCCTTGAGCGCGATGGCGACCGATCGGCTGCCCGGCCGGTGCGCGCGCAGCACGTCGGCCACGCCGTCGACGCGCAGGGCCACCGCCGAGGCGCCATCGTCCGGCCCCATGCGGACCGGGTTGTCGGCCACCGGCAGCACCAGCGCGGCGGGGTCGTACTCGGCCGGGCGTCCGCGCCCCTCGGCGGCGCGGTACCAGCCATTGCCGA
The DNA here is from genome assembly GCA_018058095.1 of Kofleriaceae bacterium. Classification (GTDB taxonomy): domain Bacteria; phylum Myxococcota_A; class Polyangia; order Haliangiales; family Haliangiaceae; genus JABFXX01. Next base: position 17,173 of record JAGPCO010000026.1, read on the forward strand.
TCACCCCGGTCACCGCCGGCGGCGCGCCGGTGGCGAGCAGGGCGTGGCCGGCCGCGGTGTACGTGAAGGCGTGTGGGTGGAGGGCTCGTTCGGCCACGACGCCGCCGCCGACCAGGCGGCCGAGCCCACCGGTGAACAGGGCCCGCCGCGTCGCGAACGACCAGCTCGCCCACTGGTCGATCACCAGCACCACGACCAGGCGCGGCGCCGGCGCGGCCACCGTCGGCCCGGGCGGCAGCGCGTGCCGGACCGGCGCGCCACCGCAGCCGCCGCCGAGCGCGGCGGTCAGCGCCGCGACCAGAGCCGCGGCTGCCGGCGAGCGCGTCATGTGACCAGGGTAGCACCGGCCCCGGACCGGCGGCGCCCGCGCGACCAGCGATGCTACCGTCGCCGCCATGACCTGGCCGCTTCGTTGCCTCGTGGTGATCGCCCTGGTGGCGACCGCCCTGGCCAACACGGCCCGGGCCGAGCGCGCCGCCAGCGGCCAGGTCGTCGACGACGCCACCGGGGTCGGGCTGGCCGCGGCCACCGTCGTCATCGGCGACGCCCAGGCCGAGACCGACGCCGACGGTCGGTTCGTGATCGACACCCTGCCGCTCGGCCGGCTCGAGGTCATCGTCGTGGCCGAGGGCTACGCGCCGTACTTCGGCTCGGCCCGGATCGGCGACACCCTGGCCATCCGGCTGTCGGCCGACGCCGCCCGCCCCGACAGCGAGGTGATCGAGGTGTCGGGCCGAGCCCCGACCGGGCCGCCGCTGCGGCTGTCGACCGCCGAGATCCGCGCCCTGCCCGGCGCCGGCAACGACGCCCTGCGCGCGCTGCAGAGCATGCCGGGCGTCGCCCGCGCGCCGTTCGGGCTGGGCGGCCTGGCCCTGCGTGGCACCGCCCCGCGCGACACCAACGTCTACCTCGACGGCATCGAGGTGCCGCTCTTGTACCACTTCGGCGGCCTGGCCTCGTTCGTGCCGACCGCCGCGGTCGACGAGATCAGCCTGCAGCCCGGCGGCGCCAGCACCCGCTACGGACGCGGCCTGGGCGGCGTCGCGGTCATCACCTCGCGCGCCGGGCGGGGCGATCGCTGGCGCACCGGCGGCGAGCTCAGCCTCATCCACGCCGCCGCGGTGGCCGAGGGCCCGGGCCCGGCCCGCGGCAGCTGGCTGCTCGGGGTGCGCCGCTCGTACTTCGACGCCATCGTCGCCGCCGCCAACCTCGACCTGTCGCTGGCCCCGCGCTACCTCGACGCCCAGGCCCGCTGGCAGTCGGGCGACGGCCGCTGGATGGCGATCGTGTTCGCGTCCGACGACAAGCTGCGCCTGATCCGCGACCCCGACGATCCCAGCGCCGGCGGCATCGACACCAGCAACGTCAAGAGCTTCTCGTACGCGTCGCGCTTCGCCCGCCTCGGCCTGCGCTACCGCGCGGTGCGCGGCGCGACCTCGTTCTCGATCGTGCCCTCGGTCGGCATCGACGACGTCAACGGCCGCGCCAACCACAACGACATCGACAAGGGCCTGCACCGGTGGATGGTGCCGGTGTCGCTGCGGGCCGAGCTGGCGACCCCGGCCGCCGGCGGCACGCTGTCGCTCGGCGTCGATGGCGGCCTGGCCCGGCACGGCTACACCCTGCTCAACACCCCGCCGCCGAGCCCGGCCGACCCGTCGCCCGACATGCCGATCGAGCGCGGCCTGACCCGCTGGAGCGGCGACGCCGGCGTGTGGCTCGAGCAGTCGTGGTTCGCCGCGCGCGACCGGCTCGAGATCCGGCCCGGCCTGCGCGCCGACTACATGGGCCTGGCCGAGCAGGCGACGATCGATCCGCGCCTGGTCGCGATCGAGCGGCTCGGCCACGGCATCGAGCTCGAGCAGGCGATCGGCCTGTACCACTCACCGCCGCTGGTGACCGACCTCGACCCCATCTTCGGCGATCGGGTGATGCGCGGATCGACGGCGCTGCAGGGCTCGGCCGGAGCCAAGGCCGTCGTCGGCGACGCCACCGAGCTGTCGGCCACCGCGTACTACCAGGACCTGCGCCAGCTGCCGGTCGACGCCATCTCCAACGCCACCCCCATCTCCGACAACGGCGGGACCGAGTCGGGCGGGCTGCTCGGCATCAGCCGCGAGCTGGTCGACGAGCAGTTCGGGTCGTACAGCTACCGCGAGGCCATCGGCACCGGCCACGCCTATGGGCTCGAGCTGATCGCCCGCCGCTCGGCCGGGCCGTGGACCGGCTGGCTGGCCTACACCTACGGCCGGTCGATGCGGCGCAACCCGTCGCGCGGCGACGTGCTGCTGCCGTACGTGCTCGACCAGCCGCACAGCGCGACCGCGGTCGGCGCCGTCACCCTCGGCCGCTGGCGCCTGGGCGGGCGCTTCCGCTTCACCACCGGCAACCCGTACACGCCGGTCGCCGGCACCACCGTCGACGCCGACGGCGACGTGGTGCCCATCGACGGACCGACGCTGTCGGCCCGGCTGCCGGCGTTCTGGCAGCTCGACCTGCGGGCCGACCGGGTGTGGACCCGGCCGTGGGGCACGCTCAGCCTGTACCTCGACGTGCAGAACGTCAGCAACCGGGCCAACGCCGAGGGTGTCACCTACGACGAGACCTACACGATGCGCAGCTACACCCGCGGCCTGCCGGTCTTCCCGTCGCTCGGCCTGGAGTACATCCCGTGAGCCCACACGGCCGCGCGCGCGCGGTGGCCGTCACCGCAGCGCTGGCGGCGGCCTGCGGCGCGACGCCGCCGGCGGGGCCGGACCTTCTCGGCGCGGCCCCGGCCAGTGCCGTCCAACACGCCGCGCCGACCGACGCGGACCCCGTTGGCGCCGCGGCACCGGTGGTTCACCCCATCGTCGCCGGGGCCTGTCCGCTCCTGATCGACGACGTGTTCGCGCCGGCGCGGATCCCGCTGCGCGCGGCCCCAGTGGCCGCGCCCGACGACGACTGCCCGACCGGGTTCGATCCCGCGGCCGCCCTGGTGGCCGGCTGTGGCGACGACGACGACGACGACGACTGCCAGGCCGGGCCGGTCGGCGCCGGCGGCCGGGCCCACGCCACCCTCGACGGCCCGGGCGGCTCCGGCCGGTTCTGGGCCATCGGCCTGGCCGTCGACGCCGGCGCCGGGACCGCGCCGCGCTGGGCCTGCGTGACCGGGTCGACCGTGGGCTGGCGCCTGCTCGTCGCCGAGGCGGCGGCGCTGGCGCCGCTGCCGTGGCTGCGCGACCTCGACGGCGACGGCGCGGTCGAGTTCATCACCTGGGGCCGGCTGCCGTTCGGACCGAGCGGCAGCGAGGTGGCCAACGCGCTCTTGCCGGTGGCCTACCAGATCACGGCGAGCGAGCTGGTCCGGCGCGACGACCTGGCCCGCGCCGTCGCCGCGCCGGTGGCCGACGCGTACCGCCGGTTGCACGCCGACGACGGTCTGTTCCCGCCGACGTGCCGCGCCGCGGTGATCGACGCGCTGACGCGGTGAGACGGCGCGTGTCGCGTGTGTCGCGCGGGCACGGAGCGGGCACGGGCACGGGCACGGGCACGGGCACGGGAGCAGGGCGCGAGAAACGCCGCTGCGCGGCGTTTCTCAGCGCCCTGCTAGAGCATGCGGATCGGGGCGGCCAGCGCGACCTCGACCCGCTGGTGATGCCCCAGCAGCTCGCCGCCGGCCTCGAACGCGACCGGGGCGCTGAGCTCGATCTCGATGCGGTCGGCCAGGAAGTCGTGGGTCTGGTCGGTGAAGTACCGGCCGCGGAAGGCGGCCGGGGCGTGGCGCAGGATCTCCAGCACGCCGGCGTCGCTGGCGCGGACCTGGAAGCGGTCGCCGACGCTGCTGGCGAAGGTGAACATGCGCAGGCCGAACCCGAAGTACGGGATGGTGGCGCACGCGGCCAGCGTACACGGCCCGCTCCACATCACCGCGCCCGCCGGCACCTCGCGCACCAGGGCTGCGTCCGCGCCCCGCACCTCGCGCGCCGGCGTGCCGAGGTTACGCAGCGTGACCTCGGGCCGGTCCGACAGCATCCACAGCGGCGCCGAGCGCAGCGCGACCGAGGCGGCGTAGCGGGCGCGCGGGCCGAGCACGCCGCGCACCAGCGGGATGCGATCGATGGCGGCCGACACGTCGCGCTGATCCTCGAGCAGCTGGGCGTCGATGCCGAAGCCGCAGAACGGCGTGCGCACGCCCAGGACCGACAGCGTGCGCACCGCCACCGGCGTACGCGCCGGGTCGATCAGCTGGGCCAGCCGCGCCGGCAGCGCCCGCGCCAGCCCGGGGTCGAGATCGCGCAGGGCGCGCGCGAAGGCGTTGCCAGTGCCGAGCGGGACGACCGCCACCGTCGGCTCGGCCACGCCGGCGCCGCGACAGGCCTCGGCCAGCAGGGTCAGGCCCATCACCACCGTGCCGTCGCCGCCGGCCAGGCCGAGCACGTCGAGGCCGGTCGCGACCAGCCGGCGGATCTCGGCGCGGGCGTGGTCGAGGCTGGTGGTCTCGACCACCGTCACCCCGGCCGCGGCGGCGCGGCTCAGCGCCCGGCGCTCGCCGCCGCCCAGGCCGCGGGCGCGGGCGTTGACGATGAGCGCGACGCGCCGGGCCACCGCCGCACCCTACCCGACCCGGTGCGCGACTTCACGAAATCACCCCGGTGCCCGACTCAGCGGTCCGCCAGGCCGGCCTCACGCGCCAGCGCCCGCACCGCCGCCGCCGTCGCCGCCGGCTGGTCGATCATCGGCCAGTGCCCGCTGCCGTCGATGGCGGTCCAGCGCGCGCCAGCCGCGTCCAGCAGCTGGCGCGAACGCGCGCAACACCCGCCCGGCGTGCCGGCCAGGTACACGCTCGGCACCGGTAACGCGGCCAGGCGCGCGGCCAGGTCCTCGGCCGTGCTCATCGTCACCAGGTCGACGGCGTGACGGTGCAGCACCGCCGGATCGGCGAACGCCATGCTGGCGGCGTAGCCGCGCAGCGCCGCGTCGGCGCCGGGCCCGACCCCGGCCCGGTCGGCCACCCGGCCACGCATCGCCGCCAGCGCCGCCTCGTCGAACTGCGCCGCCGGCACCGCCGCCGCCTGACCGCTGAAGGTGCAGTCGCCCAGCGACAGGTTGCCGTCGAGGTTGGCGACCGCCGCCAGCGCCGCCGGGGCGCACTCGGCCCACAACGTGGCGATCACCCCGCCCATCGAGTGGCCGACCACCATCACCCGCGGGTCGCCCCACCAGCGCGCCAGGTGTGCCGCCACCTCGGCCAGGCCCTGGGCCTCACCGGCGCCCGGCCACGCCGCCCGGCCATACCCGGGCAGATCGACGACGACGTGGCGCAGCCCGGCCAGCGCCGGCTCGGCCAGCAGCGGCAACCAGCACCGGCCCGACTCGCCCAGGCCGTGCACGTACACCACCGGCGCCCCGGCCGGGTCGCCGTACTCACGCACCACCAGCCCGGCCTCGATCGACTGCCGCCACGGTCGCATGACCGGAGTGTGCACCACCGAGCCGAGGTTCAGGTCAGCACGGGCCGGTCGACGGCGTCAGCTCGGGCCGCCACACCACGCCGGGGCCGTCGATGACCAAGGGCGCATGGGCACAGGCCACCACCCGCGGCGCCGGGCCGTCGGTCAAGGCCCGGGCCCGGACCCAGTACGAGCCGAGCTGCTCGACGGTGAGGTCGAGCCGGTCGAGCACACACGGCACGCCGACCTGGCGAGACCGCCCGCTGCGCGCCTCCAGTTCGACCACCACCCGCTCGGCCTGCCCACACAGGCGCGGCGGCCACAGGATGACCAGGGTGAACGCGCCGGCGTCGGCGCCGCCGCGGTCGCGCCCGATCTCCGAGGGGATGGTGTCGGCGCATGACGCGCCGCCGCCGGCGCCGACGACCGAGAGGATGGAGAAGGCCAGCCACGAGGTGATGACGTGTTTCATGCCGGCCCCTCTGAGCAACCGCGAGACCAGGCGCCACCCTCAAGGAATCCGATGACCTGGCACCACGCGCGGCCGCAGATCGGACGCCGCCGGACAACGCACTGTCCCGCCCGTCCGGGCCCTGGCCTTTTGCCCTCCCGCGCGGCATAGTGCCGCTCCATGACGCGCCCTCGCTCCACCGTTGGCACCGCGCTGTGTGCGGTCCTGGCCGCCGCGGCCGTGACCGCCTGCAAGCCCGACCAGAAGAAGATCGATCAGCAGATCGCGACCAAGGTCGGCGAGGCCACCAGCCAGATCGAGCAGAAGCTCGAGCAGATGGTCCAGGACAAGGTCGAGGCCCGCCTCAACCAGGTCATGGGCGGCGCGGTCGACCAGAAGATCGCCCAGCAGGTCGGCCAGAAGATCGAGGGCAGCATGCTCGATCAGAAGGTCTCGACCGCGCTCGACAGCAACATCGCCCAGCGCATCGACAAGCTGGTCGACGCCAAGCTCGGCGCCGGCATGAGCGCGCGCCTGGCCAAGCTGGAGGAGACGGTCGGCACGCGCGGCGAGGCGCTGGCCTTCCTCGACAAGGTGTACCAGCAGCAGAAGGCCCAGGCCGAGGCCGAGGAGGCGCGCGAGCCGGCGCCCGACGCGGTGTTCGCGGTCAACATCGACGGCAACCAGATCGACGGCCCGACCAGCGGCGCCTACGTGACAATCATCGAGGCGTGGGACTTCGCTTGACCCTACTGCCAGAGGGTCGGTCAGACCCTCAAGGAGCTGGTCAAGGAGTACGGCGGCAAGGTGCGCGTCGCGTACAAGAACATGGTCGTGCACCCCGACACCGCGATGACCGGCCACAAGGCCGCGTGCGCGGCCGGGCGGCAGGGCAAGTTCATGGAGTTCAAGACGCTCTTCTGGGAGGAGGGCTTCGGCGCCTACGCGTCGAGCCGCGATCCGTCGAAGATGAACGAGGCGGCGGTGACGGCCATGGCGCAGAAGCTCGGCCTCGACGTGGCCAAGTTCAGCGCCGACCTCAAGGGGCCTGACTGTGCCAAGCGCATCGAGGACGACATGGCCGAGCTCGGCAAGTTCGGCGTGCAGGCCACCCCGAGCTTCTTCATCAACGGCACGATGATCCCCGGCGCGCTGCCGCCCGAGCAGTTCAAGGCGATCATCGACGAGAAGCTGAAGATCGCCCAGGCCTCGGGAGTCCCCGCCGCCAAGTACTACCAGGCGGAGATCATGGCCAAGGGCGAGAAGAAGTTCCGCTCGAAGAAGGCGCCCAAGCCGAAGTGAACGACGGCGAGCCGGCCGCCGGCTCGCCAGCTCCGGTCAGCGCTTGCCGCCGCCGCGCTCCCCGGCGCGGCCGGGCAAGGTGCCGGCGCCGCTGCGGCGGCGCCCCGGCACGGTCGGCGTGGCGGCGCGGCGCTGGCCGCGCAGCGCGCTCGGCGCCACCAGGTCGGGCGCCTGGTCGGGCTCGACCGTCGGCGTGGTCGGCGCCGCCGACGCCACCTCGGCGTCCTCGGCGGCATGCGCCGCCAGCCGCGCCGCCAGGCCGAGCGGGGCGGTGGTCGAGCCGGGCTTGGCCCCAGGCGCGGGCGCGCTGGCGGGCGCGGCCCCGGCGGCGCGGACGAAGCCGACGAAGGCCATGCCAGGCCGGCGCGAGGCGTCGGTGGTGACGAAGTGGATGCGATCGAGGTGCCAGCCCTGGGTCACCCACTCGTTGACACACTCCTCGAGGGTGTCGTCGGTCACCACCGACAGCTCGACGAACTTGTACGGGCCGATGACCCGCGGCGCCGGCGCGCTCACGGCGCCGGGCTCCGCGCCGGCACGCCGTCGAACCGGGCCCGGGCCCCGGCGCCGACGCCGTGCGCCGCGGCCCAGCCGCCGTTGACCTCGAGCACGTACGACGACGGTCGGTCGACGTGGCGCGAGGTCTCGGTCCGCGGCTCGGCCTGGGCCACCACGCCGACCACCTCGAGCTCCTTGTTGATGAACAGCATGTCGAGCGGAATGAGGGTGTTGCGCATCCAGAAGCGCTGGACGTCCTCGTCGGGCATGAGGAACAACATGCCGGCGTCGGGCGCCAGGTACTCGCGGTACATCAGGCCGCGCTGGATGGCGGCCGGGGTCGACACCACCTCGACCCCGACGGTGACCTCGCCCTGGCTGCCGGTGAGGATCACCTTGGCTGGCAGCGCCGCGCCCTGGCCCGGCGGCGTCGACGGGCCAGCGCTGCCGGCGGGTGGTGGGGAGGTCACGGCCGGGGCCCCGGCCGGCTCACCCCGGCTGCTGCAACCGACCAGCGCGGCCAGCGCGAGCGCGGCCAGCACGCCCCGACCGGGACCAGAGACGACAGGCGTGGGTGCGAGCACCCCCGGACGCTACAACGTCGGCGCCGCGCCGGCCAGCGCGGGCGGGCGGCTGGCGCGGCGCGATCGGCTACCATCCTCGGGTGCGCGTCGCCCTGACCCGAGCCGCCGCCGCCGCCGCGCCGTACCAGGCCGCGCTGGCGGCCATCGGCGTCGACGCGATCGCGGTCGCGGTGACCACCACGGTGCCGGCCAGCGCGACCGAGCAGGCCGCGCTGCGGGTGGCGGCGCGGGCCGGCCATGACGCCATCGTCGTCGCCAGCGCCAGCGCGGCGCGGGCCCTGGCCGCGGCGCTGGCGGGGACCGTGCCGGCCGGCGCGGTGTGGGCGGTCGGCCCGGCCACCGCCGCCGCCCTGGCCGAGCACGGGGTGGCGGCCCGGGTCCCGCAGCGGGCCGACGCGCTCGGTCTGGCCGCCGAGCTGCTGGCCCAGGCGCCGCGCCCGCGCCAGGTGCTGGTGCCACGCGCCGAGGGTGGGCGCGACGAGCTGCTCGACGCCCTGCGCGCGGCCGGGGTCGAGGTCGACGATCGGGTCGCCTATCGCACGGTGGCGTGTCCGGTCGACGCCGCGGTCGAGGCCGTGCTGGCCGACGCCGCCAGCGGCCGGCTGGGCGCGCTCATCGCCTTCGCGCCGTCGCAGGTGCTGGCGCTGGCCCAGCTCGGCGCGGCCCCGGCGCCGGGGTGCCGGCTGGTCGCCATCGGCGCCACCACCGCCGCCGCCTGGCAGGCCCGCTTCGGCCGGGTCGACGCCGTCGCCGACGCGCCGACCCCGGCTGGAGTAGCCAACGCGGTCGCCACGTTGTATCCACGGCGGGCATGAACTTCCCCGACTACCGCCCGCGCCGCCTGCGCCGCACCGACGCCCTCCGCCGCATGGTCCGCGAGACCCGCCTGTCGGCCGACGACTTCGTGTACCCGATCTTCGTCGTGCCCGGGACCGGGGTCGAGCGGCCCATCCCGTCGATGCCCGGCCAGTTCAACCTGTCGGTCGACAAGGCGACCGAGCTGGCGGCCCGGGCCTGGGACCTCGGCATCCCGGCGGTGATCCTGTTCGGCATCCCCGAGCGCAAGGACGCGGTCGGGTCGGAGGCGTGGAACGGCGGCGGCGTGGTCCAGCGCGCGATCAAGTCGATCAAGAAGCGCTGCCCCGACCTCATCGTCATCGCCGACGCCTGCTTCTGCGAGTACACCGACCACGGCCACTGCGGCGTGCTGCACGACGGCGCGCTCGACAACGACGCCACCCTGGAGAACCTGGCCCGCGCCGTGGTCAGCTACGCCAAGGCCGGGGTCGACATCGTCGCCCCGTCCGGCATGCTCGACGGCTTCGTCGGCGCCTGCCGGGAGTCGCTCGACGAGGAGGGCTTCGACCAGACCGCGATCATGGCGTACTCGGCCAAGTACGCCTCGGCCTACTACGGCCCGTTCCGCGACGCCGCGCAGTCGACGCCGCAGTCGGGCGACCGCCGCGGCTACCAGATGGACCCCGGCAACATCGCCGAGGCCCTGCGCGAGGTGTCGATGGACGTGGCCGAGGGCGCCGACATCGTCATGGTCAAGCCCGGCCTGGCCTACCTCGACGTCATCCGCGCCGTCGCCGATGAGATCAACATGCCGGTCGCGGCCTACAACGTCAGCGGTGAGTACGCCATGGTCGAGGCCGCCGCCGCCAACGGGTGGATCGACCGCGACCGCATCGTGCTCGAGACGTTGACCGGGTTTCGCCGCGCCGGCGCCGACATGATCATCACGTACCACGCGCTGCACGCCGCCGAGCTGCTGGCCCGGCGGTGAGGCCGCCGCCGGCCCGGCCGGATCGGGTACAGTCGCGGGGATGGTGAGCCCGGCGGGTATCCCGGACGCGATCCGCCGATCCATGGCGGTGCTGGCGACGCACCGCGCCTTGTTCGGCCGGCGCACGCTCGCGAGGTGGGACATGAACGAACAGCAGATCCTCAAGGTGGTCGCCACCTTCACGCGGTGCGACGCCGCCTGGGGCCTGGTCGGCGCGCACGCGATCGGGCTCATCACCGAGCCCCGGGCCACCGCCGACTTCGACTTCATCGTCGAGGGCACCAAGATCGCGGCAGTGATCGCAGCGCTACGCACCGAGTTCGGAGACCTCGACGCCAACGACATCGGCGCGGCCGTGCAGCTGCGTGCCATCGACGTCGACCTGATCCGGTCGACCAACCATGCCCTGTTCCAACGCGCGCTGACCGAGCTGCGGACCGTGGGCGACTGGCGCGTGCCCCGCACCGAGGTGCTGATCGCCCTCAAGTTCCTGGCGGCGGTCAGCCCCTGGCGCGACCGCAACAAGCGCCGGGCCGACATCGCCGACCTCGGCGGCATGTTCCAGGCCGCTGCGGCCGAGCTAGATCGAGCCCTCATGACCGAGCTGGCCAGCCTGGTCTACCCGGGCGCCGAGCGGGAGTTCGGGGAGCTCATCGGCAAGCTCGAGCGCGGCGAACCCATCGCGATCTAGCAGGATGCTGAAGAAGCATCCTGCTAGTCATTATTTTGATCTCGCAGGCTGCTGAAGACACGGAGCCCGTCCCGTCGGCAGGAGCCGCCGGCACGGGCGTTTCAGCAGCCTGCTAGAGCACCGAACGGTTTGAATGCCGTCGCGAGACGCGGACTTGCGAGGCGGATCCGGGCGCACGCCCGAAGCGCAGCGAGGAGCGTAGTGTCCTACGTGACGAGCGAGCATCGGACGTACGCCCGGAGGCGCCCGCAAGGTCGCGTCGCAGCAGGCACTTCAAACCGTTCGGTGCTCTAGGGGTCAGGGCAGGTTCGCCGGAGCCACCGCCGGCGGCGGGCGCAGGTGCGGGCGCGGCGGGGCCAGGGTCGAGGTGGCGACGACGGCGATCTTGAGCGCCGGATCCGAGGCGAAGGCCCGCACGACGACCCGCCGTCGACCGTGGTCGTCGTACTCGAGCGGCCGGCCGGGGCCGCGCAGGGTCACCGCGGCCTCCCCGTCGACCTCGAGGGTGGCGGCACCGCCGCTGGTGCCGCCCTGGTACGAACCGGCCAGGTGGGCCTCGAGCTCGAGCTCGAGCTCGACCTCGCCGGCGGTGGTGTTGCGCAGCCACAGCGCCGGCGTCACGTACGGCCACGACGAGGCGGCGTCGTTGAGCACCGCCGCCATGCTGTCGAACACGATGGCGTGGTCGTCGCAGCGGTAGTGGCCGAGGGTGGCGTGGTACGAGCACGGCCGCCACCGGCCGGCGCCGACGCGGTAGCGCACCTCGGCCGCGCCGCGCAGGCCGACGCCCAGGCGCAGGGCCCTGGCCGGGCCAGCCCAGCTCCACAGCGCCGCCGCCGGCACCAGCGCGGCCGCGGCCCACACCAGGGCCGACCGCACCGGCAGCCGGCGCGCCCGTAGCCGCGCCCGCCACCGCGCCGCGCCGCGCAGCAGGCGGCGGCGCCAGGGCCCGACGCTCCACACCACGACGATCGCGGCGGCCAGCAGCGCCGCGACCCGGGTCAGCCACCGGCCGTCGTCGTCCGACGGCAGCGCCGCGTCGGCGGTGAGCACGACCGTGCCCGGCCGCATCCACAGCGCCGGCACGTGCAGCACGCTGTGCTCGGTCGACGGCAGGGCGTACAGCGGCAGCGACCGGCCGGCGCCGTCGCGGGCGCGCCAGCGCGGGTAGTAGCCCATGCCGAGCGCGACCAGGGCGGGCGCGTGCGGGTCGGCCGCGCCCGGCGCCGGGTCGAGCCGGAGCTCGATGCGCTCCTCGTCGAGGCGGGTCACCGTGACGGTGCCGGCGCCGCGCTCGATCCGCGCGAACTGGCCGTCCCAGCCGTCGACCTCACGCACGAACCACGAGCCGAACGCCTGCTCACGCGCCGGGTTGCCGTGGGCCGGCGGCCCGCCCTGCTTGACCGCCCAGCGCACGCCGAACCGGTGCAGGCTGGCGGCCGAGCCGTCCTCGATCCGCTCGCGCAGCAGCACGTCGGGCAGCGCGGTCAGGTGCACGCTGGGCAGGCCGGCGGCGTGCGCCAGGTGCACGCCGTGGTGCGGCCCGTCGACGAGGATGCGGGCGAAGGCGTCGGGCCGCTGCTCGCCGCGGCGATCGCGGGCCCACGCCACCAGCTGGCGAAAGCCATCGGCGTCGGCGATCTCGGCCCGGGCGTACGCCTGCGCCTTGAGCCGCAGCTCGTGGTACCAGGCGCCGCCGGCCCGCACGCCAGCCAGCACCAGCACCGAGACGAGAGCGGCTCGCACCACCGGCCGGTGGGTGGCGGGCCAGCGCTCACGAGCGACGGCGACGCCGTGGCCGAGCGCGAGCGCGAAGCCGACGTACACCATCGGCTTGGCCAGCGCCTCGACCCGCTGCGCGCCCAGCCGCGCCACCTCCAGGCTGGGCCCGAGGCCGAGCGTGCTGTACCAGCCGTCGGCCAGCCCGGTCACGAACAGCCCGCCGGCGAGCGCGACCATGACCGCGGTCGCCTTGCGCGACCACAGCGCCAGGAGCAGCCCGGCGTAGCCGAGGTACATCGCCGCCTCGAACGCCGAGCGCGGCACCGGCTCGCGCAGCAGCTTGCCGAGCCAGTCGCCGGCCGGATCGGGCGGGGTGCCGAAGTGCTGGCCGTACAGCAGCAGGCGCTGCCCCAGCGGCATCCACACCGCCGCCGCCAGCGCCAGGCCGAGCCCGAGGTGCAGCGCCGCCAGCAGCGGGCGCCGCGCCGGGACGTCGTCGGCCAGCGCCGCCGTCACCAGCAGGGCGACGATGAGCCCGGCGGTGCCGATGAGCATGCTGGGGTGCGCGGCGCAGGCCAGCGCGGTGGTGCACCAGATCGTGACCGAGGTGGACAGGCGCGGTCGCCTGACCGCGTCGACCACCGCGACCAGCGCGGCCACGAACAGCGCCTGCCCGACCGCGTTGTGCAGGAGGCCCCAGGCCAGGATGCCGTTGCTGCCGCCCGACGCGGTGCTGCCGGTCTCGACCACCGCCAGCACCCCGACCAGGGTCACCAGCGGCCAGCTCACGAACCGGCGCGCCAGCCGCATCAGGCCCCACGCCACCGCCAGGTGGGCGGCGATGCCGAGGCCGAGGAGCACGTTGAGGACCCGGTCGCCGGCGTCGAGGGTGGCGGTCAGCGCGCCCGCCAGCAGGTAGGTCAGCGCCGGGTAGGTCTCGAGCGGCGAGTCGCCGGTCGACAGCGTGTGGGTCCAGGTTGGCAGCCGCCCGTCCTCGAGCGCACGCGCGGTCAGCTGCACGGCCACCGCCTGCGGGCTCCAGTCGCCCTGGTTCCACACCAGGCGTGTGTCGAGGGTGTCGGCGAAGACGTGCCACGCCACCAGCCCGACCACCGCGTACGCGACCACGCCGGCGGCCCAGCCGGGCCAGGGCGGCGCGGCCTCGGCCGGCCCGAGCAGGCCGCGCCAGGCCCGGCCGGCGGCGACGGCGAGGCCGACGATCGCCACCACCGCGGCGACCACGCCGGGCGGCGTGGTCGGCAGCACCAGCGCGGTGACCAGGGCCGCCAGCACCAGCGGCGCGCCGGGGATGGTCGCCAGCACCTGCCGCAACACCGCCACCACGCGTGCCATGACTACTCGAGCGGGTCGTCGCTCTCGTCGCCGTCGCGGTCCCGGCTCTCGCCGCGCCGCCAGAAGCGCAGGCGCGACGTGCGCTCGCGCTCGTCGGGATCGTCGTCGTCCTTGTCCTTGCCGTCCTTGTCCTTGCCGTCCTTGTCCTTGCCGTCGGGGCTGGTGCTGTCGCGCCCGGTCCGCTTGAGGCGAACCGCGGTCTTGACGTCCGGCTCGACCTTGCCGAGGCGCTCGGAGTTGGGGATGAAGCGGACCTCGGTCCGGATCTCGAACGACAGCGTGGTCAGCAGGCGGGCCAGCTCGTCGGCGACGTTGACGTGCTGCAGGAACTCGCGCGTCTCGCGGGCGATGACCTCGAGCACGCGGTCCTTGGTGGCGTCGGCCGACGAGGCGATGTAGCCGGCCACGTCGGGGATCTGCACGTCCTTGGCCAGCTTGCGCAGGCCCTCCTCGGTCTGGAACAGGGCGCCGAGGCCGGCCGCGAAGGTGCGCTTGACCATCTCCGGCACCAGCGCCTCGATACGCTGGCGGATGCCATCGGACAGGCCGTCGCCGTCGCGGTCAGCCGGGCCCGGGCTGGCGGCGCCGGCGCCAGGCGAGCCGGAGCCGGGGGCGCCGGGCTGCGGGGCAGCGGGTGATTCGTCGTCGGGGGCGGCCATCGAGCCTGGGGTACCGCCGATCGCCAGGGCTGTCAATCGAGGCCCCCGGCGCCGACCGCCGGGCTGTATGCTGCCCGGCGTGATGGTCGACGGCCCCCGCGCTGCAGATCGCGAGCGCGAAGGTGCGCCCAGGGCGCCCGACGGCAACGGCGGCGGCAACGGCGACGGCGATGGCGACGCCCGGCCGACCCGGCGCACCGGCCCGGCCGCGGTCGCGGCCGCCCAGGCCAGCGCGGCGCCGGTGGCCGGCCTCGACTCCATCGCCGCCCGCACCGCGCGCGCCGGCGTGAAGTACCAGACGCGGCCACCAGCCCGCCCGCCGGCGCGGTTCCTGCGTACCTGGCGCGCCTACGCCACCACCTTCCGCGTCATCCTCAGCTACCTGTGGCTGCGCCTGGCCGCCCGCTTCCGCTCCGACGAGTGGGTCGAGCAGGCGCTGCACCGGACCCACCTGCGCAACGCCCGCCGCATCGAGAGCGCGATCTGTGGCCTGCAGGGCCTGTACATCAAGGTCGGGCAGCTCATCAGCATCATGAGCAACTTCCTGCCCGAGGAGTTCCGGCGCGAGCTCGAGGGCCTGCAGGACGCGGTGCCGCCGCGGCCGTTCCCCGACATCGAGGCCCGCATCCGCGAGGAGCTGGGCCGTCCGCCGTCGGAGGTGTTCGCCCAGCTCGAGGAGATGCCGATCGCCTCGGCCTCGATCGGCCAGGTCCACCTGGCCCGGCTGCCGAGCGGCACCAAGGTCGCGGTCAAGGTGCAGTACCCGCGCATCGAGCAGATCGTCGACTCCGACCTGCGCACGCTGCGCCGCATCTTCCACATCGTGCAGTGGTTCGTGCCGTACCAGGGCCTCGACGAGCTGTTCCGCGAGGTCCGGGCCATCGTCCTCGAGGAGCTCGACTTCCGGGCCGAGGCCACCAACGTCGACCGCATCGCCGTCAACTTCGAGGGCCGGGCCGACGTCGCCTTCCCGACCGTGGTGGCCGAGCTGTCGACCGCGCGCCTGCTGGTGACCCACTTCGAGGACGGCTGCAAGGTGTCCGACGTCGCCGCGCTGCGCCGGCTCGGCATCGACCGCGGCGCCCTGGCCCGGCAGGTGGTCGAGGTCTACTGCCAGCAGATCTTCACCGACGGCGTCTACCACGCCGATCCGCACCCCGGGAACCTGCTGGTCCGGGTCGACCCGGACCGGCCCGGCGAGGACCCGACCCTGGTCTTCCTCGACTTCGGCGCCGTCGCCGAGATCCCGCCCAAGCTGCGCCAGGGCATGGTCGAGCTGCTGCAGGGCGGCCTGTCGGGCGACACCGGCCGCATCGTCCGCGCCATGAAGCAGATGGGCTTCGTCGCCCGCGGCGCCGACGAGCGGGTGTTCGAGCAGGTGGTGGAGTACTTCCACGCCCGCTTCCAGGAGAACATCTCGCTCGAGTCGCTCAACCTCAAGGACATCAAGTTCGACCCGCAGAAGTCGCTCGAGAGCCTGGCCGACCTGCGCAAGATGGACATCTCGCTGCGCGAGCTGTCGGCCAACTTCCACGTGCCCAAGGAGCTGATCATCCTCGAGCGCACGCTGCTCCTGCTGATGGGGCTGTGCACCGAGCTCGATCCCACGCTCAACCCGATGACGGTCATCCGGCCGTACCTCGAGCGCTTCGTGGTCGGCGACGACGGCGACCTGTCGCTGCTGCTGATGCAGGCGTCCAAGGACCTGGTCGTCAACGTCGCCGCCCTGCCCGGCGACCTGCGCAAGCTGGTCAAGACCGCGCACAGCGGCGACATCCGGGTTCGCTTCGGCAACCTCGAGGCGTCGAGCCGGCTCATGTACCGGCTCGGCCACCAGGTCATCTACGCCGGGGTCGGCATCGCCGGCGCCGCCATCGCCGTCATCCTCGAGGGCCGCGGCGAGCTGTCGCGGGCCGAATGGGGCTGGTGGACCGCTCGGATCGCCGCCGGCCTCCTGATATGGTCGTGGTGGTCGTCGCGTGGCCTCCTGCGCAAGCGGCCCTGACCCCGCCCGCCCCCACCCAGCCCCGCCCGATGAACTACTACTGCCCCGATTGCGGATCGCGCGCCGACGTCGGCGGCGGCTGTCGCAAGGACAACCAGCGCATGGTGCCGCGCCAGCCCGGGGCGCTGCTCGGCGAGCAGATCGGCCGCTACACGCTGGTGGCCCGGCTCGGCTCGGGTGGCATGGGCGAGGTGTACAAGGCGGTCCACATCGACATCGGCTCCAAGGCGGCGTTCAAGGTCCTGCACGCGACCGGCACGCCCGACGACGCCCAGAGCGCGCAGCGCCTCCTGCTCGAGGCCCAGCTCATCAACCGCATCGATCACGACGGCGTGGTCAAGGTGACCGACGCCGGCTACCTGGCCGGCGGCCGGGCCTACCTGGTGATGGAGTACCTCGACGGCGAGTCGCTCGGCGACGTGGTCGCCCGTGGCCAGCGCCTGCCGCTCGGCACCGCCTGTCAGGTGGTCATCGACGTGCTCGACGTGCTGGCCGCGGCCCACGCCCAGGACGTGATCCACCGCGACCTCAAGCCGCCCAACGTCTTCCTGACCCGGACCGGGCGCACCGTCATCCTCGACTTCGGCGTGGCCAAGCTGCTCGACCCGGCCTCGGGCGTGCGCCTGACCGCGACCGGGGCCATCGTCGGCACCCCGCACTACATGGCGCCCGAGCAGATCCGGTCGTCGGTCATCGACGCCCGCGCCGACCTGTACTCGACCGGCGTCATGCTGTTCGAGCTGGTCACCGGCCGCCGCCCGTACGAGGCCGAGGCCCCGTTCGACGTGCTGGCCATGCACCTCGAGCACCCCATCCCGAGCGCGCGCGCCATCCTGCCGGAGGTGCCGGTCGCGGTCGACGCGGTGATCGAGACGGCGATGGCCAAGGACCCCGGGCGGCGGTTCGGCAGCGCCCAGGCCATGAAGACCGCGCTGTCGCAGGCCATCCTCGGCCTGCCAACCGCGGCGTTCACGCCGATCGACCTGTCGCAGGTGCGGGGCGCGCCGCGGATGACCGCGGCCCGCTCGGCCGTGCGGGCCGGGGCGTCGATGGCCGGGCCCCAGGCCGCGCCGCCGACCCACGCCAGCCCGGCCCCGCCGTCGCGCTGGCCGATCGTGCTGGTCGCGCTCATCACCCTGGCCGCGGGGATCGGCATCGGCCTGGTCCTGCGCTGAGCCCGCGCTGAGGACGGGGCCGACGGGCCGGGCACGAAATACCCCGGCCACCCCCCGCGTTTCCTTGGTCAGAATCTCGCGCCCGGCCCGGGCGTCCCCTAGGATGGCCGCTCATGCTCGCACTCATCGGTAACGTGATGGTCGCCATCGCCGCGACCTCCCTGTTCACGGCGACGCTCCGCATCAAGAAGCAGCGCTGACGCGGCCGGCACCAAGGCCGTCGCGAGGCGCGCTCACGTCGCGTCCGGAGTCGCGACCGGGCGGATCGTGCCCACCTGGCCCAGCCGGATGGCCGCATCGGCTATGCTGGTCACATGTCCGGGGCTGGCACCGTCCTGCCGAGCGTGGCGCGCCCGCCCACCCTCGATGAGCTGGCCGCGCACGACCTCGAGGCGGTCCGCATCCTGCTGCAGAGCGACTCGGTCATCGACTGGCACCGGCTGGCCTTCTCCGAGCACGCCGAGGTCGACCGCTTCCTCCGCCTCAACGAGTTCGACCCTGACTCCGACGACGAGCTGGCCCGGCTCGAGGACATCCGCGAATCGTCGGTCGAGTACCTGACCCGGGTCTTCGGCATGGCCATCCCCGACGACGTGGCCGGCGACGTGGCCGCGCGTGACCTCCTGCTCATGGCCTCGCGCCAGGGCCCGCACCAGCGCTGGGCCTGCGTCGTGCTCAAGGTCATGCACATCATCCACCACATCAACGGTCGGGCCGCCCTGACCAAGGTGTCGGTGTCCGACGACTTCATCTTCCGCGAGGTCGAGCTCAAGGTGCTGCGGGTGGTCGAGGCGCTGCGCGCCGCCGGCGCGCCCATCGCCGAGTTCGAGTGGAGCCGCAAGCCGCGCGACTCGCAGATCACCAAGCTGCTGGCCAAGCGCTCGACCCTGGCCGCCAGCATCTACGACAAGCTGCGCTTCCGCATCATCGTCCCGACCCACGAGGACCTGCTGCCGACGCTGGTCACCCTGACCCGGCAGCTCATCCCGTTCAACTACGTGGTGCCGGGCGAGTCGGTCAACCAGCTGGTCGACCTCGACCGCGAGGCCGAGCGCAGCACCCGCCTGCGCGAGGTCATGCGCGACCTGCGTCGACGCCACAACGAGAGCCAGGCCGACGCGCCCGGGCCGTACAACGAGTTCTCCGGCCGCGAGTACCGCATCGTCAACTTCGTGGCCGACCTGCCGCTGCGGCTCGAGCGCCTCATCCCGCGCCACGAGCTGACGCCCGACCTGTCGCACGTGGTGTTCGTGCTGACCGAGTTCCAGCTGGCCGACAAGACGACCGCGCTGCAGAACGAGCAGGGCGACTGCTCGCACGACGCCTACAAGCTGCGCCAGCACGACCGCGTGCGGGCCCGCCTGTTCCGCGGCGAGGACGACCCGCTGCCGCCGGGCTGAGTCCGGATCGAATCCTCAGTCGCACGCGCCGGTGGCGCAGTCGCACGGCGCCGCGTTGCCACCGACCACGCAGGTGTTGATGGCCTCGCCGGTGTTCACGAAGTGCTCGATCGAGCGGAGGATGGCCGGGCGATCGTTGACGCCGGAGTGGGTGCCGTTGTCGTCCTCGGGGGTGTTGAACCCGGTCGGCAGCGGCGTGCGGTGCTCGTCGTAGATGGAGAAGGCGCTCGGCTGCGGCCCGGTCACGATGTCGAGCCGCCACGGCGCCTTCACGCTCGGGCCGAGCACCGGGATGCCGAACTCGCGGGCGGTCATCTCGGTCGCCACGTTGTTGACGAGCGAGTCGCCGATGGCCTGCCACATGAGGATGGTCTTGACCGGGCTGCCCGGCAGCGGGTCGCGCAGCACGTGGCGGCCGGCGGTGATCGGGTCGATCAGCTCCATCTGCATGCCGAACAGCGACACGATCATCTGCGCGTCCTCGGGCTCGGGATAGGCGCCCTGCGCCGCCGGCTGCAGGATCTCCCACGCGGTCGAGCGCTCGAACAGCATCGACCAGTTGCCACCGGGCACGGCGAAGATGCCGCGGGTGATGGTGGGCTCGTACGCCATGATGGTGCCGCCCATCGTGCCGCCGAGGGAGCCGCCCAGGAAGTAGGTGCGGGTGCGGTCGATGATGGGGTTGGCGCCGACCCGGAACTCGGGCGCGGTCTGCAGCGGCCCGCGCGACAGCTGGGTCATGGCGATGAAGTCGATGACCGACTGCGCCAGCTTCTCGGAGATGCGCGGCACCTTGTTGAGGTCGTTGGCCGCGAGCGGGGCGAGCGGGAGGTCGGTCATGGTCAGGCCGATGAAGTCACCGGCCAGCATGATGAAGCAGTAGTCCTCGGCGACCTGCTCGACCAGGCTGTTGTCGAGGTAGTCCTCGCCCGAGCCGAAGATACCGTGCCCGAAGATGATGGTCGGGCGCGGCAGCGGCATGGTGTTCACGCAGCTGGGCACGACCGCGGCGAAGGCCGCGTCCCAGGTCCCGCTCAGCTCGGGCAGGTCGCCGGCGCCACGGCGGATGATCGAGGCCGGGTCACGGCCGGCGGTGACGAAGCTGGGGCTGGTGAAGGTGCCGACGTACCGGCGCAGGGTGCCGCGCGGCGGCAGCTCGGTCATGGTCACCGCCAGGTTGGCGCCGTCGGTGCCCATCGCCGTCATCGCCGCGTCGCGCATGTGGGTCAGGTCGCGCTGCAGGAACTGGTCCGACGCGGTCGGGAAGGTCCAGGCCATGACCAGGTCGGTCCGGGCCACTCCGGCGCTGTCGAGCTGGGTCAGGAAGGCCGGCAGGTCGGCGGTGGCCGCGGCCCAGCGCGGGTGCTCGATGGTCTCGCCGGCCAGCGCGGCGGCGAACCCGGCCGAGATCGGCAACGCGCCACCGGTGGCGTTCTTGACCGCGGAGCGGATGGCGACGCCGTACACCGCGCCCGGGGTCAGCCGGTTGAGCGGTCGGATGATGAGCGTGCGCTCGGCCGGGTCGACGATGTTCATGTCGACCTCGGCGAAGAACGGCGCGCGCTCGCCGGTGGCGACGTTCATCAGGATGATGGGCGAGGTCGCCGCCAGCGAGGCGTCGGGGTCGGTCAGCGGCGGCAGGCCGGTGGCCGACACCCCGCCCGGGAAGCGGGCCAGGATGGGGCCGACCGGCGAGAAGCCATCCCACCGGTTCCACGGCGTCGGGTCGAGGCTGATGCCGTCGATGTTGGTCGGCAACGCCTCGGTCGGGATGAGCAGCTTGCGCCCGGTCGTGGTGGTCGCGTCGGCGACGACGTAGGCCCCGCTCGGCCACGGCATGACGCAGGCCGCCTCGGTCGCCAGCGGGTTGCAGTGGGCCGGGACCAGCAGCTCGTCCCCCGGGCCGGCGTCGTCGCCGCAGGCGGCGACGGTGGCGGCGATGGCGAGCGAGGACAGCAGCGCCGAGGTGGCGACGAGCGGGCGAACGACTGCGAGCATGCGGGACCCTCCAGCGGCGGACCTTACCACCACGCCCCGCAGCCCGGGCCGCCCGAATTCACGCGACCGGCGTGGCGCCGGCGGTGCCAGGTCGGTCGGCCCGGACTATGCTGGCCGGCCGTGAACCACCCCCGGATGACCACCCGTGGCCGCGTCCTCGCCGGCGTGATCGGGATCGCGGTGGCCTTCCTCATGCCCAAGCGCCTGCCCTGTCACTTCCCCGGCCAGGCGTGCGAGCGCCTCGACGCCGGCGGCCGCCTGTGCAAGGCCGAGGAGGTCGAGCCGCTCGGGGTGTGGGCGCTCGAGTGGCTGGTCCGGCGCGACGTCGGCCTCGCCTATCGCCGGTCCGAGACGTGCGATTGATCACCCGCTGGATCGACGCGCGCTACCGCCGCCCCTTCGTCGGTGCCAGCGCCCGGCGGTATGCGTGGGCCGAGCGGCCGGCCTTCACCGACGTCGACCAGCGGTTGCTCGCGGACATCCACGCGCGCCACGGCACCCGGCTCGGCCAGGTCCGCTGCGTGGTCGACCTCGGGGCGGGCCCGGGCACGACCGCGGCGGCCGCCGCCGCCGCCTGGCCGGCAGCGACGGTGATCGCCATCGAGCCCAGCCCCGACTTCGCGCCGGTGGCCGGGGTCGACTGGCGCCGGGCCCGGGCCGAGGCCCTGCCGATCGGCGATGGCGAGGTCGACCTCGTGCTGTCGGTCTCGGCCATCCGCCACGTCGCCGACCGCGCCGCGGCGTTCGCCGAGCTGCGCCGGGTGGTGCGGCCGGGTGGCCTGATCGTCCTGGCCGAGCTCGACCCCGACGCCGACCCGGTCCGCGTCCACCGCCACCGCGACGCCCTGCGCGGGTGGTGCACGCGCCGGCTGTTCGCGCCGCTGGTGGTCGGCACCGCGCCGGCCCGGTCGGAGGTCCTGGCCGAGGCGCGCGCCGCTGGGCTGGCCCTGGTCGGCAGCCGGGACGATCGAGACCAGCCGCTGTACGTGCTCGAGCTGGCTCGACCCGACGGTGGCGGAGCGGCGGAGGCCCGGTCGTGACCACCCCCACCCGGTGGGCCCACCGGATCCGGACCCTGCGCGCCCAGCTCGACGAGGTGGCCGAGGTGTCGTGGGCCGATCCGCGCTGGTGGGGCGTGACCCTGACCGCGGCGGCGGCCGAGGTGGTCCCGAGCGCGCCGAGCTACCTGGTGTCGAACGCCGACCCCGCGTCCGACACGATCATCGCCTGGCCCGTGCCGGCGGCCGATCCGATCGCGCTGGCGGTGGCGCAGGCCCGGGCCGCCGCGGCGGCGCTGGCCGAGCTCGACGGGCAGCTGCCCGACCAGCCGCTGCGCGGTGCGCTGGTGGTGCGGCCCCACGCTCACCTGGTGGCCCAGCTCGAGGCGGTCGTCGAGTTCGCGATCGGCCGGCGCCGGATCCGGGTCGACCTGGCCAGCGCCGGCGACGAGGTGATCGCCGCGGCGCTGACGGCGGCCCTGGGCGACCGCCCCGGCCTGGCCCTGCCGCCGGGGCGCGGCCCGGTCCTGCTCGCGGTCACCGTCGGCGACGAGGCGCTGGCCACGGCGCGGCACGCGCACCGGCGAGCCTGGACCCAGCACGGCGGGCCGTGGCTGGGCCTGGGCCGGTGCGGCGACCGGGTCTTCGTCTCGACCTGTCACTGCGTCGTCGACGGCTACGGCCACGCCTGGCTGGCGGCGCGGATCGCCAGCCGGCTGGCGCAGGCGACGCTGGCGCCGGCGCCGGGGCCCGCGCTGGTGGCGCCGGCGCCGGTGCCGACCGCGGTGCCGCTGGCCATCGCGTACCAGGCGCTGCCGGCCGGGGGCCGGGGGCCACGGGCGGCGGCGTGGGCCTACGCCACCGCGCTGGTGCTGGCCGACCGCCTCGGCCGCGCCGGCAGCCGCTTCTCGCCGTCGCTGCAGGTCCCGGTCGCGCCGGGCCGACGCGACGACCCGTGGCGGTGGCGCCGGCGGGTCGTGCCGGCGCTGACCAGCGTGGCCTGGGACGGCGACCAGCCCGAGCCGCTGCCCCGGTTCGCCGATCGCCTGCGCCGCCAGATCGGCGCCGAGGCCGACGGGCTGGGCCCGGCCAGCCGGCTGCTCGCCGCCGGCTCGGCCCTGCCGGTGCCGCTGGCGTGGAAGCGACGCGCGGTGGCGCCGGGCGCCCGGCCGCGCTGGCTCGACCCCATCAGCGAGGTGGTCGGCGGCCGCGCCTGTGTGTCGCTGCTGCCGCCGGCGCCCGACGGGGCGTGGGCCACCACGCCGGCCCCGCTGCTGGCGGCCAGCGCGCCGGCCCAGCTCGGCACCCGGCGTGATCCGCGCGGCGGCCTGGTGGTGACCGTGACCGGCAGCGCGGTCGACGGCGGCGACCGCGCGGTCACCCTGTCGGCCACCGGCCAGCTCGCGGCCGTGGCCGACGCGGTGCTGGCCGAGATCGTGGCCGGCGCGACGCGGGCCGCCGGCTGACGCCGGCTGACGCCGGCTGACGCCGGCTGACGCCGACGGTGGCGCCTCAGGCCAGCGCGCCGGTGCTCTTGCGTGCGGCCAGCATCTCGATCAGGTCCATCTTGGTCAGCAGGGCCGAGACCCGGCGCTCGTCGTCGATGACCAGGGCGACCTCGCCGCGCTCGAAGATGCGGGGCAGCTCCGACGACGACGCGTGCAGCGACACCGTCGACACCTTGCGCTCCATCACCTCGGCCGCGATCGTGTCCTTGGTGACCCGGCCCGACACCAGGTGGTGCAGCAGGTCCGACTCGGTCAGGATGCCGGCCAGCTTGCCCTGGTCGAGCACCGGCAGCTGCGAGATGCCGTGCGACTTGAACAGGGTGGTGGCGCGCACCACCTTGTCGTTGAGGTCGAGCGCGATGACCTCGCGCTTGCCCAGCGTGCGGACCACGTCGGCGATGGTGCCGACCTCCCACTCGGCCGACAGGAAGCCCTGCTGCCGCATCCACTTGTCGTCGACGAACTTGGTCAGGTAGTTGCGGATCGAGTCGGGCAGGAGCACGACCACCCGCTTGCCGGGCCCGAGGTCGCGCACGACCTGCATCGCAGCCCACACCGCCGACCCCGACGAGCCACCGACCAAGAGGCCCTCCTGGCGGATGAGCTGGCGCGCGACCCGGAACGAGTCGCGGTCGTTGCTCTTGATCCAGCGGTCGACCAGCTTGCGGTCGAGCGTGTCGGGGATGAAGTCGTAGCCGATGCCCTCGACCTTGTACGACTTGATCTCGCCCGGACCGGCCAGGATCGACCCTTCCGGGTCGACGCCGACGATCTGGCAGCCGGGCACCGCGCGCTTGATGGCGCGGGCGATGCCGGTGATGGTGCCGCCGGTGCCGGCGGTCATGACCATGGCGTCGAGCTTGCCGCCGCACTGCTCGATGATCTCGGCGCCGGTACCCTCGTCGTGCGCCAGCGGGTTGGACGGGTTGGTGTACTGGTCGAGGATGTGCGAGTTGGGGATGACCTCGCGCAGGCGGCGGGCCACGCCGATGTGGCTCTCGGGCGAGTCCCACGCCGCCTCGGTCGGGGTGCGGATGATCTCGGCGCCGAGCGCCTCGAGGACCACCTGCTTCTCCTGGCTCATCTTCTCCGGCATCGTGATGATGACCCGGTAGCCGCGCACGGCGCCGACCATGGCCAGGCCGATGCCGGTGTTGCCGGACGTCGCCTCGATCAGCGTGTCGCCCGGCTTGATGCGGCCGCTCTTCTCGGCGTCGAGCAGCATGCGCACGCCGATGCGGTCCTTGACCGAGCCGCCCGGGTTCATGAACTCGCACTTGCCGAGCAGCTCGCCCGGCAGGTCGTGGCCGATGCGGGACAGGCGGACCATCGGCGTGGCGCCGACGGCGTCGATGATGGAGTCGAGGATGGGGGCGCGCTGGATCATGGCCCGGGCATCCTACACGATCGGGCGGTGAACGCGCCGAGGGCCCCCCTAGGAGTCCGAACCCGTAGCGACTTCGGATCGCCCCGGGGTCGGCCTTCGGCCTCGCGCTGTGGACAGGCGCCCGGCGAAGCCGTGCGTGAGGGCGCGCGAGCCACGGCGACGGCGCCTGCCCACAGCGGTCTCCCCGGGGCTGTCGTGGCTCCCCCAACCGGATTCTTTCGAATCCGTCCCTGACCC
This sequence comes from Kofleriaceae bacterium, assembly GCA_018058095.1. Lineage (GTDB taxonomy): Bacteria > Myxococcota_A > Polyangia > Haliangiales > Haliangiaceae > JABFXX01. The sequence continues at coordinate 42,362 of JAGPCO010000026.1, forward strand.
CACCCGGCGAAGCCGGGTGTCTGGGTCACGGTCCAGGGTGGAAACACCCCTCAGGGTCCGCACGTCCAGGCCCGGGCGGACTGCTGTGGGCAGGCGCTGCCCCGCTCCACGCCCGTCACCACCCCTGCCACGCCCTGCGCCTGTCCACATCAGGAGGCTTCAGCCGACGCCCGGGCCGGTCCACGCCGCACACGGCCGCGCCGTCCCGGAAGTCGTCGCCACTCCGCCGAAACCCCTCGTCATCATCGTCGCGAGAATATATACGCTCTCAATGTTTTCGCCCGCTGCCCGCCTCCGCAGCGACCGACGTCGCCGCGCCGTGCCGGCCGGGGCCCAGGTCAGCTTCGACGACGTGGTGCGCGGCATCACCACCCCGCCACGGCGGCCGCGCCGCCGCCGCCGCGGCCGCCCGCCCATGCAGCACCGCAACTCGGTCAAGCGCTGCCGAAGACCTCGCTTCGCGAGGACCACCGTCCACCACGTCAGCCTGCGCACCGTCGACACCCTGCCCAGGCTGCGCACCCGCGCCGGCCTCGAGGTCCTGGAACGCGCCCTCACCGGCGCGCGCGACCACACCCGCGTCACCGGGTTCCGCGTCCTGCACTATGCCCTCGAGGGCAACCACCTCCACCTCATCGTCGAGGCCGACGATGACACCGCGCTCTCGCGCGGCATGAAGGGGCTGGCGATCCGCCTGGCCCGCGGCTGGAACAAGGCCTTCGCCCGGCGCGGCCGGGTCTTCGCCGACCGCTACCACGCCCGCCCGGTCACCTCACCGACGCAGATGAGGAACACGCTGCGCTACGTCCTGTTCAACCACGTGAGCCATTCGATCCGGGATTGGCGAGCCAATCCCGGCCAGCTCCGCCAGCGCCTGCGCTTCTTCGAGCCCGACCGCTGGTCGTCGGGTCGATGGCACCCGACGAAGTCGGGTGTCTGGGTCATCGACGGGTCGCCGCCTCCCGCAGGCTCCCCGTTGAGCGCTCCGAAGACCTGGCTCGCGCGCGAGGGCTGGCTCCGCGCTGGCGGGCCGATCGACCCGGCTGAGTTGCTGGACCGACGCACTCCACGCCCTCCACGCGCGCGATGACGGCGGCTCCTGCCGACGGGACGGGCGTCGTGGCTAGTACGCCAGGTTGCTCGGGATCATGCGCTCGACCTCGGTCACCGAGACGCCGGCCCGGCGGGCGTAGTCCTCGACCTGCTCGCGCCCGACCCGGCCGACCGCGAAGTAGCGGGCCTCGGGGTGGGCGAAGTACAGGCCCGACACCGAGGCGGTCGGGGTCATGGCCAGGCCCTCGGTCAGGTGGACGTGGTGGTGGTCGGCGCCGCCGAGCAGCGCGAACAGCGCGCGCTTGGGGCCGTGGTCGGGGCAGGCTGGGTAGCCGAAGGCCGGGCGGATGCCGCGGTAGTCCTCGTGCAGCATCTGCGCCCGGGTCAGGCCCTCGCTGGCGCCGTAGCCCCAGGCGTCGCGCGCCTGCTTGTGCAGGTACTCGGCGCCGGCCTCGGCCAGGCGGTCGGCCAGGGCCTTGGTCATGATCGCGTGGTAGTCGTCGTGGTCGCGGTCGAACGCCGCCACCAGCTCGTCGCAGCCGAGGCCGGCGGTGACGATGAAGCCGCCGACGTGGTCGGCCGGGCCGGCGCCGCGGTCGGCGACGAAATCCGCCAGCGACCGGCAGGTCTCGAGCTCCTCCTGCTGGCGCAGCATGGGCATCCGGACCCGCTCGTGGGCGCGGGACTCGTCGGTGAACAGCACGAGATCCTCACCGTCGCGGGCGGCCGGGAAGAAGCCCCAGCTGGCCCGGGCCTGCAGCAGGCCCTCGCGCAGGATCCGCGCCAGCAGGGCCTGGCCGTCGGCGAAGACCTTGCGGGCGGCGTCGCCCTTCTTCGGGTCGTCGAGCAGCGCCGGGTAGCGTCCGCTGAGCTCCCAGGTGTGGAAGAACGGCGACCAGTCGATCCATTCGGCTAGCGTGGCCAGGTCGAGGGTGTCGTGCCGCACGCCGACGAAGGACGGCGCCGGCACGGTGGCGGCGGTGAACTCGAGCACCGCCCGGCGCCGGCGCGCCTCGTCGAGCGACAGCAGCGGGCGCCCGGTGGCGCGAGCGTGCTGCTCGCGCTGCTGGACCTGCTTGGCGGCGATCTCGGCGACGAACCCGTCCCTGGCCGCGCCGTCACCGAGCAGCTTGCCGGCGACGCCGACCGCGAGCGAGGCGTCGCCGACGTGCACCGTCGGCCCGCCGTAGGCCGGGGCGATCTTGACCGCGGTGTGCTTGCCCGAGGTGGTCGCGCCGCCGATGAGCAGCGGCACGCGCAGGCCGCGCCGCTCCATCTCCTTGGCCACGCCGATCATCTCGTCGAGCGACGGGGTGATGAGGCCGGACAGGCCGATCAGGTCGGCCTTGTGCTCGAGCGCGGCGTCGAGGATTTTGTGGGCCGGCACCATCACGCCGAGGTCGTGCACGACGTAGCCGTTGCAGCGCAGCACCACGCCGACGATGTTCTTGCCGATGTCGTGGACGTCGCCCTTGACGGTGGCGATGACCATCGTGCCCTTGCCGACCGCGGTGGCCTCCTGGCCGGCGGCGGCGGCGGCGGCGCGCTCGGCCTCCATCAGCGGCTCGAGCAGGGCGACCGCCTTCTTCATGACCCGGGCGCTCTTGACCACCTGGGGCAGGAACATCTTGCCGGCGCCGAACAGCTCGCCGACGGTGTTCATGCCGTCCATCAGCGGGCCCTCGATGATGGCCAGCGGGCGCGGGTAGACCGTCAGCGCCTCGGCCACGTCGGCGTCGATGAAGTCGGCGTTGCCGATGACCAGGGCGTGGGCCATGCGCCGGGCCAGCGGCTCCTTGCGCCAGGCCAGCTCGTCGGTCTTGCGGTCGACCTCACCCGACAGGGTCGCGGCCAGCGCGAGCAGGCGCTCGGTCGCGTCGGGCCGGCGGTTGAGGATGAGGTCCTCGACGTGGTCGCGCAGGACCGGGTCGAGCTCCTCGTACACCCCGAGCTGGCCGGCGTTGACGATGGCCATGTCGAGGCCGGCGCGGATGGCGTGGTACAGGAACACCGCGTGCATCGCCTCGCGCACGCGCGGGTTGGTGCGGAACGAGAACGACAGGTTGGACACGCCGCCCGACACCTTCATGCCCGGGCAGGCCGCCTTGATCTGCCGGGTCGCCTCCAGGAAGCTGACGGCGTAGCCGTCGTGCTCCTCCATCCCGGTGCCGATGGTGAGGATGTTGGGATCGAAGATGAGGTCGGCCGGGGCGAAGCCGAGCTCCTCGGTCAGGATGCGGTAGGCCCGGCGAGCGATGGCCACCCGCTGCGCCACGTCGGTGGCCTGGCCGGTCTCGTCGAACGCCATCACCACCACGGCGGCGCCGTAGCGGCGGATGATCGCGGCCTGGCGCCGGAACTCGGCCTCGCCCTCCTTGAGCGAGATCGAGTTGACCACGCCCTTGCCCTGCAGGCAGCGCAGGCCGGCCTCGATGATCGAGAAGCGCGAGCTGTCCACCATGACCGGGATGCGGGCGATGTCGGGCTCGGCCGCGATCAGGTCGAGGAAGCGGGTCATGGCCGCCTCGCCGTCGAGCATGCCCTCGTCCATACACACGTCGAGGATGTTGGCGCCGCCCTCGACCTGCTGCCGGGCCACCGTCAGCGCCTCGTCGTACTTGCCGTCCTTGATGAGGCGGCGGAACGCGGCCGAGCCGGTCACGTTGGTGCGCTCGCCGATGACGGTGAAGTTGGACTCGGGCGTGATGGTCAGCGGCTCGAGGCCCGACAGCCGGGTGACCGGGGCCGGGCGGGCCGGCCGGCGCGGCGTCAGGCCGTCGACGGCGCGGGCGATGGCGGCGATGTGGGCCGGCGTGCTCCCGCAGCAGCCGCCGACCAGGTTGACCCAGCCGCTCTGGGCGAACTCGCCGAGCAGGCGGCCCATCTTGTCGGGCGTGTCGTCGTAGCCGCCGAACTCGTTGGGCAGGCCGGCGTTGGGGTAGCAGGCGGTGTACAGCCCGGTCAGCCCGCTCAGCTCGCCGACGTACGGGCGCATGTCGTCGCCGCCGAGGGCGCAGTTGATGCTGACCGCGGTCAGGTCGGCGTGGCTGACCGAGTTGTAGAAGGCCTCGAGGGTCTGGCCCGACAGGGTCCGGCCCGAGCGATCGGTGATGGTGACCGAGGCGATGACCGGGACCCGGCGCGCGCCGGCGGCGAACAGCTCGGAGAAGGCGAACAGCGCGGCCTTGAGGTTGAGCGTGTCGAACGTGGTCTCGGGCAGGAGCAGGTCGACGCCGCCCTCGAGCAAGGCCTCGGCCTGCTCGCGGTAGACCGCGACCAGGTCGGCGAAGCGAGCGGCGCGGAAGCCGGGGTCGTTGACGTCGGGCGACAGCGACGCGGTCTTGTTGGTCGGCCCGATCGAGCCCGCGACCCAGCGCGGCCGGCCGTCCTCGGCCATGGCCCGGTCGGCGGCGCGGCGGGCCACCGCGACCGCGGCCAGGTTGGTCTCGCGCACCAGGCCCTGCAGCTGGTACTCGCCCAGGTTGTAGGTGTTGGCGCCGAAGGTGTTGGTCTCGATGATGTCGGCGCCGGCGCGCAGGAAGTCGTAGTGGACCGCCTCGACCACGTCGGGCCGGATGAGCTGGAGCAGCTCGGGGCAGCCGGCCACGCTGACCGGGTGGTCGCGGAAGCGATCGCCGACGTAGTCGGCCTCGGTCAGGCCCAGGCCCTGGAACATGGTGCCCATGGCGCCGTCGAGGACGACGACGCGGCGGGCCAGGGTCTCGAGGAGCAGATCGGCGGTGGGCGTGGGGGCAGGCATGGTGTTCACCGGCGGGCCGGGCCCCCACGGGTAGCATGTTCCCGACGGCGATGCCACGCGCGCCGCCGGCGCAGCGGGCCCGGAGGCGGCTGGCGACCCGGCCCGTCCGTGGCGCCAGGACGGCGTCAAGGTCGACGTCAATGTTCACGTCGCCGTCGCCGTCAAGGTCGTCGTCGAGGCAGACGTCAATGTTCACGTCGGCGTCGCCAAGACGTCGAGGTTCGCGTCGGCGTCGCCGTCAAGGTCGCGTCAGGGTTCCAGGATCGAACGTCCGGCTGACACATCGACGTCGGCGCCAGACCGTTTGAGCCTGGCTCCCACGTGAACGTCGACCTTGACTTGGTCGTCGACGTCTACGTGAACGTGGTCCTTGACGGCGACGGCGACGGCGACGTCTACGCCACCGTTTGACGCCCCAGAGACAGGGCCGCCGGAGACGACCTCCTGTCTTCGTCCTACGGCTGGCGCTGGCGGTCCTCGAGGAACCACCAGCCTTCGTCGAGCAGGGTGCCGACCGGCAGCCACGTCGCGCTGTCGCGCCGGCCGCGCACGTACATGGCCGCGGTCGGCGGCGCCTGGGAGGTGACGACGTAGCCGCTGCTGGTGGTCGCCGTGGTGGCGACCGGGGCCAGGGTGGCGCGGTCGGCGGCGACGACGCGATAGTCGACGCCCGGGGTGAGCGGGGCGTCGTCGAGCAGACCCTGGCTCGGCGTGACCCCGGCGGCCGGCGTGGCCCCGGGCTCGCGGAACTGGAACAGGACCAGGCCGGACGTGGCGGCGGCGCTCATGCCGCCGGCGACGAGGTCGGCCCGCCAGGCCGTGGCCAGCGCCGCGCTCGGGGTGACCATGGCGTGGTCGACGGAACCACAGGCGACCGCGGTGCCACAGGCGGCGGTCTGGTCGGACGCGGTCGGGGCGCGGTCGGCGCCGTCGACGAGGAACAGCACGATCGAGCCGCCCAGGGCCGAGCCGATGCCGACCTCGAGCGGGCCGAACCGGCCGGCGCCGTCGGTGGTGACGGTGGCGCGCGCCGGGCAGGCGTCGGGGAACTGCGAGGTGTCCCAGCCGGTGGTGATGCGGACCTGGGCGCCGACGACCGCGGCCCCGGTGACCAGGTCGGTCACGGAGCCCGACACCATGGCGGTGTGGTCGTTCCAGTCGCTCTCGGGGATACAGGCCGGGACGACGAACGCGTCGGGCCGCGGCAGCGGGGCATCGATCGGGCCGCCACCGCCGTCGTCGCCGCCGCAAGCGAGCGCACCGAGCGCGAGCGCGAGCACCAGCGCGCCGACCGGCCCGGAGGCCCGGATGGGGCGAAGGTCCGTGCAGCCGGGGGCGAGAGCGTCCTGGGTGGGGGGCATGTCGGCAACGTAACCACCGGCGGGGTGGATGGCCAGGACCCTGTTGCGGTCGCCCGGCCCCCGTGGCTACGGCTAAACCTGCTGCTGCCGCTGTCCCTGCTGCTGCCCCTGTCCCTGCTGCTGCCGCTCCCGCTCGACGCCAGGGTCGGTCCCTCGGTGTCCGCGTGGCGCGGTCTACGTCTTCCTGCCGAGCGCCACGATCTCGGAGAACCCGCCCCAGAACATGCGCTTGCCGTCGAACGGCATCGCCGACGGGGCGACGCCGGCCATCATCGGGTCGGCCATCACCTTCTTGTTCACCGCGTCGCGATGCCGGCGCGACTTGTAGACGATCCACGACAGCACGACCAGCTCATCGGGCTTGGCCTTCACCGCCTGCGGAAACGACGTCACCTTGCCGGGCTTGACGTCCTCGGCCGCACACTCGTGCACCGCCAGCGCGCCGTACTTGATCCACAGCGCGTCGTACTTCCTGGCGAACCGCCGGTACTCGGCCAGCCGCTTCTTCTTCACCGGGATCACGAACCCATCGACGTACATGTGCGCTCCTTTGAAGTTGCCCGGACCGTACCGCGCGCTGGCCGGGCGCGCAGCGAGTCACCTACACAGCTCGAAGCCCACCTGCGCGACTTGAGCTGCCAGCGCACTCGGCGTGGATGCTGGCGCCGCTGGCGCGGGTCGGCGACGCCGAGTGTTCTTCGAACTATCAATGGAACCGCCTCCCCATCAGCGACCTGACGACCTCGAGCTGGACCGACCGAGCCCTGGCGCTACCGTCCAGAGGACTCCTCGTCATCACGCATGATGGCTTCCAGGTCCTGTCCTTCGCCCGGCAGGACATTCCGGTCGAGTCCTGCATCTCGGAGACCGTCGACGCCGACATCGACGGACTCGCCGGCTGTGCAGATCCAGACTGCGCGCCGCGGTGCCAGCCGCTGTGCGTCCGTCCCCCATGCGCCACGACGGGGCCGCGTTGTGGTGATGCGACTTGCAGCCCGGTCGAGGACTACCTGATCTGCCCCGCCGATTGCCCGACGCCGTAGCCGGCGCTCTCACGCACCAGCCGCCGCGCTGAAACCGCGGCGGGTTCGCGGTGTCCAGAGGGCATGCCCCGCTGGCCTGGCCTGCCTGCCGTGCTCACCGGCGCCGCGCTGATCCTGGCCGCGCCGGCCGCCTTCGTCGCCGCGGTGGGATCGGGCGACGAGGCGACGCGGGCGGACCGCGACTGCACCTGCGTGACCGATTGCGGGGACCTGGCGCTACCCGAACCAGGCCCCGCCGTGATCGACCTGCCCGGCGTGCTGACGGTGCCCCCGTCACCGGAGCTGTGGCTGTGGACGCGGATCCCCTTGCCACCGGAGGAGCGCATCGTCTGGCACGGCGAGGTCATCGTGTCCGAGAGGGATGTGCTCGCGTCGTGGCGGTGGAGCGACCTGCCGCCGGGGCGGAAGGCCCTGGAGCTGCAGACCGGCAGCGCGGCGGAGCCCACCGTGACCCGGCTCCAGCTGTTCGTCGATCGCGGGTGGACCCTGCCGTCACCGGCGCGGATCGTCGACGCCCGGTTCTTCGATCTCTACGTGCCTTGAAAGACCAGGCCAAACTGCAGCTTGTGGTCTGGGCAGTTGAAGAGGTACGCGGTCCAGACGTCGCCCCACGACGCCGAAACACAAGCATCAGGGGAGACCTGCAGGAGCAGGTCCATCGGCCTCTCGCAATCCGGGCAGATCGTCGTCTTGTCACCCCCGTTGCACCAGTGAGGGTATCCGCCCAGGACAAGGCCTCGGTTTCTCAGGTGAGGTGACACTGTCGGCGCTGCCCCGACCGACCTGGCCGAACGACAGTAGTCGAGCGCCAGCTCATCCAGGTGCTTCGTGTACTGCCACGACTCGAGGAGCTCCGATGGGACCACCTCCGGCAAGCCTTGGAAGGCGACGGCGTCCGGCAGCGACGTCTCACAGATCGACGTGACGTAACACTCCTCGAAGATCTCCCAATCCGGACGTGTGCTGACGTCGGGCTTCTCCAGCACGACCAGTTCGGAAGCCGAGATGCTCTCGTATGCGTGCACCTGCCACGCATCGTTGCCGTAACCTTCGTCGTCCAGAAAAGTCGCCTGCCTCGCCGTGAGCCCCCCGCAGCACCATCCGTAGTAGAACCCAAAGAAGGCGAATGGCGCTGCAAGGTGGACGTAGGACGTAGCGTGAACTTGCGCCACGAACTGCAGCGGCGTCTCGCAGCGCTTACACACCGGCCAGCGCACCCCCGCCCGGGCGGCCGGTAAGCCGCCGAACTTGGTGTGAACGGACGAGAGATCTCGTCGATCACTCTCAACGAGACGGACCCGGTCCCGCCGCAGGTGATCAAAGTGCTTGCGCAGCTCGGTGATCATCGATCTCGAGAACACGACCGTCCGCCTAGCTGTACCTGGCGCCGAACCAGGCGGCGCCATCGAACCGCGCCGCCAGCGCGGCGCCGGCGGCGCCGAGGTACTCCGTGTTGGCGGCCAGTCGGTAGCACGGCCAGGCCTTCACGTTGGTGAGCGTCTTGCCATCGAACGTGAACAACCCCTCGCCACCAGCTGCGACGAACAGGGTCCCGCGAAAGCTCTCGATCGCGTGCAGGTCGTACGCCGGCTGCGACAGATCAGCCCAGGTGGCGCCGGCGCCGCGGAACAGGACGCCCTCCGCCCCACACACGAACACCTCGTCTGCCGCTCGCACGGCCAGGCCGCGCAGGTGCCCCTTCAGCGGCAGCTGGATCGGCGTCCAGGTCCGGCCGTCATGGCGCGCGAACAGCCCATTGGCGCCACACACGTACAGGTCTCCGTCGGTCGCGCCGCGAACGGCGAAGATCGTCTCACCGAGTGACGCCCCCAGCGGGGTCCAGGCCGTTCCATCTGCGCGATAGACGACGCCCTCATCGCCGGCGCTGTAGACCTCGCCCTCACCCCGCCCCCAGATCACGGTCAGCGGACGCGTCGAGACCTGGGTGACCGACCAGACGTTGCCATCGAACTGGTGGACCCGGCCCTCCGCATCGCCGACGTACAGGCGGCCGGCAGGCGAACGCCACAGGGCCGTCAGCTGGACCGAGACGTCGAGCAGCTGGGTCTGGACGTTCGGCGCCGAGCGCGAGGCGACGTCCGATGCATGATAGACGAACGAGTTGAAGGCCTCGCCGTTCGTGTACACCACCACGCTATAGAGGCCACCCTCGAGGTCCGCAACGACCCCATCGCAGCTGGCCGAGGGGGGCTCCGCTGGCTGCTTCCGCTTCGAGGGGGACCGGGTCGACCTCTTGCTGCTCATGGACGCGAGTGTAGCGGTGTCACACGCGTCGCGTCCGCGGCTACTGCTGCTGGTCGTCGAACAGGCCGGGGCACTTGGCCTCGAGCGCCAGGCAGTCCGGGGTCATGGTCGGGTCGGTCCCGCCCATGGAGCCGAGGTCGGCGCAGGTGGCGTCGGCCAGCTCGGCGAACAGGGCCAGCTGCGAATGGTTGCAGGCGTCGACCTCATCCACCGTCGCGTCGCACATGCGGATCGGGTCCATGGCGTCGGGCGCCTCGCAGGCCGGGTCCATGGCCAGCGTCGAGGTGATGCAGGCGTCGAGGCGGGCCTGGTCACACGGGGCCATGAACGCCTCGACGATGAGGCAGCCGAGCCCGGCCACGCCGCGCTTCTCCTCCTCGCTCGCCTCCTCGAACTGGTCCTGGCACAGGGCCACGAAGTCGGCGTCGGACAGGCTCGACACCAGGCGATCGTCGCCGCCGCCGCCGCAGGCGACGGTGGTGGCGGTGAGGACGGACAGCAGGATGGTGGTGGTTCGCATGGCCGAAGCATCGGCGCGGTCGGGCCCCGGCGCAAGTGATCGACCTTGCATGCAACAGGCGCTGCCAGCGGTTGCCACCAGGTGTGGCAGGCGCTAAGCACGCGGGACCTTGTCGACTCCGGTGCTGGCCGCGCGCCAACTGACCAAGCGCTACGGCGCCCGCACCGTCGTCGACAAGCTCGACCTCGCCGTCGAGCCGGGCGACGTGTACGGCTTCCTCGGCCCCAACGGCGCCGGCAAGACGACCACGCTGCGCATGCTGCTCGGGCTGGTCCACCCCAGCGCCGGCGACGTGACCCTGTTCGGCCAGCACCTGACGCCGCGCCACCGCGCCCCGCTGGCCCGGGTCGGCGCCATCGTCGAGGCGCCGGCCTTCTACCTCGAGCTGACGGCGCGCAAGAACCTCGAGCTGCTGGCCAGCCTGACCGGGCCGTGCCCGCCGCGCCGCATCGACCAGGTGCTCGACCGCGTCGGCCTGACCGACCGCCAGCACGACCGCGTCCGCATCTACTCGCACGGCATGAAGCAGCGCCTGGCCATCGCCGCCGCCCTCCTGCCCCGGCCCGAGCTGGTCATCCTCGACGAGCCGACCAACGGCCTCGATCCCATCGGCATCCGCGAGCTGCGCGCGCTCATCCGCAGCCTGGCCGTCGACGACGGCCTGACCGTCGTGCTGTCGAGCCACCTCCTGGCCGAGGTCGAGCAGGTGTGCAAGCGCGCCGTCGTCATCGCCCGCGGCCGCGCGGTGTGGGAGGGTGAGGTCGCTGGCCTCCTGGCCGGGCGCCGCAAGCTGCGCCTCCTGGCCCGGCCGACCGCGGCCATCGGCCCGGTCGTGGCCGCCGCCGGCGGCATGCTCGAGCTCGACGGCGAGGTGGCGTGGATCACCGGCGTGGCCGACGTGCCGGCGCTGGTCGCCGCCCTGGTCACGGCCGGGGTCGCGGTGGCCGAGGTCACGCCGTGGACGCCGACCCTCGAGGAGGTGTTCCTCGACCTGGTCGCGGCGCCGCAGCCCATGGCGGTGGCGTCGTGAGCGCCGCGCCCGAGGCCGCGGACGACCACCGGCCCCGCATCGGCCGCAGCGGCGGCGGCCTGCTCAACCTGGTGCGCCTCGAGCTGGTCAAGCTGGTGCACCGGCGCGGCTCGTACGTCGGCTTTGGCCTGTGCCTGGCCTTCTGCCTCATCGTCGGGGTCGGCTTCGGCCTTTCGAAGTGGAGGTCGCTCGACCGCTGGGGCGGCGGCGTCGTCAACCCCAAGGCCTTCATCAACGGGCCGTTCTTCGCCAACTTCTGCCTGCAGATCGGCTTCTTCGCGTTGATGCCGCTCTTGACCGCCGCCCTCGGCGGCGGCCAGCTCGCCGGCGAGGCGCGTGACGGCACCCTGCGCGTGGTGCTGGTCCGCCCGATCGGTCGGGTCCCGCTGTACTGGGCCAAGGTCATCGCCACGTACCTGTGGGTGCAGGCCATGGTGCTGTTCCTGGTCGTGCTCGCGCTGCTCATCGGCCAGGTCCTGTACGGCGGCGACCGGCTCATGGTCTTCGTGTGGGAGTTCCGCAAGGCCGGGCCGTTCGTGCTCGAGGCGCGCGACTGGCTGTGGGTGGTCCCGCTCGCCTCCCTCGGCGCCGGCCTGTCGCTGTTCGTCATCGCCGCCTTCGCCATGATGCTGTCGGCCATGACCGAGTCCCCGGCCGCGGCCCAGGTCGCGGCGGTCGGCACCTTCCTCATGTCGAGCGTGCTGCACCAGCTGCCCGAGGAGCTGCTGTCCAGCGAGTTCCGCCAGCTGCTGCCGACGGTGCACATGAACTTCTGGCACGAGCTGTACCGGCTGGCGCACCCGCGCATGGGGCCCGACGTCGACCGCATCGTCACCGACCTGGCCTGGTGTGGTGGCCTGACCGTGGTCTTCCTCGTCGTCGGCATGGTCGTCTTCCGCCGCCGCGACATCACCGCGTGAACGTGCGATGCTCGGGCGCTGATGCCGCCTCGCGAACCGCAACCCGGCCACGTCGTGGCCGGACGCTACGAGCTGATCGAGATCGCGGGCCGCGGCGGCATGGCCAACGTGTGGCGGGCCCGGGTCAAGGGTGACGCCGGCTTCTCCAAGCCGATCGCCGTCAAGCAGATGCACCCAGCGCTGGCCCAGCAGGACAACTACGTCAAGATGTTCGTCGAGGAGGCCCGCCTGGGGGCCGAGCTCGACTCGGCCAACGTGGCCGAGGTCTACGACTTCATCGCCGAGCAGGGCAACTACTACATGGCGCTGGAGTGGATCGACGGCATCGATCTGGGCAGCTGGATCCGCTGGCACATCGAGCGGCGTGAGCCACCGCGGTGGGAGCTGGTCGCGGCCATCGGCGTCGGCATCCTGCGTGGCCTGGCGGCCGGGCACGAGCGGGTTGACGCCACCGGCCGGGTCGCCCCGGTGGTGCACCGCGACGTGTCGCCGCACAACATCATCCTGACCCGGCAGGGGGTGGTGAAGGTCATCGACTTCGGCCTGGCCCTGGCCAGCGACCGCCGCGACGAGACGACCGAGCCGGGCGTGGTGAAGGGCAAGATGTCGTACCTGGCGCCGGAGATCGTCGCCGGGGGGCGGCCGGTCCCGGCGTCGGACCAGTTCGCGACCGGCTCGGTGTTGTGGGAGACCCTGGTCGGGCGCAAGCTGTTCGAGGGCAGCAGCGACTACGAGACCTACGTGCGCCTGCGCGACTGCGTGGTGCAGCCGCTCAAGCCGGTCCGGCCCGACGTGCCGGCCCACTTCGCCCAGCTCATCGGTCGCGCCCTGTCGGCCGACATCGCCGAGCGCTTCCCGTCGACGCGGGAGATGGCGCGCCAGATCGGCACCGCGCTCAAGAAGGTGTCGCTGCGCAAGGACCTGCACGTGGTGCTGGCCAAGTCGGTCGGCGACGCCCGCGCCGCCATGGGCCTGGGCGGCCGCACCGGCGACCCGTCGACGTCCACCCCCATCGCCGACCTCATCCCCGACGAGCTGTCGCCGCCGCCCGGCATCGCCTTCCCGCCCAAGCCGCCGGCCCCGAGCGAGGAGAAGCGCGGCCTGCGCCACCGCCTGCCGGCCCTGTTCCGCCGGAAGTAGCACGATCGTGAGCGCCGGCGCCGCGCCCTGGAGCGTGTACCTGGCGCGTTGCGCCGACGGCACCCTGTACTGCGGCATCGCCCGCGACGTCGCCGCCCGCATCGCCGCCCACGACGCCGGCCGCGGCGCCCGCTACACCCGCGGGCGTGGCCCGCTCGTCGTCGTCGCCACCCGCCGGTTCCGGACCAAGGGCACCGCGCTGCGGGTCGAGGCCGCGGTCAAGCGCCTGCCGCGCGCCACCAAGCTGGCGCTGGCCAGTGGCGCCGCCAGCCTCGAGCCGATCGTCCGCCGCGCCCGGGCCGCGGCCGCGCGCGCGCGCCGGGCCTGAGCGGCCGCGGGCTCAGCCGACCGGCGCGGACACGCTGGCGCTGGTGGTCACCGGCACCGCGTGATGGAACTGGGTCAGGTCGACGAACATCGAGCCGTCGGCGAGCGGCCGCAGGGTGTCGACGAAGCGGTGGTCGATCAGGAGGTCGGGGGTGTCGTAGTGGTGCCGGGTGTGGACGGTCTGGGTCGAGGTCTCGTCGATGCCGGTCAGGGCGATCGACAGCTCGACCTCGCGCGCGGCCAGGCCAGCGGCGTCGAGGCCGTGCAGCGGGCTGGTCTCGTCGATGACGTGCATCACCATCCAGCCTCGGGTCATGCCGACGTGGCGGTCGCGGACCAGGCGCAGGTCGTGCGACCGGAAGAACAGCGAGCCCTCCTGGGTGGTGGTGGTCATGGTGGCGACGACGTGGACGGTGGCCTCGACGATCGCGTTGCTGCGCTGGTTGGCGATGCGGAACATGAGGGTGCGCACGCCGTCGTGTGGGCCGATGACCGCGACCCGGGAGAACGCGACCCGGGTGGTCGCGCGCGAGAACTTGGCGAACACCAGGCCGGTGGCCAGGGCCGAGAAGACGATGCCGACGATCGACTCGGCGATCATCAGCACGTTGGCGCCGGCACCGACCGGGTTCATCACGCCGTAGCCGATGGTGGCCATGGTCTGGATCGAGAACGACAGCGCGTCGAGGAACGAGCCCGGGCGGGCCCCGGCCACGCCGCCGGCGGTGAGGTAGGCCAGGCCGAAGGCGAGGTTGATGGTCAGGAACAGGCCGGCGATGACCAGCAGCGCGAGCGGCCACGACATGCGCAGGAACCAGTGGTAGGCGTCGCTGAGCACCGCGCGCTGCTCGCCGCGCACGTAGTAGGTCGAGCCGCCGCGATGGATGCGGCGGGCGTCGGCGGGGACGTCGGCGGGGCGGGGCATGGCCGGCGCAGTCTACCTCGCCGGCGCGACCGGCCGCCGCGGGCGGCGCGGTCAGTCGCCGCGCTTGCGCCGCACCACGTCGCGCAGGGCCCGGCTGGCCCGGCGCTCCTCGGCCCGGCGCGCCACGCTGGCGCGGGCGCTGGCCCCGCCCTTCTCGTCGACCAGCTTGCGGAAGCTGGCGACGCGGTCGGCCGGCAGCGCGCCGGCGACGACGGCGGCGACGACGGCGCAGCCCGGCTCGGCGTCGTGGCGGCAGTCGGTGAAGCGGCAGGTCGCGGCCACCGCCTCGACGTCGTCGAAGCTGGCCACCTCGTCATCACCGTCGCCGTCACCCTCGGCCCACAGGCCGAGCTCGCGCATGCCCGGGGTGTCGATGAGGACGCCGCCGTCGTCGAGCGCGACCAGCTCGCGCCGGGTGGTGGTGTGCCGGCCCTTGTCGTCGTCGGCGCGCTGCTCCTGGGTCAGCTGGGCGTCGCGCCCGAGCAAGCGGTTGGTCAGGGTCGACTTGCCGACGCCGGAGCTGCCGAGCAGCACGGCGGTGGCCCGGCCCAGGCGGGCCCGCAGCGCGGTCAGGCCGTCGCCGGTCCGGCACGACGTCGCCACCACCTCGACCTGGCCGGCGATCGAGTGGACCGGGGCCAGGGCCGCGCCCGGATCGGGCACCAGGTCGAGCTTGTTGACGACCAGGATGGGGGTGACGCCGGCGTCGACCAGCAGCGACAGGTAGCGCTCGAGCCGGCGCGGCGACAGGTCGAGGTTGGCCGAGGTGACGATGAGGCCGAGGTCGACGTTGGCGGCGACCGGCTGCGGAGTGGTGCGCTCGCCGGCGGCCTTGCGGACGATGAGGGTGCGGCGCGGCAGGATGGCGCGGATGACCGCCGCCCCGGCCCCGGCCACCGCGGCCGGCCAGCGCTCGACCACGACCCAGTCGCCCACCGTCGGCAAGTCGCGCTTGTCGCGGGCGCGATGGAAGGTGCGCCCGGGCAGCTCGGCCCAGCCGGCGCCGCCGGCGCCGGCCACGTGGTACGCGCCGCGGTGCTCGACCACCACCCGCGCGACCACGCTGTCTCCGGCGACGGCCGCCTGCCAGGTGGCGTCCCAGCCGAGGCGGGTGAGGTCTGGGTCCGTGCCGGCGGTCACGCCGCCAGCGTCGCACCAAGGCAGGCCGGTGCGCCAGCCTGGATCGGTCCTGAGGAAGATCGGCTCAGTTCAGGTCCTCGAGCTGGGCGCGCAGGCGCTCGAGCTCGTCGGCGATCCGCCGGTTGTCGGGGTCGAGCAGCTGCATGTGCTCGAGCACCTCGACCGAGCCGAAGTAGTCGTCGCGCTGGCCGTAGATGCCGGCCAGGTTGGACAACATGCGCTGCAGGATCTTGGCCTTGGGCGTCGGCGCGAGCAGCTCGTCGTCGACCTCGGCCACCGGCCCGCTGGCGCGGCGCAGCATCGAGTCGAGCTCGTCGAGCTCGCGCACGACGCCGCCGGCGAAGGGGTCGATCACCACCGGGTCGCCGTCGTCCCGCACGCCGACCAGGAAGTGGCCGGGGAAGTTGATGCCCCAGGCGGCCAGGCCGATCCGCCGCGCCACCTCCAGCACCAGCACGCTCAGGGAGATCGGGATGCCGACGCGGCGGCGCAGCACCTCGGCCAGGAAACTGTTGCGCGGGTCGTGATAGTCCTCGCCGTTGCCGGTGAAGCCGAGCTGGCCGAACACCACCGCCTGCAGCGCGCGCAGGCGCTGACCCGGCCCGGGCGGCTGGGTCGGGATCGCCGCCCGCACGCGGGCCGCGATGGCGTCGAGCTCGGCCCGCCCGGCCTCGACGTCGACGCCGTCGGGGCTGGCCCAGGCGCCGATGAGGAGCGCGGCCTCGTCGAGCGCGTGCTCGTCGTCGCCGCCGCGGATCGCCAGGGCGAACCGGGCCAGCCGGCCCGGATCGCGAGGAGGACCGGAGGTCAGAACTTGTAGATCGCCCCGAGCCGGAGGTAGGTGCCAGGGTCGGTCGTGAACATCGGCCCCGACAGGAGGTGGGTGTAGAGCGCCCGCTCGTCCTGGAACGTGCCCTCGAACAGGCCGTACAGGCTCCAGCGCTGCCGCAGCGCGACCTCGGCGATGACCGACATCATGAAGCGGGTGCCGCCGTCGCGGCTGAACATGTCGGCGCCCGACTGCCCGGTCAGCTCCTCGAGCCGGACCGCGTCCGTCTCGGAGAAGTCGGCCGGGTTCATGCCGTCGATGCGGCGCGCCTTGTAGCCGGCGCAGGCGGCGATCGGCTCGCCGTCGAACACCCCGTTCTTGACCTCGGGGCAGTGCCGGTCCGACCAGATGTCGAGGTAGGCCCGGCCGGTGATGGTGACGTTCGACAGCGCGGTCAGCGAGGCCAGCACGCCGGCCTGCGCGGTCACGCCGTTGCGCTTGGACTCGTCGAGCAGCTTGCTGCCCCACCACAGGTTGCCGAACGCACCGGCCGAGAACGGCTCGTGGTCGACCAGCATGATGCGCGCGCCCAGCCCGATGTCGTTGCGCGCCAGCATGGTGCGGATGCCGACGCCGGCGTCGAGGCCGAAGTTCTTGAGCCGGCCGGCGCCGACGTTGATGCGGACCTCACCCAGCCAGGGGTAACCCAGGCCGAGGTCGACGGTGGCGCGGCCGCGGCCGAGGGTGCGCGCGCCGAAGTGCGACAGCCCGCGCTGCTCGGCCAGCATCTCGGTCTCGGTCGGCCCGGACACCTCGAGCTCGGCCGACACCGTCTCGACCTTGCCGCCCTCGATGGTGATGGTGCGCTCGATCGAGCGGAAGCCCGGCGCGGTGATGCGCAGGACGGTCTCCCCGACCTCGACCTCGGCGTCGAGCAGCGGGGTCTTGCCCATCGGCACGCCGTTGACGACGACCTCGGCGCCCTCGGGCGTCGACAACACGCGCAGGCGGCCGACCGCCTTGAGCTCGGCCGACACGGTGATGACCTGGCCGGGCTCGACCCGGACCTTCTGCTCGAAGTCCTTGAAGCCGGCCAGCTTGACCACCACGAAGTGCTCACCCGAGGCGATCTTCTTGTCCTGCGGCACCTTGCCGACGCTGGCGCCGTCGATGAACACGTCGGCGTCGGGCACCGGCGACACCACCTTGATCGTGCCCTCGTCGGCCGCGCCCGCCTCCGGGTTGAGGTCGAAGCTGAAGATCTGGGCCTGGCCGTTGTTGGTCACGACCTTCTCGCGCCGGACCTGGTAGCCGGGCGCGCGCAGCTCGATGATGTGCTCGCCCGGCTTGACGTCCTTGACGTCGAGCGGGACCACGCCCATCTCGGTGCCGTCGACGAAGACCTTGGCGCCGTCGACGTTGGACAGCACGCGCAGGTTGCCGCCGCCGCCTCCCAGGGTCGCCTTGAGCTCGGCCCGGACCTTGACCTGCTGCCCGGCCACGACCTGGATGGTCTGCTTCCACGGCAGCGCCGGCTCCTTGCGCACCTCGATGACGTGCAGGCCCTCGATGACGTTGTTGATGACGGTCGGGGTCTGATCGGGGTGGCGGTTGCCGTCGATGTACACCTCGCCGTCGACGATGTCGGCCTCGACCAGGACCACGCCGTACTTGGGCTTGGCCTGCTCCTTGAGCACCGGGGTCAGGGTCAGCTTCTGGTTGGCGGTGACCTCGACCCACTGGGTCAGGGTCTCGAACCCTTCCTTGCGCAGCTCGATCTGGTGCCGCCCGGCGGTGCTGGTGATGAGCACCGGGACCCGGCCCTGGTGCTGGCCGTCGAGGTAGACCTCGGCGTCGAACACGTTCTTGTCGGCGTCGGCCCGGACCTCGATGCGGGGCGGGTCGTCCTTCTTCACCAGCGGCACGAACTGCTCCTGCAGCTTGCGGCTGCGCGCCACCTTGAGCACCTTCTGCGCCGGCTCGTAGCCGTCGAGCTCGACCAGGATCGTCACGTTGCCGGCGGCCAGCGAGCCGGTCCACGGGGTGACGCCGACCTGGCCGCACTCCTTGCGGTCGAGGTACACGGCGGCGCCCGGCGGCGCCGAGTCGACCTTGACCTTGTAGCGGCGGCTCGGCTTCTCCATCGGGCAGGTCTGGGCCTGGGCACCGGAAGCGACGAGCAGGACCAGCGCGGCGACGGCCAGCGCGGCGGCACGGGTGGCATGGCGAGCGCCCCGGGCCAGGGCCCGGGCAACAGCGGTGCGGACGAGGGACATCACGGATCCTCCCAAGGCAGGGCGAACGGAGGACGACAAGGTAGCAGGCAGCGGCCAGGGTTGCCGGCCCAGGCGCCCGCTATTTGCGACGGTGATCACGGGCTTACCCGCGCGGCCACGCCGCGCCACGCCGGTGCCGCCCGCCGCGATCGCGGTCACGCTCACGGTCACGGCCCAGGACGCCGGCCGTTCAGGGCGCGACCGCGCCGGCGGCGAGCAGCCCGAGCACGACGAGGGCCAGGGCGATGCGGTAGGCCGCGAACACCCGCAGGCGCCGGCTGGCCAGCCAGCGCATCAGCCAGGCGATGGCCGCGTACCCGCTGACGGCGGCGACGGCGGTGCCGACCGCCAGCGCCGGCACCGCGTCGGCGCCGAGCGCGGCGAAGGCGTCCTTGGCCTCGAACAGGCCGGCGCCGGCGATGGCCGGGATGGACAGGAGGAACGAGAAGCGAGCGGCGTCACGCCGGGTCAGGCCGATGAGCAGCGCCATGCAGATGGTCGCGCCCGAGCGCGATACGCCGGGGACCAGCGCACACGCCTGGGCCAGGCCGATGAGCACCGCGCCGCCGGCGCCGAGCTCGGCCAGGGCGCGGCCGCCGTCGTCGCCGCGAGCGTGCGCGCGCTGGTCGACCCACCAGAGGATCCCGCCGACGCCGGCCAGCGCGCCTGCGACGACGTACAAGGAGCGGGCGTCGCCGACGATGAAGTCGCGCAGCGTGACCCCGGCCACGACGATCGGCACGGTCGCCAGCGCCAGCAGCCACGGCAGCCGGCCGTCGCCCTGGCGCGGCGAGCGCACCATGGCGCGCGGCAGGTCGACGAACAGGTCGCGCGCGAAGTAGACGATCACCGCCAGCAGCGTGCCGAGCTGGATCACCGCGGTGTACGACGGGCCCGGATCGGGCTGGCCGAGCAGGGTCGGGAGCAGGCGCAGGTGCGCCGTCGACGACACCGGGATGAACTCGGTGAGCCCCTGCAGGAGGCCGAGCAGCGCGGCGAACCAGAGCACCACGGCACAGGGGTATCACGGCGCGGCGGCGGTCCGGGCTGGTCGCGGCGCCGGGTGGTGTTATAGAACCGGCATGAACCCAGCGCGGCACATCACCCGAGCGCTCCTGATCGTGGGGCTCGCCGCCGCCGGCTGCGGCGGCAAGGGCACGACGACGGACACCACGGCGGGCGGCGGCGGCGGCAGCGCGGCGCCGGTCGCGACCCAGCCGGACGCGGCGGCAGTGGCGGCGACCGGGCCGCTGAACGAGGCCGACTGCACGGCGATGATCGGCCACATCATGGACCTCGGCGTGGCCGAGCAGCGCAAGACCCTGCCGCCGGAGCAGGTCCCGACCCCCGACCAGGTCGCGGCTGGCAAGAAGCGGATGGTCGAGCAGGGCCTGGCCGAGTGCCTGCAGCTCGATCGCCCGTCGTTCGCCTGCGTGATGGCCGCGCAGGAGGCCGCGGCGCTCGAGACGTGCGCCGGCTCCGCGCCCCCGGCGCCCTGACCACGGGTCAGGTCGGCGGGAGACGCGTCGACAGGCGCGGCAGCGGCGCCAGCGGACTCGGCGCCGGCGCCGCCTCGGCGCGGCCCGGCGAGCGGGTGTGGTCGCGCCCAGCTGGCCTGGTCACCGGTGGAGGCTCGGTCCCACGCGGGAAGCGGCGCGGCGCCGGCTCGGTCGGGCGCGGCCGCACCACCGGCGCCATACGCGCGACGTCGGACGCCGAGGCGATCGGCAGGACCGGCACCGGCAACACGGTGGCGCGCGGCCGGGCGATCGGGTCGGGCGACGCCGTCGGGCACGGCGTGGTTCGCGGCGGGTCGGACAGGCCCGGCGGCGGCGGCACGACCAGGATCGCGGCGCTGGTCCGGCTGGCCGCGGCGACCGCCGCCCGCGTCGCCGCCACCACCGCGGCCGCGCCGCCCAGGCCGGCGCCGCGCTCGATCGCGCCGGAGCCCGCGGCCAGCGCAAGCGGCGCGACCGGCGCCGCCGTGGACGGCGCGCCGGTGGTCGGCGCGACCGCGCTGTTGGCGGCGCGCGCCCGCACCAGCGCCAGCTGCCAGGCCCACTCGTCGTCGTCCGCGTCGTCCGCCCCCGCGCCAGGGTGGTGCGGGCTGGCCACCACAGGCGCCATGGTGACCAGCCCAGGCGCCGGCCGCGCCGGCGGCAACGTCGCCAGCACGAGCTCGAGGTCCGCGTCGCGCCAGCCGACCAGGTGCCCGCCGTCGGCGCGCTCAACCAGGCGCGCGCGCAGGGACACCACCCGATCGTCGGGGGTCAGGACCAGGCCGTAGGCGGTGAGCTTGACGTAGCCGAGGCGGCGCAGCAGCGGTTCCATGCCGCTTGGTGTTGCATGGCCCGCGCCAGCGTCGCTGCCCACCGCCGTGCGCACGGGGCGCCGCCGCCGGTGGGCACCGCGCCGCCGCCGATCCAGATCAGGTGCCGGTGAAGCGCGGCGGCCGCCCCTCGCCGAACGCGGCCAGCCCCTCGTTGCGGTCGTTGGTGAACAGCGTCTCGTCGTAGCAGCGGCGCTCGAGGGAGAGCGCGTCGGCCAGCGCGAGGTCGCCGCCGCGCTCGATGGCGCGCTTGGCCATGGCGATCGAGATCGGCGCGCACCCGGCCAGCTCGGCCAGCATGCCGTCGACCGCGCCGCGCAGGTGTGCGGTCGCCACCACCTGATGGACCAGGCCGATCTCGAGCGCCCGCGCGGCCGGGATGCGGCGACCGAGCAGGATGAGCTCCTTGGCCCGCGCCTCGCCGACGAGGCGCGGCAGGCGCTGGGTCCCACCGGCCCCTGGCATGATGCCGAGCCGGACCTCGGTCAGCCCGACCTCGGCCGCGTCGACCAGGACGCGCAGATCGCAGGCCATCGCCAGCTCGAGGCCGCCGCCGTAGGCCGAGCCGTTCATGGCGGCGATGGTCGGCTGCGGGAGATAGGACACGGCGTTGATCGCCTGGCTGATGGCGTCGACGTACGGCCCGGTGTCGTCGGCGCTCACGCCGCGCCGCTCCTTGAGATCGGCCCCGCCGCAGAAGGCCTTGTCGCCGGCCCCGGTGAGGACGACCGCGCGCACGGCGCGGTCCTCGGCCAGCTCGCTGGCGAGCTCGATCAGCGCGACGTTGACCGCCCGCGACAGGGCGTTGCGCACCTCGGGCCGGTTGAGGGTGATCCACACGACGCCGTCGGGGCGGCGCTCGACGATGAGCAGGTCGGACATGGCGCCGACGCTACCGCACCAGGCGGCCGGGTGCGGGCCCGGCGTGCCGCCGGCCGGGCCGTGGCCGTGGTCGGGTGTAACCCCGGTCGGGATGATCCACACTAGCCAGGCATGCAAGCCACGACCGTGACGCCGCCCGTTGCCCCGCCCTGTCGAACCGTGGCCGCACCCGCGGCCGGGCCCCACCGCGACCGGCCGCCGCACGCCCGCGCCGGCCGGGCCCGGATGGCCGCCGGCATCGTGCTGATGGCGGCGCTGGCCGGCTGTGGACCGTCGCGGGCCGCCCGCACCGCCCAGGGCCTGTACGACCGCGGCGACTATGCCGGGGCCGCGGCCGCCGCC
>JAGPCO010000027.1 GCA_018058095.1 Kofleriaceae bacterium
TGCGCAGCCTGGGCAGGGTGTCGACGGTGCGCAGGCTGACGTGGTGGACGGTGGTCCTCGCGAAGCGAGGTCTCCGGCAGCGCTTGACCGAGTTGCGGTGCTGCATGGGCGGACGGCCGCGGCGGCGCCGGCGCGGCTGCCGTGGCGGCGTGGTGATGCCGCGCACGAGGTCGGCGAAGCTGACCTGGGCCCCGGCCGGCACGGCGTGGCGGCGTCGGTCGCTGCGGGGGCGGGCGGCGGGCGAGACCATTTAGGGCTTATATATAATCTCGACGTTCGGGACCAGGGATGTCGTCGAAGCGTCGACGATTTTCGGGACGGCGCGGGCTCGGAGAGAGGGGTGTAGGGTGTGGACCGGCCCGGGCGTCGGCTGAAGCCTCCTGCTGTGGACAGGCGCAGGGCGTGGCGCGGGTGGGGACGGGCGTGGAGAGGGGCAGCGCCTGCCCACAGCAGTCCGCCCGAGCCTGGACATGCGGACCCTGAGGGGTGTTTCCACCCTGGACCGTGACCCAGACACCCGCCTTCGCCGGGTGGGGTCAGGGTCAGGGACGGATTCGAATGAATCCGGTTGGGGGAGCCGCGACAGCCCCGGGGAGCGCGAGGCCGAAGGCCGACCCGGGGCGATCCGAAGTCGTTACGGGGTCGGACTCCTAGCAGGATGCTGAAGAAGCATCCTGCTAGGCATTTTCGATCTCGCAGCCTGCTGAAAACACGGAGCCCGTCCCGTCGGCAGGAGCCGCCGGCACGGGTTTTTCAGCAGCCTGCTAGCCGGCCAGCGGCGGCCGCTCGATCAGGTGCAGGGACGGCGGCATGGTGCGGGCCTCGCGCGCGGCCACGTCCATGTCGAAGTAGGCCAGCACGCTGGTCTGCTGCCCGGGCAGGAGATCGATGATGGTGACGGCGCTGCCGGTGTAGATGCGCCACAGGCCGAGGCCGGCGCCGCCGCCGGAGGTGTCGACCACCTGGGCGCTGGCGTCGTCGCTGGCGCCGGCGGCGCCGCGGGCGATGCCGGCGGCGACGTGGTCGCGGGTCAGGCGTCCGAACGGATCGGTGACCTGGATGCCGATCATCAGGCCGTCGGTGCCGAACCGCACGATCGGCACGTCGGCGTCGTCGAGGGTGATGTCCACGGTGCGATCGTGGGCGTAGCGGGCGCGGCCGTACTCGTCGGCGGGCGCGTCGTACATCGCGTTCATGATCAGCTCGTGCGCGACCTCGCCGACCCGGGCCGCCAGCCTGGCCCCGGCGCCGGCGCGCTCGGCCAGGGTGCTGATCTCGGCCACCACCGCGTCGCGATCGGCCGAGGTGCGGGGCCGGAACTTGGCGGTGTGTGGTGGGTTGGCGAACACCTCGGCGACGTGGGTCGGGTCGCGACCGGGGTCGAGCACGTTGCGGGTGACCAGGCCGATCTCCCACGGCCGGGGCATCGACTGGAACGACGGCCACCCGAGCAGGCTGACGATCTGAGCGTGGCGGGCGATGCGGGTGCACAGCGGCGGCATCTCGCCGGCGTTCCAGAACGCCAGCTTCATGCCCGGGTACAGGCGCGTCGACCACTCGAGCGCGAGGTCGGCGTCGACCGCGTCACACAGCATGAGCTGCGCATCGGGGGCGAGCTGGGCCCGGACCTGCTCGGGATCGTCGCCCGCGGCGACCGGGACCAGGCCGGCGGTGGCCGAGACGATGCGGGCGCTACGTTGCAGCACCGCGCGGTTGCGCTCGAGCACGGCGATCCGAGGGGCGCTCATGGTTCGACCTCGACCTGCTGCGTGAGGCCACCACGTTCCACGTCGAGCGTCAATGGTCGCCGCGAGGCCAGCTCGGTCAGCGCGGCGGCGCCGATCACCGCCTCCTGCGCCGCGGCCAGCACGCGATCGCCGACCAGCAGTGGGCAGCCGGCGCCCGCGCCCACCACGACCGCGCCCAGGCCGCGGCTCGGGTGGGCCGACACCAGGTCGCATCCGAACACGGCGTGCGCGGTGCCGTAGTAGGCCAGCGCTCGATCGTAGCTGGCGGCGGCCAGCGCCAGGGTGACCGTGACCTCGTAGCCGGCGTCGGTGCGGCGGCTGCGCACGTCGTGACGATCGGGCGCGGCGAAGGCGCCGACCTGGCGATCGAACACGTCGGCGATGGCCCGGTCGGACGTGGTGGCGCCGCCGCCGGCCTGAGCGAACCGCGCCGGCAGATCGACCTCGAGCTGCCCGACCAGGCGGGCCACCGCCTGGGCCCGCGCCGCGCCGAGCGCCGCCTCGCTGGTGGCGCCCTGGCCGACGCCGACCGCCATCCAGCGATCGCGCTCCGACCAGACCACGCGAGCGGCCGGGGCAGGGCCGGGTGCAGCCGGTCGGGGCGCGTCGCGGGTCACGATCGCGACCACCACCCCCAGCGCGCCGACCGCGCCGAGGCCGAGCACGACCGGCCACAGGCGCCGGCGCGGCGCCGCCGGCCGCGGCGTCAGGCCCGGGGCCGGGTCGCTCGGACCGGCCGCCGCGGGGTCGACGATCACCGCGGCCAGCTCGGTCGGCGCCATCGCCAGGCGGTTCGCGTCGAGCGCCGCCGGGGCGCGTGCCGCTGGCGCCGCGGCCGGGCCGGTCGGCACGGGCGTCGGCGTCGGCGTCGGCGCCGGCGTCGCCGCCGCGGCGGTCGCCGGTGCAGGCACCGCAGGATCGAGGCCAGACAGATCGATCTCGATCAGGTCCGCGTCGCAGCGGCGGCACACCGGGACGTGGCTGCCGTCGCGCAGGCGATCGAGCTGGCGGCGTGACATCGTCACCGTGCGCCGGGCGTTACAGGCGGGGCACTTGCCCTCGACCGCGACCGACACGACGGTGAGAGGAGGGCCGCTGGTCCCCCCGCCCGGGCTCCCGGTCGACGGCAGCAGGGTCGACATCGCGACCGGGCAGCCGGCGATGTCGACCGCGGGCACCTCGGGGCCGAGCCCGCGCAGGGCGGCGAGGATCCCGGCGTGGACGTCGGGGCCGAGCTGGCCCGCCGCCAGCAGGTCGAGCACGACGCGGCCCTCGAGACCATCGAGCACGCGGCTCCACCGGAACGAGGGCTCGATCGGGCGCAGCACGCGCAGGCGGGTGACGTTGCCCTCGATGATCTTGTCGATCGGGCCATCGGTGTGGGCGGCACCCTCGAGGCGATCGAGCATGACCCGCACCAGGGGCGGGATCGGCTGGCCCAGGTGCGGGATGATGCCGGCGAAGTAGTTGACGTGGTCGTCGAACTGCGAGGCGCCGCCGCAGCGCGGGCACGGTACGTCGGTGATGCGACCGCGCAGGATCTGGGCGGCATCCCGCTCGCTGTCGAGCACGTGCGGAAAGTCGTGCCCGCAGCTGCGGCACAGGAACGGGACCTGGAACGACACCACGCGAGCCGGGCCCGCGAAGCCGCGGATCATCGCCAGCTGGGTCACCACCGCCTCCGAACAGCGGGCCAGGTAGACCCGGGCGACGTCGCCGCGCTCGACGATGGCGCTGTTCATCTCCATCCACTCGCGCACCCCGTACGAGCTGATGCGCTCGATCGCCGACAGGTCCATCACGACCATCCCGCGCAGGCTGTGGCCGAGCGCGCCGCCGCGGAAGGTCTCGTTGAGGCGCGGCTCCGGGGTGATGACCGTGATGCCGTCGCGGTTGGCGGTGCCTTCCTCGAGCGGGGCGTTGCCGTGCGCGTAGATGACCGGCTGCGACATGTCGCGGGTGGTGCCGGCCAGCTCGGCGATGGGCGAGGTGAGCGTCGTCTCGCCCAGCTCACGCGGCTGGATCGTCGTCGGGTCGAGCGAGTCGTCGACGGCGGCGCGCGCGCGCGCCAGCGACGCCACCTCGTGCGCCAGGTCGCCGTGGCCGGCGACCGCGGTGTTCCAGCGCGCGCCCTGGTCACCGAACAGCTCGACCATGTAGCCCGCCAGCGCACGGGCGTCGGCGGCCAGGCCCTGGTCGCGCGCCAGCTGCTCGATCGCCAGCTGCATGTCGCGCATCGACCGGTAGCGGCTCTCGGGGCGCGCGGCCAGCGCGGTCATGACCACGTCGTCGAGCGCGGCCGGCACCTCGACGCTGACCGCCGTCGGGGGCACCACCTCGTGGCCGACGATGGCCATCATCAGGCTGAACTCGCCCTGGGGTTCGGCGTCCTCGCCCCGCACCACGTACGGCCGCCGGCCGACGGCGAGCTCGTACAGGATGACGCCGGCGGCGTACACGTCGGTCCGCCGGTCGAGCGCGCTGCCGCGGATCTGCTCGGGC
Organism: Kofleriaceae bacterium; assembly: GCA_018058095.1. Lineage (GTDB taxonomy): Bacteria > Myxococcota_A > Polyangia > Haliangiales > Haliangiaceae > JABFXX01. Next base: position 4,251 of record JAGPCO010000027.1, read on the forward strand.
GCCATGTACGGCACCTTGCCCTTGAGCGCGCCAGCCCGGGTCTGGTGCACCCGGACCCGGCTCTTGGCGATGCCGAAGTCGACGATCTTGACCGCGCCGTCGAAGGTCACCAGGACGTTCTGGGGCGACACGTCGCGGTGCACCACCTCCATCGGCTGGCCCTCGGTGGTGGTGGCCTCGTGGGCGTGGTGCAGCCCGGCGCAGATGCCGCGGACGATGAGCAGGGCCAGCGGCAGCGGCAGCGGGGCGCCGTGCTGGTGCGCGGTCCGCATCAGCGTGCGCAGGTCGACCCCGTGCAGGTACTCCATGGCCAGGAACGGCACCCCGGCCTCGAACCCGGCCTGGAACATCCGCACCACGTTGGGATGGTCGAGCGCCGCCGTGATCCGACCCTCGTCGACGAACATCTCGACGTAGTCGGGGTCGACCAGGTGCTCGGGCAAGAGGCGCTTGACCACCGCGACCGGCGCCGCGTCCGCCGCCACACCGCGCGCGACGTGGATCTCCGCCATCCCGCCCGAGGCGATGCGGGCGACGAGCTGGTAGTTGCCGATGCGACCGGCCCCGCTGGTGACGCTGCTCATGGACGTGGCGGCTCGGGCAGGCGGCTCAGCGCGGGTCGGGGCGGAGGAAGCCGACGTTGCGAGAGGCGCCCGCGCTCTCGAGTTCGACGATGACACGCTGGTCGTACGGGGTGTCGACCCAGGCCTGCAGCGCCGCGGACTCGAACGCCTTGGCCCCGGGGTGGGGCTTGCCGGCGACCTTGAGCACGACGTCGCCCGGGCGCACGGCGGCTTGCGCGGCGGCCGTGCGGGGCTCGACCGCGAGCACGATCAGATCACCCTTGGTCGGGATGGTGGCGTCGAGCCGTGGGAACAACAGGCCGAACGTCATGCCGCGGAACCGCCCGGTGGCGCGGTACGACTTGACCACGTCGTCGTAGGCGGCGCGCGTCAGCTTGAAGCGCGCGTACACCTCGATGCCATCCGCGCTCTTGCGGGTGGAGGTGTCGACCCGCTCGATCCCGGCGATGGCCGGCTGCTGGCGCGCGAACCGGGCTGCGGCGCCCGGGCCGGCGGGCGGCATGCTGGCGGCGCGGGCGTCGAGGAACTTGCCGATGGTGGAGCCGACCAGGTCCTGCTGGACCCGGTCGAGCAGGCGCAACGAGGCGTCGAGGCGAGCGCCCTCGATCGCCGCCTCGGCCGACGGCGCGACCACGCTGCGGCCGACCGCGTAGACCGCGTCGGCCTCGACCACCAGCGCGCGATCGACCCAGCCCGGCGGTAGCTCACCGCCGCCGGTCCAGGTCGGCTCGGCCTCGGCCTCCGGCGCCGCGCTGCCCGAACCCGCGGCCGGGGCCAGCACCGCCGCCGGCGTGGCCCCATCGCGGCGGCCGCTGGCCAGCACCATGATCAGGGCGCCGATCGCGCCGGCCAGACCGACCGCCAGCACGAACGTGGCCAGGCCTGGGCCTCGCCGCGCCGGCGCGACCGCGGTGGCCACCGTGGCCGGCACCGTCGGCGCCAGCATCGACGGCAGCGGCACCGGGGCGCTCGCCTCGTCGACCGGCCCGAGCATCGGCGGCGGCAGCGTCGGGCTGCCGACCCGGCGGGCCAGGATCTCGATGCCGGGTGGGATGGCGATCTCGAGCTCGCCGTTGCAGCGCTTGCACCGCACGACGTGGGCTCGCCCGGCGGCGCGATCGGCGGCCAGGTCGGGCACCCGGACGGTCGCGACCCGGTGCACGCCGCAGGTGCCGCACCGGCCCTCCAGGGTGACCGAGGTGATGCGGATCTTGGGCGAGGCCAGGCGCAGCTGGCTGGCCAGCGCGAACGTGGCGCCCTCGACCGACGCCTCGCTCACCTCGCCGGGGAGCGCCCGCAGCGCGTCCTCGAGCGCGCTCACCCCGGCGGCGTCGACGCCGGTCGAGTTCGCGAAGTCGAGGATGAGCCGTCCCTCGATCCCGTCGAGGATCCGGCGCCAGCGCAGCTGCGGGGTCAGCCGGGTCTGGATCCGGACCCGGGTGCTGTCACCCTCGACCACCTTGTCGATCTCATCCCGGCGGGTCGGCGCCGCGGCGTTGGCCAGGCTGTCGTGCAGCGCGCGCAGGTCGGCCGGGACCGGCTGGCGCAGGTGGGCGGTGGCGAAGCCGAGGTAGGTCCGGGCATCGTCATCGAAGCGAGCCGGCTCGCTGCAGCTCGGGCACTTGACGGTGTCACGCGCGCCGCCCTCGATGACCTCGGCCTCGAACTCGCAGTCGAACAGGCGCTCGAAGTTGTGACCGCAGGCGTCACACAGGTAGGGCGCGAAGAACGAGATGATGCGGGCGCCGCCGTCGAACTTGCGGATCATGCCCAGCTGGTTGACGACCGACTCCGAGCAGCGCCCGAGGTAACACTCGGTCACGTCCCGATTGGCCGCCGCGAACATCGACAGCCACTCGCGCACGCCGAACGAGGTCACCCGATCGACCGCGCCGAGGTCGAACAGGACGCGCCCGCGCAGGGTGCGCCCGAGCGCATCGCCCTTGAACGCCTCGGTCAAGCGTCCGGCGATGCGCACCACGGTGACGTCGCCGTGGCTGATCTTCTCGATCGTCGCCTCGGCCGGACCGGGCGGCTGCTGGGCCCGGAGCAGGGGCCCGGTCAGCTCGCGCGCCGGCGGCGGCTGGGCGGCGGCCTTGATCGGGTTGGTCATGTCGACCGTCGACAACCGCGTGAACGGCGCCGACGCATCGACCGCGGGCAGCCGGCCGGTGCCGCGGCCCGGATCCGTGCCGGTGGCGACGACCCGACCCGACGGCGCCGCCGCCCGTGGTCCGGTGCCGGCGGCGATGCCGCCGCTGCTGCTGGCCGCTCGCGGCAGCGGCGTCGGCGACTCGGAGATCAGGGTCACCGTCATGGTCTGGTTGTGCAGGTCGCTGTGCCCGATCGCGAACGGGCTGATCTGGCTGTAGGCGTAGAAGCCGGTGAGGTGCACCGTCTTGGCCGAGATCCCGGCCCGCACCGCCTCGAGCTCCTCGCTGGTGCGATCGCCGAGCACCAGCCGGCGGCCGATACACGACACCGCCAGCGCCAGGCAGGCCTGACCGACCGGCTTGCCGGTCGACATGGCGGCGGCGGCGGCCAGCCCGCCGCTGTCGATCAGCCGATCGTAGTCGGCCTTCATCAGCTGGGCCCGCCAGCCGCTCGGGATCTCGCCGGCGAAGGTCAGGCTCTGGGCCCGGGCGTCGACCGCGAGCACGGTGCGGATGACGACCTTGTCGTCGCTGGCGCTGGCGCGCAGCGCGAGCGGGAACAGCAGGCCGACCGACGGCAGATCGCGCGCCCGGTCGCCCAGGTACTCGGCGTACAGCGCGAGCGCGGGCTTGCCGTCGAGCTCGTACAGGACGTTGCCCTCGGCGCGGGTGACCGTGCGCTCGGGCCCGAACTTGTCCCAGCCGCCCTTGCTGCCGTGGCCGAGCACGACGTGGTCGCCGTAGAAGCCGACCGCCGCCACCAGGTTGGGCTTGAGCTTGGAGCCGACCGCGACCCAGGTCCGACGGAAGTTGGCGCCGTCGCCGGCCAGGCCGCCGGTCACCACGACGCTGTCGGCCAGCACCGCGTTGAAGCCGCGCAGCAGCTCGGTGCCGCTGACGTTGAGGCCCTCCGACAGCACCAGCACCCCGCGCAGGCCGGCCTTGATCGACAGCCGCTTGGCCAGCTGCTGGCCGGCGGTGAAGCTGTCGGCCGCGGAGCGGACCTCGAGCGAGGCCAGCGCGATGTCGGTCTGGTCGAACCGGGCCACGCTCACCGCGAGGGAGTGATCGCGCACCTCGGCGCCGCGCACCTCACCGGCGGTGGAGCAGCCGACCACCAGCGAGTTGGGGAAGGCCTGGCCGAGCTGCTCGAACGCCGCCGGATCCTCGGCGAACTCGGGCGCGCCGAAGGCCAGCACCAGGGTGCGCGGTGAGTCGAGCGGCGGGAACGGGCCCGACCACGATCGGCTGCCGATGTCGTAGGACACGTCGGCGATCGCCAGGCCGGCGCCGGTGGTGGCGGGCGCGGCGCCAGGCGCCGCCGCGCCGGGCGCCGGTGGCGGCCGGGTCGCGGGCTTGGCCTGCCGGGCCACCGCCGGCAAGGTGGTGGTCATGACCCGGCCGGGCCGGTTCTGCGCGGCGGCCTGGGCCTGGGCCTGGGCCAGCGCCTGCGCCTGGGTCGGCGCGACGCCCGGCCGCGGCGTCGTCGGGCTCGCCGGTGCCGTCGTGGGCGCGGGGGCGGGCGCGGGCGCGGTGCCGTGGACGGTCGCACGCAGCGCAGGCACCGGGCCGGTCGGTGTCGGCGCCGGTCGGGTCGGGACCGGGCCGGTCGCCCCGGGGCTGGTCCGCGGCGGGGGCGTGGTCCGGCTGCGCGGCCGCGGCAGCGGCGTGGCCGACTCCGACAGCACGGTGACCGTGAGGGTCTCGTTGTGCAGCGCCGGGTGCCCGGTCGGCGCCGGGCTGATCTGGCTGTAGGCGTAGAAGCCGATCAGCTGCGCGCCGGCGGCTGGCAGCGCCGCCCGCACCCCCTCGAGCTCCTCGCCGACGCGGTCGCCCAGGACCAGGCGCCGGCCGATACACGACACGGCGATGGTGAGCGAGGTGTCGCCGGCTGGCTGGGTCGTGGTGGCGGCGCCGACGACGGCGGTGGCCGCGTCGACCAGGTGGTCGGGGTCGGCCTTGAGGAGCTGGCATCGGCCGCCGGCCGGCACGTCGCCGGCGAAGGTGATGCTCTGCGCCTGGGGGTCGACGGCGAGGACCAGGCGGACGGTGGCGCGCTCGTCGGTGGCCGAGGCGCGCACGGCGATGGGGAAGGCGACGCCGGCGGAGGGCAGGTCACGCGCGCGTTCGCCGAGGTACTCGGCGTACACCGCCAGCGCCGGCCGGCCGTCGAGCTCGTACAGCACGTTGCCCTCGGCCCGGGTGATGGTGCGCTCGGGCCCGAGCTTGTCCCATCCACCCTGGGCGCCGTGGCCGATCACGATGTGATCGCCGTAGAAGCCGATGGCGGCGACCAGGTTGGGCTTGACCTTGCCGGCCACCGCGACCCAGGTCCGCTTGAAGTTGGTGCCGTCGCCGGCCAGGCCGCCGGTGACGACGACGTTGTCGGGCAACACCGCGGACAGCCCGCGGACCAGGTCGGCGCCGTTGATGCCGAGGCCTTCGGACAGGACCAGGACCCCGCGCAGGCCGGCCTTGATGGACAGGCGCTTGGCCAGCTGCTGGCCGGCGGTGAAGCTGTCGGCGGCGGCGCGGACCTCGAGCGAGGCCAGCGCGATGTCGGTCTGATCGAAGCGGGTGACCGCCACCGCCACCGAGCGGTCGCGCACGGCGGTGTCGTGGATCTCGCCGGCGGTCGAGCAGCCGACCACCAGCGCCTTGGGGAAGGTCTTGGACAGGTCCTCGATGATGCGGGCGTGGTTGGCCACGTCGGCGGTGCCGAACGCCAGGACCAGGGTCCGCGGCGAGTCCAGCCCACCGTCGGGGGCCGCCGACCAGGTCCGGCGGTCGAGATCGTAGGAGTAGGACTGGCTGTGCATCGTTGGGACTCCGGGCCGAGCGCGGCAGGGCGGACGTGACAGGACGAAACCTGAGGCGTGCGACGTGGCGCGACGCGGGGGGCGAGGGCAGCTTACTTCACGTAGGTGACGACGATCGTGATGTCGTCCCCCAGCGGCAGATCGGGGCCGCGGAACGTCGCGAGCGCCTCGATGATCGCGTCGCGCACCGCGATGGCGCCGCCGCTGGCCGCGCGCAGGCTGACCGCGCGCAGGCGACGCTCGGTGAACTGTTCGCCGTCGGGGTTCTCGGCCTCGACCACGCCATCGGTGGTCCACACCAGGAGGTCGCCCGAGCGGACCGGCGTGGTCTCGGTCCGGTACCGGCTGTCGGCGGCGGCGCCGAGCGGGGGGCCCTCGACCACCAGCGGGTGCACCACGCCGCCGCGCAACAGGATCGGGAAGTGGTGGCCGGCGTTGGCCGAGGTCACGGTCATGGCGCGCGGGTCGATGATCGCCGCGACGCAGGTCATGAGGACCCGCCGCTTGGCGGTCTCGAACAGCGCCAGGTTCATGTGCCGGAGCAGCTCGTCGGCGGTGATGGCGGCGCCGGTCAGCTGGCGCGACAGCTCACAGGCCGCCTTGGCCGCGCCGGTGAAGATGGCCGAGGCGATGCCGTGGCCGGTGACGTCGCCGAGCACGAGCAGGGTCCGATCACCGCCGACGTCGGCCACGCTCCACCAGTCACCGCCACACTCGGCGGCGGGCTGGAAGTGACCGGCGATGACCAGGCCCTCGCGGTCGAGCTCGTTCTCGCCAGGGACCAGCAGCTGTTGCACCGCGCGCGCCACCTCGATCTCCTTGCGCGCCGAGGTCTGCTCCGCCATCTCGGTCATGAGCCGGGTCAGGTCCTCGGCCAGGCGGATCATGTGGCCACGCACGATCGACAGCTCGCTGGTGTGCTCCGGAATGCCGGCGCGCTGGCGATCGAGCAGGGCGCCGAGCTTGATGGCCAGCTCGCGCTTGGACGACTCGATGCCACCGGTGAGCGCCTCGTCGCGCACCAGCTGGCCGAACTCGGCAAGGGTCGACGACACGTTGCTGACCAGCTCCTGCACGGTCGCGCGCTCGAGATCGACCTGGTGACGCCACTGCTCGATCTCGTTGTTCGACAGATCGACCGACCGCGTGAGCAGGGCGCGATCGTCGTTCATGTGCTGGTAGTGCTCGTTGATGGTCGCCAGCAGGCGGGCCCAGGCCTCGGCGCTGGGCGGATCGGACTCGCTGGCGATCCCCAGCCTCTTGAGCTGGCGCGCCAGCACCGGATCCAACGAGCGTGGTCCCATCATCCCCAGTGAAGACTGTAACGCGAGACGCTGTCGGCCCTGCAAGCCATGGGTGACAAAGGCGCCGGTGCGGACAAGTGGTTGCAGGCCCGACACCAGCGCGGCGAGCGGTCACGGCGAGCGGTAGTGGAACGCGAGCTGGTCGGGGCCGTAGCGGTGGTCGCGGCCCAGGGGACAGGCGTCCCGAACCGCGATCCACCGAGCCGGCTCCCACCCCGCCTCGGCGCGGGCCCGCTCAAAGGTCGGACCACACCCGGTCGCGCACGAACAGGCCGCCGGCGCCATCGCGACCCACGGGCCGGCCTCGGCGTCGACCACCACCAGCGCCCGCAGCGCGATCCACGGCCCGGCCTCGGGATCGATCGCCAGGTGGCACGCGCCGACCTTGAGGCCGGCCGCACGCGCGACCGCGGTCAGCGGCACGAAGTCCGGCGCGGCCACGTGGGCGAGGTGGAGATGATGGCGCACGGGCAGGTCGCGCAGCGCCGAGGCCAGCGCCGCGTCGACGTAGCGGTCGAGCGGGTCCGGGCTGTCGACCCAGCCCGGCGCGGCACGGGCGGCCACGAAGTGAGGCCACAGCGCGCGCGTGTTGCCGACGAGCAGGGCGAGGGGATCCGGCCGGGCGAAGCCGTGCTGGCGGACCCGGGCCGGGACCTCCGTCGGCAGGGCGCGGACCGGCACGGGCCACATCCGGTCGAGCCCGTGCTCGGCCAGGCGTCGTCGCAGCGTGTCCCGCCACATGCGCGCAGCCTAGCAGGCCGCTGACAGACGGCGCCGGCCGAGCGATCGGTCACGAGCACGGGCAGGATGCTGCAGACGCCGCTGCGCCGCCCTGGTCAGCACCCCGGGGCGACCTCGGCGCCCACGGGTTGACCGCGCCGGCCGACCTGGCAAGCTGGGGCGTGGTCGATCTCGCCGTCGAGGAGCTGGTCGGCGCCGACGGCGCGCCGGCGCGCTGGCTGGTGCTGACCCACGGCATCTACGGCAGCGGCGGCAACTGGCGCAGCATCGGCCGTCGCCTCGTCGCCGCGCGTCCGGGCTGGGGCGTCGCCCTGGTCGACCTGCGGGGCCACGGCCGCTCGCCTTCGGGAGCCGCGCCGCACGATCTCGCCGCCTGTGCCGCCGACGTCGACCGGGTGATCGACCGGCTCGAGGCGCGGGCCCCGGTCGCCGCGGTGGCCGGGCACAGCTTCGGCGGGAAGGTCATGCTGGCGCTGCGCCAGGGTCGGGCCGGTCGGTCCGGCCCGGCTCAGACCTGGGTGCTCGACGCCAGCCCGAGCGCCCGGCCCGACGCGCTGGGCGATCCCGACAACAGCGTGGTCGCGGTGCTGCGGGCCATCGAGGACGGTCCGTCGACCTGGCCCGATCGCGCCGCCCTGGTGGCGCACCTGGGTCAGCGCGGCATCATCGCCGCGGTCGCGCAGTGGTTCGCGATGAACCTGGTGCCGGCGGCGGCCGGCTACCGGCTGCGGCTCGATCCGGCCCAGCTGCGTGCGCTCCTGTCCGACTACTTCGCGCGGGATCTGTGGTCGGCGATCGATCCCGTCGACGCGGCCGGCACCGCGCTGCCGGGCGTGGTCCACGTCGTCGTCGGCGACCGCTCGCCGGCGCTGAGCCCGGCCGACCGCGCCCGCCTGGCCCGCCTGCAGGCGACGCCTGGGGCCGGCCTGACCGTGCACCACCTCGACGCGGGACACTGGCTCAACGCCGACGCCCCCGACGCCGTGGTCGCCCTCCTCGCCGCCACCCTGTGAACCCGCCTCCGCCGCGTGGCGGCCGGCGCCGGCCGGTCAGCCGCCCGTGGGCTCGCGCTCGGGCGGCAGCGCCCGCGGCGGCAGCAGCTCGGGCTCGGTGTCGATGGCGCAGGCCATGAAGATGGCGGCGTCGAGCTTCTTGAAGTCGCGCTTCTTGTACCAGGCCAGCGCGTTCTCGTTGTTCTCGGCCACCTCGAGCACGAGGTGGGTCAGGCCGTTGACGCGGGCCAGGTGGTGCAGCTGCTCGAGCACGAACGAGCCGACGCCGCGGCCGTGGTAGTCGGGGTGTACGGCCAGCTCGTCGACGAACAGCGGCCGCATGTCGCGCTTCTCGAAGTAGCGCGGGTTGATCCAGTTGTCGGAGCCGGTCACCTCGAAGCTGCACTCGGCGTACGCGACGATCTGGCCGTCGACCTCGAAGATGAGCTGCTCGATGCCCTCCTCCTCGTAGATCTCGTCGAACCGGTGCTTGGAGCGTGGCCGCTGGTACTCGACGGTCTCGGCGTTGACGTCGCGGAAGCTGACCTTGAGGAACTCCCAGGCCCGGTTCAGATCACGCCGGTGGATGCGTCGGACCTCGATGACCGGGCCGACCGGGGCCTTGGGCTTGCCCTTACCCTTGGCCTTGCCGCTGCGGGCTGGCGCCGAGGCGGTGGGGGCGGCCACCGTGGTGGTGGTCGCAGTCGAGGTCCCGCTCCGGGTCGTCGATCGCTGGCGTCGCGCCATGGCGCGCCATCGTAGGGGCTGTGCCCTTCGAGGGCCAGTCCCTGTCCACCGTACTTCACCGGTCCTGGCGTGGCCGGGCGCGGGGACAGCGCCGGCGGCGGGTCACGAGCCGACGCGGGCGACCAGGGCCGCCACCTCGTCGACGAAGGCGGCGCGGTGGTGGCGATCGAACTCGGTCCAGGTCGCGAACGTGGTCGGATCGGTCACGCGGTCGACGAAGATCGTGCCGAGCAGGTGGTCGACCTCGTGCTGGTAGGTCCCGGCCTTGAGGCCGTGTACGACCTCGTCGACCGGGTTGCCCTCGCGATCCCACGCCTGCACCCGCAGGTGGACGAAGCGGCGAACCTGCCCGCGCAGGTTGGGCACGCTCAGGCACCCCTCGTAGTTGGCGAAGGTCTCGTCGCCGACCGGCGTCAGGACCGGGTTGACCAGCACGGTGAGCGGGATGCGCGGCTTGTACGGGTAGCGCGGGTTGTCGCGCACCTCGATCGCGCACACCTGGATCGGCTCGTAGATCTGCGGCGCCGCCAGCCCGGCCCCGTCGGCGTCGCGCATGGTGTCGATGAGATCGTCGATGAACACCTGCATGGCCGGGCTGGCCAGCTCGTCGCGGCCGACGGGGCGCGACACCTGGCGCAGGACCGGGTGCCCGATCTGGGCGATCTTGCGGATGGCCATGCCGGCAGGATAGCAGGCGGGCCGGTCAGCGCCGCGTGCGCCGCCGCGTCAGCCCACGATGGATGGCGCGGGCCCAGCCCGGGCCGCCGTAGACGAACCCGGTGTAGGCCTGGCACAGGGTGGCGCCGTCGGTCAGGCGGGCGGCCACGTCGTCGGCGTGCTCGATGCCGCCGACGGAGATGATGACCAGGTCGGGGCCAACCGCGGCGCGCAGGCGGCGCAGGACCTGGCGCGACCGCTCGGCCACCGGGCGGCCCGAGATGCCGCCGGCGCCGAGCCGCTCGACCTCGGCCGCCGGGGTGGTGAGGCCAGCGCGGGAGATGGTGGTGTTGGTGGCGACCAGGCCGTCGAGCCCGAGCTCGAGCGCGAGCGCGGCCACGGCGTCGACGTCGGCGTCGGCCAGGTCGGGCGCGATCTTGACCAGGAGCGGGACGCGGCGGTCCGGGCAGGCGCGGTCGGCCGCGGTCCGCACCGCCTGCAGCAGCGGGCGCAGCTTGTCGATCGACTGCAGGTCGCGCAGGCCTGGGGTGTTGGGCGACGACACGTTCACCACCAGGTAGTCGGCCACCGGCGCGACCTGCGTGGTGCTGGTGACGTAGTCGGCGATGGCCTCGGCCTCGTCGACCCGCTTGGTCTTGCCGATGTTGACGCCGACCACGCCACCGCGGTGGCGGCGACGGGCCAGCCGGGCCGCGGCGGCGGCGGCGCCCTGGTTGTTGAAGCCGAGCCGGTTGAGCAGCGCGTGGTCACGCGGCAGCCGGAACATGCGCGGGCGCGGGTTGCCCGGCTGGGCCTGGCCGGTCACCGTGCCGACCTCGACGAAGGCAAAGCCGAGCGCGAGCAGCGCGTCGACGCCGCGCCCGTCCTTGTCGAAGCCGGCGGCCAGGCCGAGCGGGCCGGGGAAGCGAAGGCCGAGCGCGTCGATGCCCAGGTCCGGATCGCGGAGGCGGCCCCACCACGCCAGCAGCGCGCCCAGGCCGGGCGTCGCCCGCAGCATCCGCAGCGCGGCGAACGCGACCCGGTGGGTGCCCTCCGCCGGCAGGTGGCGGAGCAAGAGCCAGTACAGCAGCCGGTACATGCCTCGTGCCTGCGGCCGCTAGCGCGCGATCACCTGGTGGCTGGCGACCAGGCTCCAGCCGGACGCGGCGTCGTCGGCCGGCATCATCACGTGCAGCACCCGGATGGGCAGGACCTTGCCGTCGACGTCGAGCTCGAGCGTGCCGAACACCCAGCCCAGCTCACCATCGGCGCTGGTGCGGGCGTGGGCGTCGGCACGCACCGCGTAGCTGACCCCGCTCTTGAGCGCCTTCTTCCACGCCTTGCGCACCGCCTTGGCGCCGGTCCGCGCCTTGCCGGTGACGTCGACCACGATGGCCGGCGGCTCCTCGCGCAGGGCGTCGGCGGTGGCGGCCAGCGAGGCGGCGCTGGTCCGGAACGCGGCCAGCAGCGGCGCCGGCCCCGGGCCCGGGGTCCATGGCGCCGGCGCGGCCACACCGGCCGCGAGCAGCGCGTCCTGCTCCTTCTTCGACGCCGGCCGGCCGACGTGGACGGCGGCGATCGTCCACAGCTCGTCGGCCTCGATCAGCACGAACGCGACCGCCAGGCGCTGGCCATCGAGATCGACGAGATCCGTGGCCCAGGCGGCGTGACCCGATGGGGTGGCCTGGACCCGCAAGGCGCGGGAGGTCAGCTTGTGCTTGGGGCTGGCGGCCAGGTGCTGGCCGAGGGCGACCAGGGTGGCGGTGCGGTCGGTCGAGACCTGGTCGGCCCCGGGCCCGGCCAGCAGCGGCGCGGCGTCGACCAGGCCGAGCAGGCCCTCTGGCTTGCCCCGCCGGATGGCGGCATAGGTCTCGACGATCACGTCCCGGGCCCCGCGCGCGGCGACCGAGGGCTCGACCGCGGCCGGCCCCTCCGGCGCCGGGGTGGCGGCCGGGCCACAGGCGACGAGAAGCACGCCGAGCACCGCGGCCTGGGCGGCGATCTGAAGGAACGGCCTCATGGGCCCTTGGTATCATGCGGGGTGGTACCCCGACACACCCGGGCGACCCCCGATACGTCAGGCGCACTGGCCGGTCGACCGCCGACGGGATCGTGATACCGTGGCGGCACGGGCCCGCTTCGGAGGCTCGCAACTTGCGCCGCTGACGACGACCCCGGACATCAGGAGAGTACGGATCTCATGGGCACGAAGCTCTACGTGGGCAACCTCAACTACAACACGACGGAAGCCTCTCTGCGGCAGGCGTTCTCGGCCAACGGCCGGGAGGTCGCGAGTGTCTCCATCATCGTCGACAGGGAGACCGGTCGACCCCGCGGCTTCGCGTTCGTCGAGATGGCCACGGCTGAAGGCGCCCAAGAGGCGCTGCAACAGCTCGACGGCACCGAGCTCGAGGGGCGGACCTTGCGCATCAACGAAGCGCGCGAGCGCGAGGCGCGTGGTCCGCGGCCGGGCGGGTATGCCGGAGGCGGCGGAGGCGGCGGTGGAGGCGGTGGAGGCTACGGCGGCCCGCGTCCCGGCGGCGGCTACGGCGGCGGCGGCGGCGGCTACGGTGGCCCGCGCCCCGGCGGCGGCTTCGGCGGCGGTGGCGCTCCGGCTGGTGGCGGCTACGGCGGCGGCGGCGCTCCCGCGGGCGGCGGCTATGGTGGCGGCGCGCCCGGTGGTGCGCCGGGCGGGGCTCCCGGCTGGGGCGCACCTGGCGGCGGTCCCGGCGGTCCCCCGCGCGGCCGTGGCGGCCCGCCTGGTGGGGACGCCGGTCGGCGCGGGGCCAAGCGGCCTGAGCCTCGTCGCGATGAAGAGGGCGCGGCGCGCAAGAAGCGGCGCGATCAGGACGACGGGGACGATTGGTAGCCTCGGCGGCGGCCTCGCCGTCCGTGGTTCCCGCATTTGATCCAGCCGCGCCCTCGAGCGCGGGACCCGCTGCGCCTTCGAGCCCGGGCCTGGCCGACCCCGAGGTCGACCTGCTGCCGGATGTGCCGATCAGCGGCCCGGCCGACGACCTGTTCGCGCGGGCGCCGGTGGCCCGGCGCCTGGTCGAGCTGGCCCTGGCCACACCGGTCGCGCAGCCACGCGTGGTCGCCCTGGTCGGCCAGGGCGGCGCCGGCAAGTCGTCGCTGCTCCGGCTCGTCGCCAGCCTGCTGGCCGACCGCGCCGAGGTGGCGGTCGTGCACCTCGACGCGGCGGCCGTGCCTGGCGCGGCGGCGCTGTGGACCGCGCTGGCCGAACAGCTGACCGCGCTGTTCGCCGCGGCCGGGGCGGTCGACATGTCCGACGCGGTGCGGGACCGGGTCGCTGGCTACGGCTCCGTGGTGTCGGGCCTGGCCAAGATCGCCGGGGTCAAGGTCGACGTCGGTGACGCGCTCCGGCGGACGCCCGAGCAGGTCCGGGCCGAGCTGATCGAGATGACCCAGGAGGTCGGCAAGCGGGTGGTGGTCGTGCTCGATCACCTGGATCGGCTGCCCACCGCCGAGCTGCGCCCCGCGCTGGAGCTGCTGCGGCGCTGCGCCGAGATCCCGTACCTGGCCGTGGTGCTGGCGTTCGACCGGCAGGCAGTGGCGCGCCGGCTGAACGAGGCCGGCGCCGACCCGGCCGCGCTGGCGCGCGCGATCGAGGTCGAGCTGGCGCTTCCGCCGGTCGAGCGGACCCTGCTGGCCCGGCTGGTCGCGGGCGGCGCGGCCCGGGTGCTGGCCCGGCTCGGGCGCGAGCTCGACCCGGTGATCGAGCTGTTCGATCCCGACGGCGGTGTGCTGGTCGGCCTGCTCAGCACCGCCCGCGACGGCAAGCGGGCCTACAACGCGATCGCGGCGGCGGCGCCGCTGTTGCCAACCGGACCGGCGCTCGGGCCGGCGCTGGTCGAGCTCGTCCTCCGCTTGATGGTGCCCGAGCTCGACGGCCCCGACTTCGACCCACGCGCGGGCGACCGGGCCCGACGGCAGGCGGCGCTGACCGCGCGGATGGCCGATCACCCGCGGGCCGTGGCCATCGCCGCCGCGCTGCGGGTCGTGTTCGAGGCGGCCTGACCATGGCCACCGTGCATCGCTTCATCGTCGCCACCGAAGACGAGGGCTGTCGCCTCGATCAGGTCCTGGCTCGCCACGTGCCCGGGCTGTCGCGGCGCAAGGCCCGGGTCCTGGTCGACATCGGCGGCGTGTTCGTCGACAAGGCCCGGGTCAAGATCGCCAGCCGCCCGGCCCGGCCCGGCCAGGCCATCGAGGTCCACCTCGGCAGCGCGCTGGCCGAGGCCCGGTCCGAGGTCGGCGCCGAGGCGCGTGCGTTGGACCGCGCCGACCTGCCCGAGCCGCGGGTCCTGTTCGAGGACGAACACGTGGTGGTGGTGGTCAAGCCGGCCGGCCTGGTCACCGCGCCCACCCCGGAGAGTGACCGTGGCAACCTGGCCGACTACCTGGCGCGTCGGCCCGGGGCCGGCCCGATCCACGTCGTGCATCGCCTCGATCGCCCGACCAGCGGCGTGCTGGTGCTGGCCAAGAGCGATCTGGCCAACCGCACTCTCGGCGCGGCGTTCGCGGCGCACACCGTCGAGCGCGAGTACCACGCGGTGGTGGCCGGGGCGCTGGCAGCGGGCCTGACGATCGACCGGCCCATCGCCGGCAAGCGCGCGGTCACCCACGTCGAGGTGCTGGAGCTGGTGCCGGGCGCGACGGTGATCGCGGCCCGGCTCGAGACCGGGCGCTCGCACCAGATCCGCCTGCACCTGGCCGGGCTGGGCCACCCGCTGCTGGGAGACCACCAGCACGGCGGCGAGGTCGCGCGCCGGTTCGCGCCGCGGCCGCCTCGGCTGGCGCTGCACGCCCGGGTGCTCGGCTTCACCCACCCGGCCACCGGCGCGGCGCTGCGGTTCGAGGAGCCGGTGCCGCCCGAGCTCGAGGCCTGGCTGGCCGAGGTCCGGGCCACGGCGGCGGAGGCGCACCTGGCCGGAGGCGAGGCATGAGCCGCGCGGTCGATCGTTTCGTGTTCGCCAAGCTGGTCGAGGCCGAGGTGGCGGGGCGCGCCACGCTGGCGGCGACGGTGCGGGCGGCGCTGACCGCGGCGATCGGCGCCGACGGCGAGGTCACGGTCGGGCTGCCGGCCGACGCCAGCGCGCGGCGGTGGGATCTGGCGATCGTGGTGCGGGTGCGCGACCTGGCCGGGTGGGAGGTGCTGGCGGCGCGGCCGGCGGTGGCCGCGCTGATGCGCGACCTCGAGGCGCGCGCCGAGGTGGTCAAGGCGTGGACCTTCACGGTCGAGTAGCCCGGGCCCGGGGCGAACGCTGGTGGCGTTCGCTACAGGCCGGATAGCAGGTAGGTCGGACGCGGCAGGTCGGGATCCGATCGCCAGCGCGACACACCTTCGATCAGCGCGCCGGCCATGCCGGCGGCGGCGGCGGCGGCGATGTCGGTCTCGAGCTGATCGCCGACCATGACCGGGCGCTGGCTCGACAGCGCGCCGGCGGCCAGGTGCAGCAGGTCGGGCTGCGGCTTGCCGAGGCGGACGAACCGGGGCGCGCGTGGCCCGAACCGGCGCGCCAGCGCGGCCTCGAGCATGAGGGCGGCGGCGCCGGCGGTGAAGCCGAGCTCGTCGGGCGACTTCGGGTAGACCAGGTCGGGGTTGGGCAGCAGCAGCACCGGCTGGCGGCCGGCGTCGACCGCTCGCACCAGCGCCGACAGCACGGCCTCGAGGGCAGGCAGGAAGTCGTAGCCGGCGTCGTCGGACAGGGCCAGCACGTCGAGGTGCATGCCGGGCCGGGCCGCCACCGTGGTGGCGCCGGCGGCGTGGGCGTAGTCGGCGGCCTCGGCCGGGCCGAGCACACAGACCGCGGCGCCGGCCAGGTCGCGCGCGCGCAGCGCGGCCGTCAGCAGCATGCCCGAGGTGAAGATGCGCTCGGCCGGGATGGGCAGGCCGTAGCCGGCCAGGCGGCGAGCGATGGTGGCGGGCGCGCGCGACGCGTCGTTGGTGACCACCGCGTGCGGCACCGCGCCGGCGTCGAGGTGGGCGATCAGCTCGACCGCGCCGGGCAGGACGCCGCTGGCGTCGACCAGCACGCCGTAGGCGTCGAGCAGCACGCCGTCGTGGCCGGCCAGCACGTCGATGAGGCGGGGCCGCGGCGCGCCCGGGGTGAGGTCGGCGCTCACGTCACACCGCGATCGGGAACTTGATGAACGGGTGGTGCTGGTAGTCGTCGAGCTGGATGTCCTCGAAGCGCAGCGCCAGCGTCGGCTTGTCGGCCAGGCGCAGGCGCGGCAGCGGCAGCGGCGCGCGCGCCAGCTGCACCCGCAGGCCGTCGACGTGGTTGAGGTAGATGTGGGCGTCGCCCAGGGTGTGGACGAAGTAGCGCGGGGTGAGCCGGCACTCCTGGGCGATCATCGCCAGCAGCAGGGCGTAGCTGGCCAGGTTGAACGGCACGCCGAGGGCGAGGTCGGCCGAGCGCTGGTACAGCTGGCAGTCGAGCGCGTCGCCGGCGACGTAGAACTGGAAGAAGGCGTGGCACGGCGGCAGCTTCATGCGCGGCAGGTCGGCCACGTTCCACGCGCTGACGATGATGCGGCGCGAGGTCGGGTCGCGCTTGATGGTGTCGATGGCCACGCTGATCTGGTCGATGCCCTGGCCGCCCCAGTTGCGCCACTGGTAGCCGTAGATCGGGCCGAGTTCACCGTCGGGACCGGCCCACGCGTCCCAGATCGGCGTGTGCTGGGTCAGGTCGTCGTGGATGTTGGTGGCCCCGCGCAGGAACCACAGCAGCTCGCGCACCACCGCCGGGAACAGCACCTTCTTGGTGGTCAGGAGCGGGAAACCCTCGCGCAGGTCGTACCGGCTCTGCGCGCCGAACACCGACAGGGTCCCGGTGCCGGTGCGATCGGTCCGGCGCTCGCCGTGGTCGAGGACGTGCTGGATGAGGTCCAGGTACGTGCGCATGAGGACGGATATACACCCGTCGGTTGCTCCTCCGCCCGTGCCCGACCGGTCGGAACGCCGCGCAGGTCCGGGGTACAGTTCCGCCGCCGTGCCCCTCGAGCTCGCCTGGTCGATCTGGGTCGTGCCGTTTGCGGCGCTGGTGCTGGCGTTGCTGGCGCTGGCGGTGGTCGTCGTCGTGCTGGCCGGAGATCGCCTGCTGCGGCTGGCGGTGGTGGCCGTGGTGGTGGCGGCGCTGCCGTGGGCCGCGGCCTCGTTGCTGGCGGCGCTGGTGGTCGACGCCGAGGTGGCGACCCGGGTCCTGCGGGTCGGAAACGGCCCGGTCTCGTTGATCGGCCCGGCTCTCCTCATCCTGCTGCTCGCCGCGACCGGGCAGCTGGCGCAGCGGCGCGCGCTGATCGCGCTGGCGGTCGCGGTCGGGACCGCGTCGATGGCGCTGGCGCTCGGGACCGAGCTGGTCGTGCCCGGCGTCCGTCGGGTCGGCGGCGGCATGTGGTACCCGCGGCCTGGCCCATGGATGCCGGGGCACGTGGGCCAGGTCGTGTTGTGGGCCGCGGTCGGGGCCAGCCTCGGGCGCGGCGCCCTGGCCCAGGCCCGTCTGGCCGAGCACGGCCCGACGGTGCGGCTGGCGCTGGCGCTCGCCGCGCTGGGTGGGCTCGATCTCGTCGTCGTGTACGACCTGGCGCCGCTGGTGCCGCTGGCGTGGTTGCCGGCGCTGGTGGCGACGGTGGCCGGCCTGGCGTGGCTGGTGCGCGCCGAGGTGCGCAGCGGCAGCATGGTCGATCGCCCGGCCGCGCTCGAGCTCGGCCTGGTCGCGCTGGCCCTCGTGCTGGTCGCGCTGCTGGCGGCCACCGTCGGTGCGCGCTTGCACCCGCTCGGGCTGGCCGCGCTGGCGGCGCCGCTGCCGGTGCTGGCCGGGCTCGTGGCCGACCGGGCCTGGCGTCGCCGCCACGGCGAGGATGCCGAGCGGACCAGCGCGATCGAGGCAGCGGTGGCCGGCGCCATCGACGTGCGCGCGCTCGAGGCGACGCTGGCGGCCTGGCTGGGTTCGCACCTGGGCGCGAGCACCACCCGGCTGTGGCGGACCGACGGCGCACGGCTGGTCGGGGCTGATGGCGCGACCCACCCGGTGCCGCTGACCGAGGTGGTGCGGTCGTACCTGGTGGCCCACCCGCGGCCGATCACCCCGACCGAGCTGCCGAGCCTGCGCCTGGGCCCGGCCCGGGCCGAGCTCGGCGCGCTGGTCGCCGCGCTTGGGCCGCAGGTGCTGATCCCGATCGTCGACGGCGTGCGTGTGCTGGGGCTGGTCGGCGTCGCCCGTCCGGGGCGGCGCGTCCTGCTCGACCAGGATCGCGCCGGGCTGCGGCCGCTCGCGGTCGCGGTCGCGCGTGCGCTCGACCACATCGCGCTCCGGCGCGAGGCGGCGGTGGCCACGGTGGCCGAACGCGCGGCCGAGCTGGCCGAGGTGGTGGCGGCGCAGCGCGAGGCCTACCGCCGCGCCGACCTCGGACGCTGGCGAGTCTCGGCCGCGCATCGCGGCGCGGAGGAGGCTGGGCGCGCCCAGCTCGGTGGCGGCGTGTGGGCGTGGGATCTGGACGGCGCTGATCGGCTGGACGTGCTGGTGGCCGAGCTCGAGCTGACCGGGCTCCCCGGCGCGCTGGTGGCGTCGGCGCTGGTCGGCGCGTTCGCGGCCAGCGCGGGCACGGGCCGGGCCGCGTCCGACCGGCTCGAGGTGGTCACCCGGGCGGCGGCCGCGGTCCACGTCGCCGGCGAGGGCGCGCCGGTGATGGTGGTGCAGCTCGACGGTGCGCGCGGCCAGGTGCGCTGGGCCGGGCGTGGCGCGATCGCCGCCGCGGCGATGCGGGCCAGCGGGTCGGTCGACCTGCTGACCGGTGCGGACGGGCAGACCGGCCTCGGCGCCGGCGACTGGATCGTGGTCGCCTCGCCCGGCCTGAGCGAGGCCGTCGATACGCGCGGGCGGACCTGGGCGGCGACGTGGCCTGGCCTGCGCGCCGACGCGCTGGCAGCGCGCGAGCACCCCGCCGAGACCCTCATGCACCAGGCGCTGGCGCACGCCGGGGGCGCGCCCGGCGCCGACGCGGTGGTGGTCGTGGTCGGCTGGAGCTCGGAGACAAGGTCTCGCTCGGAGACAAGGTCGTGAGGACGTGATCAGGGGCCGCGTCGCGGAGTGGGGCGTTATGTAAACCGGCGAGATGGCTTGGGCCGGGTGTCCGGGAGTGGGCGAGGGGCGGACGGGGCGGACGAGGGCGTCCGGTGGGCCGGACGGTCGGGTTGGCAAGTGGCGGGAATGAGGCGAAAGGTTGGTTGGCGCGGGATGTGCTGCGGGTGGGGGTATGGTGACGGAACGGCAGAAGGAGACGGGCAAGGGTGGGGTGGTGCGGCGGATCCGGTATCTGCCGCTGGAGACGACGATGCCGGAGGGCGGGGCGGGCGGGATGGTGGAGGTGACGATCAGGACGATCGCGGCGATGCTGCTGTGCCGGCCGTCGGAGCGGCTCAATCAGCGGATCTTGGGCGTGATCGGAAGGGCGCTGGCGCTGTACCCGGTGGCGCTGCACGCCTTCGTCTTCATGTCGAATCACTGGCACGCGCTGCTGACGACGCCGGATGGCGAGACGCTGGCGCGGTTCGTTCAGCACGTGAACAGCAATGTCGCCAAGGCGATCAAGGAGGAGACGGGCTGGACGGGCAGGGTCTGGCAGCGGCGAGCGGCGAACATCGCGGTGCTCGATGACGACGCGGCGGAGGACCGGCTGCGCTACGTGCTGGCGCACGGGGTGAAGGAGGGCCTGGTCGAGCGGCCCCAGGACTGGCCGGGGGTGAACTGCGTGAGCGCGCTGCTGGGCAAGGAGCGGCTGGTGGGGCGGTGGGCGACGAAGAAGGGGCGCAAGCGGGTGGTGGAGACGTACTTCATCGACCTGGCGCCGCTGCCGGGCTGGCGCGTGCTGCGCGAGGAGCAGCGGCTGCACCGGGTCCGGCGTTTGCTGGCCGGCATCCAGCGCGACGCGGCGGCGGCGCGGGGCGAGGCGCCGCCGCTCGGCCGGGCCGCGGTGCTGGCGCAGGATCCGCTCGACCGGCCGAGCCGCAGCAAACACGGCGCGGCGCCGCCGTGCCACACGACGGAGCGCCACCGGCGCGACGCGTTCAAGGCCGGCCGCGAGCACCTGTGCGCGGCGTACGCGGCGGCGCGCGAGCGGCGATGGCGGCGCGAGCACGAGGCGCCGGCCTTCCCGGCTGGCTGCTTCCCCAGCCCGCCGCGCTTCGTCGCGCCGATCGACCCGGCGGTGGTCGCCGCCCGCCGCGCCCGCGTGCTGGCGGCGCACCAGCGGACGCGGTGGCAACCCATGGCGTGAGCAGCGGCGCACGGCGTCAGGCCCGCGTTCGGGTTCGGTCCGGCCGGGGACGGTGAGCACATGCGGCGCGCCCACCGCCGCGGAGACGCAAGTGGGTGCCGGCGCCAGAGATCGAGCCTCGAGTCGCCGCTCAGGCGTCGTCGCCATCGGCGCCGGCGACCAGGCGCAGCCCCGACGGCAGCGAGTCGCCGAACGCGACGCGCTCCTCGCGGTCCTCCAGCGCGACCACCTGCTCGATCAACACCGCGGCGCGCTCGCCACCGGGCAAGGCGCGTACGTACGCGGTCAGCCGGGCCCGGGTGTCGTCGTCGAGATCGCGGCTGCGATCGCCGGTGCGGCGGCCGAGCTGGGCCAGCGGGAAGGCCAGCTTGTCGGGCTCGGGCCAGTCCCAGGCGAGCAGCGCACCCAGCCAGGCCGCGACCTTGCTGGCCGGCACCACGGTGTTGATGGGGCCGTACAGCGGCGCACGTGCGCCCAGCCGGGCCAGCGCCCACAGGTGGACCGGCTCCTGCCGCCCCTTGGGGCTGCCCAGCCGCTGCACCAGCTCGTCACCGGCCTTGAGCTTGGCGCCGACCGGCGCGCGCTCGAGGCTGGCCAGGGTGCGGATCATCTCGGCCAGCTCCTGGCGCGACGGCTTGATCTCCGCCAGCCGCTTGAGCTGCTTGCCGGCCCCGGTGCCGCTGCCGGCGATGAGCGCGGGCGCGATGCGATCGAAGACCTGCTCCTGCTGACCCTTGCTCAGGCCGCCGGCGATGCGCCGCCACACGATCCACCAGGCCAGGCGGACCGGCTCGCTCTTGCCGTGGACGATGCCCTCGTTGAAGACGCCCCACATCTGCCGGGCCCGCCAGGCGTCGAGCTGGGCACCGACGCCGGGCCGCAGGCAGAACCCGGCCAGCCCGAGCCAGCGCTGCTCGTGATCGGCGCTGCGCTTGCGCTCGGCCGCGCAGCCCATGAGCGCGTCGAACAGCACCCGCGCGGTCGCGGTCGACCACTCGTCGCGCCGGCCCTCGAGCAGGGTCTCCAGCTCGCGCACCAGCGCGGCCAGCGAGTCGCCGCCGGCCATGAACGAGGCGGCGACCAGGGCGCGGGCGTCGTCGGCGCGCGGGTGTGGCGGTGCGGTCGGCGTGGCCTCGCCGTCGCCGCCGCCGCTGCCGCCGCGCAGATCGAACGCCAGCCGCCAGCGCTCGGGCGCCACCGCGTCGGCCGCGGCCTGGCGCTCGACGCAGGCCAGCTCGAGCATGCCGAGCTCGCTGATGTGGGCGACCAGGCGGACCGCGACCTGGCCCCGGCCGCGCGCGCGCAGGACGGTGACGATGGGAGGCAGCTCGAGCAGGTCGGTGTCGGCGTCGGCGCCGCCACCGGCGTCGACGATCTCCGCCCGCCCGTCGCCGACCGCGACCACCGCACCGAGCGCGTCGCGCCGCGACGTCGACGAGTACAGCTTGAACGACACCGGCCGGTTGGTGACCAGCACGAACTCGTGCTCGAGCTCGACCTGGGCGCCCTCGTCGAGGCCCTTGGGCGCGACACACACCGCCTTGCGCGTGGCGCCGGCGCCGGCGTCGTGCTCGACCCCGACGTAGAACGCCCGCGCGGTGCCGCCGCGGATGCGGGTGGCCAGGCCACGCCGGACCAGGCCGAAGTAAGCGGCGCCGAGCGCCACCGCCAGCTCGGGCGCCTCGGTCGGGAGCTCGCGCGGCGCCGCCCCTTGCCACCGCTCGACCTGATCGAGCACGCGCTGGCGCAGCGCGGCCGGGGTCATGGCGCCGCCGTTGAACAGCACGGCGCGGATCGGGCCGACCTGGTGCCGGGCCAGGAAGCTGGCCAGGTGGCGGGTCACCGCGGCGTCGGCGGCGTAGGGCAGGCCGAACTCGTGCAGCCCGCCGCGGCCCCGGCTGGGCGTGGCGTCGGCCGCCACCAGCGGGAAGAAGCCGTCGAGCAGCACCCGCTCGACCTCGTCGCGGGTCAGCTCGTCGCGCAGGGTGCCGCCGATGAGCTTGCTGCCGCGGCCGGCGACGACGACGGGGTGGGTGGTGGTGCTGGCGTCGCCGCCGAGCAGCGCCTCCTTGCCGAGCCGGCAGGCGTGGACCAGGCCATGCCACTGCAGCGCGTCGAGCTTCTTGCCGGTGCGGGCGACCAGGCGCTGCTCGACGATCTTGGCCAGGGTCAGGTCGACGTTGTCACCGCCCAGCAGGAGGTGGTCACCGACCGCGGTGCGCTCGAAGCCGTCACCGGCGGCGTCGACCGCGATGACCGTGAAGTCGGTGGTGCCGCCGCCGACGTCGAACACCAGCACGCGGTCACCGGCCGCGAGCTGGCGCCGGGCGATCGCGTGCTCGGCGATCCACGCGTAGAACGCGGCCTGCGGCTCCTCGAGCAGCACCACCGGCGGGTAGCCGGCGGCCTGGGCCGCGGCCAGGGTCAGCTCGCGCGCCGCCTCGTCGAACGAAGCCGGCACGGTGATGGCGACCTCCTGGTCGGCGAAGCTGGCGTCGGGCTGGTCGCGGTGCTCCCAGTCCCACGCCTCGCGGATGTGGGCCAGGACCTGGGCCTGGGCCGCCACCGGCGACAGCTTGCGCCCCGCCGGGACCGCGCCCTCGTCGTCGCCTTCGGCCTGGCCCCACGGCAGGATCGCGGCCTGGCGGTCGACCCCGGGGTGGCACAGCCACGACTTGGCCGAGGCGATCATGCGCGAGGCCACCCGCGCGCCCTGGGCCCGGGCCAGCTCGCCGACGAACGCGCGTGGCGGCTCGGGCCGCCACGGCAGCTTGATCTCGTGGCTGGCAAGGTCGTGCTCGCCCGGCAGGTACACGAACGACGGCAGCTGGCGGCGCGGCCCGACCAGGCCCGCCCCGACCAGCTGCGGCACCTCGAACACCCGCAGCTGGGTGCCGGCCCGGGTGTCGACGTAGGCCACCGCCGAGTTGGTGGTGCCGAGGTCGACGCCGATGACGTAGCGCGCGGTCATCGCCGTCGTTCCTACCGCATCCGCCGCCGCGCCACCACCGCGGCCGTGGCCGGCGTGAAGCCCCTCAGCCGGCCAGGTTGCCGCCGACCAGCGCGGCGACCGAGACCGCGCCGAGGTAGCAGGTCAGGCCGAGGGCGACGAACACGGCCGCGGTCGACAGCGCGCGCTGCTGGCGGTTGCGGCGGTGGATGACGGTGATCGCGGTCGCCACCAGGTCGTCGCCGAGATCCTGGCTGACCCAGCGCAGCGCGGTGATCGTGCGCAGGCAGGTGACCAGGCCGACCAGCACCAGGCTGATGCCGATCACCATCAGCGTGGCCGCGAGCGAGCCGGACCGGATCATGTGCGCGCCGGAGAACCCGGTCACGGTCACGGTCAGGCCACACAGGCCGATGAGGACCTGGGCGTAGGTCTTGACCGTGGCGATCTGGCTCGACAGGTACTGCACCAGCTGGGCCGGCGCCGCCTCGAACAGCCGGTGCAGCCGGCGCGCCTCGTCCTCGACCTGCATCGGCGCTACTCGGTCCGCTCGCGCACCGAGTACTCCAGCTTCCACCGGCCGCGGCCGTCGCGGGCCAGGCACCACAGCTCGAGCGTTCCGACCTCGGTCACCTTGGCCTCGAGCCGGATCGGCACCAGGTCGCCGGCCCGGCGCTCGCCCTCGGCGTCGATCGTGCGCTCGACCGGATCGAGCTCGACCAGGGCCGGGTCGTCGCCGGCGGCGACCGTGCCGGCGCGGTCGTCGGGCCGGGCCGACGAGGCGAAGAAGCGGAACGTGCACAGCTCGCCGACGGTGAGGCCGAGCTCGTCGTCGGGCAGCTCGACCGCCTGGCCCTCCTCCAGCCCGGCCGGCGCCACGCACAACGCGCGCACCGGCGGCTCGAACCCGGGGATGGCCGGCATGGTCGACTCGATGCCGATGTAGTAGGCGCGGGCGGTGCCGCCGCGGATACGCACGCCCTTGCCACGGCGGACGTGGCCGACGTGGGCGGCGCCGAGGGCGACCGCGAGGTCGAGGTCGGCCGGCGGCAGCTCCGGCACCGGGCGGCCCAGCCAGGCGGCCAGCACCTCGAGCACGCGCGTGCGCAGCCGACGCGAGCGCATCACGCCGCCATTGAACAGGACGTGGGTCGGGCGGCGATCGTGGCGGCCGAGCAGCTCGGCCAGGTGCCGGGTGATGGCCGGGTCGTGCGCGTACGGCAGGCCCATCTCGCGCAGCGCGCCGGCGCGCCGACGCTGCGGGCGGGCGTCGGCCGGCACACGCGGGAAGAAGCCGTCGACGATGAGATCGATCACCGCCGGCTGCGTCAGCTCGGTGCGCAGCGTGTTGCCGATGAGCTTGCTGCCCTTGCCGACCAGCGCGACCTGCGCGCTGGCCGGGCCGTCGTCGGCCAGGAGCTGCTCCTTGGCGGCGCGGGCGGCGTGGACCAGGGCGCGCTCCTGGACCGGGTCGAGCACCTTGCCGGCCTCGGTCAGCTGGCGCCGGGCCAGCGCGGCCACCGCCAGGTCCATGTTGTCGCCGCCGAGCAGGATGTGATCACCGACGGCGACGCGGTCGAGCGCGAGCGCGCCGCCGTCGTCGACGACCTCGATCAACGAGAAGTCGGTGGTGCCGCCGCCGACGTCGCACACCAGCACGACGTCGCCCGGGCGCAGGTCGCGCCGCCAGGCGTCGCCGCGCGCGGCCAGGTAGGCGTAGAACGCGGCCTGCGGCTCCTCGATCAGCGTCAGGTTGTCGAGGCCGGCCTCGCGCGCGGCGACCACGGTCAGCTCGCGCGCGACCGCGTCGAACGAGGCCGGCACCGTCAGGTACACCTCCTGCTCGGCCAGCGCGTCGTCGGGGTGGGCGTCGTCCCAGGCCGCGCGCAGGTGGGCCAGGTAGCGGGCCGAGGCGTTGACCGGCGAGGCGCGCTCGCCGTCGGGGTGGTCGCGCTCGGTGCCGCGCCACGGCAGGACCTGGGCGGTGCGATCGATGGCCGAGTTGCACAGCCACGACTTGGCCGACGACACCAGCCGGTGCGGCAGGTCGGCGCCGCGGGCCCGGGCCAGCGTGCCGACGGCGTAGCGCATCGGCCCCGACCACGGCAGCTGCAGCTGGGCCGGCGCGACCTCGTGCTCGCTCGGCAGCAGCAGGAACGACGGCAGGGTCGGCCGCGTCGCCACCTCGCCCGGGCCGACCAGCTGCGGCACCGCCACCCCGGCCGGGGCGGCGTCGCCGTCGGCCAGGGTCGCGGCCAGCGCGCTGTTGGTGGTGCCAAGATCGATGCCGACGACGTAGCGGGTCACGATCGCGCTCCGACCTCGACCTCGGCCGGCGCCACCACGGCGCGGTCGACGCCCTCGGCCAGCGCCGGCAGGCGCAGCTCGGTCGCGCGCCAGCCGTGGTGGCGCAGCGTGCCGGCAAACGGCGGCTCGCCGCGGGTCTCGCCGATGAGGCGGATCTCGGCCGGATCGAACCCGAGCGGCACGGTGACCGCCGCGTCCTCGGCGCCCGGCAGCATGGGCTCGAGCGTGACGACCTGCTCGAGCACCTTGCGGCAGCCGCGGTGGACGTCGCGCGCGGCGGCGCCGATGTCGGCGTCGCTGTGGCCGTCGAGCGACTCGCGCGCGAAGTCGACCAGCCGGCCCTCGCGCTGCAGCAGGGCGAGCAGCGCCAGCGCGCCGTCGCGCTGGGCCGCCTGGTCGCGATGGCGGTTGGCCTTGCCATCGCGCTCGGCCGGCGCGCTCGGCGCGGCCGGCGCGCTCGCTGCGGCGCTGGCGCCGGCGGCGGGCAGGCCCGGCGCGGCGCGGCCATCACCCGCCGGCAGCAGCGGACGCGCCGCGTCAGGCAGCTGGCCCTTGAACAGGACCCGGAAGAAGCAGGAAAACGCGAGGCCAATCCGAGACATGCGACACTCCCGACGGGGACCGTGGGTAACCCCGAGATCCGGGCAAGTCAAGCCTCGGAAATCTGAGATACTGGCCGACAAGCGCGAGCGATTGCGGCGAGTTGGGCCGCCGGGTGAGGTGGCGCGGCGCTTGCTGAGACGGCTGGCAACTCGCTTCAACCCCCCTGCCTCGATGGAGATTCCTATGAAGACCTGGTTGCGCCTGGCCGTGGTGGTCGCGGTGCTCGCCCCTTCGGTGGGCTGTACCTTCTACTTCGGTGGTGATGACGACCCGTGTGAGGACGGCGGGGACCGTGCCTTCTGGGGCTACCGCGATCCCAACAGCGGCGAGTGCATCAACTTCGGTGGCGGCGGTGGCTCCTGCGGCGGCGACGCCGTGCCGGTGGCCGATGCCGAGGGCGCGGCGCTGGCGCAGCCCAACTGGGCGTCGTGCCCGGGCGTGTGCGAGGGCCTCGACGAGGCGTCGTGCCAGGCCGCGCCGGGCTGCCGGGCCGCCTACGTCGATGGCTGCAGCGGCGGAACCGGTGCGGACTGCGCGCCGACGCCGCGGTTCCTCGAGTGCTGGGGCGTGGCCCAGACCGGTCCGGTCCAGGGCACCTGCGACGGTCTCGACGCCCAGGGCTGCTCCGAGCACGACGACTGCCTCGCCATCTACTATCCGGCCGGCTTCGACGGCTTCGCGCCGAGCCTGGCGTTCGGCTACTGCGCCCCCGAGCCGACCAACGGCGGCGGCTGCTACAGCGACGCTGAGTGCGGCGCCGGCTTCGAGTGCACCGCCGACACCGAGTGCCTGCCCCCGCCCGGGTGTGACCCGACCGACCCGACCATGGGCTGCCCGGCGGTTTGCTACGGCCGCTGCGTGCCGTCCACCTCGACCTGCGACGCGGTCGACTGTGGCCTGGGCTCGCACTGTGAGGAGGTCTGCACCGGCACCGGCGGCGGGCCGATCCCGCCGGCCGGTGACGAGGCCGGCGCGCCCTGCCTCGACGAGAACGGCGATGGCCGCTGTGACCAGTGCCTCGACAACAACGGCGATGGCCTGTGCGACGAGGAGTGTTTCCCGGTCTGCGTGCCCGACACCACCGGGTGCGAGGCGATCGACTGCGGCCCCGGCTTCGTGTGCGACCTGCAGTGCTTCCCGTGTGACCCGCTGCCCGACGGCACCGGTTGCCCGGTCGGCCCGGTGTGCGAGCCGTTCTGCCGCCCGATCGACCCGCCGAACTGCGGCGGCATCATGTGCCCGACCGGTTCGCACTGCCAGGAGGAGTGCTTGGGCTGCGATCCAGCGACCGGCCCCGGCTGCACCGACGTCTGCCGCGCCACCTGCGTGCCCGACGAGCCGCTCGGCTGCGCCGCGGTCACCTGCGCGCCGGGCACGCACTGCGAGGAGACCTGCTTCCCGTGTGACGCGCCGCCCGGCGCCGACTGCGCCGCCTTCTGCGACGTGGCCTGCGTGCCCGACGCCGGCCCGGTGTGCGAGACCATCACCGACGAGATGACCTGCATCGGCAGCCTGGGCTGCACGCCGGTGTACTGGGGCGACAACTGCACGTGCGACGCCAGCGGCGTGTGCACCTGCACCACCACCGAGTTCGCGCGCTGCGAGACCGGTGGATGGTGGGATCCGCCGATGACCGGCGGTGGTGGCACCTCGGGCGGGCAGCCGCGTGTCGTGCCGCGCCCGCGCTGACCGCCGCGGGGTTCCGCGAGTGACCGGGCCGCCAGGGGCAACCTCGGCGGCCCGGTGCCGTTTCGGGCCGGGTCGCCGGCGGTGCTCACGGCGGCGCGGCCAGCGTGAAGGTCGGGGCCGCGTGGTCGGGCCCGTTGAACTCGAACGAGGTGTCCCAGATCGCCGCCTCGGCGCAGGCGGCGGCCTGGGCGGCGCCGCGGCCGGTCGCGCGGACCTGGACGGCGGCGATCTCGCGCCGCGTGGTCTCGAGGCGCACGTCGAGCGTGAGGCCAGGGCCAAGGCAGTGGGCGACCGCGGCGCGGAGCAAGACGCCCAGCTCGGGGCCGCGCGGGATGCCGTGGCCGACCCCGTCGACCCGGGTGCGTTCACGGATGGTCGGGCTGCGCACGCCCCACGCCAGGTCCTCCGGGCCGAGGTCGGCGTAGCCGGCGTCTCCGCCCCAGGTGGCGAGCAGGGCCCAGCGTGGTCCGACGTGGCCGCCGAGGTCGTCACCACGCCGCCGCAGCGGGGTCAGGATGGGGTCGGTCGGTCCCGGGTCGGGACCGAGCGCGCGGGCCAGCGCTGGCGCCTCGGCGCGCGGCAAGGTCAGCGTGCGCGACCACGGCTGGTTCCACAGCAGGCCGTCGACGCGAAGCGCGGGCGCGCCGGTGGTGGCACCCCACCAGGCGCAGCCGGTGCCCTCGTCGAGATCGAGCTGCCCGCTGGTCGGCGCACGCCGATGGTGCGCGCACGCGCCGAGCGGTAGCGGCGCGTCCAGCTCGTGCCAGGCGGCGCCGATCGTGACGTGATCGAGGGAGGTCGGGCGCCACAGAGGCAGGGCTCGCGCGCGGGCCGAGGCCTCGGCGTCGAGGCCGCGCGCCACGCCGTGAGTCATGGCGATCCCGCCAGTGGCCGCGGCGGTCGCGGCGAACAAGGCGTGGTCGGCGCGGACCAAGGCGTCGCCGGTGGTGAGGTCGACGGCGACGAGCCGGGCCCCGGCCGGGAGCCGCTGGTGCAGCGCCGCGGCGTCGGCCCGTTGCCCCGTGCGCAGGTGCTGGTCCGACATCAGGAGCACCCGACGCTCGCCGCCGACTCGGCGCAACCAGCGCCCAGCCTCGGCGACGGCGACGCTGACCTCCGAGCCGTTGCCGAGCGCGAGCTGGCGCAGCGCGCCACGCACCGCGCTGCGGGCCTGGCCGGCGTCGAGCCAGCGCGGCACGAGCGGGCGCGCGGTCCGCGCGTACGGCACCAGCAGGACCTGGGTCGCCGGCGGCGCGGCCGCGAGGAACCCGTCGAGCAGCTCGAGCTGGCTGGCCCACGCCAGATCGTCGAGGGAGCGCGAGGCATCGATCAGGACGACCACGTGGGGCGCGCGCGGCATCGGCGCCAGGACCCGGCCGAGCGCGAGCTCGACCCGGGCCAGGCGCTGACCGTCGACCCCGAGCCGGTCGACCCCGACGTGGATCTGGGCCGGGCCGGGAGCGTCGGTGCGGAGCCTGGGATCGGCCAGCCCGACCCACACGCGACCGTCCTCGAGCACGGTGCCGGTCGGCTGGCCGGCACACCGGCCCGCGAGCGCTGCGGCCTCGTCGTCGCGGGCGCGCCGCGCCGGCGAGCGCGGAGCTTGCTGGGTGGCCCAGCGCTCCGGCACCCGGACCCAGCGCTGCTCCTTCCACACGCAGGTCGGCGCGCGCACCTGCAGGGCGACCCGCAGCACACCCGGGCCCGGCACGCCGAGGTGGACCTCGATCGCGCCGCGGGCGTCGGCGCTGACCAGCGCGAAGCCACGTCGCTGCCGGCCCCCGGGCTCGGCGGCGTAGCGGGCGACCCGGGCCAGCGCCTCGGCCGCCGGGGTCCGGGCCAGCGCGAGGCGGCCGTGATCGGCCTCGACCACGGCGCCGATCACCGCGCCGTGGTCGGGCAACGCCAGCGTCGGGCCGCCGGTCGCGTGGGCGACCAGGTCGAGCTGCGTCGCCGCGCTGGCGCGCACGGCGTACGACAGCGTCGCCGCCAGCTCGGCCCCGACCAGCCCGAGCTCGACCTGGGTCAGGTCGACCTGGGTCACGCCGACAGGTTCCCTGTCCTGGCCTGGATCCTCGGCGGGCGCGGCGCGCAACGGCGGCGCGCCGGCGAAGATCACCGAGGCGAGCAGGACGGCGCGCCGGAGCGAGGGCAGGCGTCGTGACGACATGGCCGTGCGACACCGGCGCGGCCGCGAGGGTTCCCGCGAGCGTCGGTGGACTGCCCCGCCAGCGAGGTCGCGTCAGAACGCGCCGGCCAGCCCAACGCTGCCGCCGCCCGGGGCCAGCGTCGCCGTCGGCGACCACCGGGCTGGACGGGCCGGCCGCGTGTGGCTCAGCCAGCGCGCGTCGATGAGGATGGCCGCGCCGGTGCCGACGAGCGCGCCGACGACCATGCCGGACATCGAGCCACTGCTACATCCGTCGCCATCGGTCGCGCACACGACGTCGGTCGGGCCCAGCTGGTAGCCGGCCATGGCCCCGGCGTAGGGCAAGCCGACGCGCAGGCCGAGGCTGATCAGGGCGCCCCGGGTGTTGCCGCGGGTCAGGTGCACGATGGGCGCGCCGACGACGAGGCCGGTGATCCCGGTCGCGGTCAACATCGCGCTGCCCTCGCTGGCGCGCGCGCTGACCGCGGCGGCGATGATCCCGAGCGAGACGGCGTCCACCGCGAGCACCGCGCCTGCATAGGACCGGGCCGGCGCCGCGTCGGCGGGTGCGGCCGAGGGTGCGGCGGCAGGCGCGGCGCCGGGGGCCTGGGCCCGGGCGGCCGGGGCGACGAGGAGCAACAAGGCGGAGGTGAGGGTGGCGGCGGCGCGCGGCGCGGGCGACATGCCGACCGTGGACTGCACGCTTCGCGCCAGCGGCCAAGTCGTGGATTCCACGATGCCGCAGCCTGGACAGTTCAGGTCGATCCGGCAGATCGGGGCACCGATGTCAGGCCTCACCGGGTCCGGACCGGGACCACGATCGGCGCCGGGCTGGTCAGGGTCGGGGCGCCGGAGCTGGTGTGGCACCGAGTGACGATGACCCCCGCGCCGCCGCCGCCGCCGCCGCCGGCGGCGAGCGCGCCGCCCGTGGTGGCGGCGCCGTCGGCCCCGCCCGGGCTGGTGCCGGCGCCTCCCGCGCCTCCGTCGCCGCCCGGGGCCGCGCCGTCGCCGCCTTTCGCGGGCTCTGGGGTGTCACTGCCATCGGCGCCGGGCTGACTCGAGGTGGCGGCCTCCTGGGTGCCGCCGCCGCCGCCGCCGCCGTTGGCGGCGACATACGCGCCGGCGAGGTCACACGTGATGGCCTCGAGCAGCACGCCCCCGCCGGCGCCACCTCCTCCTCCGCCACCGCCGCCGATCCCCGCCAGGCCACCACCCGCGCCACCGCGACCGTGGCTGCGGATCCGCCCGGCGATCGAGAGCTGCTCGAGCGCCGTCAGCTGGATCGCCCCCCCGCCGCCGCCGCCCTGGCCCCGACCGTCGGTGGGGCCAAGCAGGGTCGACCCACCGCCGCCCGAGCCGCCGCGCAGCGGCTCGAGCTCGCTGCCGGCACAGGTGAGGCCGCCGGGCGTCGACGGTCCAGCATTGCCGCGCCCGCCGCGCCCGCCGCCGCCGCCGTGCCCGCCGCCGCCGCCGCCGGACCGCGAACCGAGCTCGGCGCTGTCGCCGGGGCCACACCCGGTCGCGCGCTCCCCGGCGAGCGGATCGCCGCCTGCACCGGTGCCGCCACCCGGGCCGGGGCAGGTCCGGTCGACCCCGGGGCCCGAGCAGCGCGCCGACACGTCGACGATCGCCTCGGCGCCGACCTGGAGTTCGCGCGCGAGCAGCACGAGGGGGATGCTGCCCTCGACGATGATGGTGCCACGCTCGATGATCAGCGTCGACGCCCGCAGCACGGCGACCTCTTCGCCCGGCGGGCCACTCACCTCGAAGGCGAAGGTGGTGTCGACCCCGAAGCCGGCGCGGGACACGGCACCCGAGAGCGTACCGGTGCTGGTGTCGATGAGGGTGTCGCCGTCGATGATCAAGGTGCCGGTGCCGGCCAGCAGGGCCGGATCGAGGCCATTGCTGGGCGCCAGCTCGAGGCAGTGCGGGTCCGGCGTGGTGGTGCAGCCGAGCGGGCACGGGCGCTGTCCCCCGCCCTCGAGCAGCAGCACGTCACCCGCGCCGCAGCCGATGGCCCGGGCGTCAGGGCCGGCCTCGGCGTCGGTCGCGGCCTGGCACACCTCGGCGACGCAGGTCAGCGGCGCCGGGCACCAGCCGTCGCTGCACGGGACCGCCGCGCTGTCGGGCCGGAAACACCCGGCGGTCACTACCACCAGACCGAGCCAGCGATACATCACCTGGTGAGCCTAGCGCGAACCGCGCGTCGGCACGGCCTCGGAGGTCAGCGCGGCGCCTGGATCGTGAACGTCGACGCGGCGTGGTCGGCGCCGTCGAACTCGAACGGCGTGTCCCAGATGGCAGCCTCGGCGCAGGTGGCGACGTCGACGCCAGCGCGGCGACCGGTCGGATCGGCGCCGCGCGCGGTCACCTCGACGGCGACGATCTCCGATCGGGTCGTCTCGAGCGCGATCTCGAGGCCCACGCCTGACACGAGGCAGCGCGCCACCGCGGCCCGCAGCAGCGGCTCGAGCGGGCGGGGCGGGCGTCCCTGGCCTCGGCCAAAGCCGACGTCTCCCGGCCCGCCGCAGTCGCAGATGGAGCCGCCCATGATCGACGGCGTGTCCTGGTAGCCGCCGCCGCTGCCCCAGGTGACCAGGAGCGACCAGGCCGGGCCCACGTGCCCGCCCGCCTCGGCGGCCCGGCGCCACATCGCCGCCAGGTCCGGTCGGGGCGGGGTCGGCCCGAGCTGGCGGGCCAGCGCCGCGCTGGCGACCGCGGTGGCGCCGCCGGTCCACGGCTGGTTCCACAGCAGGCCACGAACCTGGATCGGCCCGGCCGCGCGGGCGGGGCTGGTGGCCCACCACGAGCACCCGGTGCCCTCGGCTAGGTCGAACGCCGCGTCGTCGCCCCGGCGCAGGCCGGCACACGCCGCCGGCCCCGACGGAGGCGCCAGCTCGGTCCAGGCCGCGGCGCCGACGGAGATCCGGTCGAGCGAGGTCGGGCGCCACAGCGCGGTGGCGTCGAACGGGGCCGGCTCGGCCTGCGCCGGTCGGTCTTCGGAGGTCATCGCGATCCCGCCGGTGGTGGCGGCGGCGGCGGCGAAGCGCGATTCGTCGTGACGGGTCAGCAGCTCGCCGCCACGCACGTCGACGGCGATCAGGCGGACGCCGGCGGGCAGCAGCTGGTGCAGCTCGGCGGCGCGGCCCTGTTCGCGCAGGCGCAGCAGCTGGTCCGACACCAGCAGGACCCGCCGCTCGCCCTGCACGGCGGCGAGCAGGCGCGCGGCCTCGGCCACCGCGGCGCTGACCTCCGAGCCGTTGCCGCGCACCAGCGTGGCCAGCGGCCGGCGCAGCGCACGCCGCGCCGCCCCGGCCTCGACCCACCCGGCCACGACCGGCCGCGTGGTGCGTGTGTAGGCCAGGACCGCGACCCTCGTCCCGTGCGGCGCGCGCGCCAGGAACGCGTCGACCAGCGCACGCTGCACGTCCCAGTCGCCGTCGTCGAGCGAGCGCGAGGCGTCGAGCAGCACCACGACGTGCGGCGCGACCGGCATCGGGGTGAGCGCCCGGCCCAGCGCCAGCTCGACCCGGGTCAGCTGGTGGTGGTCGTCGTCACCGAACTGCTCGGCGCGGACTTGCACGCGGGCCGGGCGCGGCTGCAAGCGGCGCAGCGCCGGATCGGGCAGGCCGAGCCAGACCCGGTCGTGGGCGCCGTCGCCCGCGTGGTCGCT
Source organism: Kofleriaceae bacterium (assembly GCA_018058095.1). Lineage (GTDB taxonomy): Bacteria > Myxococcota_A > Polyangia > Haliangiales > Haliangiaceae > JABFXX01. Next base: position 37,918 of record JAGPCO010000027.1, read on the forward strand.
CCCGTCGCTCGAGCCAAGGCACGCCGCCCGCAGCTGGGCGACCTCGGCGGTCGACGCCTGCCGCGCGCCGGCCGCGCCGCGCAGCCGCGGCGCCCACGCCGTCGGGACCTGGGCCCAGCGCCGCTCGTCGAGCACACAGGTCGGCGCGTGCACCTGCAGCGACAGCGTGCGGCGCCCGGCGCTGGGGAGCCCGAGGCGGACCGAGACCTGCCGAGCCTCGTTGGCGCTGACCAGGACGTAACCCTGTCGGCGCGGCGCCGGGGCTGCGTCGTCGATCGCGGCCACGCTGGCATCAGCCGTGCTGGCGGCGGTGCGGGTTCCGGCCCGGCGAGTCACGCCGTCGGCCAGCGTGACCGCGGTCACGGTCGCGTCGGCGGGCAGCGGTAGACCGAGCCCGAGGTCGAGCGCGATCACCTCCGGGCCGGTGGTGCGTACGGCGAAGGTGAGCTCGGCGGTCAGCTCGGCGCCGGCCAGGCCGAGCGCCACCGCGCGCAGCGCGTGGTCGTGGTCGAACCCTCCGCCGCGGCCGTCATCGTCGCCGGGCGCGGCGGCCGCGGGTGAGGCGGCAAGCGCAGCGACCAGCAGGAACCAGGTGGGGCGGAGCATGCTGCTCCGACACCCAGATCCGCCGGCGGTTCCCGCCAGAATGGCGCGGTTGGCGGCTGCCGCCTGAGACCGGCTCAGTGCCGGACCAGGAACTGGAAGCGGGTGGCGACCTCGAGCCGGACGTAGCCCCCCGGGATGGTGGCGTAGCCGACGCTGAGGCGATCGATGCTCGACGGCGGGCAGTCGATGGCCACGCAGATCGGGGCGCCGCTGAGCTCGGGCATGGCGGCCACCATCGCGGCCGGGATGGTCAGCTCGCCGGCGGCGTCCGGGGCCTGGCACTCGATGATCGCCTCGAGCGGCTGGCCGTGTCCGCCGTACGTGGTCGAGTTGATGGTGACCCGCACCTCGGATCCGTCGCCCGTCGGCGTCCAGCGCAGGACCTCGTCCTCGCCGTCGACCAGCACGATCTGGCCCTCGGCGTTGAGCGGCAGGTCGATGGCGTCGACGCCGCGCGCGCTGGTCGAGAAGGCCGGGATGGCGCCGGCGCCGGCGGCGCTGGCGGTGACGCTGGCGCCGGGGCTGAACACGTCGACCAGGGCCGCGTCCTGGTAGTAGTAGACGCCGTTGGAGGACGGCTCGAGCGTGACCGGGCGGGTCAGGCCGGTCAGGGTGATGGGCCCGACCGCGCTGTAGGTCGGCCACGGATGACAGGTGGTGCCGACGCAGACGCCGTCGCACGGCGTCGGGCACTGGCTGCCGGGGAACTCGTACAGCGTACACGCCCCACTGGCCTGGGTCTGCTCCTGCCAGCGCACCTCGGGGCCGATCGCCGCCGACAGGTCCCCGTACGTGGTGTTGAGGTCGTAGGTGGACTCGAAGACCTTGATCGCGCCGAGCGGATCGCCGGCCGGCACCGGCATGGCGTCGGCGGTCGGGCCGGCGTCGGCGCGGTCGACGTCGCCGCCGTCGTCACCGCAGGCCACGAGGGCCGGGTGCAGCGCCAGCACGAGCACGCAGGCAGAGAGAGGCAGGGCACGCATGGGCACCCACGGAGCAAGCCGCGGGCCACGACCATCACGTGCGATCTCGCGGGATTCGAGTTGGTCGATCACGGTTTTTCGAGGTCCGGCCCGGTCGGGCTGACCACCGCGACCGAGAAGCCGACCCGGGCGCCGCCGCCCGGTCGGTCCTCGGCCCAGGCCCGGCCACCGTGGGCGGCGGCGATACGCGCGACCAGCGCCAGGCCGAGGCCGAGGCCGCCCGCGCTCGACGGCACGAAGGCGCGGAACCCGTCGGCGCGCCGATCGGGCGGCAGGCCGGGGCCGGCGTCGTCGACCTCGACCGCCACGACCTCGCCGCGGCGCTCGACCCGCACCGCGACGGCCCCGCCGGCGTGGATCCGGGCGTTGCCGAGGAGGTTGGCCACGGCGCGGCGCAGCAGGGTCGGATCGACCTGCGCCGTGGTGTCGCCGTCGCTGCTGACCTGCTCGGGCGCGACGCCGTCGGCCAGCGCCGCGTCGGCGACCTCGGCGGCGACGTCGAGGCGGCGGCGGTCGAGGCTGGCGAACTCCAGGCGCGACGACGCCAGCAGGCGCGCGACCAGATCGTCGACGACGAGGATGTCGCGCTCGAGCTGATCGAGCGCGCGCGCCCCGGCCGCTGGTTCGGCCTCACGCGCGCTCTCGACCAGGACCCGCATGTGGCCGAGCGGCGTGCGCAGCTCGTGCGAGACCGCGGCCAGGAGCTGGCGCTGATCCGCGAGCTGGCGCTGGAATGCCGCGGCCATGTCGTTGATGGCGTGGGCCAGCACCCGGACCTCGCCGTGGTGGTGGTCGACGTCGAGCCGGGTGTCGAGCTTGCCGTCGCCGAGGTCGCGCGCCGCCTTGACCGCGAGCAGCAGCGGCCGGGTCAGGCGCCAGGCCACGGCGCCGGCCGCGGCCCACAGGCCGAGGAACAGCAGCAGCACGTGCCACCAGCGCAGCCCATCGTGGCCGAGCTGGGTGCCGAGCACGAGGCCGATGGCCAGGGCGACGCCGAGCCACGAGAAGATGCGCCGGCGCATGCGCGCGCGCAGCCACCACGGCCACCACCGGCTGCGCTCGGGCGAGGCCTGCCACAACGCGCGCTCCTCGCGCCAGGCCGCGCGCTCGCGCTCGCGCCAGGCGCGGCGGTGGCGCCATGGCCCGTGCCCGTGCCCGTGCCCGTGCTCGTGCTCGTGCCCGTGCTCGTGCCCGTGCCCGTGCTCGTGCCGGTGTCGCCGGGGCGCGCCGCTCACGCTTCCTCGTCGACGCTGCGCGCCAGCGTGTAGCCGACGCCACGCACCGTGCGGATCCGCGCCCCCGCCGCCTCGCCCAGCTTCTTGCGCAGGCGCGACACGTGCACGTCGATGGCCCGGTCGCCGACGGTGGTGTCGCGCCCGGCCAGCTCGAGCAGCGCGACCCGGGTCACGACCCGGCCGGCCCGGCGGACCAGCGCGACCAGCAGATCGAACTCCAGCCCGGTCAGCTCGACCGCGGCGCCATCGACCGTGGCCTGGCGCGCGCCGACGTCGACGGTGATGCCGGCCGCGCTGAGCTGCTCACCGACCGCCGCCGGGCTGGCCCGGCGCACCACCGCGCGCAGGCGGGCCAGCAGCTCGCGCGGCGCGAACGGCTTGGCCACGTAGTCGTCGGCGCCGAGCTCGAGCCCGACCACCCGGTCGGCCTCGTCGCCGCGCGCGGTCAGCATGATGACCGGCGTGTGCGGGTCGCGCGCGCGCAGGGTGCGCAGCACCGACAGCCCGTCCTGGCCGGGCATCATCACGTCGAGCAGCACGGCGTCGACGCCACCGCCGGCGAGCTGGGCCAGCCCGGCCTGGCCGCCGCTGGCGTGGGCCAGGGCCACGCCCTGCGGCTCGAGGTAGGCCCGCAGCAGCTCGGCCAGCCGGGCGTCGTCATCGATCAACAGGACCCGCACGCTCGCCATCTTGGCACCTCGCTGGACGACCGTCCTGTCTCGGGTCAGCCACGGTATGGCCCGCCGCCGGCGAAGCGGCGGCTGAGCAGGAGGTCGGCCAGCTTGCCGCGCTGGCCGTCGTCGAGCAGGGCGTGGATGGCGCGGGTGGCGTCGATCAGCGCGGCGCGGACCTCGCCGGTGGTGGCGTCGACCCGGCCCAGGACCGAGGTCAGCGCGGCGTCGTCGAGGCTGGGCCCGCGCAGCGCCTCGGCCAGGTCGGCCCGCAGCGCGGCGCCGGCGTCGCGGCTGGCCACGAGGCGGGTCCGCAGCCGCTCGAGCTCGGCGACGATCGCGCGCTCCTGGGCCGGGGTCGCCTCGAGGTGGACCAGCGCCCGCCCGAGGATGACCCGCCGGGTCAGGTGGTGACGGCCGTGTCGCCATCCGCCGCCCCATCCATGGGCCTGATGGTGGTGCCACCCACCGCCGCAGGGGCCGCCTGGGCCCGCACCGTCCCAGCCGCCGGCGAAGGCATGGGCGTGGCGCCAGCGGCGTCGGTGCACGAGCTTGTGCAGGACGACAGCGGCGAGAACTCCGGCTCCGATCGCGATCAGCATGAGGGGCTCCTTTGGTCTGTCCCCACCGTGCGACCGGCGTGTTGCGGGAGGTCGCGTCCGGACATGAAGAAACCTTGCGGCCGGCGGTGGGCGAAAACTTGCCCGCCCCGGCGGCGGCGGCGAGCCTGGGTTCACGATGAGAGGCCCCTCGAGCTACGTGCATTGCCCGTCGTGCCAGCGCGCCTTCGACCTCGGCGCCGGGACCGGGTGCCCGCGCTGCGTCGCGCAGCCCGTCGCCTCGGCGCCGGCCGCGACCCCGCCGCGCGCCGCCACGCCGTCGCCGGCCGCGGTCGCGGCCACCCGCGTCTGCTACGTCCCGGTCGTGGCCAGCGTGACCGCCGCGCCTTCCGCTCCGGTGACCGCGGCGCGCGCCTGCCCGCGCGCCCGGATCACCGCCGCCACCGGCGAGCTGCTGGCCGCCATCTCCGACGCCGGCCCGGCCGACCTCGACGCCGTCCTGGCCGAGGGTGCCCTGGTGCCCGACGCCGCCGACGACCCGTGGGCGGCCCTGCTCTTGTCGGCCATCGTCGCCTCGATCGCCGAGCGGCGGGGCCGGCCGACCGCTCCTCTATTGATCGCGGCGCCGGCCCCGGCCGCCGCCCCGCCGCCAGCGTCGAGCCCGACCCCGCAGCAGGCCTTCTGGCTTGGGGTGCTGGTCGGGCTGCTGGCCCGGGTCGAGCGCCGGTTCGACCAGGTGCTCGATCTGACCCGGCGCCTGCCGCTCGACCGCCTGGGCTGACCGGCCGCCGGACCCCTCGCTGGGGGTCCGCTGACCCCGGGTAGCGGCTACTACACCCACCGGATCGCGCGGTTGTCACCGGCTAGCCGCCTAGCCGATGACCGTCGTGACCGCCGGATTTCGGACGCAAGTGTCCGGAACTACGGATCCCGGACACTGGCGCGAGGGTTGCGTAGAGCGCAGCCCATGCGGACCACTCGACCGGCCACCCGGCCTCTGCTCACTACCCTAGGCGCCTTGCTGGTGCTCGGCTCGGCCGCCTGCGGGGGCGACGAGCCGACCATCCAGGCGCTGTACAACCCCAACACCCAGCGTGTCCTGATCGACATGGTCCGCGAGCTCGAGGACGGGGAGACCATGATGGTCTCGGTCCGCCGCGGTAACTTCGGCCAGCTCGACTGCGCGGCCCAGGCCAGCGCGATGGACAGCGTGGTCGACCACGACGGCCTGCGCTTCTACGGCCCGGTGGTCGACCAGTCGCTGCTCGACCCGTTCTACGGCCCGGAGTGGGCATACGAGCCGACCCCGGAGATGCTGGCCGCGCTCGACGCCGGCACCGACTCGATCATCGACTTCTGCGTGATGAAGGGCTCCGAGGTCGTCGAGCAGATCGAGTTCGATCTGTTCAAGGCGGTCGACAACGGCGAGAACGACGGCCTCGGCGGCAAGGCCGACGACAACGAGCACGGCGAGGTCGGGGTCAACTCGGCCCAGGCCTACGGCGAGCTGTGTGTCGGCCAGATGGGCGAGATCCCCTTCTTCGAGAAGCAGGGCGAGTTCAAGTACGGCACCTACAACTGCCTCGACTCGACCCCGATCCCGATGACCGTGACCGACGCCGGCGGCAACGTCGACCGGCCCGACGGCGAGGTCAGCAAGTGCGACAAGCCGCAGTACATCTACTCGCTGTGCGAGCAGGGCCCGCGCGTGGCCTCGCGCATCAACGACCAGGGCACCCGCTGGGTCCTGCTGTGCCGCAAGAGCATCGGCGGCCTGGCCTCGGACCAGTTCAACGACATCGCGATGATCGGGCACAACCCGTTCACCGGTAAGACCTGCTTCTTCCAGAACGCGCTGTACCAGAAGAAGGACGGCGGCAACGTGCCGCACCCGGCCGACCGCGAGAAGTCGACCAACCTGTGGTCGGGCGTACACGGCGGCCTCGGCAGCGGCATCCAGTGCAGCAAGTGCCACGACGCCGACCCGTTCGTGCACAGCCCGTGGATCGACGGGGCCAAGGACGCCAACGGCCGCTCGGTGGTGCCGAAGATGGGCGAGGACCAGGACATGCCGATCGGCGCCAACGACGCGCCGTACTACCTGGTCAACCAGCGCGGTCAGAACTGGCGCGTCATCGACAGCCTGACCAGCCCGGCCGTCGCCGCCTGCACCAAGTGCCACCGCATGGGCAAGGGCGGCGAGTGGCAGCAGTGGGTCACCCGCATCGAGCAGACCGACGCGTCGTGGGAGAACATCGTCACCGACCACGGCAAGAAGTTCGAGAACGCGCGCTGGATGCCGACCGACCTGAGCGGCCTCACCGCCGCCACCTGGGCCAGCTCGCCGTACGCGACCGCCATCGCCGAGATCAAGCGCTGCGGCCAGAGCAGCGACTGCGCGTCCGAGAAGATCCCGACCGCGCCGGGCGGCAACACCGACGGCAACGGCCGCCTGCGTAACCCGGTCACCCTGTCCGACTCGACCCTGGCCACCCGCGCGGTCGGCATCCTCGCCGCCAGCGGCTGCAAGGACTGCCACACCTCGAGCCGCACCACCTTCCGCAAGTGGGCCGACCAGACCGCCGAGGCCGAGGGCCAGTGCCTGGCCAACCTGACCGGCGGCAGCGAGAAGCAGTCGACCCCGGCCGAGAACGAGGGCGTCGGCAAGGACGAGGTCAAGACCTACGGCCCGTACGACGTCGCCATCGGCGGCACCTTCAAGGCGCAGATCACCGGCTCCGGTGACGCCGACCTCTACGTCAAGCGCTTCGCCAAGGCGACCAAGGACAACTACGACTGCCGCCCGTTCAAGACCGGCTCGCGCGAGACCTGCGGCGCCGACCAGTTCAAGAACTTCGGCCCCGGCAAGTTCTACGTCACCATCATCGGCAAGTCGGCCAACACCAGCAAGTTCACCCTCAAGGTGACCCACACCGCCAAGGGCGACGGCCAGCAGACCCCGGCCGAGGTCATCAGCTGCCTGCGCCAGGAGCCGCGCGAGGACTCGCCCTTCCTGCCGCACAAGCTCGGCATGTACACGGTGCTGTCGTCGCACGGCTGGTTCTCCGACCTGTTCCACGCCGCCTACAACGACGCCGAGAGCCGCGACGCCTGGGTCATCAACTTCGCCAAGTTCAAGGCCCGGACCTCGATGCCCAAGGGTAACCACCCGCGCCTGTCGCAGGCCGACGCCGATGTCGTCGTCGAGTGGTTCGCCCGCGGCGTGCCCAACCTCGACAGCGTGGTCCAGAACGACCCGCCGCCCACCACCTGCAGCAACTCGATCTCGTCGGAGATGTCGACCCACGCCAGCACGATGGCGACCCAGGGCTGGCGCGCGGTCAACGCCGAGCGCGGCCTGGCGATGTACGGCTGCAGCGGCAACGGCAACCCGATCTCCTGCCTCGGCAGCCTGGCTCGCGCCGGCACCAAGGCGTACGGCGAGGGCTGGGAGCTGCTGGCCGGCGCCAAGCTCCGCATCCTGCGCGAGTTCAGCTTCAAGACCTTCTTCTGGATGCGGTCGTCGGCCGACGGTCGCTTCATCGGCAACGGCGCGTCGAGCTCGACCGGGGCGATGATCTCCGACCTGCAGCGCGACAAGGACATCCCGGTCCACGCCTCGTACGACCCCGGCTTCTTCCCCGACAACTCGGGCTTCATGTTCCAGTCGACCCCGATCGGCGCCGGCTTCTGTGGCACCAACCTGCTGACCAGCAACCCGCGCGAGATCAACTTCGGCGAGGCGCAGTGCTCGTCGGCCACCAACGTCGGCCTGTACCAGCACCTGGCCTCGGGCCTGGGCGGCGCCGACCACTACGCCATCAACGGCCAGTTCACCTCCGACAACGGCGGCGACGGCCCGGACGAGGAGCCCATCGCCGACTTCGGCTCGGACTCGACCATCAAGCTGACCGCCCTGGCCTACGACGGCAACCACTACGTCGAGAAGACCCCGGTCACGACCGACTCGCCGTTCGAGGGTGACAACGTGCTCTCGCCGTCGAGCCGCCTGGTCATCAGCCGCCTGGCCGGCCCGAACAACAAGCAGCTCGGCTACGTCGTCCGCAAGATCAACGTGAGCGCGACCAGCCTGTCGACGACCGAGGTCGGTCGGTACTGCGTCAAGGGCGCCAAGCCGGCCATCTCGTTCGACGAGCGCTACGCGGTGCTGCACCACTACGTCGAGGAGGGCGACTTCGCCGAGCTGGGCTTCGCCTCGGCCAGCGACGCCGGCTTCCAGGCGCTGCTCGACGCGGGCTCGGCCAACATCTACGTCCTCGACCTGGTCACCGGCGTCAAGACCCGCGTCACCAACATGAAGCCCGGCCAGTTCGCCCTGTTCCCGCACTTCCGCTCGGACAACTGGTTCTACTTCCTGGTCCGCGACAGCAAGTCCGGCAAGGAGTACGCGGTGGCCTCGGACGCCGCCCTGGTGCTGGCCGGCCAGTAACCGGCACTCCCCGGCGGCGCGCACCGGAGGCGCCGACGGTCTTCGTTTTTTGGCGAGCGCCCAAAAATCTCCGGTGGTCGCATAGCGCTCACACGTCACCCCAGGAATGGTCCTGGGGTTTCGTGTTTTCGGCGCGCGCGCTACCGTCGACCGGTGAAGCGTGACCAGGTCGGAGGCTTCGAGCTGCTCGAGCGGCTCGGGACCGGGGGGCGCGGCGAGGTGTTCCTGGCCCGGCCCACGGGTGGGAGCGAGCTGGTCGCGCTGCGTCGGATCCACTCCTCGTTGCTGGCCGATCCGGCCCAGCGGGCGCGGGTGCTCGAGGCGGCGAGGACCGAGGTCGGGCTGCGCCACCCGGGCATCGTCGCGGTCATGGCGCCGGTGCTGCTCGACGACGACGTGCTGGTGCCGATGCAGTACGTGCCTGGCGTCGACCTGCGTGACCTGCTGGCGCCCGCACGGACCCGCCCGGCGCCTCCCGGCGTGGTGGCGCGGATCGGCGTCGCAGTCGGCGAAGCGCTCGAGGCGGCCGCCGCGTCGCCGGTCCCGGTCCTGCACGGCGACCTGCGGCCGGCGGCGGTGCGGCTCGGCCTCGACGGCGCGGTTCGGGTGCGTGACTTCGCCGGGCTGCACCCGGCGGCGGGGTACATGCGGAGTGGTTCGCCCCTGCTCGGTCGGTTCCGCTACTGGGCCCCGGAGTGGATCGAGGCAGGCCTCGACCAGCCACGTGACCTCGCCGGCCAGGTGTTCGCCATCGGCGGCATGTTGTGGGAGCTCAGCACCGGCGCGCGCCTGTTCGGAGGGCAGGGCGACCTGGCGCAGCTCCAGGAGATCCTGACCGGGCCGATCCTCGCCCCGTCGAGCCGAGCCCCTGACGTGGCGCCGGCGCTCGACGCGGTCGTGCTGCGCGCGCTGGCCCGCGATCGCGGCGCGCGGTATCCCGCGCCGGCGGCGCTGGCCGAGGCGCTGCGGGCGGCGGCGGCGACGCATGGGTGGGACACGAGCGCCGCCGCGCTGGTGGCGTGGATCGCCGGCGCACGGGGGATGCCCCGGTGGGGGCCGCCGTGATACCAGGGCCCGTGGCTGCCAGCGACCTGCCGCCGTCCGCGCCCTCACTCTCGCCATCACCGTCGCCGCCGACGCGGCGGGACCGCCTGGTCGCGCTGTTCGCCGAGTATGGCAAGCTGGCGGTGATCGTGTACCTGGTGCTGTCGCTGGCGACCATCGCCGGCTTCGCGGTGGCGCTGGCGACCGGCTGGGAGCCGTCGTCGGCGACCGGCGTGCTCGGCGTGCTCGGGGCCGCCTGGCTGGCGGCCAAGGCCACCATCCCGGTCCGGATCGTCGTGACGCTGGTCGTGACGCCGCCGCTGGCTGCGCTGCTGCGGCGCCGTGGCCGCACGGCCGCTACGGGTCGGTGAGCGAGATGACCAGGTTGCGGGCGTAGGTCCCGCACGTCGCGCGGTTGATGCTGCCGGCGGTCAGGTCGGCCACGGTGATGGGCACCGTGCAGCCGCCGATGGTCTCGAACAGGCCCAGCCCGTCGGAGTCACGCAGCACGACCTCGACGCCCTGGGCCAGCAGGTCGCTCTGCAGGTAGTTGCCGATGGGGTGGTTCCAGTTCGGGGTCAGCGTGTTGTCGATGGTGGGAGTGAAGCCGTCGATGAGGAGGTCACCGGCGAGGGCCAGGCCGGCGTACGGATCGGGCAGCGGATCGGTGAACAGCGCCGAGTCCCACGGCTCACCATCGTGGAGCTGGTTGATCACGACCGACACCACGCTGACCCGCCACGCCTGGTCGGCGACGCAGGCGCCGGTGACGCAGCTGAGCTGGCCGCCACACGCCGCGCACGCCTCGGGCCCGGTGTCCCCGCCGCAGGTGGCCGAGCCCTGGGCCGCGAACGGGATACATTGCCCGGCCGCGGTGCAGCAGCCGTCGTTGCAGAAGTCGAGGCAGCTCTGGCCGGCGACACACGTGCCCTGGATGCAGCCCGACGACGAGGCCGGGCACACCGCGCAGGCGTCGCCGCCATCTCCGCACGCCTGCTCGGTCTGTTGATCCACGGTCAGGCACACGCCGTTGGCGGTGCAGCAGCCATCGCAGGTGGCCGGGTCGCACGTGCTGACGACGCAGGCGCCGGTGTCGCCGTCGCAGCCGCTGCCTGGGGCGCACGTCACGCACACGTTGCCGCCGGTGCCACAGGCGTTGACGGCGTTGCCGGGGACACACTGGGTGCCGCCCAGACAGCAGCCGTCGCAGTCGGTGCAATCGGCGACCGGGACACACGCTCCGCCGGCGCAGGTGTCGCCGCTGCCACACGTCTCGCACGCCGCGCCGGCGCTCCCGCAGGCGGCGCTGGTCGGGCTTTCGACGCACCGATCACCGTCGCAGCAACCGTCACAGGTCTCGAAGCTGCACCGCTCCTCGGCCACCGGCGCGTCGACGGGGTAGGTCTGGCCGCCGCCGTCGTCGCCGCCACACGCCGCGGCCAGGGCGGCGGTGAGCACGAGCCACACCAGGGTCGCGGCCGTCTGGCTCCCTCGCGGGCGCCTCTCTCGTTTCGTCGTCGCTGCAGGGTTCTTCATGCGCCGTAGTAGGGGCGCGGCCGGTCTTGTCGCACCGAAATCGACCGACCGGAGGCGATCTCAGAAGACGTAGCCGGCGCGGACGGCGAAGCCACCCGTGACGCGGGTCGAGCCGTGGCCCGCGCCCTCGGCCGGGCTGACCCGGTCGAGCGCGACGATGAACTCGGGCCCCGCCTGCAACACCAGGCGAGGGCTCGGGAAGTACGCGATCGGCGCGGCCAGCTGGACCAGGCCGGTCACGACCGTGGCGCTGGCGAGCTGACCCGGTCCGAGCTCGGTGCGCTGCCGGCCGAGCAGCAGCCCGATGCCGGCGCCAGGCCGCAGGAACGCGCCGAGCCCGAGCCGCCAGTGGTGGGTGGTGGAGACGGCGGCACCGGCCGCGCTGACGCGGACGCCTCCGCCCAGATCCTCGTAGCTGGCCAGCAGCGTTCCTCCGACCGAGACATTGGCGCGCAGGAAGTGTTGCAGCCCGATCCCGGCCAGGGTCGAGATGCTGGTGGTGGTGGCGCCCGCCTCGGCCCGAAGGCTGAAGAGGAACAGGCCGCCGACGTCGAGCTCCTTCACGCCGGGCCCGACCCGGGTCACCCGGCCCGGATCGGATGGGGCGGCGCCGAGGGTGTCGGCGGCGGCGGTGCTGGCCAGGGCGAGCCCGAGCGCGAGGACGGGACTCAGGATCGAGACGTGACCAGAGCGCATGCCCCTGGTGGGGCCCAGGCCGGCCAGGTCGCAAAAAAAAGAGAGGACGGGGCCGCGGTTCAACGGCCAGGCGGCGAGGTGGCCCGGACCGGGTGGGCACGCTGCCAGGTGGCCACGGCGCGCGCCTCGGCCGCGACCTGGGGGCCGCCGGCCAGGCCGAGCGCACCCAGGATCTGCGCGGCCTCAGCCGCCAGCACCTGCGCGCGCGCGCGATCACCGCCGGCCATCCACAGCGCCTGCGCCAGCGCGAAGCGGGTGGTGGCGGCGACGAACGGGTAGTGATCGGCGCGGTACTGGGCGGTCGCACGCTCGAGCGGGCCGATGGCCTGTGCGCCGCGCCTGGCGGCGACGAGGGCGCGACCGAGGGAGGCGTCGACCTCGGCGCGGACCGCGGCGTCGTCGCCTCGATCGAGCGCGGCCAGCGCCTGCTGGCGCAGCGTGATGACCCGCGGGTCGGCCGGCCGGCGCTGCTCGATCGTGCGCGCCTCCAGCTCGAGCGCGCGGGCCACCATCGGCCAGGTCTCGCGGCCCGGTCGCTGCGCCGCGACCGCCAGCTCGCGCGCCAGCGTCGCGGCGCGGTCGAGGTCGCCCGAGCGCTCGTGGGCGAGCACGACGTTGTAGCGCGCGCTCAGGGTGCGCGGGTCGTCCGGTCCATACGCGCGCGCGCTCAGCTCACTCGCCTCCTGGTATGCGGCGATGGCCGCCGCGACGTTGCCTTCGGCCAGCTCGATCGTGGCCAGGCCCTGCAGCGGGATGGTGCGCTGCACGTGCTCGGGGTGGTGCTGCGCGAACAGGTCGACCGCCCGCGCGAAGGCGCGCCGGGCCTGGGCCAGGTCACCACGCCGGGTCCAGACCAGCCCGGTGTTGGAGTAGGCCAGGGCCAGCGTGCGGTCGCCGACCCCGGTCCGCTCGAGGGTCTCGATCACCGCCCCGAACCGGGCCAGCGCGGCGTCGTTGTCGTTGCTGGCGAGCTCGAGCGCGCCCCAGGTGTTGTAGGTGCCGACCACGGCCGGGTGGTCGGGCCCGACCGCGGCGACCAGGGTCTCGATCGCCTGCTGGCAGGCGGCGCGGCCGGCGGTGAGGTCGCCGAGCTGGACGGCGGTGGTGCAGAGCACGCCGAGGATGCCGCCGCGGGTGAAGGGCCGGCTCGACGGATCGGCGGCCAGCGCCTGCTCGAGGTGTTTCCTGGCGGCGGCCGCGTCGCCGCGGGCGAGCGCGGTGGCGCCGACGGCCGAGGCGAAGGCCATCCGCAACGAGGGGCCCGGCTCGGCCCGCGCGAACGCGGCCTCGGCCGCCTGCTGGTGCGCGGCGGCGGCGTCGAACCGGTGCATCTGCGAGCCGCTCAGCTGCAGCAGCTCGACCCAGATCTCGCCCACCAGCTGATCGGCGTGGGCCTTCTCGGCCGCGGCCACCGCCGCCGACAGCGTGGCCTCGGCGGCCTCGAACCGTTCGCTGCTCACCTCGGCCTGGCCGCGCAGGGTCAAGGCCTCGGCCGTGGTGGCCAGGTCGGGCGTGCCAGCCAGCACCGCGGACGCCAGCTCGATGGCGGCCACCTCCTGGCCCGCCAGCAGCAGCGTGCGCGCGCGCTCGAGCCGTGGGTCGACCGTGGCCGGGGAGACCTCGGGGCTGCAGGCGCGTGGATCGGACAAGCCCTCGACCGCCTCGATCGCCGTCGTCGCCAGGGATGGCTCGGTGGTGACCAGGCGGGTCAGCTCGACGAACTGGCGATGCCCGCGATCGAGGCAGGTCAGGCGTGCGGCCAGGACGCGCTCGGGCAGCTCACCACGCACCCGGGTCGCCTCGCACGAGTCGCGCCGGGCCGCGCGCCACGTGCCCTCGTAGCCCTCGAGCGCGGCCAGGACCCGGGGCCCGGTCGGGCTGGCGCCGAGCGCGCTCACCAGCCCGGCTCGATCCCAGGCGAACGCGCCGCGATCGGAACAGCCAGGGCGCCGGTCGAGGCTGGTCACCACCAGCGCGCCGAGGGCGGCGGCGGTGACGCCGGCGCCGGCCAGGTACGGCCACCACCGTCGTCGCGGCGTGGCCGCGGCCAGCAGCGCCTCCATCGACGGGAAGCGACGCGCCGGATCGGCCGACAGCGCGCGCAGCAAGGCGGCGCGGGTGGGCGCGGGGAGCCCGGGGCCGACCGGCGCCGGCCGGACCACGCCGGTCGCCACCGCCACGCGGAGCTCGGCGACCGAGGCGCCGGCGAAGGGCCGCGCGCCGGTGAGCGCCTCGTAGGTGGTGACCGCCCACGCGAACTGGTCGCTGGTCGCGCTCGCCGCCGCCCCGGCCCATAGCTCGGGCGCCAGGTACGCCGGGGTGCCGGCCAGCGCGGTGGCGGCCGGCGCCGCTTGATCCTCGACCGGGCCAGGCGCCTCGAGCCGCGCCAGCCCGAAGTCCGACACCAGCACGCGACCGTCGTCGGCGCACAGCACGTTCTCTGGCTTGAAGTCGCGATGGACCAGCTGGGCCCGGTGGGCCGCGGCCAGCCCGTGACCGGCCCGCAGGCAGATCGCCAGCAGGTCGGGGCGCGGCGCGCTGGCCATGCGGTCGCGCAGCGTGGCCCCGGCGACCAGCTCCATGGCGACCGCGAGGCGAGGCCCATCGGTGGTGACGTCGTACACCTGCACCACGTTGGGGTGGGACAGGCGGGCCATGGCCTGGGCCTCGCGGCGGAGCCGCTCCCGCGCCTCGTCACCGTCGGCCCAGCGTGGTGCGAGCACCTTGATCGCGACGTCGCGGGCCAGCTCGGGGTCATGGGCACGCACCACCACGCCCATGGCCCCGCGGCCGAGCTCGGCCACGACCCGGTACCGGCCCAGCGTGGTGCCGGGGCGGACCTCGAGCGCCTCGGTCAGGTCGGCGCCGAGCCCATCGCCTGGGTTGGCGGCGGGCGGCCGCGGTGGCGCCGGCGCTGGCACGGGGTCGGCGGTGCGGTTGACCGCGAGCAGCGACAGCTCGGTCCGGCACGACCCGCACGTGGCGACGTGGTGATCGACCGCGGCGCGCTCCGTCGCCGGCAGGGCCCCGTCGACGTAGCCGGCCAGCAGCTCGGGCTCGACGCAGGCCGACGTGGTGGGAGGAACGGCCGGCACGACGGCGCATGCTAGCATCGCGCCGTGTCGATCCTGGCGCAGCTCGAGCCGGCCCGCCGCGCCGAGGTCGCGGCCGTCGTCGACCTCGAGGCCTTGATCGACGCGCAGTACGCCGAGGCCCGCGCGGCGTGGCCGGGCGTGGAGCTGTCGCGCCCCGACTACGAGCGGGCCCTGGCCGACCGGATCGCGGCGCGCAGCGCCGAGGCGGCCGACCACGTGGTGCGGACCATGCCGGGCCCCGACCTGTACCTGGCCGCGGCCTGCGCCGCCGGGGACGCGGCGGCGATCGCCGCGTTCCACGCCGAGGTCATGCCGGCGGTGCGACCGGCGCTGCACGGCCTCGGCCTGTCCCCGGCGGCGATGGACGAGCTCGAGCAGGTCGTGCTGGTGCTGGTCCTGGTCGGCGATCCGGCGCGACCGGCCATCGTCGGCTACGGCGGTCGCGGCCGGCTGCGCAGCTGGGTCCGCAGCATCGCGGTGCGAACGGCGCGCCGCCACGCCGGCGCCGCGGCCGGCGCCGCCAGCGCGGCCAGCGCCGACGAGCTCGAGCTCGACCGCCTCGTCGCCGGCGTGGCCGACCCGGAGGTGGACCTCCTGCGCGGGCGCTACCGCGAGCAGGTCGGAGGCGCGCTCGGCGCGGCGCTGACCGCGCTGCCCGACCGGTCCCGCACCGTGCTGCGGCAGTACTACGTCGACGGCCTGACGATCGATCGGCTGGCGACGCTGCATCAGGTCGACCGCGCGACCACCGCCCGCTGGGTCATCGCCGCCCGCACCGCGGTCCTCGACGGCACGCGCGCCCGCCTGCGCCAGGCCCTGGGCGCCTCCGCCGACGAGGTCGAGTCCATCCTGCGCCTGGTTCGCAGCCAGCTCGATCTCAGCCTGCGCCTGCTGTGACGGGCCAGCCCGGCTCAAGAGCGAAGGCGAGGGCGGAACCTGCTCAGGTTCCCGGCGCCCGCAGCGCGTCGAGGAAGCCGTCGGCCCAGGCCGCCGCGGTGTCCTCGAACACCCCGGGCCGGCAGCGCTCCCAGCGGTCGCGGCGGGCGGTGGCGTCGAGCTCGAGCGCGACCCGCAGCGACTCGGCCAGCCCGTCGCAGTGGTACGGGTTGGCCAGGACCGCGCCCGGCATGCGGTCGGCGCAGCCGGCGAAGCGCGACAGCAGCAGCACACCCGGTTCTTCGGGGCGCTGCGAGGCGATGAACTCCTTGGCCACCAGGTTCATGCCGTCGCGCAGCGGGGTGACCATGGCGACGTCGGCCATCCGGTACAGGTGGGCCAGCGCCGCCTGCTGGTACGACCGGTACATGTAACGGACCGGCACCCAGTCGGCCTCGCCGTAGTGTCCGTTGATGCGCCCGACCAGGGCCTCGACCCGATCGCGCAGCTCCTGGTACTCGGGCACGTCGGACCGCGACGGCACCGAGATCTGCACCATCGTCACCCGCCGGCACCACGCCGGGTGCAGGTCGAGGAACCGCGCGTACGCCTCGAGGCGCTCCGGCACCCCCTTGGAGTAGTCGAGCCGATCGACGCCGAGGATGAGGCGCCGCTGCCCGAGCAGGCCGCGCAGCGCGGCGATGTCGGGCGGGGCCGGCGCGGCCAGCGCCCGCTCGAACCCGCGTGGATCGATGCCGACCGGGAACACCTGAGCCTGGGCCTCGGCTCGGGCCCCGGCCTCCGGCCCGACCAGGGCGGCGACGGCGTCGACGTAGTTGCGGCGGTCGCGCTGGGTCTGCACGCCGACCACGTGAAAGGCGGCCATCGCCTCGAGGACCTGGGTCGCCCACGGCAACGTCGCGAAGACGTCGACGCCGGGGAAGGGGACGTGCAGGAACAGGCCGCGCCGGCCGCGGTGCCCGGCGTCGACCAGCGCCTGCCCGAGCAGCAGCAGGTGGTAGTCCTGGGCCCACACCGGCGCGTCGGGCCCGGCCACGGTGAGGACGTGCCGGGCGTAGGCGGCGTTGGCCTCGACGTAGGTGCGCCACTCCTGATCGACGTAGCGGACCCGGCCCGGGAACGAGTGCAGGAGCGGCCACAGCGACCGGTTGCAGAAGCCGACGTAGTAGTGCTGGCGCCAGCCCGGCGGGTAGTCGAAGCGCGCGGTCGTGACCGGGCCGGCGTCGTCGACGGCGACC
Organism: Kofleriaceae bacterium; assembly: GCA_018058095.1. Lineage (GTDB taxonomy): Bacteria > Myxococcota_A > Polyangia > Haliangiales > Haliangiaceae > JABFXX01. The sequence goes on from JAGPCO010000027.1 coordinate 54,929, forward strand.
TGCAGCCCCGGCTCGCGCTCGGTGCCCGACCAGCCCAGCCACACACCACCTCGGGCCACCACCACCGGCTCGAGGGCCGACACCAGCCCGCCGACCTCGCGCTCGCGACCGCCGCCCAGCACCGGCAGCCGGTTCGACACCACGACGAGCGAGGCGGCGCCGTGCGAGGCGGCGTGGGCCACCGGCAGCAGCTCGGGGCGAACGACCACCTTGCCGGCCCGGGCGGCGACCAGCCAGCGCAGGAAGCTGCGTACCTCGGCCACCCCGCCCAGGCGCGCCCGCGCCGCCGACGGAGATCGATCGCCGACGACGACGCCGAGGCCGCTCGGCGGCACGGCGATGAACATGTCCTCGTCGGTGACGTCGTCGCCGACCGCCAGCACCATGGCCTCGGGGTGCTGCGCCACCAGCCAGCTGACGGCGCGGCCCTTGTGGGCGAACCGGTGCCGCACCTCGGCGGTCATGGCCCCCTCGATGCGCTCGAAGTCGGGGTGGGTCTCGAGCCACTCGTCCATGGCGCTGTGGACGACGGGGCTGACGCTGGAGATCGTGATGGGGTCGAGCCGCCGCCAGTGCACGCACAACGCGGCCGACTTGCGCTCGATCAGCGTCGTCGGCCAGGGCACGAGCGCACGCGCCAGCTGGTCGGCCAGGCTGTCGAGCTCGGGGGCGGCCGGCACGGCCGCGTGCCACACCCCGCCGACGCGGCGCCAGGCCCCGTGCTCTCCGACCCAGCCCAGGCGCGGCCATCGGCGCGCGAGGTCGTCGAGCATGCGGCGCGGCCGGCCGCTGACGATCGTCGTCGTCAGGCCGGCGGCGTCGTGGAGCAGATCCATCACCTGCGCGCCGTCGTCGTCGAGCAGGGCCTGGTCGGGGCTCGGCGCGAACGGGATCAAGGTCCCGTCCAGGTCGAGCGCGAGCGCGACCAGGCTGGCCTCGGCGAGGTGGTGCCACGCCTCCATGGGCCCACCGTACGGGCGCCGGCGCGGGCCGTCAACCGCGCGATGCGGCCCCGGCCTTGCTACGCTGACGCATGGACTGCCCTCGGCTCGATCACGCAGCGGTCGGCAACGGACGGGTCCTGGCGCTGGTGGCACCGACCACCGCGATCGAGTGGCTGTGCCTGCCGCGGTTCGATTCGCCGACGGTGTTCGCGTCGCTGCTCGATCGTGAGCGCGGCGGCAGCTTCACCATCACCCTCGGGACGGAGGCGCGCGCCGGCCAGAGCGCCTACCTCGCCAACAGCAACGTGCTGCGCACGGTGCTCGAGGACGGGCCACACGCGGTCGAGGTCATCGACTTCGCCCCACGCACCTTCGGCGCGCGCGGCCGCATCGACGCGCCGCGCGAGCTGATCCGCATCGTCCGCCCGCTGCGTGGGCAGCCTGGCATCCAGGTCCGGTTCGATCCTCGGCCCGACTACGCCCGCCGCGACGCCCAGCTGGTCGCCTCGGCCGAGGGGCTGATCGTGGCCGGCCACGACCGCGCGGTGTTCCTGCACAGCAACGTCGCGCCCGATCACCTGCTGGCCGGCCGGGTCGTCCCGGTCCGCGCCCCGCTGTACTTCGTGCTGCGCCACGGCGTGCCGGGTGATCCACCCTCCCTCGCCGAGGTCGAGCTGGCCGAGCGCGAGACCACCCGCGCCTGGCGGGTCTGGGCCCAGACCTGCGCGCTGCCGTCGTTCGCGCCCGCCGCCGTCCTGCGCTCGGCGCTGTGCCTCAAGCTGCACGTGTACGAGGACACCGGGGCGATCATCGCCGCCGCCACCACCAGCATCCCCGAGGCGCTGGGGACGCCGCGGACCTGGGACTATCGCTACTGCTGGCTGCGCGACGCGGCGTTCGTGGTCGAGGCGCTGCGCCGGCTCAGCCACCTGGCCGAGGGCGAGCGCTTCATCTCGTTCCTGCGCGACGTGGCCGAGGCCGGGCCGCTGCAGCCGCTGTACGGGATCGCCGGGGAGCGCGAGCTGCCGGAGTCCACCCTCGATCACCTGGCCGGCTTCGCCGGCACCGGCCCGGTCCGCATCGGCAACGCAGCCGCCGTGCAGCAGCAGAACGATCTGCACGGCGAGCTGATCCTGTGCCTGCAGACGGTGCTGCTCGATCCGCGCATCATCGTCGAGGACGCCGACGCGTACTGGCCGCTGGTCGAGCGCCTGGTCGAGGAGGCCATCGTGCTGGCGCCGATGCCGGACACCGGCATCTGGGAGTTCCGGGCCATCCCGCGCCCGTACACGTTCTCGCGCGCGATGTGCTGGGCCGCCGTCCAGCGCGGCGCCGAGGTCGCCACCCACCTGGGGCACCACGACGTCGCCGCGCGCTGGCGAACCACCGCCGACCGCGAGCGCGAGGTCGTGCTGGCGCGCGGGTTCAACCCGACGCTGGGCGCGTTCACCCAGGCCCTCGACGGCCAGCACCCCGACGCCGCCAACCTGCTGCTGCCCAGCATCGGCCTGGTCGACGCGCGCGACCCACGCTTCCTGTCGACCCTCGACGTCTACGCCCGCACGCTCGGCCGGAGCGGCCTGATGCTGCGCTACCAGAACGCCGACGACTTCGGCGAGACCACCAGCGCGTTCACGATGTGCTCGTTCTGGTGGGCCGAGGCGCTGGCCATGGCCGGCCGCATCGACGAGGCCATCACCGTGTTCGAGCGCGTCGTCGCCCACGCCAACCCGCACGGCCTGTTCTCCGAGGACATCGACCCGGCCACCGGCGCCCTCCTCGGCAACTTCCCGCAGGCCTACACCCACGTCGGGTTGATCCACGCCGCCATGACCATCGCCGAGATGCGCGAGGCCCGCGACGGCCGGGCCCGGGCCTGGACGTGACGGCCTGGCCCGGGCGCTGACGGCCGCGTTGCACTGAACGCATACGTCGAGCCAGATGGTCTCGAAAATCCAAAATGGAACATTGATTCCAATATAGAGTGCTCTGCATCAATCAAATAAACACGTTAGATGTGGCCTGGTCCGTGCAAATCACGATGCCATGAACCGCAAGACGACGCCCCTCCTCCTCCTCCTGGCCGCCTGTGGCGGCGCCTCGGCCACCAGCCAGCCGCGGGTCACCGCGGTCGGCGTGCCCGAGATCCGCAGCAGCGACGACCCGTGCGCGGGCCCCGAGGGCAGCTGCGCGGCCTGGCAGACGTGGCCGGCGATGACCGCTGCGCCGTTCAAGTCGGAGGGCCACCAGGACGCCTGGGTGTCGGTCCACGTCGAGCCGACGCACCTCGGCGCGTACCAGGCCGGGACCGGGCCGATGCCGGTCGGCACCCGCATCGTCAAGTCCAACCACGGCGGCGGCGCCAAGCCCGGCGAGGTGGCGATGATCACCGTGATGGTGAAGATGGCGGCCGGCTACGATCCGGCACACGGCGACTGGTTCTACGGCGTGTACGACGCCGGCGGCAAGAAGGCCAAGATGGCCGGCAAGCTGGAGATGTGCCAGGAGTGCCACGACTCGTACGAGGACCACGACTTCCTCGGCGGCGCGCCTGGCCTGTGGGGCACGCCGGTCCAGTGACGGGCGTGGTGCAGGAGGTGGTGGCGTGAGCCGCGCGGTCTGGCGCGCGCTCGCCATCAGCGCCGTGGTCGGCGTGGTGCTGACGATGATCAACCACGGCGATCACCTGCGCGCGCACTGCGACGGCCGGGCCCACTGCCCGTACTTCGCGCTCAAGCTGCCGCTGACCTTCCTCACGCCGTTCCTGGTGTCGCTGCTGACCTCGTGGCTGGCGACCCGGGCCGGCGCGGCCCCGGCGGCGGCCGTCTCTCGTGGCGCCGAGGCGCCGCGTCACCCCGACCGAGGCTGAAAGCCACGTATGGTGCGAGCGGAGCGATGGTGATGAACCCCGAAGATCTTCGGCTGACCGAGCTGGTCGACTTCTTGCCCGACCAGGGCCGGATCGACTTCGAGGGCCACCGCATGTTGCTGTGGCACGCCGACGCGTTCGGCAACCTGCGCAAGGAACTCATCGACGACCTCGGCGTCGACGCCACGCGCGGCATCCTGCGCCGCTTCGGCTTCGCCAACGGCTACAAGGACGCGCTGACCATGCGCGAGCTGCTGGGCGCGCCCGACGCTCGAGCCTGGTGGCTGGGCTGCCCGGCGTTGCAGGCCCAGCAGGGCAAGGTCCGGCCCGAGGTGCAGAACCTGACCATCGATCGTGAACGCGGTGAGTTCGAGCTGGCGGTGCACTGGCACGACTCGTACGAGGCGGCCCAGCACCAGCGGGTTGTCGGTGCCGCCACCGCGCCGGTGTGCTGGACCCTGGCCGGCTACGCCTCGGGCTACTCGAGCGCGGTGCTGGGCGAGGAGGTGTTCGTGGTCGAACACGCGTGCGCGGCGATGGGCGCGCCGCACTGCCGGGTGGTCGGCCGGACCCGGCGCGCCTGGGGCGAGGACGGCGCCCGCCACGCCGCCGAGTACGACGCCCCGGCGCTGGCGCGCCAGCTCGACGCCGTACACGGCGAGCTGCGCCGGGCCACCGGCCGCCTGGCCGACAGCGAGGCCGAGCTGCGGCGGGTGACCGGACGCAGCCAGGGCGGGCTGATCGCGCGCAGCCGCGAGATGGATCGCGTGCTCGAGCTGGCCAACAAGGTCGCCGCCGTCGACGCCACCGTGCTCGTCACCGGCGAGACCGGGGTCGGCAAGGAGCGCATCGCCCGCCTCATCCACGACGCCTCGCCGCGCGCGGCGCGGGCCATGGTCGCGATCAACTGCGCGGCCCTGCCCGAGGCGCTACTCGAGAGCGAGCTGTTCGGCCACGTCGCCGGCGCCTTCACCGGCGCCGCCGGCGACCGCCGCGGCCTGTTCGAGGCCGCCGCCGGTGGCACGGTCTTCCTCGACGAGATCGGCGAGACCACGCCGTCGACCCAGGCCAAGCTGCTGCGCGTGCTGCAGGAGCGGCTCATCCGCCCGGTCGGGGCCAGCGCCGAGCGCGCGGTCGACGTCCGCATCGTCGCCGCCACCAACCGCGACCTGGCGGCCATGGTCGCCGCCGGCACCTTCCGGGCCGACCTGCTGTACCGGCTGCGGGTGGTGACCATCGACCTGCCGCCGCTGCGGGCCCGGCGCGGCGAGCTGGTGCCGCTGGCGCGCCACTTCATCGCCCGCACCTGCGCCAGCTACGGCCAGCCGGTCAAGACCCTGGCCGCCGACGCCGCCGCGGCGCTGCACCGCCACGCCTGGCCCGGCAACGTGCGCGAGCTCGAGCACGCCATCGAACACGCCGTCGTGCTGGCCGGGACCGAGCCGCGCCTGCGCGCCAGCCACCTGCCGGCCGAGGTCCTGGCCGGCGCCGCCGCCGCGCCGCCGCTGGCCAGCACCGACGAGCTCATGACCATCGACGAGCTCAACCGCCGCTACGTGCTCGGCCTGCTGCGCCGGCCCGGCGCGGCCCGCGGCCAGCTGGCGCGCCAGCTCGGCATCGGCGCCAACACGCTGTGGCGCTGGCTCAAGCGCTGGCAGCTCGAGGGCGCGGCCGGCGATCGACCAGGCGTTCCAGGGCCGCCGGGCTGAGCACCGCGGTACCCGGGTCAGAAGCCGCGTCGACCGAGGTCGCGCGCCATCTGCCGGTAGAACGCGGCCGGGTCGAAGCCGGTGCGCGGGTTGGCGCCTTCCTCGTCCTGTCCGATCAGATCGAAGTGGTCACCCATGACGGCGCCGCGGTAGTTGCCCCAGCGCGCGCTGTCGACCGGGACGGCGCCGTCGTTGAGGCCGCCGCTGGTGAGGGCGCCGAGGTACAGCGCCGGGTGCAGGCGGTCGGCCCGGCGCGGGTCGGCCGGGCGGTCGTGGATGGGGCCGACCTGGGCCAGCTCGGCGTCGTCGAGCCCACCGTCGAAGGTCGACAGGCCGGCCCACGACTGGTAGTAGACGCCGGGGCGATCGGGGTTGGCGGCGTTGAAGCGCTTGGCCTCGCCCGAGGTCATCGAGCCGACGGTGCCCAGCACGTCGGCGTTCTCGGCCATGGGGTTCTGGTTGACGTGTTTACCGACCCAGCGGCCGACGCTGTCGAGCGCCGGCTTGGCCGCGGCCGGCATCGCGCCGGCCACCAGGTCGGCGGTCGGCGTGCCGTGGTGCGGCGTGCCCAGCGTCGACAGCGAGGCGATGCGGTCGGCCCAGCCGAGCGACGAGATCAGGAAGCGCGCGTCGAGCCCGCCGAGCGAGTGGGCGATCAGGTTGAGCTTGCTCGCCCCGGTCTTGCGCAGGATCTGCTCGAGCTGCGGGGCGATGGCCTTGGCCCGCTCGGCCGGGGTCTGGAACGGCGGTGCGGTCACCTCGAACACGAGGGCGCCGTCGCCGCGCATGCCGTCCTTCACGGCGTCGGCGAACGACATGCCGTCACCCGGCCCGGTGTTGAACCCGTGCAGCAGCACGATCGGCAGCTTGGCCGTCTTGCTCGGGGTGCCAGCCAGCTCGGCCAGGACCTCCTGCACGAAGCCGTTGCCGCGGTGGTCCTGCAGCCAGGTGGCGATGCCAGGCCACTCGGACCGCGCGGTGCGGGCGATGGCGGCGATCTCCTCGACCGCGGCCCAGCCCGAGCTGCGCACCGCCTGGATCTGGGCCAGGGCCGGGCTGGCGCCGGCGGCGTGCGCCGGGGCACCCGCCGCCGTCCGCGCCGGTGTCGCGTCGGCGTGGGCCAGCTCGTGCTGGGCCTGGGCCGGGTCGAAGGAGGTCCGGCTGGCCATGACGCGTGCACCAGGGTAACAAGCGCACGCGTCGGCCGACAACCCCGATCCGGCGCCTGTACCCCGCGCGCCAGCCGGTGGCGGGCTCAGCCGACTCGGCGGCGCATGCCGAGGTAATAGACCGCGCCGGCCACCGCCGACGACACGAACCAGGCCCAGGTGTAGAGGTGGTTGAACACGCTCGGCACCCACTCGGGGTGCCGGGCCACGGCGGCGACGAAGCCGGGCAGACACGGGGCGATGCCGACGACGAAGGCCAGCATGGCGACCGGGTTGACGCCGCCGCGGTACTCGTAGGCGCCGCCGCGCCGGTACAGGTCGTCGACCACCAGCTCGCGCCGGCGCAGCACGAAGTAGTCGACGATCATGATGGCGCCGATGGCGCCGAGCAGCACGCCGTAACCCATGAGCCAGCTGAACAGGTAGGCGCCGATCGACGACAGCAGCTTCCACGGCAACATGACGAAGCCGATGCCGGCGGTGATGAGGCCGCCGGTGCGGTACGAGATGCGGGCCGGCGCCAGGTTGGCGAAGTCGTTGGCGGGCGACACCACGTTGGCGGCGATGTTGGTCGACAGCGTGGCCAGGGCCAGGCCGAACATCGACACGCCGACCACCAGCTTGCTGTCGAACTTGGTCACCAGCGCGGTCGGATCGCTGATGGGCGCGCCGTAGACGATGGCGCTGGCGGCGGTGGCGGCCACGCCGATGAAGGCGAACAGGGCCATCGTCGTCGGCATGGCGATGGTCTGGCCCAGGGCCTGGGCCCGCTGCGACGAGGCGTAGCGGGAGAAGTCGGGGATGTTGAGCGCCAGCGTGGCCCAGAACGACACGCCCGAGGTCAGGGCCACCGCGAAGGTGTCACCGAGGGGCTTGCTGGCCGGCTGGCTCATGATCGCGCCCAGGCCGCCGCCGGCGTCGATGGCCCACACCAGCAAGGCGACGCCGCACAGCAGCAGGAACGGCGCGGCCAGCACCTCCATCCACTTGATCGACTCCATCCCGTTCCAGATGAAGTAGACGTTGATGAGCCAGAACACGACGAAGCCGACGAACGGGCCGGTGCCGATGCCGAGCCAGCTGGTCAGGTCGGGCAGGCTGACCGACGGCGCCAGCACCGAGGCACAGGCGTGCAGGCCGAGCCCGCCGAAGTAGCAGTTGATGCCGAACCAGCCGCACGCCACCAGCGCGCGCAGCAGCGCCGGCAGGTTGGCCCCGCGCACGCCGAACGAGGCCCGCACCAGCACCGGGAACGGGATGCCGTACTTGGTGCCAGGGTGGCCGTTGAGCATCAGCGGCACCAGGACGATGAGGTTGGCCAGGCCGATGACCCCGACCGCCTGCCACGCGCTCATGCCGTTGCCGATCTGCTGCGACGCCAGCGTGTAGGTCGGCACGCAGATGGCCATGCCGACCCACAGGGCGGCGATGCTCCACAGGCCCCAGGTCCGGTCGGCCGGGGCGACCGGGGCCAGGTCGTGGTTGTACAGCGTTGGGTCGTGGCTCATCGGCGCCGACACTAGCATCGACCCTGCCAGCACGGCGCCCGCGCTCCGCGCGCTGGTCCCGGCGGCCCCGTCCGAGGCCGCGACCTCGCCGAGCTGTGCGGCGCCGACCTCGACGAGCGCTCAGCGGACCCGCCGCCTGTCGTGGGCGGAGCTCTTGCGTCGCGTGTTCGCCGCCGCCGCCCTCCGCTGCCCATGCGGCGGTCGCCGCTCGGTGATCGCCATCGTCGCCGTGCCTGCGATCGCGCGTGTCGTACTCGTCGGGCTCGGCCTTCCCGCCGAGGCCGCGACCTTCGCGCCCGCGCGCCTGCGTCCATGGCCCTCGCCGACAGGAGCTGGCCTACGTGACGCGCAGCGGTTCCCATCGCTCGCTTCGCCCACGGCCTCGTGACCGCACCTGCACCGAGGCAGGTTCCGCCTCCACACTCGACCTTGTCCTGAAGGCTTCGCTCGACACCTCCACGCCGGACGGAGTCTTCTCGACCACCGGCATCATCTCCTTCACGATCGAGTAGTCGCCGCGCCCCGCCGCATGCCATCGTCACTGCATGTCCGCGACGCGCACCTGGACGCTGGCCGACGACACGACGCTCGACGTGATCCGCCTCGACGGGGCGCGGGTCGACATCGAGACCACGCGGGGAGGCAAGACCCGGGCGACCGCGAAGGCGCTGGCCGATGCGACCGCCGCCCACGTCTTCGCGCGCAAGCAGGTGAGCGCGCGGGTGGCCAAGGGCATGTTCTCCCGTGACGTGGTGTTCGAGCGGGTCGGCTGGGCCGAGGTCAAGGACCGGATGCGAATGGCCGGAAACTCCGAGAGGCCCGATGACGTCGTCCTGGTCCACCGCGGCGACCTGCGGGTGCCGCACGACCTGTTGCTCGACTACCGCAC
>JAGPCO010000028.1 GCA_018058095.1 Kofleriaceae bacterium
GTCGTCCTCGACCATGCAGCCAGGGGCGGCGAGGGTGGCCGACGACGCGAGCAGGAGCGACAGCAGGAGGGTGCGAGCGGTTGGGCGGGGCATGGCACGAGGCTCTTCAAGCGCCGGACCAGGTCGGACCGCGGCCAAGTGGCCGCGCCGACGAGGGCGCACCCACGCCGGCGCGCACCTGCGACGTCGCAGCGACCGAACAGGCCCGGTCGCACCGTCTCTGTGCCGAGGAAGGGCGGAGTGGGTGCACGTGCGCCCCGCGGCCCCCTCTGGCTGGGGCGCTGTCCCGTCTCCGGATTCCGGCGCACGCGCTACCGCGGCCAAGGGCGCAGGCAGGACGTCAGTTGGCCTGGATGAAGTCGTCGTCGCCGCGCAGGAAGTTGACGATGTTGCGGGCCGCGCGTAGCCCCTGGCGCTCGACCGACTCGTGGGTGCGGCTGCCGACGTGCGGGGTGACCAGGATGTTGTCGATGCCCGTGAACGGGTGATCGGCCGGGGGAGGCTCCTGCTCGAGCACGTCGGTGGCGTAGCCGCCCAGCGTGCCGGCCTTACACGCCGCGGCGATGGCCGCCTCGTCGACCAGGCCGCCCCGTGCGGTGTTGATGATGAACGCCCCCGGCTCGAGCGTGGCCAGGCGCGCGGCGTCGAGGAAGCGGCGATTGTCGCTGCCGAGGTTCATGTGCAGGGAGATGACCTGGGCGCCGGCCAGCGCGTCCTCGAGGCTGGTCGCCCGTCGCACCCCGTAGCGCTCGGCGAAGACCTCGTCCCAGTGCAGGTCGTAGCCGGTCAGGAGCATGTCGAAGGCGGCGGCGCGGCGTGCGACCTCGCGACCGATGCGACCGAGACCGAGCAGGGCCAGCCGCTTGCCGGCCAGCTCGCTGCCGGTCAGGCGTTTCCACTGGCCAGCCTTGGTCGAGCGCAGGTGCGGCCAGAATTGCTTGGCCAGGCCGATCATCAGGCCGAAGGTGTGCTCGGCCACCGTCGTGTGGTTGACGCCGGGGGTGAACAGCACCGGCAGCTTGCGCGCGGTGGCGTGGGCGACGTCGATCGAGTCGAGGCCGATGCCGTACTTGGCGATGACCTTGAGGCGCGGCAGGGCGGCGTCGATGACCCGGGCGGTGATGGCGTCATCGCCATTGAGCACCCCGTCGAAGCCGCCACCCGGGCCGGCCAGCAGCTCGAGCAGCGCGGCCTCCGACAGCGGCCCGCGCGCGCGCACGATCTCGAAGCCGCTGGCGGCGAGCACGTCGTGGTGGGCGCCGGGGGTGTCCTGGAAGCTGGTGGTGGTGAGGAGGATACGCATCGGCCGCGGACCATATCGCGACGGCTGGCGCCGGTGGTCCTGGCGTCACCGCGGGTACGGGTTGTCGAGGCGGCGGGCGTCGCGGCGAGGTCCGGGGGCGTCGATCGGCGGCCGAGGCCCCGTCTCGGCCGCGGTGCCATCGGCCGGGTCTTGCTCGGGCGGGTCGGGCTGGGCCTCGCTGCCGCCGACGTCCAGCGCGCGTAGGTCGCCGCTGGCGGGGCGCGTGCTGGCGTCGCGGCCAGGTCGCGTTCGCCCCGCGGCGTCACCGGTGCGCCGGCCGGCGTCGACGCCCGTGGGCGCGGCGGCGTCGACGCTCGTGGGCGCGGTGGCATCGACGCTCGTGGGCGCGGCGGCATCGACGCTCGTGGGCGCGGCGGCATCGACGGTGGTGTCGGCGGCGGGGGCCGAGCGGTTGGTGCGGACGGCCCAGGCCACCACCCCCGCCAGCGCCCCGGCGGCGACCAGGCCGGCGACCGCGGCGACGAGGCGCCACCGCCCCGGTCGACCCGCGGTCACGACCGGCGCGGCGGCCACGGCCGGATCGGTCGGCGCCGGCGCGGGGCTGGGGCGCGGGCGCGACGGCACGGTCGCCGGCGCGGGCGCGGGCGCGGGCGCGCGATCGCTGCGCGCCAGCGTGATGGCCGGGCGCGAGGGCGGGCGCCGGCTGGCGGCGATGGCCCCGAGTTCGGCCGCGCTGACCTGGTCACCGCCGGCGGCGCGAGCGGCGGCGGCCATCTCGGCCGCGGTCTGGAACCGGGCCGCAGGCGCCTTGGCCATGGCCCGCAGGATGACCTGCTCGATCGCCGGCGCCAGCTGCGGCCGCCACGACCGCGGCGCGGGTGGCGCCGCGTCGACGTGTTTGCTCAGGATCTCGAACGTCGATGGGCCGTCGAACGGGCGCCGCCCGGTGGTCGCCTCGTACAGCAGCACGCCCATGGCGTACACGTCGGTGCGGGCGTCGACGGCGTTGGCCCGGATCTGCTCCGGGGCCATGTACGCCGGCGTGCCGATCATCGCGTTGCTCTGGGTCGCGCTGGCGTCGGCGCGAATGAGCTTGGCGATGCCGAAGTCGAGCACGACGACGCGGCCGTCCCGGCACACGAAGACGTTGGCCGGCTTGAGGTCGCGGTGGACCACGCCGGTGGCGTGGACCTCGGCCAGCGCATCGAGGGCCTCGGCGGCGATGGCGCACGCGGCCTCGGGGCCGAGCTGGCCGACCAGGTCACTCAGGGCCACGCCGTCGAGCAGCTCCATCACCAGGTACGGCCGGCGCCCGGGCAGGTAGCCGGAGTCGAGGATCCGCACCAGGTTGCGGTGCCGGACCCGGTTGACCGTCTGCGCCTCGAGCAGGAAGCGCCGGGCGTCCTCGCCATCTGCCACCGCCGGGTCGTGCAGGACCTTGATCGCGACCTCGGCCCCGATCTCGGGGTGGATGCCGCGGTACACGCCGCCCATGCCGCCCTCCCCGAGCAGCTGGACCAGCACGTAGTTGCCGACGGTGGAGCCGAGCAGCGTGCCCTCGGGCGGCTCGACCATCACCTCGTCGTCGCGCTCGCAGCGCGCGCCCTCGCCGCGCGCCCCGCAGCGCGGGCAGAACCGCCCGGTCGACGCCTGCGCCACGCTGGTCACGGCGGGAACTCGACGAGTGTCTGCCGGACCGGCACGTCGCAATCGTAGGCGCCCTGCTGGAAGTGGATGATGCGGACGCCGCCGGTCGGGGCGACGAAGTCGATCGGCCCACAGGCGTGGTTCGAGCCGTAGCTCTGCACCACGTGGCGGCCCGGGCGGGCGTCGAAGCGGCGGGCCTTCTTGACCAGGAGGTCAGGCCCGCGCAGCGACAGGTACGGGTAGCCGCTCAACAGGACGTTACCGCGGCGCAGCTCGTCGGTGGCGCGGACCTCGATCGCCCCGGGGAGCAGCGGCGCCAGCTCGACGCGGTGCATCGCCGCCGCGGTCGGGCTGACGACGATGAGGGTGTGCAGGCCGGGCGTGGTCCGCACCGACAGGGTGGGGCGCCCCTCGACCAACCGCGGTCGGGTCCCTGGTCGGGCCAGCAGCTCGCCATCGAGAATGACCGCGGCCTCGTCCAGCTCGAGGCCATCTCGAGCGGGCACGGTGATGGAGAGGGTGACCGGCGCGGCCTGCCAGCGCGCCAGGTTGTCGAGGACGGCGCGGCGCTCACGCGGGTCGGAGGCCAGCCCGAGGTAGACCCGGTAGGCCTCCTCGACGTCTTTCCAGTCATCGTCGGTGGCGTTGGAGTCTGGATCGACCCGGTCCTGGCGGGTGCGCAGGTACCGCTCGCGCATGAGCTCGGCCAGGTTGAACGCCGGGTTGGCATGCGGCACCAGCTCGAGCGCGAAGCGGTACTGGGCGATCGCCTCGGCGTCGTTGCCGGCGGCGTCGGCTGCCGCTGCGCGGTCGAAGGCGCGGGCCGCGGCCCGCTCGTAGTGGTCGGGGACGCCGCGCCGCGCGGGGGCGGCGTGGGCCGGGCGCGCACCCGCGGCGGCGGCGAACACGAGCGTCAGCACGCGTAGCGTCTGCACCGTCACGGCGTGGGCTCCGGAACGGGCACGAGGAGGCGACGGGCTTGCACCGCGAAGCACGTGCCACCGCCGGCGCGCGGGCGCTCGTGCCCGTCGAGGTGGACGTAGGTCAGGACGCGGCGGTCGGTGACCTCGAAGGAGAACGGTGCGCACAGGTGGTGGTCGTCCCTCACCACGTACCGGCCTGGCGGCAGGTCGAAGCGGGCCGCCCCCGGCACCGTACGGCCGGCGATGGTGAGGAACCCGGACGGAACCGCCGAGCTCCCTGGCTGCAGCACGACGTTGCCGCTGCCTGCCCGCACATCGATCTGGAGCGCCACGGGGGCGTACCAGTCGCCCGGCCTGACCAGGCGAAAGCTCGCCCCGTAGCCCGTCGCGGTGACCAGGGCCAAGATGTGCTGCCCGCCGTCGAGCACCACCTCCACCGGCGCACGCACCACCTGGGCGCCATCGAGGACGAGGACCGCCTCGACCTCGCTGGCGGTGGCGGTGTCACCCGGGTCGTCCGCGTCGCCGGCGCCGGTGACCCAGGTCGGGGTAGGGGTGTGGTCACGCAGCCGGGCGATCTGACGGGTCACGACGGCACGGTCGGGCGCCGCGGGGCTGGCGTCCAGGTAGGCCTGGTAGGCGCGGATCGCCAGCTCGGGCGACGGCATGCGCTCGAACGCGGCGCCCCGGTTGTAGCTGGCGTCGGCAGCGGCGGCGCCGGTGGTGATCCGGGCGAAGTCCTGTGCCGCCGTGTGATGGTCGTCGCGGGCGACCGCCAGCTCGGCGCGGGCCCACGTGGTGCGGTCGGCCAGCGGCGTGGCAGGAGGCGGCGACTTGAACGGGAGCGGCGGCGGTCCGGGGCGCGCCGGCGTCCGCGGGGCGTTGCGGCTGGCGCCAGCGGCCACCGTCGACGGTGCCGGGGCTCGCTTGTCGAGTCCGATCGGCTTGCCAGGCCTGGTCGGCTTGCCAGGCGGCGCCGCCAGCGCCAGCGCCGGCGCCGTCGCCACCACGACCAGCAGGCATGGCCAGCGAACCCAGCGTGTCACGCGGCGATCCTGGCAGCAACGGGCCGTCATGTGCTGGTCGCCTGGGCTCACGGCTCGAGGTCGAGCCAGCTGGCGCGCACCGCTGTCGGGCACGGCTGCCGCTGCGGCCGGACGAAGAACACGTGGGTGATGCCGGTCCGCGCCACCTCGAACCGGAGCGGCGGACACTCAGGCTCGCTCGTGATCTGGAAGACCTGGAAGCCGTGGCGGCCTGGCGCCAGCGTCAAACGCGCCGGGGTTGGACCGGTGAAGGCGGCGCCACGCAGGAACGCCGGGACCGCACCGGCGAACAGGACGTTGCCTGCGCCGGCGGCGGGCGGCGGCAGGTCGGAGATGGTGGACGCGCCATCCACGAGGGGGCGTGGGTGGGCGTACGCCTGCAGCGCGCCGAGGCTGGACACCACGTTGATCACGTGCTGACCCGGGGTGAGCGGCACGGTGATCGCGCTGCCGAGCCGGTGTGGCACCACCTTGGCGCCGGGACGAACGGCGACGACGCCGTCGACCAGGACGTAGGCCGCGTCGAGGTCGTAGCCGTGCGGGGTGACGAGCGTCCACGGCGTCGCGGTCCGCAGCCACGACGCCAGCTGGGCCGCGACCGCGCTGCGCTCGGACGAGGCCGGGGCCAGCGCGAGGTACAGGCGGTAGGCGAGCTCGACCTTGTCCCACTCCCGGATGCGTTGCCCGTCGAGGTACTCCAGCCGCAGCAGCTCGGCGAGGTTGAAGGCGGGGTTGGCGTGCGGGGCCAGCGTCAGCGCCGCCTCGTAGTGGTCGATGGCGGCGCGCCGTCGACCGGCCGCCTCGGCGGCGAGCGCGAGGTCGAACTGCTGCCCGGCCGCCTTGAGGTACCGCTCGGGCACGGGCTTGGGCACGGGCTTGGGCACGATCTGGGGCGGTGGCCCATCGACCGGCTGGGCCTGGCTCGCCGGCCCGGTCGCGACCAGGGTGGCGCACACGCCCAGGGCGATCACGCTGGCTCGACGCAGCGGGCGCCGGCTCATCGCCGCCCCGGGATGCGCGTCCGGACGATCGTGGTCGACACCTCGACGCAGTTGTCGGGGTTGCCGTCGGGCCGGTGGTAGTTGTCGTTGAGGTCGAGGCCTCGGTTCTCGGGGAAGCGCAGCAGCACGTAGGTCAGCTCGGTCGGATCACGCACGTCGAAGGAGATCGGCTGGCACAGCCCGAACTCGGCGATGCGGTACCGGCCTCGCCCGAGCTTGAACGGCTGGCCGGCCAGCATCGCCTGCCCGTCCGTCGTGAAGCTGGAGCGTCGTCCATACGGGGTGGTCTGGATCACGACATTCCCTTCGGCCGCGCGGGCCTCGATCCCGACCCGCAGCGGTCGGTTCCAGGCGCCGGGCGCGCCGCGCACGAAGTCGACCCCGTACGTCGAGGCGGACACGTGCGAGACCACGTGCATCTCACCGTCGAGCAGGACCTCGGCGGGCGCCGGGACGACGCGGGTGCCGTCGATGATGAGCACGGCGTCGGGGTCCTGGGCGACCCCGTCGACCGCCTGGCGCCGACCGATGTACAGCAGGCGTGGACTGCGGACCGACAGGTCCTCGAGGTGGCGCTCGACCAGGGCGCGGTCGGGCGCCGACGGCGCCTCGGTGAGGTAGCGGCGAAACGTGGCGATCGCCTCCTGCAGGTTGCGTTGTCGCTCGTGCACCACGGCCAGGTTGAACACGACGTCGGCGTGTGGCGCCATCTGGAGCGCGGACTGCAGCGCCTGTTCGGCCGCGTCCAGCTCTCCCCGCTCGAGCTCCATCTCGGCCTTGAGCAGGAGCCGCAGCGCCGCCAGGGGGTAGGGCGCCGGGACCGGCTTGAGCGCCGGCACGGCCACCGTGGTCGGCACGCGGATCGGTCGCGGCGTACGGCGCGGCGCCGCCGCGGCGGGCGCCGCGGCCAGCGTGGCGCCCGCGCTCAGCGTGATGGTGACCAGGGCGCGTATCGTCGCGGAGCCAGGGCCCATGGCGGCATCGTAGCAGGGCGCCGGTGGGCGTGCCCGGCCTGGGGAGGCGCGACCGCTACGGACGGTCGAGGATCGCGCAGCGACCGAGCAGCGAATCGACGTCGGCGGCCTGGCTGCAGGCGACCGTCAGCACGAGCGGATCGACGCACGGGCGATCGGGCAGCGGGCACGACGCGGCATAGGCGTCGTAGACCTGGAGGTAGGCCCGGGTCTCCTCGGAGTTCGGGGCCCCGACCGGCTGCTCGCAGCCGTCGATCGAGGGCACCCAGCGGGCGCACTGGGCCGGGCTGGCGGCGGCGACGTTGCAGCGCTGGGCCGCGCCGAGCAGCTCGGACGCGCGCGCCGCCAGCGCCGCGCACGAGGTCGGTGCGGGCTGCGCGCGGTCGGCGTGGACGGCCACCGCGCTGCTGGAGATGGGCTCGGCTCGCTCATCCACGCCCGCGCCGCCGTCGTCGAGGGTGGTCACGCAGCCGAGGGACAGGGCCAGGGCGCCGAGGCAAGGCAGGAGGTAGGTGCTGGTCATGGCGGTAACCTACGCATCGTCGCCGGCGCCGAATACTCGCCGCCGCGTCGGCACAAGTGCCCGGACGAACCCGAGAATCTGGCGACGGCGCGGAACGGGCTCACCGCTCCGGCTTGTCGAACCGTCCAGCTCGGCCGTACCGTGACGCGTGGCCCGCGCCCGCACCCCCGATCGGCGAGGTCGTCCGCCCCGGGCGCCCGCGCCGGTCATGCGGAGGCAGCCGCGCGGTCGCTCCGCGGCCGAGATCGTCGAGGCGATCGTGACCGCGGCCGAGCGGGTGCTGGAGGTCGACGGGCTGGCCGGGTTCTCGACCAACCGCGTGGCCGAGCTGGCCGGCGTCAGCATCGGCTCGCTGTACCGCTACTTCCCGAACAAGCAGGCGCTGGCTCGCGGCATCTACGATCGCCACCTGCCGCTGTACGAGCGCATGGTGGTCGAGGCCGCGACCGGGGGCGGATCCGTCGGCGACTACGTGCTGCGGGTCGGCGCCGCCATCCTCGGCTTCTTCGCGCAGCGCCCCCACATCCACCGCGCGCTGTGGCGGCTGCGGACCGCGGCCGAGGTGCACGAGCGAATCGACGCCACGCTGCGCGCGATGATCGAGGTCACCAGCCGGCTGCTGCAGGCCAAGGGGATCCCGGCCGAGCGCGCGCGCGACCTCGCGTTCGTGCTCGTCCACGCCAGCGATGGCCTGGCCAACGCGGTCGCGCTGCAGGGTGACCCCGCGCTCGGCCAGCGCACCCTGGCGATCGTCGCCCAGCTGGCCGAGACCCTCACCGCCGGGCGCTGACCGGCGCGCGGCCCCCGCGCGTCCGCGGCCGTCCCGCGTCCTACTCGGTCGCCAGGAACCAGACCGCGGCGTCGGTCGGGAAGTAGGCGTAGCCACCGAGCTGCGGCAGGTACTGGAACCGGGTCTGCACGCCGTTGATCGCGTCGGGCTGCGCCGCCCCGCCGGTGGTGGTGAGCGCGGTCGCGACCCAGGTGGTGGGTTCGATCCGGACCACGGTGGCGCTGGCCGACGGCTTGAGCAAGAAGGCCCCGTACGTCTCGTCGTAGTAGGCGTAGGCCTCGTGCCAGTTCACGGCCGAGTTCGTGGCCGGGCCGGTGAACGTGATCTTGCCCCAGGTGTCGGACGCCACGTCGTACAGCAGGCCGCCATCGGGCGCGGCGTAGGCATCGCCGAAGAACACCACGCGACCGCGCGCACGGTCGACGGCACACGCGGCGGCCTTCACCGCGGTGTGGTTGTCGAGCCAGGGGGCGAGCACGTCGACCACGTTGCCGGCGGGGTCGTAGCGGCGCAGGTTGTCGGCGCTGCCGACGTACACCTCGTCGGTTATCGGGTCCCGACACACCGCGAGGTTGATCGAGTCGGTCCGGGTCGGGGTCAGGTCGGGGTGAGTCCCGGCCGCGACCCAATCGTTGGCGTTCAGCACGAACGCGTCGATGTGGTTGTTGCCTTCGTTGCCCGTGCCGTACAACGACCCGGCGCCGAACCGGAACACCGCACCCCTGCTGGGCAGGAAGTGCAGGGCGTAGTAGCTGTGGGTCGAGCCCGGGCGCCCGTCGAGGTAGTAGTCGCTGTAGCGCCCGGTGTTGTAGTCGCCGCGGTACACGTACTGGGCCGCGGTCGGCGCGCGCAGCATGATCCAGCCCGGCTCCTCCTGCGCGAGCTCCAGCTCGTACACCTCGTTGCCGGCCCAGTCCGCGTGACCGCCGTTGGCCGCCGAGTACAGCCGGCTGGTGGCGGGGTCCGCGGCCAGGCCGTTCCAGGCGTGGATGCGACCACCCAGCCCACCGACGATGGGCACACCGTCGGCGTCCAGCTCGCCCACCAGCGGCGGGCTGGGCACCACGGTCAGGCCGGTGGAGGGCAGCTGCTTCCACTCGAAGGCGGCCATGCCCTGGCGCCAGGTGGGCTGGTCGACCGGGGCGGTGCCGACGATGACCGACGCGGTGGCGACGTGGACGCCGCTCGGCAGCGTCGCGCGCAGCTCGTACAGCGTGGTCGTGGTGGGCATCACCGTGGCGCTGGCGCGACCGGTGACGTCGCCGATCCCGACCAGCTCGAGCGCGGTCGCGCCCTCGGCCGACCAGGTGAGCACCGCCGTCTCCCCAGCCATGATCCGGAACGGGGTGGCGATCAGCGTGACTTGCCCGGCGACGATCGGCGCCGCGTCTGGACTGGAGCCGTCGGCGCCGCCGCAGGCGGCCACGAGCATCAGGGCGAGCAGGGTCACGTCGATCGGGGTTCTGGTCACGAACCCCAGTGTACCCGCATGTGCTCGGCGCTCGCGGCCATCACGCCCTGGCGGCAGCGGCGCGCCGCAGGTGCAGCTCAGCGCGCCTCGCGCCGCAGCTGGCGCTCGAGCCAGAACGCCCCCAGCGGCAGCAGCGCCGCGATCATCGCGACCACGCTCCTCCGGGGCGGCCACCGCTCGGCCTGGGCCGCGGCCCCGAGCGCCAGCACGAAGGCCACGAACAGCACGCCGTGGGCCATCCCGACCACGCGCACCGCGCTGGGCATCCCGGCCGCGTACTTGAGCGGCATCGCGACCCCGACGAGGACGAGGTACGACACCCCCTCGATCAGGCTGACGACACGAAACCGGCGGACCGCGGCGGACACGGCGCGACTCTACCGTGCGACGGCGCCCCGGCAACCGCCGGCGGCGCCCCGGCTACGGCACGGCCAGCAGCAGCGCGGTCCGGGCCGGGACGTCGAGCGGGGCGCGCACGGCGGCGCCGCTGATCAGATCGACGTAGTCGCCGGCCGGGACGCCGGCGGCGGCCCGGGCGGCGTCGGCCCGGTTGACGACGACGATCACCGCGTCGCCGCTGCCGCGCATCTCGTAGCTGAGCACGTCGCCGGCGGCAGCCAGGATGCGTCGGCTGCCGCGCCGCAGCGCCGGATGAGCGGCGCGGACCCGGCCCAGCGCCGCCAGCTGGTCGCGCAGCCAGGTCTGGTTGCCGTCGACGCCGGTCCACTGCATGAAGCGGCGGTTGTCGGGGTCGCCGGCGCCGGCCATGCCGAGCTCGTCGCCGTAGTACAGCATCGGCACGCCCGGGCTGGTGTAGAGCAGGGCGTAGCCGACGGCGAGCCGCTCGAACGCCGACCGCGTCGTCGGCAGCTGCGGCTGGTTGGTCCAGGCCCGGTCCTTGCCGCCGGCCCACTCGTCGAACAGCGGCGTGTCCTCGGCCACGTGCACCACCCGCGGCACGTCGTGGTTGCCGAGGAAGGTGCTCATCACCGCGCGCGGGCCGTAGAAGGCGTCGTTGTCGGCCAGGAAGGCGCCGAGCTCGCTCATGTCGCCCTGCCGGCGCAGCACCACCCGCAGCACGTTGGCGCGCAGCGGGAAGTCGAACTGGCCGTCGAGCATGGTGTCGGGGTCGACGTACTGGCGGATGACGCCGCGGTCGCCCTCGAAGGTCTCGCCGACCAGGTACACGTGCTGGTCCCACTCGACCTCGCCGGCCAGGCGGGCCCGCAGGTCGGTCAGCCACGAGGTCTCGATGTGCTTGACCGCGTCGAGGCGGAAGCCGTCGAGCCCGAGCCGCTTGGCCCAGGCCACCGCGTTGTCGACCGAGTAGCGGCGGGCGTCGCCGTTGCGGAAGTCGAAGTCGGGCAGGAACGGGTCGAACCAGCAGCGCAGCCGGGCCGAGGTCCAGTCGCAGCCCTGGCCACACACGCAGTTGCCGCCGGCGCCGTTGTCGTTGGGCCAGAACCAGTCGCGGTGCTGGGCGTACAGCGCGCTGTCGGAGTGCACGTGGTTCATCACGTAGTCGACCAGCACCTGCAGGCCGTGGGCGTGGGCGACGTCGATGACCGCGCGCAGCTCGGCCTCGGTCCCGGCGTGCTCCTCGACGGCGCCGAGGTCCTTGGGCCAGTAGCCGTGGTAGCCGGAGTAGCGGTGGCCGTCGGAGCCCTGGTAGCTGCCGTCGGCGTTGTCGAGCGGCGACGACAGCCACAGCGTGTTGACGCCGAGCGAGGCGAAGTAGCCGTCCTCGATCTTGGCGCGCAGGCCGGCCAGGTCGCCGCCCTGGTACTGACCGGGCAGCTCGGCCCCGGGGGCGGACACGTTGTTGCTGGGGTCGCCGTCGGCGAAGCGGTCGATGAGGACGAAGTACATGACGGCGTCCCGCCAGTCGATGGCCGGCCGCTTCGGGCAGGCGTCGCAGTCGACGCGCACCACCGAGTTGCCGCCGCCGAAGCCGTCGGGGCTGGTGCGGGGGTTGGCCGGGTCGGCTTGCCACTGCCCGTCGACGACCAGCTTGTAGGTGATGATCTGGTCGTCGGCGACGTCGACCGTCACGCTCCACTCGTCGGCTTGCCCGGTCGGGCTCATGGCCAGGCCCGCGGTCCAGCCGTCGGCGGCGAAGTCACCGCGCAGCGAGACCGCGCTGGCGGCGCCGCGGAAGCGGAACGTGTGGCTACACGCGGCGATGGGCATCGCGCAGGTCGGGCCGACCGCGGCGTCGACGCCGGCGCTGGTGGAGCCGTCGGGGCCACCACCGGGCACGTCCTGGGTGCCGGGGCAGCCTGCGGCCAGCGCGACGACGAGGAGCAGGGGCAGGGAGGCGGCGCGCATCGCCCTTGCCAGCATCAAGCCATGTGCCACCGGCGGCAACCGCTAACCCCGCGCCATCGCGCGGGATCGATCCGGCCGGACCGGGCCCGTGTTGCCGTTCGCAACATGCCTCGGGCGCCAGGAGGACGTCGATTCATGCATGAACACGAGCACTTGCCGCACCGCATTAGACGATGACCTAACCGCCTGGCGCCGGCGCCGTGGTACCGGACCGGCCGTGACGCCCATCCGCGCCCTGGTCTCGGAGTTCGGCCAGCAGACGTTCACGGTGCGAGGTCGCGCCTTCCGGTTCCATGCGATGGCGCCGGTCCCGACCAGCAAGCTCGACGACAAGGAGCGTCGGCTCGGCTGGCCGCTGCCGCTCGACTACCGCGAGATGCTGCGGGTGGCCGGACCGGCCCACGTGTTCGGCGCCACCATGGTGCCGATGGAGCGGCTGCGAGGGCGGATCGAGTACGACCGGCTTCCCGACGGCACCATCGTGCGCGATCGGGTTCGCTGCTACCTGCCGTTCGCCGAGCGCGCGACCGAGACCTCGGCCCGCGTGCTGTTCGCCTACGCGTTCGAGCTCGACCTGGCCCGGGTCGCGGGCGACATCGCCGCGGTCGCGCGCGGCGAGGTGCGTGAGCCGTTCCATGGCGCCGCCTCGAGCGTGGTGATGTGCAAGGTCGAGGCGGACCAGCCGATGCGGCTGTCCGACGACGCGCAGTGGTTCGCGCGCGACTTCACCGACTGGTGCGGCACGCTGGTGTCGCTGCTGCGGCGCCTGCCCACCACCGCCGCCGCCTGAGCGTCGGCCACCACGCCGTCAGCCCGCCCGCAGCGCGGCGGACGACGGGTATGCGCCCTCGTCGCGCCTCGCCCGCGGGGCGCCTCGGTTCGCGACATCGATCGCTTGGCCCATTCGGGGGCCCTTACCGGCAGCTGGGCAGGCCGGCCGGCGGGGTCAGCTGGAACTTGTCATCGCCGAGCTCGACGTTGATCCGGCGCTCCTCCCACTCGACCAGCAGGTCGGCCTTGTCGTCGGGCGAGCGGAACCGGCTCTTGCCGGGGACCCGCAGGGCCTGACCGTCGGCGGTCTGGGTCTCGGCGAAGTCGGTGTGCTCGACCGCCCACACCAGCTTGCCGGCCGGGTCCTTGAGCTCGCTGCGCAGCACGTCCCACCGCCCGTCCTTGCCGTCGAGCACGAGCTGCTGGGTCCCGGCCGGCGAGGTCAGCGTGACCAGCTCGCGGCCGAGCTTGCTGTCCCACGTCACGGTCCCGGTCGCGCCGTCGAGCACGGGCGCCTGCCCGAGCGCGAGGTAGAAGAAGTCGTCGGGCGCCAGCGGCACGCCGAGCAGGGCGGCGATCGAGTCGGCGTTACACGGCCCGGTCAGCTGGCAGTTCTTCTGCACGTCGACGTACACGAACCCGGCGCCGTCACATGCGAGGTCGGCCAGCACGCTCTCGCCGGCGGGGTTGAGCGCGTTGAACCGCACCTTGGCGCCGGGCGTGCCCATGACCAGGACGGTGCCCTTGACCCGGTCCTTGCCCAGCCAGTAGTCCATCGTGCTCTGGGCCTGGAACGAGCGGGCGCGAGCGCGGGCCTGGGCCAGCCGGGTGGTGATCTGCTCGGCGGTGGGCTCGGGGTACGACCGCTTGGTCGCGCCCGGGCCGGGGCAGGCGGTGGCGAGCGGCAGGGCCAGGGCGGCGAGCAGGGTCAGCGGGCGCATGTGGGTGTGATAGCAGAAGCGGCCGGCGCATTCTCGTCGGGGCGCCCCGGCGTGCCGGCGACGCGACCGCGGTCACGGCCGCCGGCAACAGCCGGTGAATATCCAAGGCACCGGCGCCGTCGAGCCAGGAGCCGTCAGGAAGTCAGGTCGCGATGCCGCTGCGCAAGGTTGGGCCCGCCCTCGGAGTGATGCTGCTGGTCGCGGCTGGGTCCGGACCGGCGATGGGGCAGGACCTGGCGCCGGCCGGGCTGGCGCTGACGGTGTACGTCAACGGGGCTGGCGGCGTGGTCCACGCCGGCACCGACGACCCGGCGGCCATGCGGTCCGACATCGTCGCGCTGCACGGCCAGCAGGCCATCGAGCTGCCGGCCTTCGAGGGCACCCGCGCCGAGTGGACCGGGATGATGGCGTGTGTGCAGGGGCACTTCGCCGGGCTCCCGGTCCGCATCGTCGACCGGGCGCCAGCCGGCGCCGATCACCTGATGATCATGGTCGGTGGCCGGCCCGAGCACACCGGCTCGACCGACGGCGAGTGGGGGCGCGCGCCGATGGCCGAGGGCGCGGTGTCGCCGCGTGGCGTCGCCTTCGCGTTCTCGGCGGCGATGCGGTTCGAGCGCACCGCGGCGATGTGCCAGACCGTGGCGCACGAGGTCGGCCACATGCTCGGCCTCGATCACCGCCAGGACTGCGCCGACCTCATGAACGGCAACCCGTGTGGTTTAGACGGTCTGGCCTTCACGCCGAGCGCGCGGCGGGCCATGGCCACGGCCATCGCCGCCCACCTGGGCGCTCGCCTGGAGGTGCTCGAGGGCGACACCCCGCTCGACCACGTCGAGGCGGCGCCGGCCGAGGTCGATCCGGCCGAAGGCGAGCCAGCCGAAGGCGATCCGGCCGAGGCCGCCGACGCGCCGCTCGACCCCTACCACCGGGGTGAGCCCCCGGCGCCCCTCGCCGACGCGGACCTCACCTGGGGCGACCCTTTCGGCACGCTCGAGCTCGAGGACGCCGGCCAGGCCGAGGCCGATGCGGCCGCGCCCGCGGGCTGTGGCGCGGCGCAGGTCGACGAGCCCGCGCCGCTGCGGCGGCCTGGACGCAGCTGGCGCCACCAGGCCGACCGGGCCGACCGCGCCGACGGGCGGCACGTGCGCTGGCGGGTGCGGGTGACGGTGCAGGCGCGGCGGCGCGACGCCTGGTGAGTGGGCTCAGGCCGCGCGTCCGCCGTCGACCACGCCGCGCACCTTGTGCCCCGCGGCCCAGGCGGCGTCGACCAGGTCGACCGCGCGACGGCCGCTGACGCCGACGGTGACGTGGTGCTCGCTGCCGACCTCGGCGACCTGGACGTTCTGGATCTTGAGGTGCAGGCGCTCGGCCTTGCCGACGACGAAGCGGATGATGGCGTCGGGGTTGGCGCCGGCGAAGGTGATCCGCGCGCCGGCCTGGCCCAGGCCGATGGTGCCGACCAGCGCCCGCATGGCGTCGCTGACGGTGAGGATGCCGACCAGCGTGCCCGACGACAGCACGACCGGGAGCGCGTCGATCTTCTTCTGGATCATGACGGCGACGGCGTCGGCCAGCGGGGTCATCGGGCTGGTGGTCTCGACCCGCCCGGTCATGATCTGCCGCACCGTCGGCGCCTGGGCCGCGCCGGCGGCCTGGCTCCAGTCGGGGCGGGGCGGGCGCGTCAGGTCGGAGCGGACCACGATCCCGCACAGCCGGTCGGCCTCGATCACCGGTAGCCGACGGAAGGCGCCGCTGGCCATGAGGCGCTGGGCCTCGGCCACCGGCGTGTCGGGGCCGACCGTCACCAGGTCGCGGGTCATCCAGGTCTCGACGATCACGGCTTCCCCAGGGAGAATCGACCGGGCCCGGCGCTCGTCGAGGCCGCGGCTCAGCGCCAGGTCGCCCGCAGCCGGCACACCGCGCCGCCCTTGCACCGACACGACACGACGTCGACCGCGGCGTCCTTGCCGCCCGACAGCTCGAGCGCGCGGTGGGTCCAGCCGGCCACCGCCTCGCAGTGGCTGCAGGTCGGCTGCTCGAAGCCGACGATGTCGAGCTCGGCCTGGCGCGGCGCCGGCGCCCGCACCACCAGGCGGCCGGAGTCGTAGTGGGCGCTCCACAGCTTGGCGGCGCGGCCCAGGATCCACAGCGGCGCGCCGATCCGGTAGAACAGGCGGTAGATCGTCGGCAGGTTGGCGCCGGCGCCCTCGTAGCCGAGCACCCGGGCCATCCGGCCATCGCCGCGGCCGAACTCGCGGTCGATCAGCGCCATCAGCTCGATGAAGAGGTCGAACGGGTACCAGGCGGCGGGCTCGACCTTGCGCTCGACCAGGGCGCGCAGCGCGGGCGACGCGGCGGCGGCGAGGCGGCGCAGCCCGTCCTGCCCGTGGCCGAGGCTGACCCACAGGATGCGGGACGCCAGCGCGCTGCCCTTCACGTTGGCCACCTCCCGCACTATATGTCATTCACCGGGGCCACACAGCGCCGGCCCCGGCGCGGCGGCGACCTGTGCCGGGCTGCTCACGAGCGCCGTCGTCGTGGTATCCCCGCGCCCCGTGAGTGACTCCTCGCCGCGTTCGCCCGCCCCGCCCCCCACTGGCCGCCCCGCCGCCGCGACCGTGCCGCCGCCGCTGCCGACGCCGACCCCGGCGACCGACCCGCTGGCGTACCTCGAGGAGATGGAGGCGCGCGCCGCCCTCGGCGGCGGTCAGGCCCGCATCGACAAGCAACACGCCGCCGGCAAGCTGACCGCGCGCGAGCGCATCATGGCGCTACTCGACGAGGGCTCGTTCGTCGAGCTCGACAAGTTCGTGACTCATCGCTGCGCCGACTTCGGCATGCAGGACCAGAAGGTGCTGGGTGACGGCGTGGTGACCGGGCACGGCACCGTCGACGGCCGGCCGGTGTGCGTGTTCGCGCAGGACTTCACGGTGTGGGGCGGCTCGCTGTCGGGTGCGTTCGCGCAGAAGATCTGCAAGGTGATGGACCTGGCGACCAAGATCGGTTGCCCGGTCGTCGGCCTCAACGACTCCGGCGGCGCCCGCATCCAGGAGGGGGTCGAGTCGCTGGCCGGCTACGCCGACATCTTCCTGCGCAACGTCATGGCCTCGGGCGTGGTGCCGCAGCTGTCGGCCATCATGGGCCCGTGCGCCGGCGGCGCGGTGTACTCGCCGGCCATCACCGACTTCATCCTGATGGTCGAGCAGACCTCGTACATGTTCATCACCGGGCCCGACGTCATCAAGACGGTGACCAACGAGGAGGTGAGCATGGAGCAGCTCGGCGGCGCCGTGACCCACGCCGCCACCTCGGGGGTGTCGCACTTCACCGAGAGCGACGAGCTGGCCTGCCTGGCCCGGCTGCGCGAGCTGCTTTCGTTCCTGCCCGGCAACAACCGCGAGGATCCGCCGACCCGACCGACCGGCGACCCGATCGATCGGGCCGACGCCGCGCTCGACAGCGTGGTGCCGCTCGACTCGAAGAAGCCGTACGACATCAAGAAGATCATCGGCGGCATCGTCGACGACGGCCACTTCGTCGAGGTGCAGAAGGACTACGCCAAGAACATCGTGGTCGGCCTGGCCCGCATGGGCGGCATGCCGGTCGGCGTGGTCGCCAACCAGCCGGCCCACCTCAGCGGCTGCCTCGACATCGACGCCTCGGTCAAGGCGGCGCGGTTCGTCCGCTTCTGCGACTGCTTCAACATCCCGCTGGTGACGCTGGTCGACGTGCCCGGCTTCCTGCCCGGCACCAAGCAGGAGTACGGCGGCATCATCAAGCACGGCGCCAAGCTGTTGTACGCGTTCGCCGAGGCCACGGTGCCCAAGGTCACGCTCATCACCCGCAAGGCCTACGGCGGCGCGTACGACGTGATGGCGTCCAAGCACATCCGGGCCGACGTCAACCTGTCGTACCCGGCGGCGGAGATCGCGGTGATGGGCCCCGACGGCGCGGTCAACATCGTGTTCCGGTCCGAGCTCGACAAGATCAAGGACGAGGGCGAGAAGGCGGCGGCGCGGGCCCGCTTCATCGAGGACTACAAGCAGCGCTTCGCCAACCCGTACAAGGCGGCGTCGCTCGGTTACATCGACGAGATCATCCGCCCGCGCGACACCCGCGCCTCGGTCATCCGCGCCCTGCGCACCCTGCGCAACAAGCGGCAGAGCAACCTGCCGCGCAAGCACGGCAACATCCCGCTGTAGCAGGACGTCGAGAAACGGCGCGCAGCGGCGGTGCTCGCGCCCTGCTCCGTGCCCGTGCCCGTGCCCGTGCCCGTGCCCGTGCCCGATCTGGGCCGGTCGCGCTCAGCTCACCATCGTCCACCGCACCTCGAGCCCGCGCCAGCGCGCCGGCGGCTGGTCCGGTGCCTGACGGAACTCGGCGTGTGCGCGTGTGCTCGGTCCCGCCAGCGCGGCCAGGCGCGCGCCCAGGAGCGGGGCCAGCACGTCGTGGCGCGGGCGATCCCCCGGCAACGTGGGGTGGGTCTCGATCGGCGTCAGGCCGGCGGCGTGGGCGTCGTGCCAGCGCAGCCAGATGTCCCAGTCCTCGAGCGCGAGGCGGAACGTCTCGTCGTCGACCGGGCGCAGCTCGAACACGTCGGGCCCGCCGCCTGCGTCGAGGTCCGCGAAGGTCGACGTGTAGTGGTGCGGGACGCCGCCGACGCTGGCGATGCCACTCCGCGGGCCGTCGTACCAGTCCGGCACCGTGAACACCGGCTCGAACTCCGCCGGCATCGGTCGGTGCGACCTACAGGCAGATGGCGGTCTTGACCGCGATCGGCTTGGCGTCGCGCGGGCAGGCTAGCTTGGTCGCTTCGATGGCCCGGCGCAGGCACTTGGCCGACTGCTCGTCGGCGGGGTCGCGCCCGGCGAACGGCTTGACGGTCACGCCCGACGGCAGGCCACGCGCCGACAGCGACCACTCGGCCCAGAAGCCGCGGATGTCGCTCGCCTTGCGCCCGGCCGGCCGGCACGCGGCGAAGGCCGGGTTGCCCTCCATCACCCGGTCGACCTCGAGCGCGCCGTCGGCGTCGCTGCGCATGGTGACCACGCCGGTCGGCAGGTCGCTCACCTGCAGCCCGGCGGTCGGGATGTTGGGGCGCGGCCCGGCCGCCAGCTTGGGCGCCGTCTTCATGTACGTCGGCAGCTTGTCCTTGGCGCCGGCCAGGGGCGCGCTGTAGCGGACCCAGCGCTCGCGGCTGGGCCGGCCGTGCCGCTCGAGGTCGACGTGGAGCGAGCACACGCCGGCGCCGCCACACTCGACCGACGCCGTCGCCGTCGACAGGTTGGGGTGGCGCAGGCCGAGCGCGGCCACCATCGACGGGCCGAGGTCACAGGCCATGCCGCCCGCGCTCCAGGCCCGGCCGTCGACCAGCTTCTTGGCGGCGGCGACGTCCTTGGCCGGGACGATGATCGCCTTCTCGGCCAGGGCCAGGCGGCGGCCGACCGCGTTGCGCATGGCCGGCGTGGTCTTGATCGGGAAGTCGTCGGGGTAGACCACCGCGATCGACATCTTGCCGGTGCCGGCCACCACCGGCTGGCTCTCGCCCTTGCACACCGCGAAGACGTCCTGGGCGGCGGCGGAGGCGGGGGCGACGAGGCTGGCGGCGAGGACGAGGAAGGGGACCAGGCGCATGGTCAGGAGTGTAGCCCGGCCGCTTCGGCGGTGCCCCCGGGCCCGGGCGGATCGTGCCCGGCGCCACCGGCCGGTTCGTCGCCGCCATCGCCGCCGCTCGGCCCCGGCGTCATCGACAGCGGCGGGCGGCTCCACCGGCGCGAGCCGCGGGCCAGCCGGCGCGGCGGCGCCGACGGGTTGGTCGGGTCGACCAGGGCCCAGGTCGAGCCGATGAACCGGGCCAGCTCGCCCAGGGTGTTGGCGTTGGGGTCGAGGCGCTTGGCGATGCCCTCGTTGGTGACCATGCCGACCAGCACCAGCGTGACCTCGGGCAGCGGGCGGATGGCGTGCCGGCGCGCCAGGGCGAACAGGTCGCCGACGACCTGGCTCAGCTCGAGCGCGTGCATCGGCTGGGCCCGGACCCGGGCGATGAAGGCCTCGGCGTCGCGCCGCACCGCGTCCCAGTCGGTGGCGCGGGCGCCGCGGCGGCCGTCGCCGCTGGCCAGGTACACGTGGTACTGGCGCAGGTGGGCGACCAGCTCGGCGGCGGTCCCGGCGGCGATGCAGCGGGCGAAGTCGACCACCTGGGCCAGCAGCGGGCGCGACAGGTGCTTGACCAGGCCGACGTCGAGCAGCACGACCGCGCCGTCGGACCGGACCAGCACGTTGCCGGCGTGCAGGTCGGCGTGCACGAACCCGTGGTCGAAGCACATGGCCAGGAACGCCTCGCGCAGCGTGGCCGCGACCCGGGGCAGCAGCGCCGGGGCCACGTCGTCGAGCCGGACGCCGTCGATGAACTCCATGGTGAGGACCGCGCGAGTGCACTGGGCCCGGTACACGCGCGGGAAGGCCAGCCCGGGCGCGCCGGCGAAGTTGCGGCGGAACTGGTCGTAGTTCTGTCGCTCGCGCCGCAGGTCGGTCTGGGCCAGGATGCCGCCGACCAGGCTGCGCACGTGGCCGACCACGTCGGCGACGCGGGCGCGGGCCGACAGCAGCGTGGCCAGGTGAGCCAGCCACAGCATGATGCGGCCGTCGCGGCGGATGCGGGCCAGCACGCCCGGGCGCAGCACCTTGACCGCCACGTCGGTGCCGTCGAGCAGCTGGGCCCGGTGGACCTGGGCCACGCTGCCGGCGGCGAGCGGGGCGACGTCGACGCTGCGGAAGTTCGCCGCCAGCGGGGCGCGCAGCTCGCGTTCGAGGATGTTGCGCACCGCCTTGAACGGGAACGGCGGGACCCGGTCCTGCAGCCAGCGCAGCTCGGCGATGACCTCGGGCGAGTACACGTCGGGGCGCGAGCTCATCACCTGGCCGACCTTCACGAACGTCGCGCCGAGCCGGGCGAAGCCCCAGCGCAGGAGGCGACCACGCTGGCGGCGGCGCAGGTGCACACGCGCCGCCGCGTCGCGCACGAACAGCCGCCGCAGCGTGCCGCCCGCGTAGGCCAGCAGGGCCAGCGACGCGATCATCCCGATCGCGCTGGCCCGGGCCAGGCACGCCACCCACTCGCCGACTCTCGCCAGCACCCTCATGCCTTCAGCGTAGACCTCCGCCGCGCGGGTGCGGCGCGAAAACGTGCGGCGTCGACGAGATCGGCGTCGGCGCGAACACAAACGCGAACGCGGTGCGCGTGGCGCAGCGCTTGCGACGGCGCGCCGCGTCAGCGAGGAGCCGGGGCGTCGCCGTCGACGGCGGCCTCGCCGACGCTGCGCACGCCGGCGATGGGCAGCAAGAACAACGGCGCCGCCAGGCCGATCAGCACGCCGGTCCACATCGCGGTGCGGGTCCCGGCCAGCTCGGCCAGCCCGCCGGCGGCCAGCGCCGCGAACGGGATCAGCGCGGCGGTCGCCAGGTGGGCGGCGGCGTTGGCGCGGCCGAGCACGGCGCTCGGCAGCACGGCCTGCCGGACCGAGACCGCCTGGATGATGAAGATGACCGCGAGCCCGTCGCTCACGAGCTGGTGCGCGAGCAGGAAGGCGATCTTGGTCCAGTAGCCGCCGCGCGCGAGGGGGATGAGGAGCGCGCCGGCCAGGCTGAGCGTGGCCGCGCCGATCATGGCCGGGCCCAGGCCGAGCCGGGCCACCACCCGGCCGGCCAGGCTGGCGCCGATCAGCGCGCCGACGCCGCCGGCGCCGATGACGATGCCGAGCGCGGCCTCGTCGAGCGCCAGCACCTTGAGGCAGTACGGGGTGTACAGCGTCATGAAGAAGCCGCCCGACACCGCCCACACCACGTGGGTCAAGATGATCGGGCGCAGCAGGCGGTGGCCGAAGATGGCGCGCAGGCCGAGGCGCAGGTCGGCCAGGACCGCGGGTGGGCTGGGCTCGGGCGCGGCCGGCGCGGCCTCGATCCGGCGCAGGAACAGGGCCGACCACACGTAGCTGGCGGCGTCGACGACCATGGCCAGCGGCGCGCCGACGGCGCGGATGAGCGCGCCGCCGACGGCCGGGCCGCCGATCTCGGCCACCGCCTCGGTCGCCTCCAGCTTGGCGTTGCCCTCCGGCAGGTCGGCCCTGGCGATCAGGCGCGGCAGGTAGGCCTTGTCGGTGATGAGGAACAGCGCGGTGGCCGCGCCGACGCCGGCGCCGACGACGATGAGCTGGGGCAGCGACAGCAGCCCGGCCCACGCCGCCAGCGGGATCGAGGCGACCAGCGCCGCGCGCAGCCAGTCGCACGCGATCATGATCGCGCGGTGGTCGTGGCGATCGACGTAGCCGCCGGCGAACAGGGCCAGGATCACGCCGGGCGCGAACTGCAGCGCGGTCAGGATCGAGACCCAGCCGTCGCTGGCGCCGAGCACGGTGATGGCGATGATCGGCAGCGCGGTGCGGGTGACGCGCGAGCCGAACGCCGACACCGCCTGCGCCGCCCACAGGCGGACGAAGTCGGGGTGGCGCCACAACGCACCGGATGGCACGGCGCAGGCTCCCACGAGCGCGCGCAGGCGACAAGCGTACGGCAACGTCCCACATCTCACGTGACGGCAACGGCACCGTCGATCTCGGGGCGGGTCGATTGACTCGGGGCCGGGGCCGGATCGACCCTTACGCACACACCACAGAGAGGGGTTCGCACATGGGTCTGCTTGGAAAGTTTTTTGGCGGCGCGCCGGCGAAGAAGGCCACCGACGACGTCCTGCTGCTGCACGCGATGATGCTGATGTCGTCGATCGACGGTCACCTCGAGGGCTCGGAGATCGCCACGCTCGAGGCGTTCATCAACACCCTGCCCGAGTTCAAGGACGCCGACTTCGACGCGCAGATGGCCGCGGCCAAGAAGCTGCGCGCCAAGTTCCAGAACGCGCAGGACGCGGTCAAGGCGCTGGCCGACATCGGCAGCGAGGCCGTGCGCAAGAAGGCGTTCGTGCTGGCGGCCGACATCGCCCTGTCGTCGGGTGACGTCGACGAGTCGGAGGAGGAGCTGCTCGAGGCGATGCAGCGGGTGCTGAACATCGACGACCAGCTGGCGTCGACCATCGTCCAGATCCTCGCCCTCAAGTACGCCAAGTAGGTAGGAGACGCCGATGAGCAGCAGCGCGGCCGAGGCCGTCCGAGTCGTCCAGGCACGTCGCGACCGCGAGCTGCGCGCCGATCTCGATGGAGACCGCGGGGTCAAGAAGGCGCTGGAGAAGCTCGACCAGCGGGCCAGCGGCTATGGCATGCGCCATCGCCGCAGCCTGCTGGCCGAGACCATCCGCCTGACCAAGCGCATGGCGCCCGACGTGGCCGAGGCGCTGGCCGACTGCCGCAAGGCGCTCGGGTTCGAGCGGCCGGTCGAGGTCTACCTGCGGCCCGATCCGCAGTTCAACGCGTTCTGCCACAAGCCACGCAGCGGGCCGCTGGTGCTCGGGCTGTCGTCGCGCCTGGTCGAGGAGTTCTCCCCGGCCGAGCTGCGCTTCGTCATCGGTCACGAGCTCGGCCACGCCGCCTACGACCACTTCGGCATCCCCATGCCGATCACCGCCACCATCCAGGACATCGGCGGCACGCTGGTGTCGCGCCCGGTCCAGCTCCGCATGTTCGTGTGGTGCCGGGCGGCCGAGGTCAGCGCCGACCGCGCCGGCCTTCTGTGCACCCGCGATCCCGAGATCGGGGCGACCGCGTTCTTCAAGCTGTCGAGCGGGCTGTCGCGCCCGGTCATCCGGGCCGACCTCGACGCCTTCGCCTCGCAGGTCGAGTCGATGGCGTCGGCGCCGTCGGCGACGATCGACACCCGCGACGAGGACGACGCGCTCGACTGCTTCTCGACCCACCCGTACACGCCGGTGCGCGTGCGCGCCCTGCTCGCGTTCGGGCGCAGCCAGGCGTTCCAGCAGGCCATCGGCGGCAGCGGCGGCGACCTCACCATCGACGAGGTCGAGCACGTGGTCGAGCGCGACCTGGCGCTGATGGAGCCGTCGTACCTCGAGGACCGCAGCGCCGACGCCGAGCGCATGCGCAAGGCCCTGTACGCCGCCGGCGTCGCGGTGGCCGCGTGCCACGGCGGCATCGCCCCCGAGGAGATGACCGCGCTGCGCGCCCTGCTCGGGGCCAAGCAGGCGCAGACGCCCGACGACGTGCCGAAGATCCTGGGCGAGCTCGACGCCCAGCTGGCCGACCTGGCCAGCGTGTCGCGCGTGCACCGGGCCCAGCTGGTGCAGCACCTCACGGTGATCGCCAGCGCCGACGGCCACGTCGCCGAGGAGGAGTACGCCGAGATGGCGCGTATCGCCAGCCTGCTCGACGTGCCGACCATCATCATCGACCAGACCCTGGCCGGCGCGGCCGCGCCGATGGACTGACGGCGCACCTCATGGCGTCCCCTGCCGATCGTGTGGTCCGGGCCATGACCCGGGACGGCGCCTTCCGCGTCATCGCCGGCATCACAACCGCGTCGGGGGCCGGCGCGGCGCTGGCGCAGGAGCTCGACGGCGAGCGGGCGGTGCGTATCGGTGAGCTCATCACCGGCGCGGTGCTCATCCGCGAGACGACCCAGCCGCTGCGCCGGGTCCAGATCTCGTGGACGGATCCCGACGGGCGGTCGTGGGTGGCCGACGCGCTGCCCGACGGCAAGAACCGCGGCCTGGTCAGCACGGCGATCGCCGACCGCCCGGCCGACGTGCTCACCGTCGACTACACGCTGCCGAGCGGGCAGCTGCACCGCGGCACCGTCGCGGTCGACCCCGGCAGCGACTTCGCGTCGGCGCTGATGCGGTACCTCAAGGACTCGGAGCAGATCCTGGCCATGGTCGCGCTGGCGGCGTTGCCCGGGCCCGACCGGGTCCGCGCCGCCGGCGGCTTCCTGCTGCAAGTCCTGCCCGAGGCCAGCCCCGAGGCCATCGGCGAGATGACCGAGCACCTGTCGGACCTGCCGCCGGTGGCCAGCCTGATCGAGGGCCCATCGGCCACGCCGGAGGACCTCATCGCCACCGTGCTGCACGGCCTCGACTACGCCGTGCTGGCGAGCAGCGGCCTCGAGTTCGGCTGCACCTGCAGCCAGGAGCGCGTGCTGTCGAGCCTTTTGACCCTGCCCGACCAGGAGGTCATGGACATGGTCGCCGGCGGCGTGCTCGACGTGCGCTGCGATGCGTGCGGCACCCGCTACCAGATCGAGCCCGTCGTGCTGGCCTCGGCCCGCGCCCGCCTGCGCGGCATGTTGCCGTCGTAGCGGAGCCAGCGGGCACGGACGTCAGAGGTCGAGATGTCAATCCGAGCATCGGTCGCGGTGACCACCACCTACGTCGTGGAGCGGGCTGTTCCGGTCCTCGAGGTGACGCACGAGCTGGATCCCGAAGACGGGTCCTCCGTCTGGCAGTTTCACTGTGGAAACGGCGACTACGATCCTGGCGTGCTGCGCCTGGTGAGCATCCAGCAGATCCTCGATCTCGACGCCTCGGTCGAGTCGGCCCTGGCGCTTCCGGCCGGGTCCGAAGCACGGCGCGCCTCCCCGTCCGCCCCCTGGGTCATCAGCCCGCTGCAGCACGCGCGCTAGCCGTCGGGCGCCACCCACGTCGAAGAAGTGAGGCCGTGAAGGAGCTGAAGGAGATCGCGTACCGCGTCGGGCCCGGAGGAATGCTCGAGGGCTTCAGCTATCACGATGGTGGCCTGCTGGGCGTTCACCTGCTGCGGCGGCCCGACGCGCTCGACGTTCGCCTCGACCTCGTGACGTACGAGGAACGCCGGGTGGAGCTGCTTCTGTGTGGAGTGACACACCTGGATGTCACGTCCTTTCGCCAGGGCAACATCGTCCTCGACATCAGGTTGGTCACGGTCGCTGAGGCCGTCGTCGACGACGAGCTGGTGGCGGCGATGGCCAACCGCCTGTACCTGGACTCGACCCGGCTACCTGCGACGATCGGGTCGCACGTCCTGTTCCTGAGCTCGTCGTACGGCGCGGGCCTCATCGCGACCCTCCACGGCATCCGCGTGATGGAGGCGGACTGATAGGCCGCCCGCCCGGTCACCCGCCGAGCAGGGCGACGGCGGCGTCGCCGACGGCGCGGCGCAGGGTGCGGATGGCGTCGGCGGTGTCCTCGCGCCGGGGGTGGACGCGGTTGGTGAGGAGGGCGACCCAGCGCTGGCGCGGCAGGTCGAGCCAGAGGGAGGTGCCGGTGAATCCGAGATGGCCGACGGCGCCGACGCGGGGCCAGCGATCGCCGGCGTGCGAGATGCCGGGGGTGGTCGACGGGGTGTCCCAGCCGAGGCGCCACGAGGTGCCCGGGGCGGCGGCGCTGGTCAAGAAGCGGGTGGCGACGTCGGCGCGGAGGGGGCCAGCGTCGTGGCCGGCGCCGAGCTGGGTCATGGCGGCGGCGAACCCGGCGACGTCGGTGATCGAGCCGAACAGGCCGGCGTGGCCGGTGACGCCGCCGCCGGCGTGGGCGTTCTCGTCGTGGACCAGGCCGCGGACCAGGCCGCCGCGGCGCGGGTCGACCTCGGTGGCGACGACGCGGGCTGGGCGGCCGGTGCTGGCGCGGTCGACGAAGCGGAGGCCGGTGAGGCCGAGCGGCCCGGCCACCAGGCCGGCGACCAGCTCGTCGAGGCGCGCGCCGCCGGCGTGCTCGAGCACGGCGCCGGCCTGCAGGTAGCCGAGGTCGCTGTAGGTGGTGGTGGTGCCGGGCGGGTAGGCCAGCGGCGTGGCGGCGGCGCGGGCCAGCAGGGCGGCCCGAGCCTGGGCCAGGTCGGCGATGGTCCACACCTCGTGGAAGAACTCGACGTGGGCGGCGCAGCCGGCGCCGTGGCCGAGCAGGTCGGCCACGCAGGCCGGAGAGGCGCTGGCCGGCAGGTGGCGGCGGATGGGGTCGGCCAGGTCGAGCCGGCCGGCGCCGACC
Source organism: Kofleriaceae bacterium (assembly GCA_018058095.1). Classification (GTDB taxonomy): domain Bacteria; phylum Myxococcota_A; class Polyangia; order Haliangiales; family Haliangiaceae; genus JABFXX01. The sequence goes on from JAGPCO010000028.1 coordinate 26,596, forward strand.
AGGGCCATGGCCACGGCGGCGGTGGCCATCGGCTTGGTCAACGAGGCCAGGTCGAACAGGGTGTGCTCGTCGATCGCCGGGCCTGGCCCCGGCACCCGCTGTTCGGTGCCGAGCACGACCCGCTCGACCTCGCGCCCGCCGTCGCCGATGGACAGCGCGGCGGCCGAGCCGAGCCCGCCGTCGACGGCCGCGCTCAGCAATTCGACGAGGCCAGCTGTCACCGGCCGAGCATAGCCGTGGCCATGGGCGCGTGGTATTTTCCGTCGGTGATCCGCGTCGGGCTGACCCGATTCCAGCTCGCCCGGCTGCGCGAGGTCCCCGCGGCCGCGGAGGTGGCGTCGTGACCCGGTACGAGCTGCTCGATCGGATCGGGGTTGGGCCCAGGGATGTCGCCGAGGTCCCCGCGGCCGCGGAGGTGGCGTCGTGACCCGGTACGAGCTGCTCGACCGGATCGGCGTGGGAGGCATGGCCGAGATCTTCCGCGGCAAGGCGGTGGCGGCCGGCGGCTTCGAGAAGCCGGTGGCCATCAAGCGGATCCTGCCGCACCTGTGTCAGGACCAGCGCTTCGTCCGGCTGCTCATCGCCGAGGCCAAGATCCTGTCGCTCTTGCGCCAGCGCAACATCGTCCAGATCTTCGACGTCGGCCTGGGCGAGGACCAGCAGTACTTCCTGGTCATGGAGTTCGTCGATGGCGTCGATCTCGGCGCCATCCAGGGCGCGCTCGAGCAGCGCCGCCGTCGTCTGCCGCTCGACCTGGTGCTGTTCATCGGCGCCGAGCTGTGCGACGCGCTCGAGTACGCGCACCACGCCAAGGCCCCCGACGGCACCGTCATGCGCCTGGTCCACCGTGACGTGTCGCCCAGCAACGTCCTGCTGTCGCGTTCGGGAGAGGTCAAGCTGACCGACTTCGGCATCGCCAAGCGCGCCGAGGAGGTCACCACCCACGGTGCGGTGCGCGGCAAGTTCTCGTACATCTCGCCGGAGCAAGCCCGCAACGAGCCGGTCGACGCCCGCAGCGACGTGTTCTCGCTCGGCGTGCTGCTGTACGAGATGCTGCTGGGCCGGCGCCTGTACTCGGGGCTGGCCGACCTCGAGGCCCTGCGCGCCGTCCGCGCCGCCCAGGTGCCGCGCCCACGCGACGTCGACCCCAAGCTGATGCCCGAGGTCGAGGAGCTGCTGCTGGCGGCGCTCGCGCGCGAGCCGCACCAGCGCTTCGCCAGCGCGGGCGAGCTCGGCGCCCGCCTGCGCTCGCTGCGCTACTCGCTCGACGAGCCGGCCGGCGACCCGGCGACCGAGCTCGGCAAGATCGTGGAGGGGGTGGCCGACAGCGTCGAGCAGGCCGGCAAGAAGCCGCGCCCGCGCAACGCGTTCCAGGCGGCCGAACCCACGGTCGTGCGCCTGCGCGCCTTCGACGAGTTCTCGTCCGACCCCAAGACCGCCATCCTCAAGGCCAAGGAGATCGTCGACCGGTTCGAGGAGGAGGAGACCCGGTTCGCCAACCTGAGTCGGTCGCAGATGGACCAGCTGCGCGGCGGCGAGCACACGGTCGAACGGACGATCGACCGCATGCTCGACGGTGGGGCCGACGACGGCGTGGTCGAGCGGGCCGGGTTCGGCGACAGCGAGGCGACCCGCATCGACGAGAACGTGGCGGCCCGGCTGCTGGCGATGGATCCGCCGACCGTCGACGAGCACGACGAGCAGACCCACTCGCTCAGCCTGGGCCGAGGGGGACGCAGCAAGGACCCGACCCGACCGCCGCCGCTGCCGCGCAGCAAGGAAGCCAGCCGGCCGCCGCCGCTGCCGGGCCTGACCTCCGCGCCGCCGCCCAACCCGCTGCGGGCCGAGCCGGCGCCGGCCAACCCGCTGGCCGGGCCACCGCCGCTGCCGCCGCCAGCGCCGGTGCTGGCGCCGCCGGCGTCGTTCGACTTCTCGGCGCCCGCCGGCAGCGACGGGCCGGGGCTCCCAGCCTCGCACCTGCCGGAGCTGGCGATGGCGCCGCTGGGCACGCTGACCGATCTGCCAAGCCGGGCCGATCCGACCCACACCGCGCGCCCGCGCATGGAGAGCATCGGCCCCGGCGGCTACCCGCTGACCAGCCGGCCATCGCTGCCGGTGGTGGAGGGCTTCGCGCGGACCAACGACTCCCGCCGCACCGTCGTGCTGGTGGTCGGCGCCCTGCTCACCGGCATCCTCGGCTTCGGCATCACCCGCGCCATCCTCGGCGGCGACGACGCCGGGCCGCCGGCGGTGGCCGCGCCCGCCGACGCCGGCCCAGGCGGTGAGGGCTCGGGCGGGCGATCGGCGCCCGCGGACGCTGCGGCGACGAGCGCGGGCGCGGCGCCCCCGGCCGACGCCGCGCCGGCGCCAGCGCCGCCGGTCGACGCCGCGCCGGCCGCAGCGCCGCCGGTCGATGCCGCACCGGCGCCGGCGAAGCGACCACCGCCCAAGAAGCCGCCGCCGAAGAAGCCGCCGCCGAAGAAGCCGCCGCCGAAGAAGCGCAAGGGCCGGTAGGGCTGCCCGTGGGACGGGCCGCTGCGGCGTTCCCGGCGTCGATCAGCGCGCCGCGGGTGCGGCCACGTCGCGCACCACCGCCTCGAGCACGGCCGCGCCCCAGCGCAGGCCGTCGACCGGGATGCGCTCGTCGTGGCCGTGGAACATCTCGGCGAAGCGCAGCGTGCCGCCGCGCGGCAGCTGGACCGGCGCGAAGCCGTACCAGCGCGCGCCGGCCTGCGCGAAGTACTTGCCGTCGGTGAAGCCGGGGATGAGGTACGGCACCACGGTGGCGTCCGGCTCGAACCGGCCGACCTGGCGGTGGATCGCCGTCCACATCTCCGACTCGACCGGCTCGGTCACCATCGGCGGCGCCGAGCGCATGATCTCGAGCTCGACGTCGGCGCCCAGCACCGCGCGCAGCTCGCGCAGCAGGTCGGCGTCGGTCTGGCCGGGCAGGGTGCGGCCGTCGATCTCGACCTCGGCCACGCCGGGGATGACGTTGGTCTTGCTGCCGGCGCGCACCACGGTGGGTGACGCGGTGTTGCTCATCACCGCGGCCAGGCTGCGGGCGATGCCGAGGTCGGGCAGGCGCCGGACCAGCGGCGCGATGACGCTGGGACGGGCCAGCAGGCGGGCCAGCGGCCGGGCCAGCGCGGGCTGACGGGCGGCGATGGCGGCGAGGAAGTCGCGCACGTACGGGGTCTCGTGCACCGGCAAGCGGGTCCGGGCCAGGGTGCGCAGGACGTCGCCGAGCTTGCCGACCGCGCTGTCGGCGATGGGCATCGAGCCGTGGCCGGGCGGGCCGGTGACCCGGGCCTTGACCCAGCAGAAGCCCTTCTCGGCGACCTGGACCGGGTAGAAGGTCTGGTCGCCGACGTGGAGCGAGAAGCCGCCGACCTCACCCAGCGCGAACTCGGCCTCGACCAGGGGGCGGTGCTGCTCGACCAGGAACTTCGAGCCGAGCTCACAGCCGGCCTCCTCGTCGGCGACCGCGGCGAAGATGACGTCGCGCTCGAGCCGGGCGCCCGACCGGGCCAGCCGGCGCAGGATGGCGGTCGACATGGCCGCCATGTGCTTCATGTCGATCGCGCCGCGGCCCCACAGGCACCCGTCGGCGATGACCCCGGCGAACGGCGGGTGGGTCCACTGCGTCGGATCGGCCTCGACCACGTCGAGGTGAGCCGACAGCAAGAGGGGCGCCTTCTTGCCGGTGCCGCGCATCCGCACCACCAGGTTGGTCCGCCCGGGCTCGGCCTCGAGCAGCACCGGATCGAGGCCGACCTCACGCAGCAGGCCGGCCAGGTACTCGGCCGCGGCCCGTTCGCGTCCGGGTGGGTTGGTGGTGTCGATGCGGAGCAGCTGCTGGCAGATCGCCAGCGTGTCGTCACCAAGCGCGGCGTCGACGGTGACACCGGCAGCGGTGGGAGGGATCGGAGCGGCCATGGCCGGCGCACCCTAGCAGCTTGCCGAGGAAGGCCGCACGGGTTCCGCGGCCAACCTGCCGCGCCGCCGTCCTCGCGCCCGGCGGAGCACACGGCGGCGGCGTGACCGACCACCGATCTGGCGTGATCGGCGCAGGCCGAGTGAAGCCGACCGGGCACGCCAGCAGGCGGGCCCGGTCGACACCACGGGGGGAGGAACGGACGCGGTACGGTGACGGGGAGCTGGCCCTCGACGGGGGCGGCCCTGGACCGGCCGTCAGCGCGCGCCGGTCAGCGTGTTGTCACCCTTGGTGTCGAGGAATGGCTCGAGCTTCTTGAGCGTCTTGAAGCCGAACCCCTTCACCTTGCGCAGATCGGCGACGCGCTTGAAGCCGCCGTTCTTGGTGCGCCAGGCGATGATCCGCTCGGCCTTGGCCGGCCCGACGCCGGGCAGCTGCTGCAGCTGATCTTCGCTCGCGCTGTTGAGGTTGAGCTTGCCGGTCAGCGTCTTCTTGTCGGCGCGCGCCGACGGGGGCTCGGCGCGGTCGCCGCTGGCGCCGGCCGTGGTCGTGCTGGCCCCGGGCGCCGGCGCCGCGCTCGCCTGCGGCGGGCGTGCCCACGCGGCGGCCAGGGTGACGACGAACGCCGCCACCGCCGCCCACAGGCCGAGGCGCCGAGCTGGCAGCAGCTGCGTCGAGGCCCACGGTGCAGACGCGGGCGCCGGTTGGTCGCGCCGGGCGGGCGGCATCGGCGCCGCGCCGGTGTGGCCGGCCGCGACCGGCGCGAGGTGATCGATCGGGGCGAAGGACATCGTGGAGAGGATCTGGTTCGACATGGGAGACTCCTGGGACGTGACGGTGAGGAAGGAAGGAAGGAAGGAACCCTAGAACGGCAGCTCGGCCGCGCCGGCGGCCGGCCCCGGCGCGGCCGGGCTGGTGCTGCCGAGGCCACCGCCGCCACGCGCGCCGTGCGGCGTGCCGTCGCGCCTGCGCAGGTCCTCCTCGTCCATCTCTCGCAGCTGCAGCTTCTGGTTCGTCGGCAGCGCGTCGAGGTGGATGTTGATGGACTGATCTTGGTTGTAGAAGGCGGTGCCGACGCGCATCCAGTACGTGCCGCCTCCCTTCTTCTCGATCGGTGACAGGACCTTGAGCATCGGCTTGGACAGGACGGACATGACGGACTCCTTGCGTTGGTTGCGGTGGGCGAGCCTGAACAGCGGGCTCGGGCGCCGTCTTCGCAAGGCGCGGGCCAGGCACCGGCGCGCGGCAACGCCGCACAACCACTCGACCCTGTGTGTCGCGCATGTCCGCGGCGCGGCCGAGGTCGTCCGCCGCCGCCCGCGCCGCGGACGAGCCGGACGCGGCGCTACGGCGCCACGGCCGCTGGCAGCGCGACGTCCACCACCACCTCGCGCCGTGGCGCGACCGTGACCTGGCGCCGCAGCATCACCGCGCGACCATCACCACCACCGGTGGTCCGGACCGGGCGGTGCCAGAACACCAGCGTGTACGTCCCCGGGGCGACGTCGGGCAGCCAGTACCGGCCGTGGGTGTCGGTGGTGGTGACGTAGGGGTGGGTGCTTGCGTAGATCCAGGCGCTGACGTGCCCGGGAGCGGAGACCACGGTCAACCCCGGGCGGACCGCGGCCAGGCGCTGGGCCCCGGCCGGCAGATCGAGGGTGATCTCGCTGCGCGGCGCCGTCGCGGTGGGCAGGCTCACCAGGTCGAGCTCCTGGCTGACCGGGCCACCGTCGAGGGTGACCGTGCCAGGGGCGGGCAGGAGGATCTGCACCGGCGGGTCGAGCCGGCACGGCTGCAGCTCGATGGTTCCGCCCACGGCGAGCGGAGCCTGGCCGTGCGCCAGCGGTCGCCCGACCCGGATCTGCGTGAGCTCGACCACCACCCCGGCGACCCGGTGGTCACGATCGAGGCGCAGCGTGCGGTTGGCGACCGGCCCGCACGGGGTGGACAGCGTCGCCGGCGCTGACGGCGGGCTGGGCCACCGCACCGTGCCGACGATGGCGCCGGCGTCGGCGAACGAGCCAAACGCGTACGGCAGGGCTCGCACCGCTGGCGTGAAGTCGGCCTCGACCTCGTAGCCGTCCAGCGGCCCGGGAGGGGTCGGAGCGCCAGCGTCTGGCCGTGGTGGGAGCTGGCCCGCGGTGGCCGGGTCGCCGAGGTCGAGGGTCAGGCGGGTGCTGGCGCGGGCGAGTAACCCCGGTTCGTCGGCGCCTGCGCCTGCCGGCCGCGCCCCGCGCCGGTGGATCGCGCCCTGGCGCCCGGCTGGGTTGGTGGCCCCCGGCCGGTCCGGCCCAGGAGATCTCGCACCCCGGCCAGGACCGCCGCAGCCGAGCAGCACTCCCGCCAGCAGGATGTGCGTGGCTGGCGTCCTCGCCCCTTGCATCCTCCCATGGTAGCGCGGGTTACGCGTCCTGCAGCCAGGCCGGGCCACCCACGCTGTCGACCCCACGCCGCACGGGCTGACATCTGCTGACCCGACGCGCTCTTGGCTGTTCCCGCGCCGGCCGGGTGCATATAGTCGGCCGGCTACCCCCTCTTCTTTCCGTGGAGTCCAGCGTGTCGAACAGCAAGCAGTTTCTGGCGATGGCCGTGGCCCTGACCGCATCTGCGACATGGGTGGGACAAGCGAGCGCGCAGGGGGTGTCGGTCGGCGGTGGGCGCAGCTTCCGTGAGACCCACACCTGCGGCACCCGCCAGGTGCCGGGCCCGCTCACCCCCACGGTGTTCGGGCCGCAGCCGCAGCGGACCATCTACCTCAACCGCAACGGCGGCACCTACACCATCGTCAACGGCGCCACCAACTCGGCGACCAACCAGGTCAACCGCAACGTCCACGCTCAGGGACGGACCGGCAACGTCACCATCGCGCCGATGGGGGCTGGCTTCAACTGGGCGATGATCGCCGCCTGCGTCACCGAGCACTACCGGCCGTACAACATCCGCGTCACCGAGACCGAGCCGAGCTCGGGCAACTACGTCGAGGCGGTCGTTGGCGGCAACGGCACCGAGCTGGGCTTCGGCAGCAACGAGCTGTTCGGCATCGCCGCCGCCGACAACTTCTGCGGCGTGACCGAGCGCGGCGTCGCCTTCAGCTTCCCCGAGACCCACCGCGGGGTGCCGTCGTCCGACGTCGAGCTGTGCGCGACCATCGCCCACGAGGTCGGCCACGTCGTCGGCCTCGAGCACGAGGCGCTGCCGGCCGACGTGATGTCGTACGTGCTGGTCGACGAGCTGCCGCGCGGCACGCTGAAGGACTTCGTCGACCAGAACTCGCAGTGCGGCACCACGCCGCAGCAGACCAACCCGTGTTCGTGCGGCGGCGCCACCGCCAACTCGCACCAGCGCCTGTCCAACTTCCTCGGCGTGCGCCCGCTCGAGACCGTGCCGCCGACCCTGACCGTCAACGCCCCGAACGACGGCGGCACGGTGCCGACCACCTTCCAGGTCGACGCCGACGCCACCGACAACGAGGAGGTCGCCGCGGTCACCGTCAGCATCGACGGGACCGAGGTCGGCTCCGACAGCACGCCGAGCGGGGACAAGTACCTCATCACCGTCAGCAACGTCGGCGAGGGCCCGCACACCATGACCGTGACCGCGCGCGACACCAGCGGCAACGAGGTCAGCGAGGACCGGAACATCACCGTGTCGCTCGACTGCGGTGACTGCGGCGAGGGCTACCGCTGCGTCGACGGCACCTGCCTGGTCGACGACGGCTACCAGTGCGAGGACGAGTCGTTCTGCGCCGGCGGCCTGTGTATCCCCGACCAGGCCGGCATGATCTGCTCGACCGAGTGTGACCTCGGCGGCGACAACACCTGCGGCTCCGGCCTCGACTGCGTCGACGGCGGCGGCATCGGCGTGTGTGTCCCGGCCGCCGACGGTGGCGACGGTGGCGGCGGCTGCTGCTCGGCCAGCACCTCGCCGGCCAGCATGTTCGCCCTGGTCGGCCTGGTCGGCCTGGTGCTCGGTCGTCGTCGTCGCACGCGCCGCTGAGCGAGCCTCACGCACAGCGCGCAGGTGCCGGAGCGGCGTGAACGCCGCTCGTGGCGCCTTGCTGAGCCGGATCCTCGGCGCGTGCGTTAGGGCCCGGATGTGGTCCGTTCGTCCTCTGGTCGTGTTCGTGGTGGGCGTGGCGGCGTGTGCGGCGTGGCAACCGCGACGGCGCGGGCCCAGCGCGGCCCAGCTGGCGCCGTTGCCGACGATCGCCATCGAGGCCGGCCCGCTCGGGCCGCTGGCGCTCGAGCCGGGCCTGGCCCTGGCCCCGGCCGAGGTGTCGCGGTCAAGGAACGCGCTGCTCGAGGGGCGTTACCTCGACCAGGCGCGGATCGACGCCGACCTCGCGGTGTTCGAGGCGGTGATCGCGACGTACCTGCCGGCGCAGCCGGGCGATCTGCAGCGCCACGAGCAGGCGCGGGCGGCCGTGCGAGACCTGCATCGGCTGGCGCCGTACTCGATCGCCAGCGTCACCAGCGGGCTGCGGAGTGCGGCCGCCGACCTCGACGTGTGTGTGATGTTCGCCGGCACCGTGGCACCGTGCTGGGGCGAACGCCCGGCCCGCCCGCGGGCCAGCGCCGCGTCGCCGTTCGCGGTGGGCCAGGCCGGGCCTGGCATCGGCCTGCTGGTGGTGCGTGACCTGCGCCGCGCGGACGACCCGGCCTGGCGCGACTTCGCGACGGCCGCCGCGGCGCTGGCGACGGCGCCGGGCCTGGTGATCGATCTGCGCGAGGCGATCGGCGCGGATCCTCGTCCGCTGCTGTCGTGGGTGGCGACGCTGGCGGGGCCGGGCGCGCTCGCGCCGCTGCGGGCGATCGAGCGGCCGGCCGGTGCCGACGTGGACGTCGCCGCCTACCGCGCGCACTTCACGGATCGCGGGCGCGACGAGGCGGTGTGGCGCGGCCTGGTGGCCACGGCCAGCGCCGACCTCGCCGTGCCGGCGCCGCCGCGGCCGACGCGACCGATCCACGTCGTGGTCGGGCCTGGCTGCGAGTCGGCGTGTGAGCTGGTCACGCGCGTCCTCGAGGCGTACGCGGGCGCGCTGGTGACCGGCGGCGTCGGCCGGCTCGGTCGGCTCGGTCGCGACGAGCCGGCGCTGCGGATCGCTCCGCACAGCCAGGCCGGGTTCTACGTGTTCGCCACCCGCTACCTGCTCGACCAGGCCATCGAGGCGGCGACCGGCCCGTCGGACGCCTGGCACGTGGCCCGCGCCGGTGATCCGGATCCGCGCTGGCCCGACGGCAGCGACGGCGACGAGGCGCCGGCCGATCCGCACCTGGCCTTCGCGGTGCGCGACGTCCAGCAACGGATCGCCACGCCGGCGGGCTGGCCACGGTGCGACCAGCTGTCGTCGGTCGTCCCGGCGGACGAGGGCCGCGTGCGCGGCACCAACTTCCTGGCTCCGGGGGTCTGCTCCGACCCGACCCGGACCCTCGTTCATGCCGACGTGCCGCTCAGCGCGCTGCGCCGGTTCCTGTCGACCTGCACCGTCCCCGTCGAGGTGTACCCGTACGGCGCCGGCGTCTTCCTGGTGCACGCGCCGCGCGCGCCGAGCGCGGGCCTGGTGGCGCAGATCGGCGCGAGCGCGCTCATCGACCGGGTCGAGGTCGAGTGCACCCACGAGCGCGGCCTCGACCACACGATCGGGCGGTGAGCCGACCGGGTGTGGCTACGGCCGGGCCTGGGCGAAGTAGCCGTCGAGGGTGACGGCGGCGACCTCGAGGAGCGCGAGCGCGTCGGCCGTCGACAGCGAGGTGCCGTAAGCGACGCGGGCGCCGTCCGGGGTCAGCGACAGCCGCTCGACCGCGCCGAGCGCGTGTGATCGTGCGGCCAGGCCACGCAGCAGGGTGCTGTCGAGCACCCGCTGCCGCATGGCGGTGACGCCGTCGGCGAACTCGGTGGCCTCGGCGGCCGAGGCGAAGCGCAGGTGGCCGCGCACGACGAAGCCGTGCTTGTCGACGGTCAGCGCGGCCGACCACCGCTGCGGCGCCGGCACCGAGGCGACGCCGAGGCCGACGTCGGGGATGGCCAGGCGCGGGTCCGACGACGCCAGCGTGAGGACCAGGGCCGGGCCGGGGTCGGGCCCGGCCTCCGCCTCGATGGTGAACATCCGGCCGAGCCAGGCCGGGACCGCCGTGCGGGCGACGGCGGTGTCGAGGTCGCCGGCGGCAGCGGTGGTCAGGCCGGGCAGGTCGCGCGGCTGTGCCAGCGTGAACCAGTCGGCGCGGGGGGACAGGAACACCCGGCGATCGCCCTGGCCGACGCGGGCGCCGGGGCGGCGTCGCCCGAGCAGGCCACCGCTGGCGGTACTCCAGGTCACCGGCGCGTCTGGCTCGTCGAGGAGGTCGCGCAGCGCGGGCCGGCCCAGGCGGGTCCGGCCGACCAGCGTGGTCGCGGTCGCGTCGCGTGGCGCCGGCGTGGTGATGACCAGGGTCTCGAACAGATCGGCCAGGTGCAGCGGCCGGTCGCCGATGAGGGTCTGGTGATCGGGCATGGGGCGGAACAGGCGCTCGGCCGGCGCCTGCCAGCGCGTGCCGCGCAGGCGATCGAACCGGACCATCACCGCCACCAGCGCGCCGGCCGGCGCGTACGGCAGCAGGTTGGCGGCCGCACCGCCGGTGGGCTCGGCGCCACTGCCCGGCGTGCCGGCGCTGGCGGCGGCGCTGCCGTCGCCGACCCCGGTCGCCACGGTCGCCGCGTCTCCGCCGGTGGGGTCGGCGTCGGCGCCGGCGCCGATGGCCGCGACCGCGCCGGCGTCGCGGCCATCGTCGGCGCCGGCGTCGCGGTAGGCCCCGGCGACCAGGTCGGGGCCGGCGTCGGTGCTGGCGACCAGGTCGGGGCCGGCGTCGGTGCTGGCGACCAGCGCGGCGTCGGGGCGTCGGCGCGGGCGAGCGTCGGGCGGGGCGGCGTCGGGTGGGGCGGCGTCGGGCGGGGCGGCGTCGGTGCCGAAACCGCTGGGGTCGGGCGGCGGCTCGGGCGGGGCGCCCGGGTCGGGCTCCGTCGGTGCGACCGCGCTCGGTGTCGGGGTGGTCTCCACCTCGGGCGGCAGGGCCGTGACGGTGGGGGCCGCCGGGGCCAGCTCGATGTCGACCAGCGAGGTCGAGCCGGCGCCGTCCGGCCGGGCCTCGACGGCGCAGCGGCCGACCAGGGCGGCGGCGAGGTGCAGCGCAGCCGAGGCCAGGACGGCGCGGCGGGGCCAGCGGCGGTCGAACTCGGGCCGGGCTGGCAGGGTGGTGCGCGTCACGAACTCGACCGGGGATGCACCCTCGCAGTAGCATTCCGACATGGGCGAGTCCAGGAGCGAAGGCGCCGCCGCCAGCGCGGCGCCGGCGGCCAGCCGCGGCCTCGATGACGACGAGCGGGCGTACGTGGCGCACGCGCGGGCCACCGCCTTCGCCCTGTACGAGGGCGTGCGGGTGCCGCACCGCAGCTGCGGCATCGCCCTGGCCGAAACCTTCGGCGTGCCGAGCCGGCCGTACCAGGCGCTGCGCCGCGGCGGCCTCACCGGCACCGGCACCTGCGGGGCGGTGCGCGCCGGCGAGCAGCTGCTGGGCGAGCTGCTCGGTGACCCCGATCCGGGCGGCGCGGTCACCCCGGCCCTGCGCGCCGCGGTGATCTGGTATCAGGAGCAAGTGGGCACCCGGGTCGATCGCGGCGACGGTGCCGAGCGTGCGCCCGACCTGGTCTGCAACAGCCTGGTCCGGCGGCACGGCGAGTTCACCGGTCGAGCCCGGGCCGCCTACTGCACCAACCTGGCGGCCGAGCTGGCCGCGCTCACGGCCGAGGCGCTGGTGCGCTTCGGCGCCGGCGTGCGGCCGGCCATCCCCGTCGTGCCCGACCGACCCGAGGACAACCGATGAAGCTCAAGAAGGAGACCGTGGCCGAGGTGGTGGGTGAGGCGTCGACCAAGATGTCCGACCCCAACTACTCGGCGGTGATGGTCGGCGGGTTCGTGCAGCGGCAGACGCCGACGGCGCAGTTCATCGGCGCCCACCAGGACGAGCTGGGCGGGGGCGAGGCGGTGGTCAGCGTCATCTTCCACTGCGCGCTCATCCACGAGTGCTTCGTGCGCGGCAACGGTCGCGCGGTGCGCATCATGTCGTACGAGGATCTCGACGCGGTGGCCTCGGGCGATAGCCTGGCCAAGCTGGCCAAGGTGCAGCCGTCGATCCACGAGTTCATCGAGGCCAACGTCGAGCACCTGCCGGCGCGCAAGCTCATCGCCCTGCTGGCGCTGGCGATGGACCACCTGAGCTGACCGGCGCCGCGCGGTCGCGGCCGGCCCGCACTTCGCGCGGCGGCTGCGTTTTGCCGCCGCGGATTTCCTGCTACCACTCGGCCATGGCCAACCCGATCGCCACCTTCGAGACCTCCCTGGGCAACTTCTCGGCCGAGATCTATCTCGACAAGATGCCCGTCACCGCCGGCAACTTCATCAAGCTGGTCAAGGCCGGCTTCTACGATGGGCTGCACTTCCACCGGGTGATCAAGCAGTTCATGATCCAGTTCGGCTGCGAGTTCTCCAAGGACCCGAACGCCGCGCGCGCCGGTCAGGGCAACTCGCCGTTCGGCCGCATCCAGGACGAGCACCCGCCGGCGCACAAGCTGTCGAACGAGCCGGGCACGCTGTCGATGGCCAACACCGGCGCGCCCAACAGCGGCGGCGCGCAGTTCTTCATCAACACCGTGCACAACAGCTACCTCGACTGGTTCACCCCGGGGCAGTCCAAGCACCCGGTGTTCGGCAAGATCACCAGCGGCATGGACGTGATCTCCAAGATCGAGACCAGCCCGACCGCCGCCGGCGACCGGCCGAAGACGCCGATCCGGATGAACAAGGTCACGATCTCCGAGGGCTGAGGGCGCGGCCCGGCGTCTCGGGCTCGGCCCCTACGCCGGCGGCTTGCGCGAGCCGGGGCACATCTTGCCCAGGCCTTTCTGGTGGCTGCCGATCACGCCGCCCTGGAGCGGCCGCACCTTGCCACAGCTGGCGCAGGTGCCGGTCTCGCCGTCGGCGTCGGCGCGCGGCCGGCGGGTGCCGAACGTCGCCTTCGGCGCGGGCTTCGGCGCCTGCGCCTCCGGCGCGGCCGGCGCGGCCGCAGGCTCGACCGGGAGCGCGGGCGCCCTGGCCACCGCCGGTTCGACCGCGCGGGCCCGCGCCGCCTTCTCCTGCGCCGCCACCTGGGCCTCACGCTGTCGCCGCATGTCCTCGACTTTGCCCATGGCGGCAGTGGAGCGCGGATCGGCGGCGGCGGGAAGGGCCGCGCTCGCCGGATGCGGAAGGAGCATCCAGCGAGTCCCGTCGGCCAGGGCCGGCGGCACGGGCTCTGGGCAGCCGCCTAGCTAGCAGGGTGCTGAGAAACGCCGCGCAGCGGCGTTTCTCGCGCCCTGCTCCCGTGCCCTTGCCCGTGCCCGTGCCCGTGCCCGATCGCTCGAGAAGCAGCGCTTCTATCGGATGGCGCGACGCTCTGCGACCGAGACTGCGGCGATCCTCGACATCCTCGACCGCCGCCAGGCCGTCGCCGCCTCCGTCCTGGCGCCCGCGCTCGCGTTGCTCGAGCGGGTCGTCGCCATGCTGGCTCGTCTGGCCGGAGCCTGACCGCCCAGACTCGGGCACGGGCACGGGCACGGGCACGGGCACGGGGCAGGTCGCTGCAAACGCGGCTGCGCCGCGTTTGTCAGCATCCTGCTAGGGACAGCTCGACCGCGCCTGGCACATCATCGTCGCCACCCCGGCCTGGATGCCCGGGGAGGTCGACATGATGGCGGAGAACCCGGTCGAGCTGATGGCGAACGACGCGCCGAACGCCGGCGCGCCGGTGGTAGCGATGGCCACCGCCGCCGAGGTCAGGTCGCGCAGCTGCAGCGAGCCAGCCTGGACGATCTGCACCGCGCCCCACGCACCGCGTAGCGTGCTGCCGACCGGGCCGTTGGTGACGGCGCGGATGACGCCGTTGGCCGCCGACTTGGTGACGTTGAGCAGGCCCCACGCCGTCGACCGCGCCACCGCCGCGACCGCCGGCTGACCACCGAACTTGGCGGGCAGCCAGACCTTGTTGGTCACCCACTTCGAGCCGTCGAGCGCGCTGTTGCCGATCAGCTTGCCAGCCTGCGGCGAGACCAGCAGCCCGGCGCTGCCGTCGAGCGCGCCCTCCACGGCATCGACCACCGGGTTGTTGGTGTTGCAGTTGACCTCACACGGCTTGGGCGGCGGCGGTGGCGTCGGCGGCACCACCACGGGGGGTGGCGGGGTCGGGGTTGGGACCCGGATGCGATCGAGGTAGGCCTGGTAACAGACCTCGTCGCCCGGCGTGCAGCCGGTGACCTGACTGAAGCCCTGGTCACGCGCCTGTTGCTCGCGCTCGTCGCGCTCGCGCCGGCGGTCCTCGTCGCCGTCGGTCAGGTTGCCCTGGGTCCCGAACTGGTCGCGGTCGCCCGGCGCCGTGGTGTTCCACAGATCGCCGCCGCCGCCGGCGGGCACGACGATGTCGCTCGGGCTCTGGCCGCCCGGGTCGCTCAGCACCGTCGGCGCGTTGAAGGCGTAGGCGTAGCGGTTGAGCGCGCTCGAGTGCATGCCCGGGATGACCGGGTCGACCGACAGGAAGCGGCCGAGCACCGGGTCGTACTCCCGCGCGCCGAAGTGCTGCAGGCCCGTGGCGTCCTGGCGCTCGCCCAGGTAGGCCAGCTTCTCGACGTTGCTGCCGGTCCTGGTCATCAGCTCGCCGTACGGGCGATAGCTCTGGCGCAGCACCTCGGCGCCGGCGCTGTTGGTGACCACGTTGATCGAGCCGTGGTGGTCGGCGTGGATCCAGTACGGCGTCGAGGTCTGCCAGCCCTCCTTCTTGCCGATGATGCGACCGGCCAGGCGGACGTACTTGGTGATGGGCGCGTTGCCGATGGGCCACACCACGTCGGGCCCGGCGTACCAGGTGGTGGTGCCGCCCTCGACGGTCTTGAGGCGGTCACCGAACGGCGTGTAGAAGAGCGAGATCAGGCTGGGGCCGGCCACGACCTGCGCCAGCTGGCCGGCGCCGTTCCAGGTCATGGTGCGGCCGGCGCCGCTGAGCTGGTTGCCGGCGGCGTCGTAGGTATAGCTGTTGCCGCCGGCGCTGCTGACCGCGTGCGGCTTGCCGGGCAGGGCGTAGCTGTAGGCCCCGACCCGCGAGTTGTAGGTGAGGTTGCCGAGGACGTCGTAGCTCCAGGACTGGTTGTAGACCGCGCTGGTGCTGCTGCTGGCGGAGGTCAGCCGGTCCAGGTCGTCGTAGACCAGGGTCGACCAGCCCTCCCCGGCGAACGGGCTGGTGATCTGGGTGATGCGGCCCTTGGCGTCGCGGCCGTAGCCGAGGTTCTGCACGGTGGTGGCGCCACGGGTGGTCTGGATGCCGCTGAGCCAGCCGCGGTCGGCCGAGTAGTTGTAGGTCGACGACGTGCCGTTGCTGTTGTTGTGCCCGGTCAGGCGGCCAGCGGCGTCGTAGCTGGCGCTGGTCACGAAGCCGGGGATCGACACGACCCGGCCGACCGCGTCGTAGCGGATCGGGTTGGTCGCGCTGCCGAGGGTGTCGCCGTCGGGGTAGGTCACGTGGCGCAGCCGGCCGCCGGCGTCGTAGCCGAGCCACATCGGGAAGTCCCAGCCGTCCATGGTGCGCTGGGTGAAGACCACGTTGCCGCGGGCGTCGTAGCGCAGGAGGCCGGTCCCGCCCGGAGCCGACCAGCTGGTCAGGCGGCCCAGGTTGAAGTAGCCGCCGACGTTCTGGTCGTAGCTGAGCGTGTAGACCTCCTGGCCGGGTGCGCCGTCCGCGGTGATCCGGGTGGTGAGGCGGTTGATCGCGTCGTAGCTCTGGGTGGTGCGCAGGCCGCGCGCGTCGACCATCGACCGCAGGTTGGAGTTGGCGTCGTAGCTGAGCGTGGTCGAGCCGGAGCCGGGCAGGGTCTGCCGCTGCTGGCGCCCGAGCCAGTCGTACTCGAAGGTCGAGGTGTTGCCGGCGGCGTCGACCACGCGCGACAGGAAGCCACGCGCGTCGTAGTGCTGGGTGCTGGCGATCCACTGCCCGTTGCCGAACTCGTAGTGGTGCGACTTGCGCCCGTAGATGTCGAAGTACTCGAAGGTCGACACCCCGCGCTCGTCGACGGCCTGCACATAGGGCTTACCGCCAGAGAAGCCATGGATCGACTGGGTGAAGGCACCATCGGGGTAGGTCAGGCGGGTGGTGCGGTCGAACGCGTCGTAGCTGGCGCTGGCCCAGCGCGGGCTCGTCCCGACCGAGTACGGAAGCGAGGTGCGGGTCAGGCGGCCGCGCGCGTCGTACTCGCTGTCGCTGGCGACGTCGGTCGGCACGCCCTTGCGGGTGGCGCGGTAGGTCCGGCCCAGGCCGTCGAGGTAGGTGCGCGACCACACCGGGGTCGAGCTGCCGTCCGCGGCCGGCGTCGTGGTCTCGACGTACTGCCCGGCCGGGTTACCGAGACCGACGTAGCCGCGCTGGATCCAGCTGCCACCGGCGAAGGTGGTGGTGGTCGGCCGGCACATCGCGTCGTACTGGTTGAAGGCGACGTGGATGCCGTGGGCATCGGTGATGGCGACCGGCTCGCCACACTCGACCTGCCAGGTCGCGCCGCTGGTGTGGCCGAGCGGGTTGCGCTCGCCGACCGGGAACAGGTGGTAGGTCGGGTCGAACGTGTAGGTGGTGACGTTGCCGAGCGCGTCCGTCCTGGAGGTCACGTTGCCCCAGGCGTCGTAGCCGGTGCGGATACCGACGATCCACGCGCCGGCGTCGTTCACGCGCATCTGCCGCTCGGTCACGTTGCCGTGGGTCGGCGCCACGCCGTAGACCTGACCGTCGAACAGGTTGGCCGAGAACTCGAGCAAGGCGCCGGTCCAGCCCACGCCCTGGTACCTGACCAGCGCGTTGCGGTAGCTGGTCAGGTAGGCGGCGGTGTTGGGCGTGAAGTAGTGGTAGGCCGACTCCTCGTCACCGGCCACGTCCCAGTCGCCGTAGGTGATGACCTCGCTCTGGTTGCCCCAGGCGTCGTACCTGGTGGAGGTGTACGTGCGCAGGCAGGTCGGGCCAGGGCAGGCCGGCGCGACCTGCAGGCCGTCGTACTGGAAGCCCCAGCTGCCGGTCCGCAGCGACGTGTACGGCGCGGTGTTGCCGTTGGTGGTGTACTCGTGCAGCTCGACCGCGCGTAGCCGATCGGCGCCGGAGCGCTGCTCGGTCCGCTCGACCTTGGACACCGAGCCGTAGTCCTGCCGGTACCAGGTCTTGAGGTACGGGCAGGCCGCCTCGCCGGCCACACACGGGAGCGTGGTGCGGATGGCGCGGAAGCCGAGGAAGCGGCGGTCGGCGTGGTCGTACAGGCCGCCCTCGTAGTCGTAGCGGGTGGTCGACACCCCGCCTCGGCCGTCGCTGGCGGTCACGGTCCGGGTCAGCCACATCACCGGCGGGTTGTTGCTGTTGGCCACCGTCGACGACGGCGCGTAGGTGATGGTCATGGTCCCGCCCAGGCCGGTGGTCGCGCTGGTCAGGTTCGGGCCCGGCGCGTTCTGGCTGGTCAGCGTGTAGATGGTGTCGCCGGTGATGTAGATGAGGTCGGCGGCGGTGTCGCCGCTGGGGTCGGCCGACAGGTACTGGGTGTTGGGCCCGGCCAGGTTGCCCGACGGGACGATCTGCCAGGCGCCTGGCGGGTGGAAGCCGCCGTCGCCGCGACCGCGCCAGATGGTCTGGGTCGTGGTGCCGAGGTGGACCAGGTCGGTCCGGCCATCGCCGTTGCTGTCGAGCGCGCGCCAGAAGCCGGCGTTGGTGGCGGCGCCGACGTTGGTGGTGATCACCACGAACTGGCCGTTGCCCTTCGAGACCCAGGAGTAGACCGCGCCGGCCGGGCCGGCCGCGCCCGGCAGGTGCAGGAGATCGCTCTTGCCGTCGCCGTTGACGTCGCCGAGGAACCACGCGCCGCCGCCGGCGTAGCCGCCCCACGGCACCGGAGCGTGGGCGACGGCGTAGGTGCCGTTGCCGTTGCTGAGCCAGGTGTACACGCCGCCGGTGGGCAGGACGTGCAGGAAGTCGGACCGGCCGTCGCCGTTGAAGTCGCCGACCTGCCAGCTGCCGGTGGCCGTGCTGTAGCCGGCCCACGGCTGGAACTGGACCGCGCCGTAGGTGCCGTTGCCGTTCGACAGGTAGGTGCGGACCACGCCGGCCGACAGGATGTGGAGGAAGTCGGTCCGGCCGTCGCGGTTGACGTCGCCCGACTCCCAGGTGCCGTCGGTCGAGGCGTAGCCGGCGCCGAGCGAGAACGGGACGACGGAGAACGCGCCGGTGCCGGTCGACAGAAACGTGTAGATGGTGCTGCCGTCGGCCTTGATCAGGTCGTACTTGCCGTCGCCGTTGACGTCGCCGCCCTGCCACGGCTGGGTGCCGCCGACCGGGATGGGGGGCGCGAAGGCGGCGTAGGTGTAGCCGCCGGCCGGGTTGGCCCGCATCGACGCGATCACGTTGCTGCCCGGGTAGAGGTGGATGAGATCGCCGCGGCCATCGCCGTCGAGGTCGCCGCTGCGCCACGACCCGCCGCTGGTGACGTAGCCGGCCCACGGCACGTAGGTGCTGATGCCGTACGCGTACGACGACGCGTCCTGGTAGGTGAAGGTCGACGCCGGCAGCGAGGTGCCGCCGGTCGGGGTGCCGGTGCCGTCGACGACCGCGTCGCGGCCGTACTGCTGGATCGACTGCACCAGCGAGCGCTGGCTGAGCGCCGAGGCGGCGTAGTTGACGCGGTAGATGCGGGCCCGGACCCCCGCGAACTTGACGTCGATCGACCGCAGCCGGCGGTCGAGGATGCGGAGATCGACGCCGGTCGGGTAGCTGACCAGGTCGGGCCGCGCCTCGTAGGCGAGGGTGATCGAGGCGCCGGCGTAGCTGATCTGCGACGGCACGCAGTCGGTCGTACACGACCAGGCGTAGCCGACGCTGTTGCCCATCGGGTCGAGCCGCTGCGCCAGGCCCCAGCGATGGACGCCCAGGCCGGGGTTGTACAGCGGGGTGTAGACCGACCGGATCCCGCTCGGGGTGGTCACGGTCCAGGTGCCGCCGGCCAGGCTGATGCGGTGGTAGGACTCGATCTTGGTGGCGTGGGTGCCACCGGCGGCGCACGACGGGCTGACCACGCCAGGACCACACGCCACCAGCTCCATGCCGTCGAGCATGTAGCCGTCGGTGGCGTCGTAGCGCGGGGTGCCCTTGCCGGGCGTGATGCGCTCGATGGTGGAGAAGCCGGTCAGGCTCCAGCCCACGCCGACCGCGCCGTTGCCGCCACCGGAGGCGTACGACAGGGACAGCTCCGGCGTGAGCTCGCGATAGTCAGGGACCTCGATGCCGACCGACGTGGTGTACGCGCCGCCGACCGGTGGCGTGGCGTTGGCAGCGGGGGCGACGACGTCGGCGCCGGCTGGCGCGGCCAGCAGGCCGAGGGTGACGCTGGCCAGCGCGACGGGGAGGATCCGCGGCGCCCTCATGGCGACACCGCCGTGGAGACGATCGCCGGGGTGCGGGGACCACGGTCGGCCTCGACCGAGGTGATCGGCGGCGGCAGCTGGCGCCCAGGATCGGGTGCGAGCCGGGGCGGCGCCGGCAGGTCGCGCGGCGGGCGCGGCGGTACACCACGATGGGCCAGGCGCGCGCCATCGACGTAGCCGAGATCGGTCCGGATCGGTCCGGGGTCGGTGCCGGCCGCGGCACGGTCGGCGGCCAGCGTCGGTGGTGCGGTCGGCGGTCCGGGCGGAGCGTCGCCGGAGCGGTCGGCCTGCGCAGGGTCGACCGTGGGCAAGGGGTCATGGCCAGGGCGCGCGACCCAGGCGAGCCAGAGGCCACCGGCCGCGGTCGCCACGGCGAGCCCGGCCAGCAGGGAGGTACGTCGATCGAGGTAGGGGCGAGGCATCGCCGCCCGCTGTGCAGTGATCGCGCCATGATCGAGCGGCACTGCAAGCACGGATGCCGGAAGTCGCCATTGCCGTGGCACGACAGACGCTGTCGCGTCGCCGGATCCGCCGCGACGACAGTGGCCACCGTGGTGACCAGGGTGGGCGCGGCTTCAGAAGCGGTACGCGCCGGCCAGCGAGAAGGTCGCGCCGATCAGCGGCTCGGGCTCGGCTGCGGGCGCCGGCGCGGCCGGCTCGCCGGCGCGGGCCATCGTCGTGTCGGCGGCGGCCGCCTCCTCGGTCACGACCATCGTGCGCAGATCGGCGGTGAGGACGAAGCGGCCGAAGCGGCGCTCGACGCCGCCGCCGAGGGCGACGTGGCTGGCCTCGAGCAGCGGTGCGCCGGTGGCGTCGGCGACGTGGGTGACGCCGACGCCGGCGAGGAGGTAGCCGGTCCACGCTCGCTCCGGGGCGATGCGGAACAGGCCGGCGGCGGTGGCCGCGCCGAGTTGCCGGCCGCCCTCGAGCATGCCGCCAGCAGGGTCCTGCTCGGCGCCCTGGTCGAGCGCGAGCTCGAGCTCCCAGCGACGGGCCAGGCGGTAGCGGGCATAGGCGCCAGCCCCGCCGGCCTCGAGCTCGGGCGCCTCGGCGTCGGCTCGGCCCAGGCTCAGCCCGGTCAGGCGCAGGCCGACGGTCCAGCGCGGGGTCGGAGCCGGGGCCGCGCTCGACGCGACCCCTTCGGGCGCCGGCGGTGCCGCACCGGGCGCCTGGGCCAGGGCGGACGAGGTGGTGGTGAGCAGCGGGAGCAGGCAGGTGGCGGCGGCGAAGGCGATACGCATACCCGACCTCCATCCACGTCGTGTGCCAGCGCAAGGGCGCGAAACACCGGCCTGGCACTGGTCGGGCCGCACCGTGGGTGAGGGCCTTTACGACGGCGGCGTGGCCAGGCTCCACACCTGTGATCCAGGTCAGGCGTCACATCGCCGGCGGTCGGGCTCGACCAACCATGTCGAGAATCGCCGTGTCGCTCGTGCTGCTTGCTGCTTCCGGGTGTCTGGCCAAGGGAGGCTCGGTCGTCGCGCCGGGTGGTGCTGGCGGGGCGACGGCGCCGGCGCCGGCCCTGTCCGAGACCATGGCCGACGCGCCGACCCACCCGCTCGGGGTCATCGCCGTCAAGCCGCCGTGCAACCAGAACGGCTACATGAAGCTGGCGGTGGCCGAGGGCGCGGCCTTCTCGCTCGAGGTCGCGGCCGCCGCCGGCAGCGCGATGGTCGGCGTGCTCAACGCCGATGGCAGCGCGGTCGGCGACAGCCTCGAGGTGCTGGCCGGCACGCCGGCGACGCTGAGCGCGGTCGGCCAGGCCGGCGCGACGTTCGTCACCGTGAGCGAGACCGGCGCGTGTGCCGGCATCGACGTCACCGTCACCGCGCGCTGAGCGGCGAGCGCCGGGCTGGCGCGGTGGACGGACGCCTCAGCGCACGCAGTCGAAGGTGAGGTCGATGGGGCCGCCGTGGTCGATGACCTCGAAGTCCTCGACCTGGAGCGACGACAGGTCGCGCGGGCCGAGCAGCCCGTCCCACTTGGCGGCGGTCCAGCGGTCGCTCTGCGCGGTCAGCGCGATATTGCCGCCGTCGGCGTGGTACATGCCGTACCGCTGCAGGGCGCGGGCGACGACGCGGGCCCCCTCGTTGGGCAGGCTGGCCAGGTCGAAGTCGGCGCGCAGGCGCAGGTGCACGCCGTAGTACGGCGCGTTGGCGTCGCCGGTGGTGCGGGTGCCGTGGGTGGCCGGGCGCACGTAGCCTTCCTGCGGGCGATCGTTGGGCAGGATGAAGCGGATGGCGTGGTCGATCTCGCCGGCGGCGACCTCGTCGGCGGAGAACAGCAGCGGGGCGATGGGGAAGCCCGAGGCGTCGGCGCTGGTGCACTGCTCGCCGCGGCCGGTGTCGGGGTAGGCCCGGCTGGTGTCCCACACCGCCAGGCAGCCGCCGGCGAAGGCGCCGTCGGCCTGACCGCCGGCGATGTCGGCCCGCCACATCTCGTACAGGCGCTGCTCGTGCGCGGCCCACACCAGCAGGTGGCAGTCGCCGTCGCCGGCGCAGGCGTAGTCGGCCTCACCCTCCACGTTGCCGCCGACCGGGACCGGCAGCTCGACCTGGTCGCAGTCGGGCTGGTAGAAGTCGGCGGTCGGGGTGAAGGTCCGGCGCGGGGTAGCGGCGGTGGCGTCGAGCACGTCGATCGAGAAGTCGATCTGGAACAGGTCGCCGTTGCCCCAGCCGCCGGCGCCGCGCAGCGAGGCGATCATCGCCGCCGACGAGCTGGCCGGAGCCAGGCTCGACACGTCCTGGTAGAACCAGCCCTGGTCGAAGTAGCGCCCGCTGCCGCTCTGCACCGGCGTGGCGTCGGGGCCGCCGCCACCGCCGCCGTCGCCGCCGCCACCACCATCGCCGCCTCCGCCACCACCATCGTCGCCGCAAGCGGTCAAGGTCAGGCAGGACACGGCGGCGGCCAGGAGGGTACGCATCGGCCGATCTTGCCACGGCGCCGCGGCGGCGCGGCCGCCGCTGGCGGCGGTACCATGCCCGCATGTGCCCGGACGAGGACCCGCCGCCGCCACCCCCGTCCGCCGCGACCGCGGTCAACCACCCGGGCGGGCCCGAGACCGACCCGGTCGCCGACGACGCGCCGCCCTCCACCCGCGCCAGCACCGCGACCGGCGACCGCTACCAGGTCGGGTCCCGCATCGGCGTCGGCGGGATGGGCGAGGTGCTGCTGGCCCGTGACCAGCAGATCGGGCGCGAGGTGGCGATCAAGCGTATCCGCGACAACCCGTCGCCGTCGGCCGAGGCCCGCTTCCTGCGCGAGGCGCGGATCCAGGGCCGGCTCGAGCACCCGGCGATCGTGCCGGTGCACGAGCTGTCGGTCGACGAGCGTGGCCGCCCGTTCTTCGTGATGAAGCGGCTGACCGGGACCACCCTGGCCAGCCTCCTGATGGACGAGCGGGTCGCCGGCCGGCCGCCGACCAACCGGCAGCGCCTGCTGCGCGCCTTCGTCGACGTGTGCCTGGCCATCGAGTTCGCGCACCAGCGCGGCGTGGTGCACCGCGACCTCAAGCCGAGCAACATCATGCTGGGCGACTTCGGCGAGGTGTACGTGCTCGACTGGGGCGTGGCCCGGGTCGTCGGCGACGACACCGGCGAGCCCGGCGCGGTGGCGTCCACGCCGGGTCCACACGGCCCCGACAGTCAGAAGCCGAGCTGGCCCGACGCCGACCTGGCCGGGACCACCCGGGCCGGCTCGATCCTGGGCACGCCGGGCTACATCCCACCCGAGCAG
The DNA here is from genome assembly GCA_018058095.1 of Kofleriaceae bacterium. Classification (GTDB taxonomy): domain Bacteria; phylum Myxococcota_A; class Polyangia; order Haliangiales; family Haliangiaceae; genus JABFXX01. The sequence continues at coordinate 49,764 of JAGPCO010000028.1, forward strand.
CTGCGCGGCGAGCGTCGGCTCGACCACCGGGCCGACGTGTTCGCGCTCGGATGTATCCTGTTCGAGATCCTCGCCGGCGAGGCCCTGCTGCCGCACGGGGCGCCGGCGCTCGAGGTCGACTACGCCGCGCTCGATGCCCGACCGTCGCGGCGCGCGCCCGGGCGCGAGCTGGCGCCCGAGCTCGACCAGATCTGCGTCGTCGCGACCCGGGCCGAGCGCGACCAGCGGTACCCGACGGCGCGTGCGCTGGCCGAGGCGGTCGAGCGTTACCTCGACGGCGACCGCGACCTGGCGCTGCGCCGGCGCCTGGCCAGCGAGCACGTGGCGGCGGCCCAGCGCGCGCACGACCGCGGCGACGACGTCGAGGCGCGCCGGCGGGCGATGTCCGAGGCCGGTCGGGCGCTCGCGCTCGATCCCGGCGCCGCCGAGGCGGCGGCGCTGGTCGGCCGGCTCATGCTCGAGCCGCCCCGGGTCACGCCGCCCGAGGTGCAAGACGAGCTGCGCGCGCTCGACGCCAGCGACACCCGGGTCCAGAACCGCCTCGGCCTGTTCTCGTTCGGGATCTACTTCCTGTTCGTGCCGCTGCTGGCCTGGGTCGGGGCCGATCCGGCCTACGTGCTGGCGCTGGCCGCGGCCATCGTCGCCTGCGGGGGCCTGGCCTTCTGGCAGTACCGCTGGCCGGAGGCCGCGCCGCCGCTGTTCGCGCTGCAGCTGGTCGCCAACGCCTGCCTCATCGGCATGTTCGCCCGCCTGGCCACGCCGTTCCTGGTCGCGCCCGGCCTGGCCGCCGCGACCATGCTGGCCTTCGCGACCCACCCGCGTGAGGGCAAGCTGGTGCCGATGGGCCTGGTCCTGGGCAGCGGCGTGCTGGTGCCCTGGCTGCTCGAGCTGACCGGCGTGCTGTCGCCGTCGATGTTCGTCCGGCACGGCGCGCTGGTGCTCGACTCGCCGGTGGTCTCGACCGATCTGCAGCACGTCGCCTTCGTGCTGGCGGCCTACGCGGTCGGCCTGATCGGCGTGGTCGGCCTGTACGCGCGCGGGATGGCGCGCAAGCAGCGCGACGCCCAGCGGGTGCAGCACGTGCAGGCGTGGCAGCTGCGCCAGCTGGTGCCGCTGGCCTGATCGGTCGCGCGACCTGGCTACATCCGCGCCGGAAGTGCGACGGTCACCGCCTGGCTCGAGGCCGGGAAGGACAGGCGCTGGACGACGCGGGCCAGGCAGGCGTCGACCGCGCCGCGGCCGGTCCATCCGCCGGTGACCCGGGCCCGGCCGTTGGCCTCGATCCGCACGGTCAAGCGGGTGGTGGTGGCGGTGCCGTCGCCGCAGCCGGCGAGCTGGCCGGCCACGCCCGACCACACCCGCTGGATGTCGGCCGGACGCAGGCGGGTCGGCGTCGGCGTCGGCACCGTGGTGCTGACCGGCTCGAGGCGGAACTGCGAGGTGACGTCGATGCGGCCGACCACCGCGCGGTCGCCGACCAGCTCGAACGGCAGGGTCCGCTTGTCGCCGAGCGCGGTCACCGCCAGGTTGCCGCGGATGGTGCGGCCCGGGCCGTTGGCGCCGTCGGCGCCGCGGCTGACCTCGACCAGGTAGCGGCCGCGCGGCAGGGTGCGCAGCGACAGCTGCTCGCCGGTGGCGGAGCGGACGTCGGTCGCGACCAGGCCGGCCCGGCCACCCATCCACGACAGGCGCGCCCCCTGCGGGGTGACGATCGTCAGGTCGAGATCGGCCCCGGCGTCCCAGCTGGCGCGCACGGTCAGGTCACCGCCGTCACGCGGCGGCGGCGCCGACGCCGTCGCGGCCTTCTCCGCCTCCACCCGCAGCTTGTCGCTGCGCAGGCCGCGCAGCACCAGCTCGGCGTCGGCGACCAGGCCGAGGCCGCGCAGGCAGCGCACCGCGGCGCCGCCGCGGCGGGCGTCGCCGGTCTCGAGCGCGGCCAGGGCGATGCGGTGCGCACACGACTGGCGCAAGCGACCGTCGCGCTCGTACGCGCTGGCCAGCCGCTCGTGGTGCACGGCGGTGTCGGGCGCGAGGTCGACCAGGCCGGCCAGGGTGCGCAGCGCGGCGTCGCGCTGGCCCTGGCGGCCGAGGAGGTCGGCCAGGTAGCCGAGCGCCTCGGGGTCGAGGCGGTCCCGCTCGAGCCAGCGCCGGGCGATCTCGGTCGCGCGCGGCAGCTCGCCGCCGTAGGCCAGGGCCTGGACCAGGGCGCGGTGGCGCTCGCGGCTGTCGGGCTGCTCGTTCAGCGCGGTCTCGGCCCCGTCGATCGCGGCCTGGGTCGTGGCGACGTCGGGGCCGCCGTCGGCGATGGCCGCGGTGCGGAACCACACCTTGCGCATGGCGACCATGATGCGGCCGTCCTGCACCCACGGCTCGTCGCGCGGCTGGACCGGCGCGGGCGCGGACCGGCTGGCGCCCATCGGGCCAAGCCGGTCGCTGGTGGCCGACTTCTCCATGAGCGGCTCGAGCAGGCTGATGTCCTCGTCCTTGCTCGGCGCCTTCTTGGCCTTGTCGGCCCGCGCCGAGTCGCCCTTGCCGGCCGCGAGGTCGAACCCGGCGGCCTCGCCGCTGCTGCCACCGCCGGCGTACGCGACCGCGCCCGAGCTGGTGTTCTCCTCGAGGTCGTCCTCGCCGGTCCACGCCACCTGCGGGCGGGTCCGGTCGACGCCGAAGGCCTGGAACATCGCGGCCGACTCCAGCACCAGCAGCGAGGTGTGGCGCGACATCACGCCGTAGCCCTGCGACAGGCCGACGATGCGGGCGCGGTCCTCACCACGGCCCTGGCGCTCGAGCTCGTCGATGGCGAGCGAGGCCCACAGCCGCGGCACGAAGCCGTTGCCGGCCGCGGTCGACACCGCGAGGGTCAGCGGGTAGCGCTGCTCGAACGGCTGGCCGCCGACGGTGCCGCGCACGACCACGTCGCCGCGCACGTCGCCGGTGACGCGGGCGCCGATGAGCACCTCCTCGCCGGCGCGGATGGTCGGCAGCTCGGCCGGGGCGACGTCGGCCAGGCCAGGCGGCAGCTCGATCACCGCGTCGCGCAGGGCGGCGCCGTAGGTGGTCTCGAGCACGGCGAGGGCGGTGGTGCCGACGCGCTGGCCCGGGCGCCAGGCCAGGTGGCTGCCGCCGCCGCCACGGGCCGCGGCCGCCAGCAGGTTGCCGTCGGCGTCGCTGCCGATGGCCACGGTGGTCACGCGCAGGCCACGCGGCGCGGTGGCGGCGGTGATGGCCGCCTCGACGTCGGCGGCGCGGCGGAACCCGGTCGAGGCGAAGCCGTCGCCGATGTAGATGATCCAGCCCTCGCGCTCACCGGCGGCGAGCTGCTCGGCGCCGGCGCGGATGGCGCCGACCAGATCGCTGGCCCCGGCCGCGTCCTGCTTGGCCAGGAAGGTGGCGGCCTCGGCCGCGACCTGGCTCGACGGCGCCCGCACCGGGCCCAGGGCCCGGCACTCGCTGTCGCACGCCAGCACGGTGACGCGATCGCGCCGGTCCATCTCGTCGATGGCGGCCCGGGTCATGGCCAGGGCCCGGGCCTGGCGCTCACCGACCATGGACTGGCTGGTGTCGACCACCAGCACGTAGTCGCGCGCCTTGCCCTCGCGCCAGCGCGGCAGCGTCGGACGCAGGGCCAGCACCGCGGTCGGCCGCGCGTCGGCGGCGATGGCCCGCTGCGCCTCGACCACCTTGGGGTCGATGCCGACGCCCTTCTTGCTGGCCAGGGCGGCGTCGGGTGCCACCGCGGCGGCGCCGGCGAAGGTCCAGGCCCGCAGCTCGGCCGCGCCGTCGGTCGGCCGGTAGTCGATGGTCAGGTCGCCGGTCGGCACGAACGCGGTCTTCTGCATGGCCAGGGCGACCACGTCGGTGCCGGCCGGCTTGTTGCCCGGCGCCGGCGCCGCCAGGTCGTAGCCGCTGGTGCGGACCGCGCCCGGCTCGGCGCCGCGCACCTCGACGTCGACCGAGAAGTTCTCGGCCACCGTCGAGCCGTCGCTCGAGTGCGGCAGCGGGTAGGCGTACTGGCGCCAGCCACCACGCGGGTTCACCACCTGGGTGTAGGCGATCTTGATCGTGCGCTGGCCCTTGGCCGGGATGGGGAACACGCGCAGCTCGAACCGGCCGCCGCGCTTCCAGTCGAGCAACGCCGGGTCGCGCCACGGCCCGGGCACCCAGATGATCTCCATCGGCGGCCGCTCCGGGCGCGGCGCCGCCTTGTTGATGACGCCGGTCCAGATCTTGGTGGCGCGCTCCTTGTCGATGAACGCGCCCTCCTCGAAGCCATCCTTGACGTCGAGGGCGAGGGCGTCGATGCGGGCGTCGGCCGGCAGCGGGAACTGGTACACACCCTCGAGCACGGCGTCGCTGTCGTTGCGGAAGGTCTCGGTGATCTCGGTGCGCGCGACCGGCCCGGCGATGCGGACCTTGACGTCGTGCCGGGCCAGGGTCAGGCCCCAGTCGCGGTCGCGCGACTCGCCCGGCTTGAAGGCGCGCAGCGCGCCGAGCCCGGCCAGGTCGGTGCTGCCGGCGTCGCTCGGGCCCTCGGCCGACTCGGACCACGCCACCTCGCTGGTCAACGCGGGCGCCGGGGCCACGGTGGCGCCGGTGCTGGCCAGGGTGCCCTCCTCGCCGGCGCGGACCTCGACGGCGTCGCCGCTGGTCGGGACCAGGCGGACGCTGCCGCGGGTGACCCGGACGGCGGTCTGGTCGGCGCTGGCGGTGACCACCAGGCGCGTGCCGACGATCTCGACCGTGCCCCGGCTGGTGCCGATCCGCGCGGGGCCGGCGGCGTCCTTGGCCTCGGCCACGTCGGCGACGACGCGACCGCTGGCCAGCTCGAGCCGACGCGCACCGGCGGCGCTGGCGCTGGCCAGCGTCAGCTCGGTGCCATGGTCGAGCGCGAGCTGGCTGCCGTCGGCCAGGGCCAGCCAGGCCCGGGTCCGGCCGTCGGTGCGCACGGAGGTACCGGCGGCGAGCTGCTGGTCGGCGGCGACCGGTTGCCAGGTGGCGCCGGCGGCGCGGGCCTCGAGGCCGGTGCCGCCGTCCTTGGCGGCGCGCTCGACGCGGCTGACCTTGCCCGACCATCCGGCCTGGGCGGTCGGCGACGTCGTCGGGCCGGACGTGGTGCTGGACGACTCGTGGGTGGCGACGTAGGCGGTGGCGCTGGCGGCGACCGCGGCGAGCGCGGCCGCGCCGACCCAGCGGCCGGTGCGGCGCTTGCTGGCGATCGCGGTCACCGGGGCGGGCGGCTTCGAGGTCGTCGGCGCCGGCACGTCGGTGCGGGCCTCGGGGGCGGTCGGCGCGGGCGCGGGCACGGGCACGGGCACGGGCGGCGACGAGGCCGCCGGCGCCGCGGCGTCGACCGCGGCCAGCACCCGGGCCTCGAGGTCGGCCGGGACGACGAAGTCGGCGCCAGCGCGTCCGACCGCACGCGCGACCATCGTCGCCTCGTGGCGGGCGTCGCGGCAGGCGTCACAGCTGGCCAGGTGATCGGCGTGGCGGGCGACGGCGGTCGCGTCGCCATCGACGATCGCGGTCAGATCATCGAGCACGGCGGTGCACGCCGCGGACGGGGAAGACGAGAGGCTCATTGGTCGAACTCCTGGGCAGCGGGGAGCAGGGTGCGGAGGGCATCGAGCGCGCGGCTGACCCGCTTGCGGGCGGCGGCCTCGTCGATGTTGCAGGTCACGCCGATCTCGCGATGGCTCAGATCGGCGACGTAGCGCAGGACCAGCGCGTCGCGTTCGCTCGGCTTGAGCCGATCGAGCGCGTCGCGCACCAGGCGGGCGCGCTGGCGGGTGGTGAAGGCGTCGTGGGCCTCGCCGGCGGTCGGCACCACCTCGAGCAGGCGCTGGTCGCGCCGTCGGCCCTCGAGCCGGCGCGCGCACACCCGGCGCGCGATGCCGTACAGGAAGGCCTTGACCGTGCCATCGCCGCGGTAGCCGGCGAAGGCGGCGTGGGCGGCGAGTAAGGTCTCCTGCACGGCCTCCTCGGCGTCGCCCTGCGAGCCGAGGAACGCCATACACAGGCGGCCGAGCGGCTGGCCGTAGGCGCGGGCACACGCGGCCAGCGCCTCGCGGTGCTGGCCGGCGCCAATCAGCTCGCCGATCGGATCGGCCTCGTTCGCCATGACTTGTACGGCCATCACGTCCCCCAGGTGCGGTCACGACCCTGTTTCGTGACCAGGTTTCTTCGCTGTGCCTGGCAACGGATGAGCCGCGCCGCCGATCTGCTTGGATTCACGCCCGTTCCGCCGGCGTCGGTGTAGGTGCCTGGCCTGGACCAGGGGTCCCAGCGAGGGCTGGTGATAGCCTGTGCGCCGACCTGGAGGCGCCCCGATGGCCGAGATCCGCCTGTCTGCCGAGCACAAGTACGCCGCCGAGCTGGCCGCGCTCATCGCCGCCGATCAAGGCGGGCGACCACCCGGCTGGGCGATGTCGCCGCGCGCGGTGGCGACCTACATCCTGGGCAGCGACAAGCCGGTCGGCGGCGTGCCGATCGCGCCCAAGTACATCGGCGACCGTGGCCTGGTCGAGGTGGCCATCGCCACCCTGGCCTCGGATCGCGCGCTCATGCTGGCCGGCGAGCCCGGCACCGCCAAGAGCTGGCTGTCGGAGCACCTGGCCGCGGCCATCAGCGGCACCAGCGCGCTGGTGGTGCAGGGCACCGCCGGCACCAGCGAGGAGCACCTCAAGTACGGCTGGAACTACGCCTTGCTCCTGGCCGAGGGGCCGAGCCCTCGTGCGCTGGTGCCGTCGCCGGTGCTGCGGGCGATGCGCGACGGCAAGATCGCCCGGCTCGAGGAGGTGACCCGGACCAGCTCGGAGATCCAGGACGCGCTCATCTCGATCCTGTCGGAGAAGCAGCTCGGCATCCCCGAGCTGGCCGAGGTGGTGACCGCGCAGCGCGGCTTCAACCTGATCGCGACCGCCAACACCCGCGACCGCGGCGTCAACGAGATGAGCGCCGCGCTCAAGCGTCGCTTCAACTTCGTCACCGTGCCGGTCATCGACGATCTCGAGCAGGAGATCCGCATCGTCACCGGACGCGAGGCCGAGCTGCGGGCCGACTACCAGGTCGGGGTCGAGGCGCCGGCCGACCTCACCCGCATGCTGGTCACGGTGTTCCAGGAGCTGCGGGCTGGCCTGTCCAAGGACGGCAAGGTCAAGCTGCGCCAGCCCGGCTCGGTCATGTCGACGGCGGAGGCCATCAGCGTGCTGTTCAACAGCGGCATCCTGGCCGGCAGCTTCGGCGGCGGCAAGGTCGGCGCGGCCGAGGTGGCGCGCTCGCTGGTCGGGGCCATCAGCAAGGAGGGCGGCGACGACCTCAAGGTGCTGGCCGAGTACGTCGAGACCGTGGCCAAGGGCCGGACCGGGCCGTGGAAGGAGCTGTACGCGGCCACCCGCGGCGTGGCGGCCAAGGCGGCCGGGTCGACCTGAGGCGATGGCGACGCGCCCGCGCAAGAAGCCGGCGCCGGCGCCGGCTGCGCCGCCGGAGGTGACGGCGCCGTCCCCGCCGTCGTCGTCGAGCTCGGCGTCGGCGGTCTCGCCGTCGCCACCACCCGGACCGGCGGCGGTCGACTGGAGCCAGCTGCCGCGTCTGCGCGAGGTCAAGGTGTTCGGGGTGCGCCACCATTCGCCGCGCACCAGCGCCGTGCTGCGCCGCTACCTCGACGGCACGGCGCCGACAGTGGTGATGATCGAGGCGCCGCGCGACGCGGTGCACCTGGTGCCGCACCTGGTCGACCCCGACACACTTCCGCCGGTCGCGATCCTGGCCTACCGCACCGAGGGCGCGGCGCGCTCGGTGACCTGGCCGCTGGCCAGCTACTCGCCCGAGTACGTGGCGATGTGCTGGGCGGTCGCGCACGGGGCCCGGGTCGAGTTCATCGATCTGAGCTGCGGCGAGGCGCTGGCCGAGCGGCCCGGTGAGGACGGTGAGGACGGCGAGGACGGCGAGGACGGCGAGGACGGCGAGGACGGCGAGGCCACGGCCGACGACCAGCCTGCTGGTCCCGCGGGCGCGGGCGCGGGCCAGGCCAGCGACGACGCCGGCGAGGACGACTGGGCCCGTGGCCTGGGCTTTCGCTCGTTCGAGGAGATGTGGGAGGCGTACTTCGAGGCGCCGGCGCACGACCAGGCCGGGTTCATGGCGGCGATGCTGGCCTGGGCCGACCTGTCCCGCGCCCGCTGGCCGGTCACCCACCACCAGGCGCGCGACGCCCGCATGAGCCGGCACGTCCTGGCCGAGGTGGCGGCCGGCACGCCGCCCGAGCGCATCGCCGTCGTCGTCGGCGCCGCCCACGCCGCGGCGATGCTGGCCGGGGCGGTCGACCCGGCGCTCGAGGCCACGCTGCCGGCGCCGGTGCCATCGGCGGTCACCCTCATCCCGTACTCGTTCCCGCGCCTGGCCGCGCAGACCGGCTATGGCGCCGGCAACCGGGCGCCGCGCTACTACCAGAAGGCGCACGACGCCGGCTGCGACTACGTGCGCGCCACGCTCGAGACGCTGATCGAGTTCGCCGAGCACCTGCGGGTGCGCGGCTTCGCCGCCTCGCTGGCCGACACCATCGAGGCGTACCGGCTGGCGGTGGCGCTGGCCGGGCTGCGCGGCAAACACGCGCCCGGGCTCGACGAGCTGCGCGAGGCCACGGTGGCGACGATGTGCCGGGGCGACGCCACCCACGTCGACGCCTTCCTGTGGCCGGCGGTGGTCGGCAAGGCGGTCGGTCGGGTCGCCGCCAAGCTCGGTCGCAACTCGCTGCAGGAGGAGTTCTGGCGCCAGGTCGCGGCCAGCCGGCTGCCGGCCAGCGACGAGCTCGAGCGCTTCACCCTCAAGCTGGGGGACCAGGTCCAGGTCGACACCAGCGTGTTCCTGCACCGGCTGCGGGTGGCCGACGTGCCGTACGCCAGCTACCAGGGCAGCCAGCAGCTGGCCAGCGCCGGGCCCGACCCGGGCGAGGCGGCCGGCGGCTTCGCGGCGCTGGCCCGGGTGCGCGAGCACTGGCAGGCGCAGTGGACGCCGGCGACCGACATCGCCCTGGTCGAGCGTATCGTCCACGGCGACAGCCTCGAGCAGGTGGTGGCCCGCCTCCTGCACGACGCGCTGGCGGCGGCGCGCGGGGCCGGCGACGCCGCCCACGTGCTGATGGAGGCCGTCGTGGCCAGCGCGCCCGGCGTGTTGCCGGAGGCGCTGGCGGTGACCGATCGCCTGGCCGCGGCCGACGACGACCTGGCCTCCCTGGCCCGGGCCACGCGGGCCCTGGCCGGCCTGGTCAGCTACGGCAGCTCGCGCGGCGGCGACGCTGGCGCGACCGAGGTCATCGCCGCGCTGTGCGCGCGCGCGTTCGGCCGCGCGGTGCTTCGCATCGCCGGCGCCTGCGTCGGCGACGACGAGGCGGTGGCGCCGGCACGCGAGGCCATCCGCGTCCTGCACGAGGTCGCGCTCGGCGGCGGCGCCGGCGCGCGCCACGTCGACCGCGAGCTGTACCTGCGCACGGTGCGGCCGCTGATCGACGACGATCACCTGCACGCGGCGTGTGCCGGCCAGCTGGCCGGCCTCCTGTACCTGGCCGAGCAGCTCGGCGAGGACGAGGTCACCGCGCTGATCGAGCGCCGGGTGTCCGATCGGGCCGCGCCAGCGGCGGCGGCGGCCTTCGTCGAGGGCTTCCTGTCGGTCAACGCCCTGGTGCTGGTCAAGAACCGGCACGTCGTCGCCGCGCTCGACCGCTTCATCCAGGGTATCCCGGCCGACCGCTTCCGCGAGGTGTTGCCGCTCCTGCGCCGGGCCCTGGCCGGGCTGGGCGCAACCGAGCGCCGCTACCTGGTCGAGAATCTGCTCGGTCACCGCCAGCTCGGCGCGCAGCCGCAGGCGGTGGCGGCGCTGGCGGCGCGCGACGTCGCCGCGCTGACCGCGGCCAGCACCGACCTGGCCGCGGCGATGGACGACCTGGACGACCTGCTATGAGCAAGAAAGCGCCGCCCCCACCGCCGAGCGCCACGCCCGCGCCCGGCCCGCTGCCGACCGCCGAGGCCGAGGCGTTGCTGCGCTGGCGGCTGGCGCTCGGGCCGGCGGCCGAGGCGGCGTCGTCCCGGCTCGGCCTGGCCGGCCTCGGCGACGGCGCCGACGGGGTCGGCCTCGGCGCCGATCGGCTGAGCGACTTCGACCAGGCGCTCGGCTTCGCCTACGACGGCGACCGCCGCGGCGGCAGCGCCGGCTCGCGCCCGTACCTGCCGAAGTGGCTCGGCCTCCTGCGCGAGCTGTTTCCGACCGACGTGGTGGCCATGGTCCAGCACGACGCCATCCACAAGCGCGGCCTGACCGAGCTGCTGTTCGAGCCGGAGACGCTGCCGTACCTGGAGAAGAACGTCGACCTGGTCGCGACGCTGCTGGCCGCGCGCGGGCTGGTGCCCGACCGCGCCAAGGACCTGGCCCGGCAGATCGTGGCCGAGGTGGTGGCCGACCTGCGCCGTCAGCTCGAGAGCCAGGTCCGCACCGCGGTGCTCGGCGCGGTCCGGCGCGACCAGACCTCGCCGCTGCGCCTGGCCCGCAACGTCGACTGGAAGAAGACCATCCAGCGCAACCTGCGTGGGTGGGACCAGGCCCGGCAGCGCCTGGTGCCCGAGCGCATCTACTTCTGGTCCAACCAGCGCCGCCGCCACGACTGGGACGTGGTCATCGCCGTCGACCAGTCGGGCTCGATGGCGCACAGCGTGGTGCACAGCTCGGTCATGGCCGCGATCTTCGCGTCGATCGACGTGGTGCGGACCCGCCTCCTGTTCTTCGACACCGAGATCGTCGACGTCACGCCGCTGTTGACCGACCCGGTCGAGGTGCTGTTCGCGTCGCAGCTCGGCGGCGGCACCGACATCAACCGCGCGGTGGCCTACGTGCAGGAGCACTTCGTCGAGCAGCCGGCCCGCACCATCTTCCTGCTGGTGACCGACCTGTACGAGGGCGGCGACCAGGCGTCGCTGGTGGCCCGGGTGCGGCAGCTGGTCGAGGCCCAGGTCAAGGTGCTGGTGCTGCTGGCCCTGAGTGAGAGCGGCAGCCCCAGCTACGACCACGCCCTGGCCAGCGAGCTGGTCGGGCTCGGCGCATACTGCTTCACGTGTACGCCGCGCAAGCTGGTCGGGGTGATGGCGCGTATCATGAAGCACCAGGATCCGGGCCCGGTCATCCGCGACGGCGAGGAGGCCGGGTGGTGAGGCTGTCGATCTCCACCAACTCGGGTATCGTCGGGCATGGCCGCCGATCGCATCGTCCCCCTGGTTGAACTCATGCTCGGGGCGGCCTACGCCGACGAGCACTTCCACGACCACGAGGCCGACGCCGTGCTCGAGATCGTGGCCGACCTGACCGGCGGCGCGGTGCCGCCCGAGGTCGCGGCGCTGGTCAACCAGTTCGACCCGAAGGCGTTCGACCTGGAGGCGACGGCCGCGGTGTTCGCCGCCGACGACGAGCACGACCGCAAGCGGGTGCTGCACCTGGTGGCGTCGATCCAGGAGGCCGACGAGGAGCACGACCTGCGCGAGGACGATTACCTGCGCGCGCTGGCCGAGGCGCTGGCGCTGCCGGTCGAGGCGCTCGGCGGGCTGACCGTCGACGTCGAGGTCGAGGAGCTGCAGCAGGAGCTGGCCCAGGTGCGGCGGGTCGCGCCGCCGCCGCCGCCGCCGCGCAAGGCCGGCAAGGGCGACGACGTCGACGTAGACCTCGACTGAGCACGCGGGCGATGGCCGGACCTCCAACCCCACCCACCGGCGACGACGCGCCGCCCCGGCTGACGGTGGCCGACCTGCGCATGCTGGTCAGCGACGGCGCCGAGCTGGCCAAGGGCGCGGCGTTGCTCGACGCCGGCGACCTGAGCCACCTGGCCCGGCACGGCCGCAAGCTGTTCGCCGAGGCGCGCGGCAGCACGACCTACAAGACGCAGATCGTGTTCGACGCTGGCGCGGTCGATCCGACCCGGGCCCGCGGCCGCTGCTCGTGTATGGCGGCGCGCAGCCGGCCGTACTGCAAACACGCCGCGGCGCTGATGGTGGCGTGGCAGCGCAACCCCGACGCCTTCGCGGTGGCCGAGGCACCGCCACCCGGCGCCGGCGGCGACGACAAGAAGAAGAAGGTCAAGGCCGGCAAGGTCGACCAGGCCGAGCTGATGCGCCGCGGCGTCGACCAGGTGCTGACCGTGGTGCGCGAGCTGGCGCTGACCGGCGCGGCCTCGCTGGCGGCCGACCGGGCCGACCAGGTGCGGGCGCTCGGCGAGAACCTGCGCGAGCACAAGCTGCGCCGGCTGTCGGCCAAGACCATCGGCCTGGCTGACCTCCTGGCGACCAGCCGTGGCGGCGGCGCGGTTGACGAGCTCGGTTACGCCGAGCTGCTCGGTGACCTGCTGCTGACCGCGCGCAAGCTCGAGCGGCACCTCGGCGGCGAGGCGCTCGAGGACCGCCACGTCGAGGAGCTGATCGGCAAGACCTGGGGCAAGAAGGACCGCACCCCGGTGGCCGGGCTCGACCTGGTCGAGGTCGCCTACCTGCACCGCGAGACCGCCGACGACTTCATCATCCGCGAGAGCCGCCTGGTCGATCTGGCCGGCACCGGCCACTACGCCGAGAAGCAGATCCTGCCGCGCTTCCTGGCCCGGCGTACGCCGGCCAAGCGCAGCTACGCCGGCAAGGTGCTGCGCGGCGCCAGCGGCAGCCTGTATCCGAGCTACCCGCCGCGCCGGCTCGACCTCGACGCGCCGAGCGTGGTCGACCTCGGGCCGGCCGACCTGACCCGCCTGGTCGACGGCGCGCTGCCGAGCGTGGGCGCCGCGCTGGCGCTCCTGCAGGAGCACCGGCGCGACGTGTTCGCGCCCGACACGGTGCCGGTGGCGATCGCCTGCGCCATGGTGGTGGCCGAGCGCGGCCGCCTGCAGCTGGTCGACGACCACGACGCGGCGATCGCCCTGCCGGGGGACCACCGCGTGACCGACCGGCTGGCCACCGCGCTGACGGCGGCGGCGCTGCGGGTGGTCATCGGCGACCTCGGCTTCGACGGGGCGTTGCCGACGCTGACGCCGATGGCGGTGGTCGTCGACGGCGGACGCGGCCTGCAGCTGCGGCCGATCAGCGTGGCGGACCTGGCCGGGAAGACGGACGCGGCCGAGGCGCCCGGCGGCGCGACGCACTGGGCCGCGGCGGCGCGTGCGCTCGGGCTGTCGGCGGCGGCCATCGCGCTGGGCGAGCTGCGCGAGGAGCTGGCTGGCCTCCTGTACGCCGGCCTGCCCTCGGTGACGCCGCGCCGAGTCGAGGCGATGGTGGCGCGCCTGCGCGAGCTCGGCCTGGGCAAGCAGGCCGACCTGCTGGCCAGCGCGGCGGCGCGCACCGACGCCGGCGAGCGGCTCGAGGACGTGGTCAAGCTGCACCAGGTGCTGGCCATCGCCCTGACCCGCCTGGCCAGCGCGCCGGCGATCGACCGCGCCGCGCTGGTGGCCTCGGCCATGTACACCAGCGTGTACGTGCGCGCCTCCGACGAGGTGTTGGCGCCGGCGCTGATCGCGGCGCGGGTCGCGCGCGGCGAGCTGGGCCGGTTCGAGGCCGCGGCCCGCTACGCTCGCTACTACGACACGGTCCCGGCCGACGCCCTGCTCGGCCACCCGTACCCGACCTGGGCCGACGGCTCGGCCACGCCGTACGTGGTGCTGGCGGCGCGGTCGGCGCCGGCGCAGGCGCTTGCCACCGCCCGCCAGTTCCTGAGCGGCGCCGGTCGCCTCGGCGCACGCAAGGTCGCGCCGCCGCGTATGGCGGTGCTGACCGCGCTGCGGGTGCTCGAGCAGATCGGCGACCGGACCGGCGCCGACGGCGAGGCCCGGTCCGCGGCGCGGGCGCTCCTGGCCGACCTCGTCGCCGGCTACCCCGACGCCACCGTGCGGGCGCTGGCGCTGCACACTCAGCGCCGGCTGGGCGAGCCGGTGCTGCTGCCGACCTCGACCGCGCAGCTCGGCGCGCTGCGGGTGGCGGTGCTGGCCGGGGCGACGCGGGACGAACGCGCCGCCGCCGCCGAGCGCCTGGCCGACGCCGGCGACGTCGAGGCGATTCCGCTCCTGCGCGCGGCCCACGCCGGCGACGTCACCACCGAGGTGCGCGACGCGGCCGGGCGCGCGCTCGGCCGCCTCGGCGACGGCGACATGGTCGACAGCTTCGTCGCCGCGCTGGCGCGCCGGCGCGACGACCACGCCGCCGCCCGCACCGCCGCCCACGCGCTCGGCCAGCTCGGC
>JAGPCO010000145.1 GCA_018058095.1 Kofleriaceae bacterium
ACGAGTACACCCAGGCCCGGGCCGACGCCGAGCGCACGGTCCGCCGGGAGGTCGGCCGCCTGACCGCGCAGGTCGACGCCGCGGTGGCCGCGCTGGCCAGCCGGGACAACCCGTTCGTCGGCGGGCTGCTGAGCCAGCTGGTCATCGGCAGCGGCCGGCTCAGCGACGACGCGCAACGCGTGATCAAGGAGCAGGCCGGCCCGGTCATGCGCGGCCTGTCGCTCGACGTGCTGGTGGTGGCCGGCGCCGGTGACACCGTGCTGGTCGCGCCGCACTACCGGGCCGCGGTGGGCGACGTCGACCCGAACGCGCGGACCCGGGCGCGCACCGGTGGTGGCACGTTCTTCACGCGCGACAAGATCCTGACCGGCCCGACGGTGGAGGCGGTGGTGGTGGCCGAGGCGGCCCGGCTCGCGCGCGACCGAGGGCAAGAGGTGGCGGTGATGGCCGGGCGGCGGGTCGGTGAGGATCTGCTGGCGACGGTGCGGCGGCGCGACCGGGTCGATGCCCGCGTGGTCGAGGCGAGCGGGGTGGTGGTGGTGCCAGCCGCCGACGCGAGCTGGTCCGGCTGGCGCGATGGCGCGCCGATCCGCATCCCGCTGCGCGACGTCGACGGGGCCGAGCTGGCCTGGGTCGAGCTGGCGGTGTCCGACCGGGGCCTGGACCAGGTGTTGTTTCGCGTCACCCTGGTGGCTGGCGTGCTGGCGGCGCTGTCCCTCGGGTTGGCGGTGCTGGTGGCGGTCCTGGTGTCGCGCCGGATGACCCGCGATCTCGATCGCCTGGTAGCCGGCTCGCTGGCGGCCTCGCGCGGCGAGCTCGAGCACCGGGTCCCAGTGGCGTCGCGCGACGAGATCGGCGAGGTCGGCGCCGCCTTCAACTACATGATGGAGGATCTCCGCCTGGCCAAGGAGCGGCTGGTCATCGCCGAGCGGATCGCGGCCTGGCAGGAGATCGCGCGCCGGCTGGCCCACGAGATCAAGAACCCGCTCACGCCGATCCAGATGGCGATGGACACCCTGCGCAAGACCTGGCGCAAGAAGCACCCCTCGTTCGACGAGATCCTGGAGGAGTCGACCCAGACCGTGCTGGAGGAGGCCGACCGGCTCAAGCGCATCGTGTCGGAGTTCTCCGACTTCGCGCGGATGCCCAAGCCCGACTTCCAGCGGGTCGATCTGGGCGAGCTGGTCAGCAGCGCCCTCGCGCTGTACCAGGGCGCGGTGCCGATCGAACGCGCGCTCGCGGCCGGCCTGCCGGCGATCGACGCCGATCGCGGCCAGCTGTCGCAGGTGTTGCTCAACCTGGTCGAGAACGCACGCGACGCGCTCGCCGCCGCCGCCGCCGATGCGGGTGGCGCCGCGTCGGCGCCGCGCATCGTGGTCTCGACCCGGCCTGGCGACGGCGCCGACCGGGTCGCCCTCGTCGTGGAGGACAACGGGCCCGGCGTGCCGTCCGAGCGCAAGGACAAGGTGTTCGCGCCGTACTTCACGACCAAGCAGGCCCGGGGCGGGACCGGCCTGGGCCTGGCCATCGTCCACCGCATCGTGTCCGATCACGGGGGTCGCATCAGCGTGGGGGACGCGCCGGGCGGGGGCGCGCGCTTCACGATCGAGCTCCCGCTGCGCCAGGGCGAGCCGCTGCTGGCCTCGCGCCTGTAAGGGCCCGCGTCCGCCGGCGCCGCCGTTGCTCAGGCGCCACGATCGATGGCCGCACGCGCCGGCCGGACCCGCGCCGGGGCCAGGCCGATGCGGGCCCACGCCCCCAGCGGCTAGTCGGTCAGCCGGGTCTGGCTGGCCCGATCGGCTGGGGTCAGGCCTCAACCGCCCGGAAGGAGGCCGCGGCGCGAGTTGGCCGGCGCCTTGCTGTCTGCATGGGCATGAGCCCACACCATCCTCGCCGTACCCCAGGGACCCGGGCCTTCCGGCTCCTCGTCACGCTGACCGGCCTGACCGGCCTGGCCAGCGCCGGCGCGTGCGCCGCCGAGGGCGACGTCGACGGCGACGCCGAGACCCTGCGCGCGGTCGACGACGTCGCGACGGTACCGATCAACGAGCGGCTGACGATCGACGTGCTCGCCAACGACACCGGCCTGGCCTACCAGCCGGTCGTGGTCACCTTGCTCGACAGCCCCGAGCGAGGGGTCGCCACCGTCGATGCCGACGGCGCCGTGGTCTATCAGCCAGACGAGATGTACGCCGGCGCCGACCGCGTGCGCTACCAGCTGACCGACGCGATCGGCGCGACCGCCGAGGCCGAGGTGGCGATCGACGTGGCGTGCGGCAGCTGCGCCGACGGCGTGCCGATCACCCTGAGCTGGTCGGCCAACGACCCGACCGAGATGGTGCTGGGGTACCGGCTGTACCTGGCCCCGACCGAGGACCCCGACACGATGGAGCAGGTCGACGAGATCGTGGTGACCGACGCGGGGTTCGATCCGGCCGCGCCAGGCCGGGTCTACGACGCCTGGAACGACCTGCGGCTCGAGCTGGGAGACAACGCCTGCTTCCGCCTGACCGCCTACAACGAGGCCGGCGAGTCGGACTTCTCCAACGCGGCGTGCAAGCAGATCGACGGCGGCCGGGCCGAGGTCAGCCTGTAGGACCCGGCCGGCTCAGACCTTGACCGGCGAGGCCTTGAGCGCGGCCTTGCCTTCCTTGACGTAGACCGAGAACCGCACCTCGCGGCACCCGGTCTTGGCGCGCAGGTCGTCCCGGTTCTTGCGCAGCTTGTCGGCGAACTTGTCGAAGGTCAGGCCGCCGGTCGGCTCCCCACACTCCTTCTTGAGCGCGATGAACTGATCGAACACGTCGCGGAAGGTCGCCTCCTCGTCGGTCAGCGCCAGCAGCTCGTCGGCGGGCCCGATGCTGGTCGGGCCGTCGCCGCCCAGGGCCTCGCTCGCGGCCGGGCGCACCGGCGGCGACAGGATGTCGTCGTCGAGGCTCTTGGCCGGCGGCGGCGGCGGGGGAGCGACCGGCGGCGGCGTCGGGCGCACGCCGCCGGGCACCGGTGGTCGGGCCGGCTTGACCGGCGGCGGCGCGGCGGCGGTCGCCTTGCCCGGCAGGGGCGGCAGGGTGAACTCGACCGGCGCCGGCGCCGGCGGCGGCTTGATGGCCGGATCGCTGAACTTGAACTCCGACGGCGGCGGCGGCGGCACCATCGGTCGGCTTGGTGCGCTGGCCAGCAGGTCGAGCGCCCCGAGCGCGCCGTCCGGGGCCGGACCGAGCAGCTGGTCGAGATCCTTCTTGGCCGACTTGGCGTCGCGCGCGATCTTGTCGACGTGGATGTTGACCGAGCGCGCGACCGAGCCGAACTTGCCGCGGTGCTCGTCCTCGCCCAGGCGCTCCTTCTCGCCCTTGGCCAGCTTGACCGCGTCGGCGTTGAGCCGGCGCAGCGGCCGATCTGACTCGAGCACCATCAGGCCCAGGCCGAGCGCGAGCGCGAGCACGAAGGCGCCACCGACGAGCGGCCACGGGAAGCTCGACAGCGACAGATCGTCCTTGCTGACCGCGCCGAGCGTGCCGGTGAAGCCGAGCGCCTTGGGGCGCGTGATGTAGATGCTGTAGAAGGCGCCCTCGCGCTGCGCCTCGCCCGGCATGCGCGCCACCACCGCGGTGTAGGCATCCCGGCCCGAGCTCAGGTCGACCGGCGTCTGCGCCGCACAGTCGCCGCCGAGCTTGTCGCCGGTCAGGCCAGCGCGAGCACGCTCGAGCACCGTGCGGTCGAGGGTGACGGTCGGCCACGACGCGAGCGCCTCGGCGCCGACGAAGAAGCTGACCCCGACGCCGAGCGACGCCACCAGCTGCTCGGCCAGCGCGCTCGAGACCGCGTGGCCGAGCACGATCGCGCCGACGTAGCCGGGGCTGCCGTCGGTCTTGATGACCGGCGCGGCGGCGACCAGGTACAGGCGCCCGCCGATGACCCACAGATCGTCCCGCAGGTACCCGGCCAGGGCGTCGTCGATGAGCGGCCGGCCCGCGGTGACGTCGCCGAACTGATCCTCGTCGACCTTGACCCGGGCCACCGCGCGGCCGCGCCGGTCGACCACCAGCGCGAAATCGGGCCGCTGGCCCTCGACCGCCTCGACCAGCTGGGTCGCGACCTCGCGCACGTCGCGGCTCAGCGTGGCGTCGAAGCTATCGGCGCGCGAGGCCTCGTCGAGCTTGCCGATGAGGCGCGGCGCCCGCGAGAACGTGCTGGCCAGCTGGACCCGGATGCGTGCGTTGTCGGCCAGCAGGATGCCGACGACGTTGCACGCCACGGTCAGGCGCTGGTGCTCCTCGGCGCGGTGGGCCCGCTCGGCCGGCCGGGGCAGGACGAGGGCGACGGTGACGGCCACGGCCGCCACCAGGGCGACCAGGAAGAACCAGATCTTGGACCAGAACACCGCCGGCTCCTTACGCCCCCGCCTTGCGCGGGTAGGTCGCGGGCACCTTCGGGTTGACCTCGACCTTGCTGCTGCCAACGGTGATCTTGTCGTCGGGGCGGACGATCCAGCCGTCGAGGTACCAGACCCGGACCGTCCACTCGCCGGCCGGGACGTCCTTGATCTCGAACCGACCGGCGCCGTCGGGCACCGCGAAGTACGGCGACTCGAGCACGACCAGCCGGCCGATCAGGTGCGGCAGCGTCGGGTCGGTGATCGTGAGCAGCCCAGCCGCGGCCGGCTTGAAGGTCTTCGACGCGCTCGGGTTGATGGTGCCCTTGGGCACCAGGTCGGGGCTCTCGCGCGCCACCAGGGCGACCGCGCGCGGGCTCTTGTTCTTGATCAGGACCTCGGCGCCGAGGCGGACCGGCAGGACCGGCCGGGCGAACGAGTCGCCGACGAGGTCCCACACCAGCTGGCTCGGTGGTGGTGCGGTCGTCGGGCCACCGACCAGCACGACGACCAGGCGCGGGCGGGGGTCGAGCTTCTGCACCGGCAGGATGGGGTTCTCGAGCGGCGCGAGGTAGCCACGAGTCGAGCCGCCGCTGGCCGGCGGCTCGGGCAGGTCGAGCTTGCCGGTCACCACGCCGGCCGTCGCAGGGGCCGGGCTGGCCAGGACGGTGGCGACGGCCAGGCCGACCATGGCCATCAGGGGCGACACACGACGAGAAGGGAGGGCCATGGGCGCGACGATCGTATGTGCCCGGCTCCGGCGGCAGCAACCGCTCTGCCCAGGTTTTTCCTGAGCGGCGCCGCCCACATGTGACCACGCCGAGGAGGCGTCGGCCACGGCCGCCCTATCGGCGGTGGCTGGTCTGCACTATGAAGGGGCGTGCGCCGCGGCCTGTGGTTCATGATCGGAGCGGCGGCCGCCTTCAGCGTGATGGCGGTGCTGGTCAAGCTGGCCGGCCAGCGCCTGCCGGCGCCGCAGATCGTGCTGGTGCGGGTGGTGCTGACGCTGGCGCTGTCGTACCTGCTCATCCGCAGGGCCGGCGTCACCCCGTGGGGGCACGATCGCCGCCGCCTGGTGTTGCGCGGCGCGCTCGGCTTCGCCGCCCTGTCGCTGTACTACCTGGCCATCACCCGGCTGGCGCTGGCCGACGCCACCACCATCCACCAGGCCGCGCCGGTGGTCACGGCCGTGGTCGCCGCCGTCACCCTCGGCGAGCGGACCGGGCCCTCCGGCTGGGCCGCGCTCGGCCTGGGCCTGATCGGGACGGTGGTGGTGGCGCGCCCGGTCGGGCTGTGGCACGGCGAGGTCGACGGCGTCGGCGTGCTGGCGGCGGTCGGCAGCGCGGTGTGCGCCGGGGTGGTGTACGCGACCGTGCGGCAGCTGGCCCAGCGCGAGCACGCGCTGGTGATCGTCTTCTACTTCCCGCTGGTGGCGCTGCCGCTGGCGCTGCCCTGGGCGCTGCCGGTCTGGGTCGCGCCGACCCCGCTCGAGTGGCTGGTGCTGCTCGGCGTGGCGGTCGCGACCCAGCTCGGCCAGGTGCTCCTGACCATGGGCCTGGCGCGCGAGCCGGCCGGGCGTGCCACCGCGGTCGGCTACCTGCAGGTGGTGTTCGCGGCGGGGTGGGGGCTGGCGTTCGCCGAGGTTCCGCCCTGGACCAGCCTGCTCGGCGCCGGGCTGATCCTGGCCGGCGTGGCGCTGGCCAGCCGCTGACCGGCCTCGGCGCAACCATGGCGGCGGGCGGTCGACAGCGCGGGCATGGCGACCGTGCCTGGACCACGCTGGATCGGCCTGCCGACGGCGGCGCTGGCGGTGGTGGCCGGGGCCGCCGCCCCCTCACACCTCGGCTCGCTGACCGGCGCCGGGCCATGGCCATGGCTGCTGCTCCTGCTGATCGCCGCGCTGGCGAGGCGCCGGCCTGCGGCGCGGTGGCTGGTCGGCGCGCTGGCGCTCGGGGCGGCGGCGGCGGCGGTGCGGCCGCCCCCCGCGCCGGCGACGGGGCAAGTCGCGGTCCGGATCGACCAGCCGGTGTGGGTCGACGGCGCGGTCCAGCTCGGGCCCGGGCGCTGGTCGGCCCCGGTCCGCGATGGAGCCGGGCGGCGCTGGTGGCTGGTATCGCCGGCGCCGATCGCGCCTGGTGATCACCTGCAGGTGCGCGGGCGCCTGATCGCGCCAGGCCCGGTCCGCAACCCGGGCGGCGTCGATGGTGTCGCGCTGGCGCGCCAGCGCGGGGTCGAGGCCACGCTGGCTGCGAGCGAGGTCGAGCGGCTCGGCACGTCACCGGCCTGGCCGTGGCGTTGGGCCGACCAGCAGCGGGCGCGCTGGTCGGCGCGTATCGCCGCGGTCGACCCCGGTCGGGCCGGCGCGATCGTGCGTGGCGCGGTGGTCGGCGATCGCTCGGCGATCCCGCCGGCGACCGACCGGGCCTGGCGCGCGGCCGGCATCTACCACGTGCTGTCGGTCAGCGGCCTGCACCTGGCGGTGGTCGCGCTGCTCGCGTTCGCGCTGCAGCGGCGAGCCCTGGCCGCGCTCGGCTGGCCGCGCCGCTGGCCGGCGGCGCGGGTGGCGGCCGCGCCGACGCTGGCGCTGGCCACCGCCTACACGCTCATCACCGGCGCCGAGCTGGCGACGGTGCGGGCCCTGCTGGTGGTGGCGACGCTGGTGCTGGCGGAGGCGCTCGGTCGCAAGGTCCGGCTGGTCGACGCCCTGGCCGCGGCATGTGTGCTGGTGGTCGTCACCACCCCGGCCGCGGTGGCGGCGCCGGCGTTCCAGCTGTCGTTCGTCGCCGCCGCGGTGCTGGTCAGCCTGCCTGGTGCGCCGGCGTGCCCGCCGTCGCCGGGCTGGCGCGGGTGGTTGTCCCGGCGCGGGCGCTGGCTCGGGCGGGCGCTGTGGGCGTCGTGGTGGGTCGGCTCGGCCACGGCGATCATCACCGCCTTCCACTTCGGCGAGCTGTCGTGGGGCGGCCTCGTCGGCAACGTCGCGCTCACCCCGATCTTCGAGCTCGGCGTGATCCCGCTCGCCCTGCTGGCCCTGGTGCTGGCGCCGCTGGCGCCGGCGCTGGCCGGGTTCGGCCTGGCGCTGGCATGCGACCTGGCCGGGCTCGTCGACACAGCCGCCGGCGCGCTGGCCGGCGCGACCCCGCTGCTGGTGGTGCCGCGCCTGGGGCCGCTGGTGGTGGTGTCCGCGGCGACGGCGTGGGTGGCAGGGTTCGCGCTGTCCACCGGGCGCGTGCGCGCGCGCCACGGCGGCCCGGTCGTCCTCGCCGCCTGCCTGGTGCTGGGCCTGGTGCTGGCGAGCGAGCGCGCCGGCGCCGGCCTGACCGTGACGTTCCTCGACGTCGGCCAGGGCGACGCGGCGGTGGTCGAGCTGCCGACCGGCGAGGTGTGGCTGATCGACGCCGGCGGGCGGCCGGGGCCGGGCAACCTGGCCAGCCAGACCGGGCCGGGGCGGGTGGTGGCGGCGGCGCTGGCGGCGCGCGGCCACGATCACGTCGACCTGGCCATCGTCAGTCATCCGCATCCTGATCACTACCTCGGCCTCCTGGCGGTGGCCGAGCGGATGCCGATCCACGAGCTGTGGGTGGCGGCCAGCGCCGAGCCGGCGCCGCCGTGCGCGGGGCCGACGTGCTGGAGCACGGTGCTCGATCGCCTGCGCGCGGCCGGGACCGTCGTGCGCACGCCGCCCCTCGGGCTGGCCCGCATCGGCGCGGGTGTCGGCCTGACGGTGCTGGCGCCGACCTACCACCCGACGCCGCCGGCCCTGGTGGCCGCGGCCGATCCGGTCCGCTCCGTCAACGACAACTCGCTGGTGGTGATGGTCAGCTACCGCGGCCGGCGCGTGCTCTTCCTCGGCGACGTCGAGGAGGAGGGCGAGCTGGCCCTGGTCGACCAGCTCGGCCCGGTCGAGGTGGTCAAGGTGGCCCATCACGGCAGCGCGACCTCGTCGAGCCCCGCCCTGGTCGCGGCGGTCGCCGCGCGCTGGGCCGTGGTCTCGGTCGGGGCCGGCAACCGGTTCGGCCTGCCCCGCGCCGGGGTGCTGGCGCGCTGGCGTCAGGCCGGGGCCACCGTGGTGCGGACCGACGAGGCCGGCGCCGTCGGCGTGACCATCGACGGCGCGGGCGCGATCACCGTGACCCAGCCAGCCGGGCCATGAGCCACGGCCGGCCCGTCGCCAACAAGCCGGCCGTCGAGGTCGACCGCGGGCCGACCCTCGGTGCACAATCGCGCCGTGGCGACTCCTCAGAGCAGCGTCGATCTGGCCGAGGCCGAGGTGACGCGGGGCAGCACCTTCCTGCGCGACGGCCAGATCCCCGAGGCGGTGCGGGCCTACCAGGCGGCGCTGGCGGCCAGCCCGGGCGACGCCCGCATCCTCGCCATGCTCGGCCTGGCCTACTTCCGCGGCGGCCTGTTCGCCGAGGCCCGGCCGGTCTACGAGGAGCTGGTCGCGCTGGCGCCCGGCGACGCCTCGCACCACCTCAACCTCGGCCTGGTCTATCTCAAGGTCGGCGACGCCGACGGCGCCATCCGCGAGCTGGAGGCCAGCCGCAACGCCGATCCGAGCCAGAGCCGGGCCGCCAGCTACCTCGGCCTGGCCTACGCCCGCGGCGGGCGCTACGTCGAGGCCTACCAGGCCTTCCTCCAGGCCGGGCAGCTCGACCTCGCGCGCGAGGTCGAGGAGCACCTGACGCCCGACGACATCGCCGCGGTCGAGGCGTCGCTGGCGCGCAAGCCGGCGTCGGCCCTGCCGCCGGTCGCCGGCAACCCGGCCGAGCCGGCGCCGATCGCCACGCCGGTCGACGATGACCTGTCGGCGTCCCAGCAGTTCGTCGCGCTCGGCGCGGCCGGCGTCGCGGGCGACGCGAGCGACGTCGACGACTCCGCTCGCCCGACCCAGCCGGCTCGACCCAGCCCGCTCGACCCCGCCAGCTCGATCTCGCGCGCGGTCGCGCAGGCGTCGCCGGCGTCGCCGGTCGGCGGCTCCGGCACCCGGGTCGCCGCCGGCAACCGGCCGCCGATGTCGTTGACCGAGTTCGCGACCGCGCGCCTGGTCCGGCCCGAGGACGGCGACCACCCGTTCGAGATCGGCAGCGGCGGCGTCTTGATCGTGCGGGTCGGTGGGCGCGTGTTCTCCCGGACCGAGGGTGTCGACGTGACCGGCGGGCAGCTCGCGTACGAGGCGGTGACGCGGCGCTCGCGCGGGGCCCAGACCCAGGAGCCGTGGGGCGACGACGGCCGACCGATGTTCGCGGTGTCGGGTCAGGGCTTCCTGGTCGCGGTGCCGATGGGCGGCACCTTCACCGCGGTCCAGCTCGACGACGACATCCTGTACCTGCGTGAGGATCTGGTCTTCGCGTTCGAGGCCGAGGTGCGGTGGGAGAACGGCCACGTGCCGGGTTCGCGCTCGCGCCTGCGCATGGTCCAGTTCCGCGGTCACGGCGCGGTCGCGTTCAAGGCGCGCCGGCCGCTGCTCGCCGTCAAGCTGTCGGCGCCGGGCGTGCTGTACGTCGACGCCGCCGCGATCGCCGGCTGGATCGGCCGGGTCGTGCCACGCGCGGTGGCCCCGGCCAGCGGCAGCCAGTCGTCGCTGTTCGTCGAGTGCAGCGGCGAGGGGGTCGTGCTGGTCGAAGAAGAGACGGGCGCGGCCGACGACGACGCCGCGGCCGCGCCCGCCGCGGCCGACTGACATGCCCAGCCGCGCCCAGGCGGGCCCCACGCCGATGGCGGCGGCCGCGGCGCTGGCCGGCCAGCCCGGGCGGGTCCTGCTGCACGGTGGGCGTGACGACGACGGGCTGGGCCAGGCCAGCTTCGTCGCGGCCTGGCCGAGCGCGACCCTGAGCGGGCGTGGCGACGAGCTGGTCGCGCGTGACGAGGCGGGCCAGGTGACGCGGCGCTGGCGCGGCGATCCGATCGCCGCGGCCGCCGCCTTCGCCCAGGATCATGGGGCGGCGCTCGACGCGGGCGTCGGCGTGCACGCCGCGCCCCGGGTGGTGGCGCTGCTCGGCTACGACCTCGGGCGCGCCATCGAGCGCCTGCCCGCGCCGGTGGGGCGGGCGCCGGCCGCGCTCGACCTGTGGCTGGCCGCGTACCCGGCCATGCTGGCGTGGCCAGATGGCCCGGGCGCGCCGCGGCTCATCGGCGAGCGCCGCGCCGGTCAGCGCCTGCTCGCCGCCTGCGCGGCCGGGCCGGCCAGCCCCGGCCCGGCGCCGCGGCTGGGGCCGCTGTCGTGCGCCGAACCCGACGCTGCCCACCTGGCGCGGGTCGAGCGCGCGCTCGGGTACATCGCCGCCGGGGACGTGTACCAGGTCAACCTGGCCCGGCGCCTCGAGGCCCCGCTGCTCGGCGGCGGCGACCCGCTCGCGCTGTACGCCGCGCTCGACGCGGTGGCGCCGGCGCCGTACGGCGCGCTGATCGAGGCCGAGGGCGTGACCGTGGTGTCAGGCTCACCCGAGCGCTTCCTGTCGGTGCGCGGCGACCGGGTCGAGACCCGACCGATCAAGGGCACCCGGCCGCGCCCGCGCGACCCGGCGGCGGCGGCGGCGGCGGCGGCCGAGCTGGCGGCGGCCGAGAAGGACGGGGCCGAGCACCTCATGATCGTCGACCTCGAGCGCAACGACCTCGGTCGGGTGGCGCGGACCGGCTCGGTCGTCGTCGACGCGCTCGGCTACGTGGTCGAGCTGCCGCACCTCTACCACCGGGTGTCGCGGGTCTCGGCCACGCTGCGCCCGGGCGTCGACCTGGCCGCCCTCCTGCGCGCGACCTTCCCGGGCGGCTCGATCACCGGTGCCCCCAAGGTGCGCGCCATGCAGCTCATCGACGAGCTCGAGCCGGTCGGGCGTGGCCCGTACTGCGGGGCCATCGGCTGGCTCGGGGCCGGCACGGTCGAGCTGGCCATCGCCATCCGCGTCGCCGTGCTGACCGATGACGCGCTGTACGTCCACGTCGGCGGTGGCATCGTCGCCGACTCCGATCCCCACGCCGAGCTGGCCGAGACCGAGACCAAGGCGGCGGGCTGGCGCCGAGCGCTGGCCAGCCTGGCCTGAGCGACGGCGCTATCCTCGGCGGCTGGCGCCGGCTACGATCGGGGCCTGATGCGGCGTGAGCTGGCGGCGATGCTTGGCGGCCTCCTCCTGGGGGCGTGCTTCGACCCGGCCCCGGCTCCGGCCGGCCTGCCGTGCGGGGCCGGCGACTGGTGTCCGGCCGGCCAGGTGTGCAGCGTCGACGGGGTGTGCCTGGCCATGGGCGCTGGCACCGACGCCGCTGGCGACGATGGCCCGGCCCGGGGTGACGCCTCCATGATCACCATCGACGCCGCCGCCGGTTGCACGGCGACCCCCGACGAGGACGGCGACCAGGTCGGGAACGCGTGCGACGTGTGCCCGCACCGGCCCGACCCCGGTCAGCTCGACGGCGACGGCGATGGCGTCGGCGACGCGTGTGATCCGCACCCGACCGAGGCCGGCGATCGCCTGCTGCTGTTCGCCGGCTTCGACCAGGATGCAGGCGGCCTCGTGCTCGACCCGGGCTGGGAGGTGCGTGCGGGCCGCCTGGTCGACACAATCTCCGCCGACTCGGGGTATGCGCGCTGGGCCCTGCCGGCCGGCGCCACCGACCTCAGCGTCGACACCTCGGCGCACATCACCGGCGGCACCTTCCAGGGCCAGGTCTACGTGTCGGCCGGGACCGCGCTGGTGGGGGCCAACCTGCTCGACGACTACCGCTGCCTGGTGCGCGGCCTGCAGGCCAGCAACGCCGAGGCCGGCCTGGTGATCCTGGCGGGGACCGGGACGACGAGCTCGATCGGCCAGCCGGTGGTCGGCACCAGGGCCCGATTCCGCCTGCAGCAGGACGCCACGCGGCTGACCTGTGCCGGCGCGACCGAGCGCCAGGGCGCCGACGTGCCGTTCACGCTTGCCGGGACCGAGGCGCGCCTCGTCCCGGCCTTCGCCGCGCTGCGCTCGCAGCACGCCGAGGTCGAGTTCGACTACCTCGCGGTCTACGACCGGCCCTGACGCACGGACCAGCCCGGGCCGGTCAGTCGTTGAGGGCGTCGCGGGCGGCGGCGGCGAACGCGGCCAGCTGGCCAAACGCGCGGCCGACGATGAACGCGGTGTTGTCGGCGAAGCGCTGCTGGAAGATGCGGTGCTCGCCAGCGACGAACGTGCTCTCGGTCGGGGTGAAGCCGCGCCGGAGCTCGTCGACGGTGACCGCGTGCAGGGCCACGTGCTGGGCCCAGCTCTGCATCGCCGCGTGTTCGTCGTCGGTCGCGCCCGGCATGCGGTGCACGTAGTAGTGCGGCTCGATCGACACGTTGCACACCACGCCGGCGCCGACCACGCCCGGCACCTCGTCGAGGCGCGGCACGATCACGGTGAGGCGGGCCAGCGGGGACTCCGCGCTGGTGCGGTCCCCGGGCAGCCGCTCGGCCAGGAGGTCGCCGACCGAGAACGAGTCGCGCACCGTCAGCTTGTGGCGGGCCGGCAGGAACAGCACCGCGCCCGGCACCGGCAGGTCGAGCAGGGACAGCAGCTGGCGCTGGGTGTGCTCGAACAGCAGCCCGTGCAGGTCGGACGGCTCGATCACCCCCGACGTGACCAGCGCCTCGCCGAGCGGCACCCCGCGGCGCCGGCAGCCAGCCAGCAGGTCGGCCAGCTCGCGCTTGTCGATCGCGAACCGCTCCAGCACGAGGTCAGTGAAGTACCCGAACTGGCCATCGGTGTGGATCCAGGCGATGCGCCCATCGGCGATGTGGATGCGGCCGGTCACCGCGTCCTTGCTGACGATCATCTCGCCGCTGCGGTGGTCCTGCTCGCACGCACGCAGGGCGGAGATGATGGAGCGGGCCTGCTGCGCCGACTGCTGCTCGAGCAGGTCGGGCGCGGCGAACCGGACGTCACGGTCCTGCTCGGTGCTCACGCCCTTGATCATCGCAGCCCTGAATCGACCACGCCAGCAAGTTCCCAAGCCATGGCCAGGCGCCGATGTGGGCGGGCGTGGGCCTGGCGCGCCTGCGAGAAAGCCCTAGCAGGACGCCGTAGCCGCCCAGGTCAGGCCGCGGCCCGGGCCGCGCGCTCGAGCCGCCACTCGCGGAACATGTCGACGAACATCAGGCCGACGCCGACGACCAGGGCGACGTCGGCGATGTTGAAGGCCGGCCACTCCTTGCCCTGGTACTTCCAGACCACGAAGTCGGTGACCGAGCCGAAGTAGATGCGGTCGATCAGGTTGCCGACCGCGCCGCTGGCGACCAGGCCCAGGGCCCAGTGCAGCGCCTTCTGGTCGGGGCGCGCCTTCCGCATCATGTAGAGCATGCCGAGGACGGCGGCGATCCCGACCACGGTCAGGAGCCAGCGGCCGCCGCCGGTCGACGAGAACATGCTGAACGCCGCCCCGGTGTTGAAGGCCAGGCGCCAGTCCCAGTAGTCGGCCACCACCTCGACCGGCACGCCGACGCAGCGGTGGGCGACGATGTCGGCCGGGATCTCGCACCCGGTCGGGCGCACCGGGAGGGTGTCGCGCGCCCAGTACTTGCTGGCCTGGTCGGCCACCAGCGACAGCACCGCGATGATCGCGAAGATCATCCAGGCCCGCTTCATGTCACCCGCCAGGCGAGCGGGGCCGGTGGCGGCAGGGGCGGCGGGGGTGTCGGCCATGGCGTCGTTCCTCCAAGAAGTGCTAGCAGGCGGGGGGGCGGCTGGCGAGGGCGATGGCGCAGCGCGGGCAGACGTCGCCCGGGTCGGCCGCCAGCGCGGGCACGTGCTTCCAGCAGCGGTCACACCGTGGGCCCGGGTGGGCCACGACCTCGACCGCCGCGGCGCCAGTGGCGAGCACGACCTCTGACACGATGCACAGGTCGGCCAGCTCACCAGCGTAGCGGTCGAGCACGGCGCGGTCCTCCGCCGGCGCCGTGATCGTCACGCGGGCGTCGATCGACTTGTGCTTGGCGGCGCGGAACGCCTCGAGCTCCTTGGTCACCCGCTCGCGCCAGCCCAGCACCTGGGCGAAGTCCGCCGGCGTCGCGGCAGCCCCGTCGGCGGCGCTGGCGACCGTCGGGAACTCGGCCAGGTGCACGCTGTCGGGGTCGCCCGGGCGGCGCGGCACGAAGGCCCAGATGTCCTCGGCGGTGAAGCACATGATCGGCGCCGACAGGGTGGCCAGGGCGCGGATGGCCTCGTACAGCACGACCTGCGCGGCGCGTCGGTCGGGCGAGTCGGCCGCGTCGCAGTACAGCCGGTCCTTGACCACGTCGCTGTAGAGGGCCGACAGGTCGCCGGTGACGAAGTCGACCAGGGCGCGGTGGACCAGGTGCAGCTCGTACCGCTGGTAGGCCGCGACGCAGCGGGTCACCAGGTCGTCGATGCGACCGAGCATGTAGCGATCGACGGCGCGCAGCTGGGCGCTGGCCCGGCTGCAGCCGGGCCCGTCGGGCGGGAAGTCGGCCACCGCGCCGAGGACGAAGCGGGCGGTGTTGCGGAACTTGCGGTACCAGTCGGCCAGGCCGTCGAGCAGGGTCTGCGAGTACGGGATGTCGGTGCGGAACTCGACCGACGCGACCCAGAGGCGGAACATCTCCGCGCCCGACTTCTTGATGACGTCCTCGGGCGCGATGTAGCTCGACTTCTTGCCCTCGGCCTTGGCCTTCTCGAGCGCGCTCTTGGAGTACGGCACGCCCTTGTCGTCGAGCACGAAGCCGTGGGTGATGACCTGGCGGTACGGCCGGCCGCCGCGCACGCCGACGCCGGCCAGGAGCGAGCTGTGGAACCAGCCGCGGTGCTGGTCGGAGCCCTCGAGGTACAGGTCGATCGGCGGGCCGCCGTCGGCCTTGGGGCCGTGGGTGGCGGGATCCTTGGCCGCCATGGCCAGCCAGGACGCGCCCGACTCGAACCACACGTCGACGATGTCGCGCTCGCGCTCGAAGTGGGTGCCGCCATCGGCGCCGCAGCCGGCGCACCGGGTCCCGGCCGGGACCAGCTCGGTCACTGGCAGGGTCCACCAGGCGTCGGCGCCGCGCTGGCCGAAGATGCCGGCGACGTGCTCCATGGTGGTGGCCTCGGCGTGTTCGGCGCCGCAGGCCCGGCAGTAGAACGCGGGGATGGGGACGCCCCACAGGCGCTGGCGCGACAGCACCCAGTCGGGCCTGCCGGCGATCATGGCGTGGATGCGATCGCGGCCCCACGACGGGATCCACTCGGTGGCGTCGATCTCGGTCAGCGCCTGCTGGCGCAGCGTCGAGGCCGCGCCCGGTGCGGCGTGGTCCATCGAGATGAACCACTGCGGGGTGGCGCGGAACAGGATCGGGCCCTTGCAGCGCCAGCAGTGCGGGTAGCTGTGGTGGACCTTGTCGGTCGTGGGGTTGAGCAGCGCCCCGGACTGGGCCAGGTGGGCGACGATGAGCGGGTTGGCCTCGTCGGTGGTCTTGCCGGTCAGGCTGGTGTCGCCCAGCATCACGCCGTCGACGTAGCGACCGCTGTCGTCGAGCGGCGCGTACGCCGGCAGGTCGTGGGCCAGGCCGGTCCGGTAGTCGTCGGCGCCGTGGCCGGGCGCGGTGTGGACCAGGCCGGTGCCCTGCTCGGTGGTGACGTAGTCGGCCAGCCACAGGCGGAAGTCCTTGCCGCCGAGATCGAGGTGCGGGCCGCGGAACGGGTGCTGGTAGCGCGCGCCGGTCAACCGAGCCATCGTCGACGGCGGCAGCTCGACCGCGGCCGACAGCGCGGCGGCGCGGGCGGCGTCGCCCTCGCCGATGGCGGCCAGGAAGGCGTCGGCCAGCTCGCGCACGACGATCAGGCGCTCGCCCGGATCCTGCGGCGACGGCACCGCCAGGTAGGTGAACTCGGGGTGGGCGACGATGGCCAGGTTGGCCGGCAGCGTCCACGGCGTGGTGGTCCAGATGACCAGGGTCAGGCTGGTGCCGGCCAGGCGTGGATCGATCCGGCCGGGGTCGACGCCGCCGTCGCTGGCGGGCACGAGCGGGCAGCGCACGTACACCGACGGCGAGGTCTTGTCCTTGTACTCGATCTCGGCCTCGGCCAGCGCGGTCTTGTCGCGCGCGCACCAGTACACCGGCTTCTTGCCGCGGTACAGGAAGCCGCCGGCGGCGAAGGCGGCCAGGGCGCGGACGATGGCCTCCTCGTAGGTCGGGTCGAGCGTGAGGTACGGGTCGTCCCACTGCCCGAACACGCCGAGGCGCTCGAACTCGGCGCGCTGGATGGCGACGAACTTGAGGGCGTAGTCGCGGCAGGCGGCGCGCACCTCGGCCGGCTGCATCTGCGCCCGCTTGCCGGCCAGCTCGCGCTCGACCGCCAGCTCGATGGGCAGGCCGTGGGTGTCCCAGCCCGGGATGTATGGGGCGCGGTAGCCCATCATCGTGCGCGACTTGACGACGATGTCCTTGAGGATCTTGTTGAGGATGTGGCCGTAGTGGATCGAGCCGTTGGAGTACGGCGGCCCGTCGTGCAGCACGAACAGCGGCGCGCCGCGTCGGGCCGCGCCGATCTGCTGGTACAGGCCCCGCGCGGCCCAGCTGGCCAGGAACTCCGGCTCGCGTCGGGCCAGGTCCCCGCGCATCGCGAACGGGGTGTCCGGGAGGATGACCGTGTCCTTGTATTTACCCTGGCCCGACATGGCGGCGGACCATATCACGCGCTGCGTCGACCCCGTGTCGCCGGGGGGCGGGACCGCGCCGCGGTGGGCGATCGGTGCGGCAGCCGCCTCAGGCGCGCGGCGGCGGCTCGGCGCCGACGGCGCGGGTCGAGCGGATGATCAGGCCGAGGCCGGCCATGATGAGCGTCAACATCAGGAGGGTGTTGAACAGCGAGGTCTGGCGGAAGTGGATGTCGAGGTTGGCGATGATGCCGACCAGGATGATGAGCGCACCACCGCCGGTCAGCAGCCAGCCGACCTTGGAGCTGCCGTCGACGAACAGCAGGACGATGCCGATGAGCAGGGGGATGAGGGTCATGCCGAAGCCACGGCCGTAGCCACCACCCCAGCGCCAGAAGCCGCCGTACACGGTGACGTGATCGAGCAGCAGGTAGCCGCCGATGACGAGCAGGGCCAGGCCACCCACGAACAGGCCGAGCCCGCCGCGGGTGCCGCCGACGTCGCGAAGGTCGTGCATGGTCGGTCGGGCAGCCGGCCTAGCGACCCATGACCTTGCCGTGCTGGACGGTGCCGGTCAGGCCGGGGCCGCGCCCGGCGTCGGCCTTGGCCGAGCTCTCGGGCAGGGTGGCCGCGCGCTGATGGAACAGCTTCCAGAACGCCTCCTGCTCGGCGCTCAGCTTGGCGTGCCCGGTCGGGATCGGGACGCCGTGCCCACGCGCGGCGTCGCGCAGGCCAGAGATGCTGGTGGCGGACATCAGCGCAGCCATGGCCCGGTTCATGTCGCTCATTGCCGCCAGTCTACGCGATCCCGGGTATGGGTGGGAGTGTGAAGTGGGCGGGTACCGGCCCGGCGCGTTATGGTCCGCGCCATGAGCTCCATGCGCTTGCCCGGGATCTTCGCCGCCGTCACCCTGTCGCTCAGCCTGACGGCCTGTGTCGCCAGCTCGGGCCCGGCGCCGACGGGGACGACCACGCCGCCGACCACCACGCCGCCGCGCGAGGTGCCGCCAGTTGCTACCCCGTCGTTCCTGTCCGCCGACGGGCGTGCGGTGGCGAGCGAGCGGACGTACAAGGGCGACTGCGCCCCGGCCGGGACCCGTGGCGGCTGCCACACGATCACGCTCCGGCCCGATGGCACGTACCGCAACTTCCTGTACGACGCCGCGATCGAGGGCAAGTACGAGATCAGCAACAGCACGGTGCACCTGGCGGGGCCGGCGCCCGACAGCGATCAGCACCTCGCGCTGGCCGCCGACGGCAGCATGCTGGGCGACATGGCGTACGAGCCGGCGCAGACGCAAACGGCGCCGTAGCGCCGCGGGTAGGGGGTAGGACAGCAACTGCCGCTGCTACCGTTGCTGCTGCCGCTGCCGCTGCCACCGCTGCTGGTGCTGGACCTGCTGCTGGTGCTGCTGCTGGTGCTGCTGCTGGTGCTGCTGCTGGTGCTGCTGCTGGTGCTGGTGCTGGTGCTGCTGCTGATG
>JAGPCO010000029.1 GCA_018058095.1 Kofleriaceae bacterium
CGGCCGCGCCGGTCACCGCGCCGCCGGCCCGCGCCGTCGACGGAGCGCCGGTCGCGGTCGCGGTCTTGGTCGAGTCCCCACCCGCCGCGGCGCCCGAGCCAGCGCCGGCGCCGGAGCCAGATCGCGACGCCGCCAGCGACGATCCGGGGGGCGAGGTGGCCACCACCGAGTTCGTGCGGGTCGTCGCCGCGACGTCGACGGACGCCGAGGCCGCCTCGTTCGAACTCGCGCCGGCGCCAGGGGACGCCGAGGCCGCCCACGTCGAGCCGATGCCGGAGTTCGCGCCGACGCCGGAGCCCGCGCCGGAGCCCGCGCCGGAGCCGATGCCGGAGCCGATGCCGGAGCCGATGCCGGAGCCGGAGCCGATGCCGGAGCCGATGCCGATGCCGGAGCCGATGCCGGAGCCGGAGCCGGAGCCGATGCCGGAGCCGGAGCCGATGCCGGAGCCGGAGCCCGCGCCGATGCCGGCCGAGCCGATGCCGGAGCCGCCGTCGGCCGAGGCCGCGCCCGTCGAGCCGACGCCGGCACCGGTGCCTACACCCGTGCCGACACCCGCGCCAAGGCCCGTGCCGGCGGCGAGCTGGGAGGATGACCTCGACGTCGACGAGCTGTTCGCGGCGATGACCGATGACGCCGCGCCGGCCGCGCCTGCTGCCGCCGAGCCTGCCGCCGCCGAGGTGCGGGTCGAGGTCGCCGTTGCCGTCGCGGACGCCCGGGTCGAGGTCACCGCCGGTGCTGTCGAGCAGGACGTCGAAGACGACGACGTGCCGGTCGAGATCTCCGAGGTTCGCGTCGAGGACGCCGAGCTGCCCGTCGACGACGCCGAGCTGCCCGTCGACGACGCCGACGCCGCCGATGCCCCGGTCGAGATCGCCGAGGCCCTGGTCGCCGACGGCGCCGCCGCTGACGACGACGACGATGAACTCCCGGTCGAGGTCGAGGTCGACGACGACGGCCCGGCCGAGCCGCACGACCGCCCGGCCCCGGCGCGTGGCGACGACGAGGCTGCCGCCGCGGCCGACGACGAACGGCTCGCCGCGGCGCTGGCCGCCATCGACGACGCGCTGGCGGCGGGGGATCTGCGCGGCGCTCGCCAGCGCGCCGACGCGCTGGTCGATCACGCGCCCGAGCCGGCGGCGCAGTGCGCGGCGCTGTCGGCCCAGGCCCGGGTCGCGCTGGCCCAGGACGACCTCATCGCCGCCCGCGCCGCCTGCGAGATGTGGGTCGTCGTCGCCCGCGCCGAGGCCGACAGCGGCGAGCTGCCGTCGGCGCTGGTCGAGCTGTCGGAGGCGTTCGACCGCCTCGGCGCGGTGGCCGAGCTGCAGGGCGACTGGGCCTGCGTGTTGACCGCCGCCGGCCCCGACGGCCGGGCCGGCGTCCTGCGCGTGCTGCGCCAGCGCTTCGGCGATGACGTGCGGCTGCTGACCGACCTCGGCGCCAGCCTGGCCCGCGCCGGCCGCGCCGCCGGCCAGCTCGGCCAGGTCGGCGCGCGCCGGATCCTCACCCTGCTCGAGGTCGAGGTCGGCGCCGCGCTGGCCGCGGCCCGGGCCGACGACGCCCTGTTGCTCGGCGGGGAGGACGACCATGACTGACAACGCATCGCGTGCGATCGGGCTGGTCGCGCGCACCGCCCCCGTGCACTTCGCGTTCGCCGTGGTCCGGCTGCGCCAGCCCGCCGATCGACCGGCCCTGCTGGCGCTCGGCCACGCCCTGGCCAGCGTGGCCGGGGACGCCCTGCCGGCCTGGCTGGCCACCATCCCGGCCGAGCTGCCGGCGGCGGTGCGCTGGGTCGTGGTGCCGTGGCAGCCGGCGCTGGGGCCGGCCCTGGCCGCGCAGCGCGAGGCCGTGCTGGCCGCGCAGGACCGGCACGGCATCGACCGCGCCTGGTTCCACCAGTCCACCACCCGGCTGCGCGCCGACGTCGACGACCTGCCCGCCGACGCCGCCGGGGGCGACCCCGACGACGACGATCGGCGCTGGACCGCGGGGCCGCCGCCGCGCCGCCCGGCCGCGCCATTGCCGGTCGATGGCCTGGCCGCCATCGACGAGCGCGCGGCCGGCGCCGACCTCGGCATCGCCCTCAAGCTGGCCGCGCCGCCCGAGCCCGGGCAGGACAGCGTGCTGCACGCCTTCCTGTCGCTGTGGCTGGCGCCGTACGAGGGCGCCGTCGGCCAGGCCGGCGTCGTCGTCGACGAGGCGCACGGCGCGGTGCAGCTGTGGGCGAGCGGCCTGACCGGCGCGATCGACACCCTGCACCTGGTCGAGCACCTGTTCGCGGTGGTCGGTGCGCTGCACGAGGTCGTGCCGCTGGTGCACGGTCGGTTCGGCGCGCCCTCGATCGAGGCGCGGCGCGAGGCAGCGCCGTTCGTGTTCGCCGGCAACCCGCTGCTGGCGACGTGGCTGGAGGAGGGCGGGCGCGGGGTCGACGCGGCGCTGGCCCAGCCCGGGCCGTGGTCGGCGCGCGAGCAGGCCCACATGCTGCGCGAGCTGGCCATCAAGGTCACGACCCCGGTGGCCACCTTGCCCGGGCTCGACGAGGAGTTCGAGGCGCTGGTGGCCGACACCGAGGAGCCGGCGCCGGTCGCGCCCCCCGCCGCGGCGCCGCCGCGCCGGCGCGCACCGGCGGTGCTGGCGGCCGAGCTGCTGGCCGAACGCGCCGCCGCCGACCTGCTGCACCGGCGCGGCCTCGACGTGTTGCGGCCGCTCCTGGCCCAGCCCGACCCGGGCGAGGTCCGGCGGGCGCGGGTGGTGCGCATCGTCGGCGCCGCCGGTGATCCGGCCGCCGTGCCCGACCTGGTCGCGGTGCTGGAGGCGTGCGCCAACCCCGACGGCCTCACCCCGTCGGGCCGGCCCGAGCTGGTGGCGGCGGTGGTCGACGCCCTGGCCACGCTGGCCCACCCGATGGCCATCACCGCGCTGGCCGACCTGGTGGTCGGCTCCGGCGCCGCGCTCGACCCGGTCCGGGCCCCGGCCCTGGCCGCGCTCGCCGCCTGCCTGCTGGCACCTGGCGGGCGCCGGCCGATCTCCGACAAGGTCGTCACC
Source organism: Kofleriaceae bacterium (assembly GCA_018058095.1). GTDB lineage: Bacteria > Myxococcota_A > Polyangia > Haliangiales > Haliangiaceae > JABFXX01. The sequence continues at coordinate 3,043 of JAGPCO010000029.1, forward strand.
GCCGGCCTGGCCCTGACCCGCAGCAGCGACGACCTCGCCGCCGCCAGCGCGATCTGGGCGATGGCTCGGCTGGCCTCGACCCAGGAGCCGACCCGGCTCGGCCGCGTGCGCGCCGCGCTCGAGGCGACGACGGCGAGCGCGCCGGCGCCGCGCCTGGCCCGGCAGGCCGGGCTGCGCTGGCTGGGGGCGTCGGTGGCCGGCTACGCCGACGAGCTGAGCGCGCTGGTGCGGGCCCACCTCGAGGCCGGCCAGCACCAGGCCGCCGCGGTGCTGGCCGCGCTGGCCGAGCCCTGGCCCGGGGAGCTGGCGGCGCCGACGCTGGCGGCGCTGTCCGAGGCGCCGCCGCTGGCGCTGCGCGTGCTGGCGCGCCGGGTCCGGACCGGCCGCGGGGGGCGCCGGTGATCCGGCCGCGCGCGCCCGGCGCGGCGAGGCCCGCGCGATGAGCGGCGCCACCGCCTGGTCCGAGCTCGAGGTCACCATCGAGCTCGGCCTCGACGAGCCCGACGACGCCAGCGCCATCCGCGCCCGCGTCGGCGCGCTGCTCGGCCAGCCCGCCGCCAGCCTGCCGCCGCTCGAGGTCAAGAAGCGCTCGATCGACGCCCGGCGCGGCCGGGTCCGCTTCCACTTGCTCGTCGGCGCCGCCGATCCGTCGCCGCCGCCGCTGGCCGATCCGCCGCTGCGCCCGGTCGCCGGCCGCCCGGTGATCATCGTCGGCGCCGGCCCGGCCGGGCTGTTCTGCGCCTACCAGCTGGCTCGCGCTGGCGTGCCGGCCATCGTCCTCGATCGCGGCAAGCCGGTGCAGGCGCGCCGGCGCGACCTCAAGGGCCTGACCCAGCACGGTCAGGTCGACCCCGACAGCAACTACTGCTTCGGCGAGGGCGGGGCTGGCACCTACTCCGACGGCAAGCTGTACACGCGCGCGCACAAGCGCGGCGACATCCGCGACGTGCTCGAGATCCTCGTCGCCCACGGCGCGCCGGCCGAGATCCTGGTCGACGCCCGCCCGCACATCGGCTCCAACCGCCTGCCCAAGGTCATCACCGGCCTGCGCGAGCACCTCGAGCAGGTCGGCAGCCAGGTCCGTTTCGGCGCCCGCGTCACCGGCCTGCGTGTCGACGGCGGGCGCGTCCACGGCGTGCGCCTGGCCGCCGGCGAGGACCTCGACGCGTCCGAGGTCGTGCTGGCGACCGGCCACTCGGCGCGCGACGTGTACACGCTGGCGGTGGCCGCCGGCGTCGTCGCCCTGCCCAAGGAGTTCGCGCTCGGCGTGCGGGTCGAGCACCCGCAGGCCATGGTCGACCGCGCCCAGTACGGCGGCGCCGGCGCGCCGCGCCACCCGCGCCTGCCGGCGGCGGCGTACCGGCTGGCCCACACGCCGGCGCCCGGTCGCGGCGTGTTCTCGTTCTGCATGTGCCCGGGCGGCTGGATCGTGCCGGCCGCGACCGAGGCCGACGGCGTCGTCGTCAACGGCATGAGCCTGTCGCGGCGCGACTCGCCGTTCGCCAACTCCGGCCTGGTGCTCAGCGTCGGCCTGGGCGATCTCGACCTGGCGCGGGATCCGTTCGCCGGCATCACCCTGCAGCGCCGGCTCGAGCAGGCCGCGGCCGTCGCCGGCGGCGGCCACCTGCGCGCGCCGGCGACGCGGGTCGCCGACTTCCTGGCCGGGCGCGGCTCGACCACCACGCCGCCCTCCAGCTACGAGCCGGGCCTGACCGCCGTCGACCTGGCCGAGGTCCTGGGCGCCTCCGGCCTGCCGCTGGCCCAGCGCCTGCGCGACGCCCTGCGCGTCTTCGCCGGCCAGCTGCGCGGCTTCGACGCCGCCGACGGCGTCCTGGTCGGCGTCGAGTCGCGCACCTCGAGCCCGCTGCGCCTGCCGCGCGATCCGGCCCTGCTCACCGCCCACGGTGTGGCCGGCCTGTACCCGACCGGCGAGGGCGCCGGTTACGCCGGCGGCATCGTCAGCGCCGCCCTCGACGGCATCCGCGTCGCCCGCGCCATCCTCGCCGCGCGGTAGCGGCTCCGCGCCCCTGCCGGACCCGCCGCCCGCGCCTCGAACCTTTCGTCTCCTTCCGCACCCTTGCGCCTCGACCCGTCCGGCCCGCCGGACACTCCCGTCCGCCCCGTCCGCCCGCCGCCCACTCCCGGACACCGCCTCCCAGCGATCTCGGTCGCTTGGCCGCAGGCTCCGCGCCTCGCCGCGGCTCCGATCAGGTCGTCACGACCCGATCCTCCGGGCCGAATCCCGTAGGCTGCAAGCCAAGCACCTCGGCAGGTGAGACCTTGAACAAGGCGAGGTGCAAGGCCTCATGCATCGCCTGCGCCGAAGGGCATCCGGTATAGGTCTCGTCCAACACATAGGGGCGAATGCTCAAGCCAATCTTGTTGAGATCTGGACTCGACACTCCTCCACTGATAGCAACCCCCGGCTCCCAGAGCAGGTATTTGAAACGCCCATTCGAGATGACTTCTACCTGGAAAAACGTCCGAAGAGCGGTCGGTTGACAAGTGTATGCAGCAGTCAGGAGCGACTGAATTCCGAGGCGGCCAAGCGGGTCACGGCATTCGCCTCGACTTATGCAGGCGAAGAGATCGATTGCAGCTCGATTTATCGCACTCGCAACCCTCTCGCCGAGAGGGTCACAATCGACTCGTGGCCGGTCGCGCGGAAATATCGACTCTTGGCCCGTGGGATCCGAAAGCGTAGTTCCCCGAGCTCGAGCGTAGGTGTATTGCTCTGGGTCGGTCCGCCCGCTGCGGTCGAGGCCATCCGGCTGCAGATACGCGCCCATCAGCGGGTCGTAGACGCGCCACTGATTCAGTATCAGCGGCGGGCGGGTGTGCGCGTATCCGGCGCCGGAGGCGTACGCCGCGGTGGAGTCGACGCCGGCGGTGGCGCCGTTGGTCGCGACGCGCTCGAGGGTGAGCTGGCCGGGCAACCCGAACGGCATGTACATGTCCGCGCCACCGACCTGGGTGACGACCTGACGCCAGCCGCTGGCGTCGTAGCGTGCCGATAGGTCCTTCACGCCCTGGATGGTCACCATGTTGTAGATGAGCCCGCGCTCGTCGAACTCGGACCAGTAGCGTTGCACGACTGGCGCGGCGGTGCCGACCTTCTTCTCACGGGTGGCGGCCACGACCTGGTCGCCCAGGTAGTGGTAGTGCCAGGTCCAGATCTTGCGCTGGGTGACCTGGCCGGGGTTGTCGTCGACCCGCATCGAGATGAGCCGGCTGGAGTCGTCCCAGTACCACTCGTACAGGATGGCCACGCCGCTGCCGGTCTGAAAGCTCATGGTCAGCGGTCGACCCTCGTGGTCGTAGTTGACGCTGGTTACGTAGGCCGCGTTGGTCGGGGTCTGACCGGTGATGGTGCCGAGCTGGCCGTTGGGCAGGTAGGTGTAGTCGCGCCGGCTACGGGTGGCGTCGAACGCGTCGTACTCGAACGAGCGCCGACCCAGCGCGTCGTGGCCAACGACCATGGTGTTGGAGCCGGCCGCGTCGCGCGTGAAGGTCTGCACCTGTCCCGAGCCCCCGGCATAGGTGCTGACGTCGCCGTCGAGGGTGTTGTAGTCGGCGCGCCTGATGTGCGCCACGCTGCGCACGTCGGGCGGGGCGGTCGCGCTGGCGCCGTCGTGGTAGGTGAACAGGCCGCCCATCTTGAGCTTCTTGGTGCCGCAATCGGCCGCGGCCGGCTGGGTCGTCGCGTCGCCGCGGGCCTCGCAGGTCAGCCGGAGCAGCGCGTCGTAGCCGTAGTAGCGCGAGGTGAGCTTGCTGGTCAGCGCGGTCTCGGTGCGCGTCGCGAGCAGGCCAGCCTTGGTGTAGCCGAAGTCCTGCGACAGGTCCCAGGCGTCGGTGGCGCCGTCGAGCAGCCAGCGCAGCCCGCTCAGGGCTCCGTCGCTTCGATACAGCGCCTGGAACTTGAGGGTCCGGTTCACGGTGGGGACGAGGACGGCGGTGGTGTAGCCGGACACGCCGCCGAAGGCCTGGTAGGAGATGGCCGACAGCACCGGCGACCCGCCCTTGGTCGTCAGGCTCGTCGGCAGCCCGGTGGAGGTCGACAGGGTGTACGCGGTGCCGAAGCCGGTGTTGAGAGGCGACCCGGCCTCGAGCGTGCGGCCGCCCGGGGTGGTGACGTAGCTCATCGTCACCGCGGTCCCGTAGCTCGAGGTCGCGCCGGTCGTGGTCTGCGAGGCCAGGGCCACGCTGGCGACCCGGCCTTGCGCGTCGTAGTTGTACCAGCGGCCGCGCTTGACGGTGGCGCCGCCGCTGCAGTGCAGGTGGGTGCGGGCGTCAGGTGCCCCGGTTCGTTGACGCGCCGCGCGCGAGGTCGCTATCATCGTCCCACTCTGACCTGGGGGAAGGTCTTGGTTCGTAGTCGTCGTGCAGTTCGCGATGGGGGTGGGGGCCGCACGCTGGTGCGCGGCCTCGCCGTGGCCGCGGCCGTCGGTGGCGGCGCCTGCGTCGAGCCGTTCCGCGGCTCCAACATCCAGATCGACTTCTCGTCGGCCACCCACGTCGCCGGCACCCCGGGCGGCTCGCTCCTGCCCAACCAGCCGCCGGCCGGCACCTACTACACGCTGTACGGCGCCGACCAGGTCCGCGCCGCCGACGGCACGGTCAGCCAGGTGTTCCTGTTCGAGATCCAGCGCTTCGAGGTCCGGCCGCTGGTCGACATCAACTCACCCTGCTACATCGACCGCGCCGGCACGCCGTACCCCGGCATCCACGCCACCCAGTTCTTCGCCAAGACCGCGGCTGACGCCGGCATCGCCGACCCGCTGGCGCCTCCGGCCGGAGCCGATCCGGAGGTGGTGAGCCGGGTCCTGACCGCGCAGGCCCGGGCCCAGCGTATCGCCGCGCTCACCACCTACAAGGTCGTCACCTCGGCCTCGGACGCACGCTACCCGGCGCTGGCCGCGACCTGCGTCGACGACGACGCCAGCGCGCCCGCGGCCGAGATCCCGGCGCCGACCTGCACCGGCCCGCTCGCCAACACCCGCCGCCTGGCCCTGTGCGAGGCGTTCTGGGCCGGCCATCCCGATCACTTCGAGGGCACCGATCGGGTCCTGACCTCACCGCTGAGCGGGACCTTCTTCGGCCCGGTCACCGGCATCAACCCGATCACCAGCGCGCCGACCGGCGGCACGTCGATGTACGTCGACGAGGTGGCCGACCTCGACGCCTACGCCATCAACTGGCAGTTCAAGGACCAGGACGGCGTGGCCGGGCCCGACTATCCGGCCACCTTCGCCGACGCCGACAAGTCGGCCGTCGGCTACCCGTACATGACCGGCCTGCCCGAGGCCCGCACCCGCGGCGTCATCAACGTCCGCCTGCGCAACGCTGTCGATCCGGCGATCGCCGCCGAGATGGCCATCTTCCCTGGCCTGGGCACCGACGATGTCCAGTTCTGACCCCCCCGGAGCGCCCATGACCCGACCCCTCGCCAGTTCCCTCGCCCGGTTGGCCCGGCCCGCGCCCGGGTCGGCTCGGCGCCGCGCGCTCGGCGCGATGCTGGTGCTGGCGCCGGCCGCCATGACGGCGTCGCTGGCCCAGGTCGGCTGCAGCAGCCTCGAGTGCGCCGAGGGCACCATCGAGCGCGACGGCGTGTGCGCGCCGGCCAACGGCCAGCCCGGCGCCGCCACCTGCGGCCCCGGCACCCAGCTCGGCGCGGGTGGCCTGTGCGAGCCGATCCTGCCGCCGGCGGTGTGTGATCCGGCCACCACCGAGGAGATCCTCGACCCCGAGACCGGCGTGATCACCTGCCAGGGCACCGGCGGCGCCGGCTGCGCCGGCGATCTACCCGACTGCGCCACGGCGCCGCCCGGGTCGATGACCCTGTGTGGCCGCTTCGTCGACCTGCAGTCCGACGTGCCGGTGCAGGCCCCGAGCGCGACCGGCGCGCAGTGTGTGGCCTCGACCGCGACCGGGCCGTGCTCGCTGGCCATCGCCGCCTACAACGCCATCGCCTTCGCCACCAACCCGCTGGGCGCGACCCCGCTGCCGACGGCCGAGACCTACATCGACGACTGCGGCCGGTTCCGCCTGCGCGAGGTCATGGTCCAGGCCTCGGTCCCGTTCGTCGGCCTCGGCGTCGACGACAGCCCGACCTCGGGCGCCGACAACGTCCGCCTGACCGGCGTTGCCTTGCCCCGCGCCGACGCCACCGCCGTGCGCAACATCGTCGCCTACACCACCCAGATCGCGACCGACATGGCGTGGACCACGTCGGCCGGGCTGACCGGCGGCACCTTCGCCGAGCAGGGCGTGTACGTGAACCTGTTTCGCCGCGCCGGCACCACCGCCGATCCGCTGGCCGGCATGCCCATCCCCGGCGTCCAGATCACCCGGTCCGGCGCGGTCGTCGCCGGCGACGACTACTACTTCTCCGACACCAGCCCGGGCGGCCGCCTCACCGTCGATCCGGCCCAGGACGCGACCGGCGCCAACGGAGTCGGCCTGATGCTGCGCTCGACCCTCGGGGCCCACTCCGGCACCGGCGGCATCCCGGCCTCGTGCCAGTTCGCCACCAACAACGGCGCCTCCATCCCGGGCGTGGTCTTCGTCCAGATCAAGCCCGCCGGCGACGCGCCCGGCATGACCTGCACCTTCCCCTGATGTCGCCCCGCCGCCCATACCTCCGGACCGCGCTCCGGCTGCGGCCGCGGCCGTGGCAGCTCCTGGCCGCCGTGGTCGCGGCCAGCGGCGGCGCTGTGGGCCCGGCCCGCGCCGACGGCACCTCGGGCATCGACGTCGCGCTGTACCGCGCCGCGTACGACACCAGCGGCATCTACACCCTCGAGGGCGCGCGGCTGATGCCGCTCCACGAGCTGTCGTGGAAGCTGCAGACCAGCTACGCCCGGTCGCCGGTCGACGTCTCCATCCCCGGCATCGGCGGGGCGGTCGGGGACACCAGCGCCGACTCGGTGCTGGGCTACCTGGTCACCGTCGACATGGCGTTCGGCCTGACCCTGAGCGACCGGGTCGGCATCGGCCTCGACGTCGCCGCCTACCGTACCAGCACCGCCGAGGGGTTCGGCGAGCGCGGCCGGTTCTTCCCGGCCGGGTCGACCCGCTCGACCGGCCTCATCGCCCTGCGCCCGCTGTCGAACATCGATCCATCCGGGGGCTTCTCGCCCGACGGCCTGGCCGGCCCGCTCGACCTGCGCGCCGGCGCCAAGCTGGCGCTGGTGCGGGGCCCACGCCTGGCGGTCAGCCTGGTCGGCACCGTGGCCCTGCCGTTCGGCGAGGACGAGATGCTGCTCGGCGATCGGCAGATCATGGTCGAGCCGCGGCTGGCGGTCGACCTGCGGCGCGACCGGGTCACCGCCAGCAAGCTGGTGCTCAACCTCGGCGCCCGCCTGCGCCAGCGCACCGTGCTCGAGGGCTACGACACCCTCGACGCCATGGCCACCGCCGACGACGCCCGGGTCGTGCTCGACGTCGGCTCGGAGGCCCTGCTCGGCGTCGGTGGTCGGTTCCAGCTGACCCCGCGCGCCACCCTCGGGGCCGAGGCCACGCTGTTCTACCCGCTGCCGGCCGCGGCCTCGTTCGGGCGCTGCGTCCGCGCCAGCGGTGAGGCCTGCGCCGAGCTGACGGCGTCGGACTACTGGGGCGACGCCGGGCGGGGTGATCCGACCGTGCTGTCGGCGCTCGGCCTCGACCTCCGCCTCAACCCGCACGTGACCGGCAGCGTCCAGGCCGGGGCTGGTTTCCTCGGCGCGCGCGGCGACGACCTCCGGCTCACCGTCGGGGTCATCTGGTCGCCGCAGCCGGCCGGGGTGGTCGCCGCCGGCGCTGGCGATCGCGACGGCGACGGCGTGCCCGACGTGGCCGACGCCTGCGTCGAGGAGGCCGAGGACGGCGACGGCTACCAGGACGACGACGGCTGCCCCGACCTCGACAACGACGGCGACGGCGTGGCCGACGGCGAGGACCGCTGCGTCGACCAGGCCGAAGATCGCGACGGCCGCGACGACGGGGACGGCTGCCCCGACCTCGACAACGACGGCGACGGCCAGCCGGACGGCGCCGACCGCTGCCCCGATCAGGCCGAGGACACGGACGGGTTCGAGGACAGCGACGGCTGCCCCGACGAGGACAACGACGGCGACGGCTTCGCCGACGGCGTCGACAAGTGCCCCAACGATCAGGAGACGGTCAACGGCGTCGACGACACCGATGGTTGCCCCGACGCGCGTGGCGCGGCCGGGCCCGAGGAGCGGGCCGATCGCATCGACCTGCGCGGCGGCCGGATCGACTTCGTCGGCCGCAGCGCCAACCTGACCGGGCCGAGCAAGCAGCTGCTCGGCCAGGTCGCGGCGCTGATCAAGGACAAGGGCCTGGCGGTCCGCGTCGAGGTCCACGTCGCCCTCGGCACCAAGAGCACCGCCGCCCGCGCCATCGCCACCCAGAAGGGCAAGGACAAGGACCTGGCGACCCGGCGCGCCCTCACCATCCTCGAGTACCTGGTCGGCCAGGGCGCCCCCGTGGCCCGCCTGCAGGCGGTCGGCCTGGGCGCGGATCGGCCCCTGACCGGCACCGCCGCCACCGACGCCAGCAACGAGCGGGTCGACTTCGTCAAGACCCAGCAGAGGTCGCCATGACACGCATCCAGTCCCGGGCGACCGCGCTGGCGGCCAGCGTGGCCGGCGTGGCCCTCGTGCTCGGCCCGGCCGGCGCCGTCGCTCCGGCCCATGGCCAGGAGGCGCCGCTCGACATCGAGGTGCCGGTCGAGGTGCTCGACCGCGCCGGCGCGACCACCGGCGAGGGTGGGCCGGCCGACGACAGCGACCTCGACCTCGCCAACCTCGTGCAGAGCGCGGCCAAGGGCGTCACCACCGTGCAGGAGGCGCCGGCCATCGTCACCGTGGTCACCGCCGACGAGATCAAGGAGCGGCAGTACCGCTCGCTCGACCAGGTCGTCGACGGCGTGCCTGGCTGGCAGCGGGCCTCGCTCTACCACAACAACTTCTCGGCCCCGCTGGTCCGCGGCCAGGGCCAGGCGGTGCAGTACCTGCACGACTCGCTGTCGCTGTTCGATCCCGACATCAACGTCGCCTCGACCGGCCGCCTCATGCCGATGGAGCTGATCAAGCGGGTCGAGTTCATCACCGGCCCGGGCGGCGTGTTGTGGGGCTCGAACTCGCTGCTCGGCATCCTCAACGTCATCACCAAGGACGCCGACGACGTCGACGGCGTCGAGGCCGGCGGCACGCTGGGCGGCGGCCCGGGCGATCGCGGCGTGGCCCGGGCCTACGCCATGGTCGGCCTGCCCGACCTGGCCGGCGGCAAGGTCAAGCTGCTGGCGCACGGCGCGTTCGAGACCTTCCAGGGCATGGGCCAGCAGCTGCCGCAGCTGCTGTTCCACCAGCCGTTGCCGCAGCCCAACGCGCCCAACATCTACGGCCCGCTCATCACCTCCGACCAGCCGCGCTCGACCTTCTTCACCCTCAGCGGCAAGCTGTCGATCGGCAACCTGCAGCTGCGCGTGTTCAGCCCGTTCATCGAGCGCATGCAGCCGGCCGGCCTGTCCGGCAACCCGGTGCGCGAGGACCTGCCGCAGGACGACCTGCTCGGCATGGACGGGCAGCCGCTGTGCCCGAACACCGAGCCGTACACCGACCCGATGCAGTGCGTCGACAAGGGCCGGCGCTCGCGCGCGTCGCGCATCGACTTCTTCGATCGCTACGCCGTGGCCGAGTACCGCGGCCGGTTCGCGCGCGGCAAGGCCGGCGTCACCGTCAAGGGCTACGGCATCCAGTTCAACCGCAAGTTCTCGCCGCTGCAGATCCTCACCGCGACCGCGACCAACCAGGGCGGCCTGTCGTTCGTGGCCGAGCCGGTCGCGTACCGCCTGGGCGGCGCCGTCGACGGCGACGTCGAGCTCGATCGCAAGCTGCGCGTGCTGTACGGCGCCGAGGTGTTCACCGAGTGGCTGGGCGACAACACCACCCGCTCGCTGCAGGGCGAGGGCGCCGAGCTGACCTTCCCGTCGCCGTACAACCTGAGCCGGCTGCCGCTCTTGTGCCCGCGCGAGCTGGTCGCCGGCGCCTCGACCATCATCCCGGGTTGCCCGCTCACCTTCGTGTTCGACGCCTCGCGCACGGTGACCGGCGCCTACCTCAACCCGCAGTGGCGCCCGAGCAAGAAGCTCATCCTCGACCTCGGCGCCCGCGCCCAGATCGCCCCGGCCGCCCTCGGCAGCCTGGCGTACGACCTCACCACCACCCTGGGCGGGACCGTGGTGTGGAACTTCCTGCCCAGCTGGTACGCCAAGTTCAACCTGGCCCAGGGCTTCCGCCCGCCGGTGTTCAACAACACCAACTCCAACGGTGAGTCGGTCCAGGTCGCCGGCAACCCGGACCTCGAGGTCGAGACCTCCGACGCGGCCCAGGCCGAGGTCAACGCCCGCCTGTTCAAGGGCAGCCGGCGCCTGCGCGAGGTCGCGTTCCGCGCCGACTACTCGTACACGCGGATGCAGAACCTCATCCAGGTCCAGTCCGGGCGGTACCTCAACACCGCCGATCGCGCCATGCATTCGGGCGAGCTGCTGGCCAAGGTGTACGTCCAGGGCGGGCACCGCCTCGAGCTCGGTTACACCTACCTGCGGGCCGAGTCGGCCGACAAGGGCCGCCTGCGCTCGCTGCCGGAGCACTGGTTCAACCTCGGCGGCATCTTCAACCTCATCGACGACAAGCTCAGCGCGACCACCGGCCTGCGCGTCACCGGCGCGGCCGAGGACCCCAACCGCCTGGTCGAGTACCGCGACCTGGCCTTCGACGAGATGGGCAACATCATCAACGTCAGCACCGGCCTGGTCACGCCGCGGACGGTCAACGCGTCCGAGGTCGTGCTCGACCGCCTGCCGCCCATCGCCGAGCTGACCCTGGGCGTGGCCTGGCAGCCGATGACCAAGCTGCGGGTCGAGGGCACCGTGCTCAACACCCTGGGCGGCCGGTACTAGCAGCCCGACGTGTTCTTCGACTACGAGCCGCACCTCGAGCTCCTGCCCAACGCGTACGAGGACCTGCGCGCATACGTGTCGGCGACCTACCAGTACTAGCAGGCTGCTTCTTCAGCAGCCTGCTAGGCCGCTGCCGCCGCCGCCGCCCGGGCGTCAGCGCTGGGCCCGACGCGCGACCGCCTGCTCGACCACGTCGAGCAGGCCGTGCCCGTCGATCGGCTTGAGCGCGCTGGCGTCGACGTGGCCGGCCGCCTCCGCCCGCGACACCTCGGCGTCGTCGGCGAAGCCGGACAGGAGGACCCGGGCCATGGCCGGGTGGGTGGCGCCGACGGCGGCCAGCAGCTCGAGGCCCGACCGGCGCGGCATCTTGTGGTCGGTGACCAGGACCGCGAACTGGCGCTGGCCGAGGAGGTCGAGCGCGGCGTCGACGCTGCCGCACGCGCTGACCTGGAACCGGCGGCGCAGGGCCCGGACCGCGAACTCGAGCACGTCCGGCTCGTCGTCGACGACGAGCGCGGCGGGTAGCGACAGGGCAGCGGCGGCGGACACGTCCCTCCATGGTACGGCCGGGGTCGCCGCCACCTCAAGGTGGATCCACCTCGTCGGGCGCTGGCGGTTTCCGCTATGATGCCGGCAGGCTCCGAGGGCCCCCCTTGTCCAGACGCCGCGTCCTCGCCATCTCCAGCGATCTCGACCAGCTGCGACGTATCGTCGCCAGCCTCGAGCAGGCTGGCGCCGAGGTCGACGCGGTCCGCTCGGTCGAGGCCCTCACCGCCGACGTCATCCCGCACCGCTACGTGTTCGCCGCCCTCGGCGAGGACGGCGCCGCCGGCCTCGACCGCCTGCGCCCGCTCCTGCGCGACCGGGCCCAGGTCACGGTGGTGGCCGACCGGGCCCAGCTGGCCGAGCTGACCGCCTGCCTGCGCGACGCCCGCTTCAACCACGTCATCGTCGGCGATGAGCTCGATCGCGGGGTGTACGTCACCGCCCACAAGCTGCTGACCGGCGACATCTTCGGCATCGAGAAGTACCTGCCGACCGGCACGCCGGTGCACTACGCCCGCCTGCGCGACTTCGCCGGGCGCGGCCGGGCCATCGACACCGTGCTGGCCTTCGCCGAGCAGGCCAAGATGCGCCGGCAGGTCCGCTCCGCCATCGGCCAGGTGTGCGAGGAGCTGCTGATGAACGCGCTGTACGACGCGCCGGTCGACGCCAGCGGGCAGCAGATCTTCGCCAGCGTCGACCCGCACGATCGCACCGCGGTGCGCTCGCCGCGGCCGGTGTCGATCCGCTTCGCCGCCACCGACAACCAGTTCGCGGTCGCGGTGCGCGATCGGTTCGGCCGCCTGGCCAAGAACACGATCCTGGCCTACATCGACAAGTGCCTGCACGCGCCCAACCAGATCGATCGCAAGACCTACGGCGCCGGGCTCGGCCTGTACCTGGTGGCCAACGCCGCCGCCAGCTACGTCGTCAACGTCGCCTACGGCATCGCCACCGAGGTGGTGTGTACGTTCGATCGCGGCGCCAAGGCCCCGCTCCGCCTGGTCGGGGTGTTCGTGCACCCCGGCGGTGCCGAGCACCTCAGCCACGGTCCGACGCCCGACACCGCCAACGCCGACGACGGCGCGCCCGCCGCGCCCGGGCTCGGCGAGTAGGTCGGGCCGCCGTGGCCGAGCGCCAGTTCGGGCCCTACCGCCTGGTCCGTCAGGTCGCGGTCGGCGGCATGGCCGAGATCCACCTGGCCAAGGCCAAGGGCATCGCCGGCTTCGAGAAGTACGTCGCGCTCAAGATGATCCACCCCAACTTCGCCGAGGACGAGCAGTTTATCCAGATGCTCATCGACGAGGCCAAGATCGCGGTCCAGCTCAGCCACGTCAACATCGGCCAGACCTTCGACCTCGGCCGCGTCGGCGACACCTACTACATCACGATGGAGTTCGTCGACGGCGCCGACCTGTTCAAGGTCCTGCGCCAGGCCTCGGAGCTCGACCTCGAGACCCCGTTCGACGTCGCCGCGTTCATCGGCAAGGAGATGCTGACCGGGCTCGACTACGCCCACCGCAAGCGCGACGCCAGCGGGCGCTCGCTCGGCATCGTCCACCGCGACGTGTCGCCGCAGAACGTGCTGGTGTCGAACGCCGGCGAGATCAAGCTGGTCGACTTCGGCATCGCCAAGGCGACGATGAAGGCCAAGCAGACCGCGGCCGGCGTCATCAAGGGCAAGTACTACTACATGTCGCCCGAGCAGGCCTGGGGTGACCCGGTCGACCACCGGTCCGACATCTTCTCGGCCGGCATCGTGCTGTACGAGATGATCGTCGGGCAGATGCTCTACCTCGAGGAGGATCTGCACCGCCTGCTCGACATGGTGCGGCGGGCTGACATCACGCCGCCGAGCCGGCTGCGCCCGGGCTGCCCGCCCGAGCTCGAGCGGATCGTCATGCACGCGCTGGCGCGGGTCCCGGGCGAGCGCTACCAGAGCGCGGCCGACATGGCCAACGACCTCGAGCGCCTGCTGCACACGCTGGCGCCAGCGGCCGGCGCCGGCCGGGTCGCGCGCTGGCTGCGTCAGGTCATGGGCGACCCGCACGCGGCGCCGGCGGCGCCGGCCCCGACCGAAGGGCCGGCCATCGTCACCATCCCCATCGACGAGCGCGACCTGATGCAGGATCGCGCCGACCTGCGCGACGAGAACAGCGTGATCTTCCGGCTCGACAGCCTGCAGCCGTCGGCGCCGTCATCGCCGGGTGCCGCGCCAGCCCGGCCCGGGCGACCGCGCGCGGTCAGCGACGGCGACGCCGGCCCGACCGCCAACATGCTGCCGCGCGGGGCGCGGCGGGAGCCTGACCACGACGACGTCGAGACCTTCGCCCAGGCCGCGCCGGGCGAGCGGGTCACGCGCGATCTCGACCTCGACCCCGCGCTGCCGGCCGGCCCCCCGTCGCGGGTGCCGCCGGTGGGTGGGCGCGGCGCGGGCGCGTCGTCGATCCGCTCGACCGGCGGCCAGCCGATCATCGGCCCGGGTACGCCCGCGGTCCGGGCCACCGGCGCGGTGCCGGTGATCGGTCCGGGCCCGGCGCCGGCGACGACCCGGGTCAGCGGCGCGGCGGCCGACCCGACCGGCCCGGCGCCCGCGCCGCTGGGCCGACCGCCGACGGTTGGTCCCGGGGTGTCCTCGGTCCGCGCCACCGGCGGCCAGCCGACGATCGGCCCGGGCACGCCGTCGGCGCGATCCGGGTCGGGTGTGCCGGCGATGGTGCCGTCGGTGACCCGACCGGTGCCGAGCGCACCCGGGCCCGCCGAGACCGGCACCCACACCCTCGAGCCGGGCGACCTGGCCGAGGTCGCGGAGGAGGGCAGCGAACAGATCGCGCCGCCGCCCGGCCCAGGCCAAGCGCGCGGGCCGTCGCCGGCCGCCGGCCCGGCGGTCGAGGCGATCGAGACGTCGGAGATCTCCGACATCGGCGACCACACGATGGTGTCGGAGCCGCCCCGCTTCGTGGTGTCGTCCACGTTGGCCCAGGGCCCGGCCCGGTTCGCGCCGGGGTTCACCGACTCGATCGATGCCGAGGCGACCGCGATCGAGCGGGCCTGGCCACGTCCGCCGTCGCGCGACGAGGACGAGGTCGAGACCTTGACGCGCCAGCCGCCGCCGACCCGGGAGCCGGTCGGGGCCGCCGGCGCCGCACCCGCGCTGGCCGCCCGCAACCCGACGCCGGCGGTGAGCGAGCTCCGGCGGCCACGCTCGTCGCGGCGGACCCCGACCGAGGGGGTGCCGGCGACCGGGCCGTCGGTGCTCGGCGCCATCGTCGGCGCCATGGGCGCGGAGCCGATGCCGACCGGCCCACACGACTCGGGTCGGTCTCGCACCGGATCGGTCGCGCCGCCGCTGCCGCCGATGCCGTCGGGACCCAACCCGGCTGCGCCGCTGGCCAGCGTGCCCTCACCGGGTCCGGCCACGCTGCACGGGCACCCGGTCGGGGCGCCGGTGCCGCCGCCGCTGCAGCCGGGCTTTCCGTCGTACGGCGCCGCCGTCGGGGCGCCGCCGCCGCCGGGGCATGGCGTCGGCGTTGTCGGCGTCGGCGTCGGCCCTGGCCCCGGCCCCGGCCCGATGCCGCCCGGCCTCCCGCCCGGCCACTACCAGCCGCCGCAGGCCGGCTGGCCGGGTGGCCCGGGGGCGCCGCCGCCAGGCGGGCCCTACCCGCAGCTGGCGCAGGTCGACCAGCGCGCCGTCGGCGCCGCCGTGGTGCTGCCCGGCTACGGCGGTGGCTACCAGAGCCAGCCGACCTTCACGCGGCAGATGCAGGCGTCGCTCGATGTCGACGAGATCCCGCCGCAGTACCGGATCCAGCATCGGCGCCCGCCGTGGCTGCTGCCGGTGCTCGGCATCGCCATCGCCGCCAGCCTGGCCGCCGGCCTCACCTACACGCTCATGCGGGGCGAGGCCGGTCGCCCGGCCGCCGCCACCCTGCTGATCGACTCGGTGCCGAGCGGCGCCACCGTTACCGTCGACGGCCAGGTCGTGGCCAACAAGACCCCGCTGCCGTTCGCCGCCGGCCCGCCGGGCACCAGCCACGACGTCCGGGTCGAGCTGCCGCGGCACCGGCCGTATCAGCAGACCGTGGTGATTCCGGCCGGCGGCGGTGAGGTGCGGGTGACCGCCGTGTTGCCGAGCCTGCCCGGCGCCATCCAGATCGACTCGATCCCGACCGGCGCCGACATCTACATCAAGGGTGAGCTGCGCGGCCGCACCGCCACCCGCCTGTCCGATCTCGACATCGAGTCGACTCGCGAGCTCGAGCTGCGCCACCGCGACCATGGCAGCCGGGTGGTGCCGCTGAGCTGGCCCGACGACGGCCAGCTGACGCTGACCATCGACCTCCGCAAGTAGCGGGCCCTTACTTCACGCGCTGGACGAACCAGGCGGCCGCGCCACACGCGCTGCACAGCTGGGCGTAGCCGCGGCCGCCGCCGCCGAGGCCAAGGCCGCCGCCGGCGTGGGCCTCGAGCTGCAGCAGGGGTTTCATCGGCGCCTTGCACGGCTTGCACGTCGCCGTGGTCGCCGCGCCGACCCACAGCTGGGCTCCGACCAGGCCGACCACCTCGCGCCGGGCCTCGAGCGTGTCGGCGTAGGCGCGCGCTGGGTCGGAGATGCGCCCGGCCAGCGCCTCGGCCGTGATCGTCTGCGTGCGCAGGAGCGTGATCTCGGCGCTCGACGGCGGCGCCAGCATCGGCACCAGGTCCTCCTCGTCGAGGACGATGGCCCGGGCTGCGCCGCTGGTCGGATCGCCGCTCGGGCAGGCCTTGTCGCCGGTGCTGGTGCAGTGCCACAGGGTGAGGAGCCCGTCGCGGTCGGCCCCGACCTCGCGCAGACGGAGCTGGCCGACGAAGCGCATCGGCTTGTCGCAGCAGGCGCAGTCGGGCCAGTCCATCGACGACGGCGCCAGCGGCATGCCGCCGACGCGGCTGCCCAGCGCCGATGGCTTGCCCGGGCTGGCCACCAGCACCCGCAGCGGGCCGTCGCTGCTGCTCATGGCGGCGGCGGCGGGGCGCGGCGTGGCCTTGCGCTTGGCCACGGCCGGGCCGGCGCTGACGGCGGCCTTGCCCCGAGCCGGCGCGGGTGCGTCGTCGTCGTCGTCGTCCTCGTCGTCCTCGCCGGCGGCGGGCGCGATCGGCTTGTCGGCGATCTTGAAACCCGCCTTGAGCTGGCGGTCGAGCTCGCTGCGCAGCCAGGCCTCGACCTCGCGGGGGCTGCCGAAGTTCTTCACCTTGGTCGACAGCGGGCGCCCGACCGTGCCCGAGGCGATCTCCACCGCCAGGCCGGCCCAGGTGATCTCCCACACCTCGGTGCGACCCTCGCGCTCTCGGACCAACGTCAGCGTCTCCATCCGGCCGTGCTTACCCCGAGCCGGCGGCGAACGCCACTCCCTGTGTGTCGAGGCGGACCGCCCGGGGGCGGCCTGCCGGTGGCGCCTGCCCACAGCGGTCCCCCGGCTGATGATTGATCACAAGTCGACGGCCCTCACCGGGTGCCCGGCCGTCGACGTGAACGGGAACGACACCGTGATCCTGGTGCTCTGCCTGGGTGGGGCGCGACGGCGGCTCACGACCACGATCACGCGGTCGTCCACACGCGGTCGTCCACGACCCTGACACCTGGCCGGCGCCGGGCGGCTACTGGGCGCTGGCGCCGGCCGAGGCCGAGATCGAGGCCGAGACCTCGATCGACACCGAGAAGCGCGCCTCGATCTGGGCCAGGGCGGCGATCGACGCCGCGAACTGCCCGCCCACACACAGGGTGCGCTCGCCGAGGTCGGCGATGAGCTCCCCGGTCGAGCGGACCAGCCCACCCAGGGTCTTGCCCCACAGCACCGCCGCCCGCGCCACCAGCTCGGCCTTCTTGCCGACGCGGAGGATGGTCGGCATGCCGACCCGGATGGCGGCCATCGCCTTCTGGAACTTGCTGTCGTCGATGATCGTCACGTCCTGCTCGACGATCTCGACTCGCGGCTCGGTGCAGGTGGTGTTCAAGGTGGCCCGCACCTCGGCCGAGGCCTTGCACTCGACCGAGGCGTCGACCGCGGCGTAGCCCTGGCACGAGCCGGTGCACTCGCCGCGGCAGGTCCCCGAGCACATGCCGGCGCACTCGCCGCCGGCGCCACCACCGCTGCAGGTGCCGTCACACGCGCCGTTGCAGGTTCCGCCGCAGCGGCCCTCGCAGGTCACGTCGATGTCGGTCGCCAGCTTGGCCTCGCACTCGGCGACGACACTGGCGGCGAAGTCGACGTCGGTGGTGCACTCCGGCGGCACGGTGCGGGTGACCAGGCGCTTCTCCTGGCTGACCGACACCTTCAGGTTGGCGTCGAGCTCGGCCACCACCGCCGCGCACACCGCCCGGGTGTCGCCGGTCGGGGTGATGCCCAGCTCCTGCGCCATCTTCCGGCACGCGCCCAGCACCGACTGCTCCAGCTCGAGGCTGGCGCGGTCGAGCTCGGCCGAGGCGACCAGGAAGCTGTGCAGGCGGCGACCGACCGGGTTGACCGAGATGTTGCCGCAGGCGTCGGGGTTGATGCCCGCGCCGCCGCCGCCGCCGCCGCCCATCGCGCCGCCCGCACCCTGGCGGGGAGGAGGGCAGGCCGCGACCAGGCCGAGCAGGAACAAGATCCCTGCGGCGACGAGGGCGCGAGGCACGTCAGCGCCCCTGGCCGTAGCCGCCGCCGCCGCCCTGCGGGTTGTAGCCCGGCGGGTACTGGCCCGGCTGCTGCGGGTAGCCCGGCTGCTGGCCCGGCTGCTGCGGGTAGCCCGGTTGCGGCTGGCCGTAGCCCTGCGGCTGGCCGTAACCCTGCTGCGGCTGCTGCGGCTGCTGCTGGCCGTAGCCCGGCGGGTACGCACCACCACCACCGCCGCCGCCCTGCGGGTAGGACGGCGCCGCCGGCGGCGCCGCGGTCCAGCCCGAGCGCTGGCCGAACTTGGTCAGGGCCAGGAAGAGGATGGCGCCGCCGGTGAGCGTGCCGACGAGGTTGGGGGTGTTGGCCGCCCACGGCAGGCTCACGAACAGGCCGGTGAGGAACGCCGACAGCGACGACAGCGCGCCGATGCCGTAGCTCAGGGCGAGCATGCCGAGGAAGAAGCGCTCGGGCTGACGCTGGGTCGCGGCGTTGGTCTTCGGCAGGATGATCGTGCCGGTGATGAACAGGGTGGCGCCACCGACGAGGATGGGCGGGATCGCGACCTTGATCGGACCCGCGCCGCCCTTGAAGCCACTGAGGGCGTAGGACAGGAGGATGTTCACCCCACCGAGGGCGATGCCGATCCCCGCCAGGATGAGCGCGAACAGCACCAGCTTGATGCCGACCTGGGTGTCGTCCTTGCTGGGGCTGGTGGCGCGCTGCCGATCCAGCGTGATGAAGAAGTAGGCGGCGGCGACGAACGCCACGCTGGGCAGGGTCGCCAGCAGCGTCGGAAGCTGTTGCATCATTCCTTCGAGTGCGTCGCGCTCCATGATCTGTCCTCACCTGTGCCCGGGCCGCATCCGGGAGTTGTTCGCGGGCTCGTCGTCGGCGCCAACATTGCGCCGCTTCCCGGGCGAACCCTAACAGCATCGCGCGGCGGTTTGTCGCAGGCAGATCATCAACCGTCGGCCAACGTGGCGGCATCGCACGGTTGACACGCCCCGAGGCGGGTCGTATAAGCGGCCGCGCCTGGCCCAAGTGGCCAAGACGCATGGATTATCAAGAGGTTGCCATGGACACCGCGACGGTCACGACGACGCTAGGGGTCGCTGCCAGCGAACACCCGCTGATCGACATCGACCTCACCGTCCTGCTGCAGTTCGGGCTGTTCCTGGTGATGTTCTTCGCCGCCAGCGCTCTGCTGTTCAAGCCGTACCTGCGCCTGCGCGAGCAGCGCGCCGCCGGCATCGACGGCGCGCGCGGCGAGGCCGAGCGCATGACGGCCGAGGCCGACGCCAAGCTGGCCACCTATGAGAAGGACCTGGCCGTGGCCCGGGCCCGCTCGGCCGAGGAGACCCGCAAGGTCCGGGCCGAGGCCGCCGCGCACGAGCGCGAGGTGACCGAGAAGGCGCGCAGCCAGGCCGCCGCCGCCCTCGACGCCGCCCAGACCAAGGTGCGCAGCCAGACCGAGGCCGCGCGCGCCGAGTTGATGCCGCAGGCCGACGCCCTGGCCCGCAAGGTCGCCAGCCGCCTGCTCGGCCGGGAGGTCGCGTGATGTCGAAGCCCTCGTCCACTCCCCGTCGCCGGCGCTGGCTGGGCGGGCTCATCGGCGTGCTCATCGGCCTCGGCGTGCCGGTCACCGCGCTCGGCCAGGAGGCGGCGACCCCGCCTGCCGACGGCCACGTGCTGCCGGCCCACCCCGACGTCAGCCGCCACTACAACTTCTTCGGCGGCATCCCGTTCGGCTACAAGAACAAGGACGTGTTCGGCGGCACCCTCGGCGACGGCGTCATGAAGGACGCCGGCGGCAAGCTGGTGTACGAGACCGGCCACGACGCCAAGGGCAACACCACCTACGCGCCGGCGGCCGAGGAGCCGATGTCGGCCCCGTTCGTGCTGATGGTCTTCAACTTCGTCCTCCTGCTCGTCATCCTGGCCAAGTTCGGCGGTCCGGTCGCGCGCAAGATGGCCGAGGGCCGGCACGACCAGATCAAGACCGCGCTCGACGAGGCGGCCAAGCTGCGGGCCGAGGCCAAGGACAAGCTCGACTCGTACACCAAGAAGCTGGCCGACGCCGACGCCGAGATCAAGAAGATGATCGACGGCATGCGGGCCGACGCCGAGGCCGACAAGGTCCGCATCCTGGCCGCGGCCGAGGCCCAGGCCGTCGCCCTCAAGAAGGACGCCGACGAGCGCATCGCCGCCGAGATCGACCGCGCCCGCCTGCTGCTGGCGCGCGAGGTCGCGGTCGCCGCCACCGGCGCCGCCGAGAAGCTGCTGCGCGACAAGACCACCGCCGGCGACCACCAGCAGCTGGTCAGCACGTTCATCACCGGCCTGGCGTCCCCCGCGGCGTCCGGGTCCAGCAAGGAGCGCGTGTAATGGCCGCCGGCAGCCTCGCCCGTCGTTACGCCAAGGCCATCGTCCAGATCGGCGAGCAGGATGGCTCGCTCGCCCGCATCGGCGCCGACCTGACGACCCTCGGCACCGCCATGCGCACCTCGGCCGAGCTCGGCGCCCTGCTGGCCAGCCCGGCCATCCGCAAGGCCGACCGCAAGCGGGTCATCGACGCGCTCACCACCCGCATCGGCGCCCACCCGACCACCAAGACGGTGACCGCCCTGCTGCTCGACCGCGAGCGGCTGTCGGCGCTGCCGGACATCGCCCGCGAGGTCGCGGCGATGATCGAGGCCAAGGCCAATCGGGTCTCGGCCGACGTCGCCTCGGCCACCGCGCTGACCCCGGCCCAGCTGGCCGAGATCGTCGCCGCGCTCGAGAAGCTGTCGGGCAAGAAGGTCGACGCCCACACCCGGCAGGACCCGGCCCTGCTCGGCGGCGTCGTCGCCAAGGTCGGCGACGTCATCTACGACGGCAGCGTGCGCAGCCAGCTGCGCGCCCTGCGCGACGAGCTGTCCCGTTGAACCGTTGATTCCCTTCGAGCCCCGGCCCCGGCCGGGCCACCGCCTCACCGCCTCTCACGCTCTGCCGCAACGCTCTGCCTGAGCCAGCAAGGAAACCGCCATGGACATCCGCGCCGCCGAGATCAGCGACATCATCCGCAAGCAGATCGAGAACTACGACAAGAAGGTCGAGGTCACCGAGACCGGCAGCGTGCTGACCGCCGGTGACGGCATCGCCCGCGTGTACGGCCTGTCGGGCGCCCAGGCCGGCGAGCTGCTGGTGTTCGAGGGTGCGGGCGGCGAGAAGGTCGAGGGCATGGTCCTCAACCTCGAAGAGGACAACGTCGGCGTCGCCATCCTCGGCCGGTTCGAGTCGATCCGCGAGGGCGACATGGTCCGCCGCACCGGCCGCATCGTCGAGGTGCCGGTCGGCGAGGAGCTGGTCGGCCGCGTCGTCAACGCCAACGGCCAGGCCATCGACGGCGGCGCGCCCATCGTCGGCAAGCACAAGCGCACGGTCGAGCTCAAGGCGCCCGGCATCATCGCCCGCAAGTCGGTGCACGAGCCGCTGCAGACCGGCGTCAAGTCGATCGACTCGATGATCCCGATCGGCCGTGGTCAGCGCGAGCTCATCATCGGCGACCGTGGCACCGGCAAGACCGCCATCGCCATCGACACGATCATCAACCAGAAGGGCCAGAACGTCTTCTGCTTCTACGTCGCCATCGGCCAGAAGCAGTCGACCGTGGCCGCCGTCGTCGACCGCCTGCAGAAGGCCGGCGCGATGGAGTACACCACCGTCGTCGTCGCCGGCGCGTCCGAGCCGGCCCCGCTGCAGTTCATCGCCCCGTACACCGGCGTCACCATGGCCGAGTACTTCCGCGACAGCGGCCGCCACGCCCTCATCGTCTACGATGATCTCTCCAAGCAGGCCGTGGCCTACCGCCAGCTGTCGCTGCTGCTGCGCCGCCCGCCCGGTCGCGAGGCCTACCCGGGCGACGTGTTCTACATCCACAGCCGCCTGCTCGAGCGCGCCGCCAAGATGTCGGACAAGGAGGGCGCCGGCTCGCTGACCGCGCTGCCCATCATCGAGACCCAGGCCGGCGACGTGTCCGCCTACATCCCGACCAACGTCATCTCGATCACCGACGGCCAGATCTTCCTCGAGGCCGACCTGTTCTACTCCGGCATCCGCCCGGCCGTGAACGTCGGCATCTCGGTGTCGCGCGTCGGTGGCGCCGCCCAGACCAAGGCCATGAAGTCGGTCGCCGGCCGGCTCCGCCTCGAGCTGGCGTCGTACCGCGAGAAGGCGGCGTTCGCCCAGTTCGGGTCGGACCTCGACAAGGCCACGCTCATGCAGCTGTCGCGCGGTGAGCGCATGACCGAGCTGCTCAAGCAGGCGCAGTACTCGCCGCTGTCGATGGAGGAGCAGGTCCTCGTCCTGTTCGCCGGCACCAACGGCTACGTCGACGACTACCCGGTCGCCGTGCTCGGCCGCTACGAGCAGGAGCTGCTCGCCTTCTTCCGCACCCGCAAGAAGGAGATCCTCGACACCATCCGCACCAGCGGCAAGCTCGACGAGGGCACCGAGAAGAACCTGCGTGACGCGCTGGCCGAGCTGGCCAAGCAGTTCCAGGTCGACGAGAAGAAGGCGTAAGCGGCCATGCCGTCGCTCAAGGCGATCCGCAAGCGGATCACGTCGGTCAAGAACTCGCGCAAGATCACGCGGGCGATGAAGCTGGTGGCGGCGTCGAAGCTGCGCCGGGCCCAGGACAACATCCTGGCGGCGCGGCCGTACGCCGACGCGCTCGGCCGGGTCGTGTCCGAGCTGTCGGCGGTGGCCGGCAAGGACGCCCACCCGTTGTTCGAGGACCGGGCCGCGACCAAGGCGACGATCGTCACGCTGACCTCCGACCGCGGCCTGGCCGGCCCGTTCAACTCGAGCATCATCAAGCGGGTCGAGCAGTTCGCCGCCGGCGAGCTGGCCGGGTACGCCGAGGTGTCGCTGCGCATCATCGGCAAGAAGGGCAACCAGCACTTCACCCGCCGCAACGCCAACATCACCAGCTTCGACCCGTCGCCGACCGCGGCGACCGCGCTGACCCTGGCGCGGGAGACGGCCAACCACATCATCGACGACTTCCTGACCGGCAAGGTCGACCGGGTCTACGTCGCCTACAACGCCTTCAAGAACGCCGGCAGCCAGATCGTCACCATCAAGCAGGTGCTGCCGGTGGTCGACGACGCCACGCCGGCCGGCGGCAAGGACGACGGCGCCGGCGGGGTCGACTTCATCTACGAGCCGAGCAAGGAAGAGCTGCTGACCCGGCTGGTCCCGCTGTACGTCCAGATCGGGCTGTACCGCGCCTGCCTCGAGTCGATCGCGTCCGAGTTCGGCGCCCGCATGATGGCGATGGAGAACGCCACCAAGAACGCGGGCGAGATGATCAACAAGCTCACGCTCGACTACAACCGCGCCCGCCAGGCCAGCATCACGAAAGAGCTGCTGGAGATCATCGGCGGCGCCGAGGCGCTCAAGGGCTAGCGCCCGCGCCACCCACGCTCCGCTTTCTGCAACCACGCTGACACAAGCTGCACAAGAGAGACAACACCATGGCTACCGATTACTCCCCCGCCTCGATGGGTCGCGTCGTCCAGGTCATCGGCCCGGTCGTCGACGTCGCGTTCGACTCGGCCGAGCTGCCGGAGATCACCACCGCGCTCCTCCTGAGCAACAAGGCCATCAGCGACCAGCAGGACAACCTGACGGTCGAGGTGTCGCAGCACCTCGGTGAGCACATGGTGCGGTGCGTGGCCATGGACTCGACCGACGGCCTGGTCCGCGGCCAGGCGGTCAAGAACACCGGCGCCCCCATCTCGATGCCGGTCGGCGCCGCGGTGCTCGGCCGCATCCTCAACGTCGTCGGCGTGCCGGTCGATGAGGCCGGCCCGATCGGCCACAAGGAGACCCGGCCGATCCACCGCGCCGCGCCCAAGTTCACCGACCAGTCGGTCAACGTCGAGATGTTCGAGACCGGCATCAAGGTCATCGACCTGCTGGCCCCGTACCGTCGCGGTGGCAAGATCGGCCTGTTCGGCGGCGCCGGCGTCGGCAAGACCGTGCTCATCCAGGAGCTCATCAACAACGTCGCCAAGAAGAGCGGCTCGTACTCGGTGTTCGCTGGCGTCGGCGAGCGCACCCGCGAGGGCAACGACCTCTTCCACGAGCTCAAGGAGGCCAAGCTGTTCGACGGCTCGTCCGTGCTGTCGAAGACCGCCCTGGTGTTCGGCCAGATGAACGAGCCGCCGGGTGCGCGCAGCCGCGTCGCCCTGTCGGCCCTGACCATCGCCGAGTACTTCCGCGACGTCGAGAAGCAGGACCTGCTGCTGTTCGTCGACAACATCTTCCGCTTCACCCAGGCCGGCTCGGAAGTGTCGGCCCTCCTCGGCCGCATCCCGTCGGCCGTCGGTTACCAGCCGACGCTGTCGACCGAGATGGGTGGTCTGCAGGAGCGCATCACCTCGACCAAGGACGGCTCGATCACCTCGGTCCAGGCCATCTACGTCCCGGCCGACGACCTGACCGACCCGGCCCCGGCCACCGCGTTCGCCCACCTCGATGCCACCACGGTGCTCAACCGGGCCATCACCGAGAAGGGCATCTACCCGGCCGTCGACCCGCTCGACTCGACCTCGACCATCCTCACCCCGGCCGTCGTCGGCGACCGCCACTACAAGGTGGCGCGTGAGGTGCAGCGCATCCTGCAGCGCTACAAGGACCTGCAGGACATCATCGCCATCCTCGGCATGGACGAGCTGTCGGAGGACGACAAGCTGACCGTGTCGCGCGCCCGCAAGATCGAGCGCTTCATGGGCCAGCCGTTCCACGTCGCCGAGACCTTCACCGGCATCAAGGGCCTCTTCGTGTCGCGTGAGGACACCGTGCGCTCGTTCGAGGAGGTGCTGGCCGGCAAGTGTGACGACCTGCCCGAGCAGGCCTTCGCCATGACCGGCACCATCGACGACGTCCGCACCAAGGCCGCCGAGCTGGCCAAGAAGGTCGGCTAGCCATGGCCGAGCAGCGCGCGCTCCCCGGCAGCGGCGGCCTGCCCACGTTCCTCGGCGTCAACCTGGTGACGCCGCGCGGCGTGGTCGCCCACACCGACACCGACGCCATCACCGCGCCGGGCGAGCAGGGCGAGTTCGAGCTGCTGCCTGGCCACGTGCCGATGCTGACCGCCCTGCGCCCCGGCGTGCTGGTGGTCGGCGAGAAGGCGCAGACCCGCTACGCGGTGTCGGCCGGCTACCTCCGGGTCGACCCGTCCAACGCGGTCGAGATCCTGGTCGAGCAGGCCGTGCTCGGCACCGAGGTCGATCGCGACCGTGCCCGGGCCGAGCTCAAGGCGGCCGAGGCCGAGCTGGCCAAGTGGGGCGACCAGCCCGCTGACGCCGAGTTCCGCAACGTGTCGTACCGCGCGCTGTGGGCCCAGGCCCAGCTCGACGCGGCCGGCTGAGCGGCCCGCGCCCGCACGCGGCAACACCTACATCGGGTCGGTCGGCCCAGGGCGGCAGCTCCGCACCCGTCGTGGCATGATCACGGACGAATGTGGCGGCGAACCAAGGTCGGCCTCGCGCTGTCCGGGGTGCTGGTGCTGGCGCCGGCCTGTCGCGGCGTGCTCGGCCTGGACGGTGCCGACGGCGATGAGGATGGCGACCTGATCGAGGCCAGCGTCGACAACTGCCCGCTGGCGAGTAACCCCGGGCAAGAGGACGGCGACGGCGACGGCCTGGGCGACGCCTGTGACGCCTGCGCCGGCTGCGGCGACGGGTCGTTCCTGGCTGACGCCCGGGACTGCGGCGCCCACGACGAGGACGGCGACGGCCTGCTCGACCTTTGCGACCCGTGCCCGATCGCGTCGGGCGCCGCCGATGTCGACGGCGATGGTGATGGGGTTGGCGACGGCTGTGACGCCAACGCCGGGGCCGCCGACCGGATCCTGTTCGATCCCTTCACCCGCGCTGGCGGCATCGGCTGGAGCGGCGCGTGGGACCTCGGCCCCGACGGCGATTCGCTGATGGCCACCCTCGCGGCTCCCACCCTCTCGCTCGGGAGAGATCTTGGCCTGGGGCCGGCCTGGCGCATCGAGCTTGCGCTGTCCGCCGTCCCGGTGGTCGACGGTGAGCGGCTCGAGCTGCGGCTGTCGCGGCCCGGGCCACAGGGGCTGCCCCGGCAGATCGGTTCCTGCACCATCACCCGGTCCGGTGGCTCCTACGTGGTCGCGGTCGAGCGCGAACCGGGCGTGGGCCGGATGACGACGAGCACCGCGACGCTGGACCTGCCACAGCGCCTGTGGCTGTCGGCGCCGCCCGCCGGTGACCAGCTGGAGTGCGCATTCATCGCGGCTGGCGCCCGATCCTCGATCACGACCGCGATCACGGATGCGCCCAACCCGACGCTGGTGCAGGTCACGGCGGGGCCCGGGGTGGCCCTGACCTCGTTCCTGTTCAGCGAGCGGGCGCCGTGAGGGCGGGGGAAGCCCGGGCTGTGCTGGTGCTGGGCGGCTGCGCCCAGCTGCTCGACCTGGAGCCTGGCGCGACCGACACCGACGGCGATGGCGTGGCCGACACTGGCGACAACTGCGAGGCGGTGGCCAACCCCGACCAGGCCGACGGCGACGGCGACGGCACCGGTGACGCGTGCTCGGTCGTGACCTGCACCGAACCGCTGTGGGGACGCGACCTCGATCGCGACGGCGTCGACGACGCCTGCGACGCGTGCGTGACCGGGCCGGGGCCAGTCGGGGACGACACCGATGCGGATGGGCTGCCGGCCGAGTGTGACCCGTGCCCGACCGGCGGGGGCGTCGACGCCGACGGCGACCACGTCGAGGACGCCTGTCAGGCGGGCGTCGGGCACGACGAAGACGGCGACGCCGTGCTCGACCCTGACGACAACTGCCCGACCGTGGTGAACCCGGACCAGGCCAACCTCAACGCCGACGGGGCCGGGGACGCGTGCGAGCCAGCGCCAGGCCGGTTCTCCCAGGTCCTGTTCGAGCCGTTCTTCGACCCGACGCTTCCTGGGTGGCAGGTGCTCCCCGCCGCCTGGTCGATCGACGCCGACGCCGTGGTCGCTCGCGGCGTGACGGCCGACGCCAGCGTCGCCTTCCTCGGCACGCTCACGACGTTCGAGGGCTGGTTCGAGGCGGTGGTGACCATCGAGGCCGGCGTCGGCCACGAGCAGGACAGCGCGGTCTTCGGCCTCGGCAGCGCAGGCGGGGCCGGGCGGGTGGGCTGCCGCCTGAGCGGTGCTGGCTTGCTGTCGCTGGAGTTCGAGGTCGTGGCTGGCCCGTCGCCCAAGGGTGACCAGGCCCAGACCCCTTTCCTCGCCGGCGAGACGGTCCGGCTGCGGCTGGTGCGTCGAACCATCCCCATGACCGCGATGGAAGTGTTCTTCTGCCAGGCGGAGGCGGATGGAATGGTGTTCTCCACCGCGCCGCTCGACCAAGCCACGCTCGGGCGTATCGATCGGCCGTTCGTCGGCGCCCGCGGCAGCGCACCGACCTCGGTCGTGCGGTTCGCCAGCCTGTGGGGCCTGGTCCCGCAGTGAGCGGGGCCTCGCCCTGGCGGCCGGTCAGAACCCGCCGCTGAGCGTGACGCCGGCGCCGTCGCTTCCAACCCACGCCGCCAGCGCGGTGCGGTTGCTGCGCTCCTTGGGCGCGGTCCACCACAACACGACGCCGGTGGCGACCGCGGCCAGGCCGACCGCGCCGGTGATGGTGGCGATGTTGGCCCGGGTCCGGGACCGGTCGATGGCCGACTTGCCGTCGGGGGTACACAGGTTGGCCGCGCCGTCGCGGGCGACGCAGGCTGGCGTCGCGCCCTCGAACTGCTGGTCGTACAGCGACTTCGCGGTGTAGGCCAGCACGCCGCTGCCGACCAGCAGGGCGGCGCCCGAGCCGGTCAGGATCTTGCCGACGGTGGAGCGGGTCTGGCTGACCCGCTCGACCTGGACCACGGTCCTGGTCTTGGGCTCCTCCAGCTGCGGGATCTCGATCGCGCTGGCCTGGCCGGCGCCTGCGTCGACCTCGCGCTCGAACGGAAGCCGGCCCGGCGCGGTGACGACGATGGCGTGTTTGCCGGGGTCGACCAGGTACGGCGCGGTCCGGCCGACCTCGACCACCGTGTCGTCGACCAGGAGGCGGGTGCCGGGCAACGGCGTGCCCTGCCAGGTGAAGGTGAGTGACGGCACCAGCGGCGTCAGCTCGGCGATCTTGTCGCGCGCGGCCTGGGTCTGGCCGGGCAGGCCGGCGGCCGAGGCGTGGTCGAACGCTTGCTGGTACATGACGAGCGCGGTCGCCACCTTGCCGGCCCGCTCGTTGCACAGGCCGAGGTTGAGCAGGGTGCCCACCGCGCGCGGGTTCTTGCGCCGGCTGTCCTCGAACTTGGCGCAGGCGCCGGCGGCGTCGCCGGCCTCGAGCAGGGCGCGCCCCTCAAGGAACAGGCGCTCGGACTCCTGCTGCTCGGGCGAGGGCGCTGGCGTTGGCTGGGCCTGGCCCGGGCCGGGCCGGGCGGCGCTGACGACGGTGAGGGCCAGCGCGACGAGGGCCACACACCGTGACGAGGATCGCATGACCTGATCGTACCACCGAGCCTCCCGCGCCGGTTCCCGCCCGCGCCAGCCCGTGCGACGATGGGCCATGCCGGTCCGGGGCTGGTGGCACATGCTGGCGACGTGCGTGCTGCTCGCGCACGCGGCCTGTGCCAGCGTGCTCGGGCTCGACGACAGCACCGAGGTCGACCGCGACCTCGACGGGGTGCTCGGAGACGACGACAACTGCCCGACCGTGGCCAACCCCCTGCAGGAGGATACCGACGGGGATCAACTCGGCGACGCCTGTGATCAGTGCCCCGATTGCCTCGCCTGCGACACACCGCTTGGCGCCGACATCGACCAGGACGGGATCGACGATGGTTGCGACCTGTGCCTCTTGTCGGGCCAGGACGACGAGGATGGGGATGGCCTGCTCGACGGCTGCGACCCGTGCCCGGTCGCGCTCGACGACACCGACAGCGACGGCGACGGCCTGGGGGATGCCTGCGAACCGATCGTCGAGCTGACGACGGTCCGCTCCTTCGCCGGGTTCCGGCTCGGCGCCGAGCCGTTCGACCTGAGCGGCACCACGGCCTGGACCTGGACCGAGGGGGCGCTGCTCGGCGACCCCGCCGCGCTCGAGCGGGAGCTCCCCGGCCCGCTGCTTCGGCCGGACGCGCCGGCCATGATCGAGGTCGGGCTCGGCCAGCCGACGTCGAGCGCCGAACGTGGCTTCGAGTTCAAGCGCATGGTCGGGCCGACGCAGCGCGTGTTGTCGTGCCGGTTGACCGAGAAGGACCAGTCCTGGTACGCGACCCTCACCGTCACTGGCGTGGCGAGCCCTGCGCTGTCCCCGAAGGTCGTGCCCGGCGCGGTGGTGCGCCTCCAGCTCGTGCTTTCGGCCGACGGCACCGGCGTCTGCCGGGCGTTCGACGTCGCCTCCAACAAGTTCCTCGGCACCCCGGCGGTCGACGTGTCCGACCTTCGCGCCAGCGAGCAGACGGTCCGCCTGGTCGTCGGAGGGGTGCTCGGCGATGAGCAGGTCGGGTTTCGCTATCTGATGGTGGTCGGAGCGGGATCGTGACGGGCGGGGGCCGCTGCGGGTTCGTCCTGGTGTGGGCGCTGGCCGGATGCAGCGGGCTGCTCGGGTTCGATGATGCCGAGGTCGACAGCGATGGCGACCGCGTCGCCGATGCGGACGACTCGTGTCCGGACCAGGCCGACCCCGACCAGCGCGACGTCGACGGCGATGGTCGCGGAGACGTGTGTGACCCCTGCTTCGGGCTGGGCCAGGTGGGGACGGACGCGGACGAAGATGGTCTCGACGACGGCTGTGATCCCTGCCCGACCGGGGTGGCCGAGGACAGCGACGGCGACGGTGTCGAAGATCGCTGCGCGCCGATCGCCGTCATCGACGAGGACGGCGACGGCGTGCGCGACGAGGTCGACCGGTGCCCGGTCCACCCGGATCCGAGCCAGACCGATACCGATGGCGACCTGCTGGGCGACGCGTGTGACCCGACCTCGGGCCTGGACGAACGCCGGCTGTTCGCGTCGTTCGGGTCCGTCGATCCGACGCTGATGCCGCCGCCAGCGTGGAGCCTCGACCGCGGCGACCTGGTGATCCCCACCACAGGGACCCTGCCGACCTCGGCCAATACGTCCGACGGCATGGTCGCGCAGGTCGCCCTCCAGCTCGACCTCGGGACCGGTGAGGTGGTCGCGCTGCGCCTGGTCCAGGCCGGCAACCGCTCGGTGGCCTGCCGGATCAACGGCGATGGCCGCGTCGAGATGGTGCGGACCAGCCCGGTGAGCACCGATCAGATCGACAGCTCGCCGACCGTGGTGTCGTTGACCGGGCCGGTCGTGCTGCGGATGGTGCTGACCGCCAACCAGCTCCTGGGTGGCGTCAGCGGCGTGTGTGATGTGGTGCCGTCGGCCGGACCGGGCGCCACCGTCGACGCCGGCGTGATCGGCGAACGTATCGGCACGGTCCGGATCGACGCCCTCCTGGCGGCTCCGTCGACCGCCCGGGTCCGCTACCTGTGGGTGGTCGACGCGTCCGAGGCGCCGCAATGAGCCGCGCGTGCGCCGGTCGGCTGGTCCTGCTGCTCGTCCTGCACCTGGCCGGGTGCAGCCGCCTCCTCGGGCTCGACGAGGCAGAGGTCGACCCGGGCAACGACAGCGACGGCGATGGCGTGCCGTTCGAGCTCGACAACTGCCCGCTGTTGCCCAACCCCGACCAGGCCGATCGCGACGGCGACACCATCGGCGACGTCTGTGACAGCTGCGACGCCTGCGGGGTCGATGGTGCGCTCGGCCCCGACGCGCGGGATTGCGGCAGCCACGACGAGGACGGGGACGGCAAGGGCGACGCCTGCGACCCGTGCCCGGTCCGGGCCGACGTGGCCGGCGATGGTGGCGATGCGGACGCGGACGGCGACGGGGTCGGTGACGGCTGTGATCCGGTGTTCAGCGCCGCCCATCGCCTGCTGCTCGACCCGCTGCTGAGCTCCGACGGCTGGGTGCTCGGTCGCAACACCACGATCGGCGACGACCAGGCCGTCGTCGACAGCGGCTCGCTTCGTCAGGAGCTGCTGCAGGAGCTGCGGACCAGCTGGCTGGCCGAGGTCGGGGTGGCGGAGCTGGGGCTCGGTTCGTCCTTCACCTTCGGCGTGGCCAGCCAGTTTGTGGGCGAGCTGCCGCGCGCGGGCTGCGTCCTCCGCCGTGACGCCGGTGGCTACACGAT
The DNA here is from genome assembly GCA_018058095.1 of Kofleriaceae bacterium. GTDB lineage: Bacteria > Myxococcota_A > Polyangia > Haliangiales > Haliangiaceae > JABFXX01. The sequence goes on from JAGPCO010000029.1 coordinate 34,427, forward strand.
GACCGCGGTGTCCGACGTCGACCCGGTCAGCTTCTTCACCGTGACCGCGGCCAGCCTGCCGCCGCCGGTCTCGGTCCGACTCGACCGCAAGCTGAACGCGACGGACGCGACCTGCACCCTGTTCGACGCCAGCGGGGAGCGCGGCCAGGCCACCGCCGAGACCCTCCTCCAAAGTGACGACCTCGGGCGGTTCGAGGTCGAGAGCACCAACCGGGTAGTGCTCCGCTACCTGCTCCAGGTCTGGCGGCGATGAGGCCCACGCCCGGGTCTGGCCTGGCGCCGAGCGTGCTGGTGCTGGTGCTGGTCGGCGGTTGTGCTGGCTGGCTCGGCCTCGACGAGGCGGTGACCGATCGCGACCTCGACGGCGTGGTCGACGTGGACGACAACTGCCCTGATCAGGCCAACCCGGACCAGGCCGACCGCGACGGCGATGGCCGTGGCGACGCCTGCCTCGAAGGGTGTGCGACGCCGTGGGGCGTCGACCTCGATGGTGACGCCGTCGACGATGGGTGCGACCCGTGCGTCGGCACGGGACCGGTCGGCGGCGACGAGGATGGCGACGGCCTGGTGCTCGGCTGTGACCCGTGCCCGACCGGCGGGGGCGTCGACCTCGACCAGGACCACCTGGAGGATGCGTGTGAGCCGTCCACCACCATCGTCGACGAGGATGGCGACCTGGTCGACGACGCCGACGACAACTGCCCGGGCCGGGCCAACCCTGACCAGCTCGCGCTGATCGATCTCGACGCGATCGGCGACGCGTGTGACCCCGACGACGGCACCAACCTGCAGGTGCTGTTCGAGCCGTTCGCCCAGCTCCCGGCTGGCTGGGTCCTGCGCAACGCGGTGGTGCAGGACGGCGCGCTCGAGCTCGGCGGCCCGCTCACCTCGGCGCGGTCCGACCGCGCCGCCGCGGTGCCGACCGCGTCGTCCTGGACCGAGGTGCCGGTCGCGCTGCCGGCGGGCACCGGGGAAACGCCGTACGTCGAGATCGTGCTCAGGAGCCGCAATAGCACCCGCTCGATGGCCTGTCGGCTGGACCATGCCGGGACGTTGACCCTGGTGCACAGCGCGCCCGAGGCCGGCCCCGTGGTCAGCACCCCGACCGGGTGGACGGCCCCGGGCGAGCTGCCGCTCCGGATCCGGACCCAACCGGTGGTGCTGTCGACGGACACCAACATATGGTGCGAGGTCGGCGTCGGTGGCGGGCTGGTCCGGACGCCGCCGTACCAGGCCCAGGTGGTGGCGGGCACCTATCAGCTCGAGCTGGTGGCGGATACCCGGGACGGTGACCTGGCCACGATTCGCTACGTGTGGATGATCCGAGGTCCGGAGATCGGGACGATGTAGGGGCCGGCCCGGCGTCAGCAGCCGACCTGGTTGCCGAACGGGTCGCACGCGGCGTCGACGCGGCCGGGGCGCGCGCGGGCGTCAGGCCGAGCCTCGGCGGGGCGGGCGTCGGCTCGAGGGGCGGGGGCGGCGTCGGCACGGCGGGGCGAAGGACGTCCGGAGGCATCGCGTGGCGCGGGCGCGACCTCGGCGTCGACCGGGGCCACGGGGGCCGCGTCGACGGTGATGCCGGTGGCGGGGGTGGTCGCGGCGTCGACGGTCGGCCCCGGGGCGGCATCGGCGCCGACGGTCGCGGCGGTGCCGGCGGCCGGAGTCCGACCGCGGCCCGAGGCCAGCACCACGGCCACGCCGGCCACCACCGCCAGCAGCGCGGCCGCGACGACGAGGCCTCGCCGCCGGCGCGGCGCCGGTCCGAGGTGACCGGTGGCGGTGGGCGCCGCGGTCGCGGCCAGCGTGACAGGGACACCGGCCGGTGGGGTCATCGTCAGGGTGGGCGGCGGGTACGGCGTGCCGGGGCGCCCCGTCGGCGCCGGCCCCCCGAGCGCGGCGATCAGCTCGGCCATGGTCTGGTAGCGACCATCGACCGCCTTGCTCAGGCAGCGGCTGATGATCGGCCGCAGCTCGGGCGGCGCTAGCGTCATCGGCGCCGGCTCCTCCATCGCCACCTGCAGCACCATCTCCGAGAAGCTCTCGGCGTTGAACGGGAGGCGGCCCTCGACCAGCTCGTACAGCACCACGCCGAGCGACCAGATGTCGGTGCGGCCATCGACGGTGCGGGCCGACCGCATCTGCTCGGGCGACATGTACGCCGGCGTGCCCAGCATCGACTGGGTCTGCGTCAGCGACAGGTCGGCCTCCATCGTCGCCTTGGAGATGCCGAAGTCGAGGATCTTCACCGCCGGGCTGCCGTCGGGGCGATGGGTCAGCATCAGGTTGGCGGCCTTGATGTCGCGGTGGACGATGCCGAGGCCATGCGCCTCGGCCAGCGCGGTCGCCGCCTGCGTCACCAGGGTCACCGCCAGCTCGGGCGCGACCGGGCCGGCCCGGTCGATCAGCACCCCGAGGTCCTCACCCTCGAGGTAGTCCATCACCATGTACGGCCGGCCATCCTCGAGGGTGCCGAGGTCGTGGACGCGGGCGATGTGCTCCGACCGCAGGCGGACGACCGCCTTGCCCTCGCGCAGGAAGCGGGCGATGGCCTGCTCGTCGGCGATGTCCTCGCGCAGCAGCTTGATCGCGACCTGGTCCTCGAGCTGGAGGTGGCTGGCGCGCACCACCTCGCCCATCCCGCCCTTGCCGAGCACGCTCTCGACCCGGTACTTGCCGAGCAAGATCTGCCCAGGCAGGGTGGTCGCGGCGCGGCTGCTCACGCCGGCAATCTAGCAGGCCGGCGCCGGCCGCGCCGGGGTCAGGGCAGGTTGGGGATGCCCGGGGTCACCGTCGTCGTCGCCGCCCAGTCGGTGCTCGCGACGTCGGTGTCCTGCCCGTTGGGCAGCCGGGCGATCGCCATGACCATGACCGGGTCGTCGGCGAGGGCGGTGCTGTCGAGGCTGACCGTGCCCGGGAAGCCGGTCACGGTGGCGGCGCCGATCGTGCCCTCGTATCCCAGGCTGTCGAGCACGGTCGTGGTGGAGACGTCGATGAGCACGATGCCGTCCGGCGCGCCGTTCTGGACCGCGTCGGTCGCCGGCCAGGTCCCCGTCGGCGGGGTCAGCTTGAGGCCGGCCCCCATCGGCGTCACCGCGGCGGCGCCGATGACCAGGTAGCCGCCGGCCGGCAGGCTGCCGGCCGAGGCCAGCGCGACCCGGCGGTACTCCGGGGCCGGCGAGCTGGATCCATTGACCAGGACCAGCGCCAGGTTGGTCAGGTCGATCGGCTGGGTCGTCGGGTTGTACAGCTCGACGAACTCGACCGAGTCCGGGTTGGCGCCCTGGTCGTAGTCGACCTCGTTGATGACCAGGTGGCCGATCGACGCGACGATGGTGATGGTGGCGCTCGAGCTCGACGCACCCAGGGTCGCGGTCACCATCGCGCTGGCGACCATGCTGGCGTCGACGTACGTGAAGGTCGCGCTGATCTGCCCGGCCGGCACGGTGACCGTGGCCGGCACGGTGCCGGCCGCGGCCGGAGCCAGGCTGAGCGCGACGACCGTGCCGCCCACCGGCGCCGGCAGGTCGAGCGTGGCGGTCAGGGTCTGGCTCGCACCCGGCGTGATGGTCGCGCTGCTCGGGCTCAGGGTCACGCTGGTCGGCAGCTCGGCCGCGCCCAGCACCCGCACCGTCGCCGTGCGCATGACCGCGCCCAGGCTGGCGGTCAGGGTGACCGCGGTGGCCTGGGTCAGGCCCGACACCAGCACCTGTGCGCTGGTCATGCCGGCCGGGATGGTCACGCCGCCGCCGGTGACGGTCAGCGCGGCCGGGTCGCTCGAGGTGATGGTGATCGTGGTGTCGGTCGCGGCCGGGGCGACCAGGCTGACGGTCAGCGGCGTCGGCGCAGTCGGCGTCATCACCTCGCCGACCCGCACGAACGACAGCGGCGGGGTCAGGCTGGCCAGCACGGCGGCGCCGGCCGGCAGGTCGGTCAGGGCGCGTGGCTCGAGCTTGCTGTTGCTGTTGCGCCGGGCCAGCACGCCGGTGAGCGAGGCGAAGGTCTGGCCCACGGTCGGGCCGGGCAGGGCGAACAGGAAGTCGTCGACGATCAGCGAGGCGGCGCCATCGCCCACGGTGAACTCACCGAACGTGGCGTCGACCGCGGTGATGGCGGCGGCGCCGACCTGGACCAGCACCGACTCGAGCGTCGTCGCCCGGGTGCCGCCGGTGGTGACCTCGGCCACCGTGGCCAGCACCGGCGCCGGCGGTGCCTCGACGGTGGCGCTGGTGATGGTGACCGCGCTGACCGTGGCCAGCTCGATCTGACCGCCGAAGTCGGTCACGGTGCCGGTCACGTTGACCCGGTTGCCGACCAGCGCGGCCAGGAAGGGCGAGGCCGTCCCGGTGAACACGAAGATGCCGGAGTGGTCGGGCCCGAGGTAGCCGGCGTCGCCGGCCTTGACCTGCATGAAGAAGCCGTTGTTGCCCTTGCCGGTGACCAGCCCGCCGCTGACGATGACGTCCTGGCCGAGCGGGATGGTGCCGTTCTTGATCTGGTAGATCGTCGCCGGGCAGCCGGCGTTGCCGGGGTTGGCCGCCATCGGGCAGGCGTCACACACGTCGCCCTTCTGGTCGCCGTCGGCGTCGGCCTGGTCGGGGTTGGCCGTGTTGGGGCAGTTGTCGGTGCCGTTGGCCACGCCGTCGCTGTCGAGGTCGTTCGGGTCGAACGCGCAGGTCGTGGTGTCGGGGTTGACCGGGCACACGTCACACACGTCGCCCTCGCCGTCGGCGTCGACGTCGCTCTGGACGCCGCCGTCGACCGGGCGGATCGGGTTGAACACGGTCGGGCAGTTGTCGCCGGTGTTGGCGAGGCCGTCGCCGTCGCTGTCGGTGGCGCTGGCGACGCCGGTGTACACGGTCGACCCGGCCACCGCGACCGGGCGGGTCGGCGTGCAGCTCGGCTCGTTCATGGGCGTGCCACAGGTGAAGTCCGGATAGGCGCCGGCGCCGAGCGAGGCCTTGAGCTGGTCGTAGGTCTTGCCGATCTCGCCCATCAGGCACACCGCCTTGGCGCTGCCGCACACGTCGACCGGGTCACACCCGGTCGCGCCCAGGCCGGCGACGAGGTCGGCGTTGCCCGACAGCGGCGTGCCGCCGCGCAGCACCAGCAGCACGTCGGCCGGCTCGGCCGCGACCACGGCGCGGTGGTCGGTCCGGCTGCGACCATCGAAGATGGCGACGTCGGCGACGCGCCCGACCACCAGCTGGCCGATGGCGTCGTCGGTCGCGGTCACCGCGGCGGCGTCGACGGTCACCATGCGCCACAGGTCCTCGTCGGTGAAGTGGCCGCCGAGGTAGGTCCGGTTGAAGTCGTCGGCGCAGCGCAGCTCGCGCAGCAGGTTCATCGACCCGGTCGCGACCCAGTCGGTGCCGAGGGCGATCTGCACGCCCATGCGGTCGGCCACGGTCACCGGCGCGGTGTCGCCGTACAGCGTGATGTTCGATCGCGGCGACCAGATGAGCGCGGTGCCGGCCTGCGCCATCAGCCCGTAGTCGGCCGGCAAGAGGCCGATGCCGTGGATGATCGCCGTCTGCGGGGCCAGCAGGTTGTTGGACAGGCCCGGCGTCGTCACGTCGTAGGTAGTCGACGAGGTGCACAGGAACTCGTTGCGGCTGACCTGGTCGATACCCTCGGCGATGTGCGGCTCGTAGCCGTCGAACCCGGCGATGGACGTGGCGGTGTCGGGCGCCGCGCCGTAGTTGCAGTTGCTGGTGAGCTGGGCCCCACCGGCATCGTCGAGCGGGAAGGTCTCGAACCGGACCGCCTCCTGGCCGAGGCCACCCTGGTTGGGGGTGCTGTCGAGGTTACGCAGCAGGCCGGGCTGGCTGCCCGAGCCGATGGTGGAGGTGGCGCCGCCGAGGAGGAAGCGCAGCTCGCCCCACCGGATCTCGTCTGCGGTGGCGCTGCCCGCGGTGTTGATCTCGGTGTGGCCGCGCTGGCCCCGGCGCCAGTCGTGGCGGTGCTCGTAGCGCTCGCCGGTGTCGGTGTACGGCGGGTTCTGCGCGAAGGTGATGTGGTCGTGGGTGTTGATGAGGCCGGGCGAGATGACCCCCAGCGGGCAGTCGACGCGGGTCTCGCCGCCGGTGGCGCAGCTGGCGCCGACGCAGGTGATGAGCCCGGCGGCGTCGATGGCGACCTCGCCGGTCATGGCCCCGGTCGGGGTCAGAAGGCGGCCGGACAGGATCTTGCGGGCGTCGCCGGGGGTCACCGTACACGCAGGCCCACCGGGGGGCGCGTCGACGCTGGCGTCGGCGCCGCCGACCGGGCCGTCGACCGCGGGCCTGCCGTCGGGCTCGCCGCTGGCGTCGTCGCCGCAGCCGGCGCCGAGGCCAACCAGCAGGAGCGTGCACGACATCGACAGGAGGAAGGAGCACGTGGCAAGGGGCGAGCGGACCATGGCCGGCACGCTAGCACTCCGGCCGGCATTCGGTTGCGCTGTCCGTCACGCCGGTGTCGATCGTCCGACCGCCGCCGCGATCGTCACCGCGCCCTCACGATTCCGCCACGTTGCCGACGCTGGTAGCGGGCATGCGGCTCGCAAGCGACCGGTCGGTGTGCAGCCCGCGCGTGTTAGCCTCGACCACATGGTCGCCGCCATGGACCCCGCGCTGCTCGAGCCGGGCCGGTTCCGCGGCCTGCGCCGGGACGAGTACGAGCGCCTGGCCGAGCTCGGGGCGTTCGACCACGAGAAGGTCGAGCTGCTGCGCGGCGTGGTGGTGTCGGTGAGCCCGCAGGGACCACCCCACGCCTGGCTGGTCGCCCGCATCAACGAGGTGCTGGTGCTGGCCCTGCGCGGCGGCCACACCGTGCGGCCCCAGCTGCCGATGGCCGCCGCCGACGATTCGATGCCCGAGCCCGACCTGGCGGTGGTGGCGCCGGCGCCGCGCGGGTCGCCGCACCCTGGGCCCGACGCGGTCGCGCTGGTGGTCGAGGTGTCGGCGTCGTCGCTGGCGATCGATCGCCGGGTCAAGGCCGAGATCTACGCCGCCGGTGGCGTGCCGGAGTACTGGGTGGTCGACGTCGAGGCCCGGGTGGTGCATCGCCACACCGAGCCCAGCGGCGCCCGCCCGGGTCGCTTCCACCGGGTGGAGGTGCTCGGCCCGGGCCAGGTCATCGCGCCGGTCGGCCTGCCCGGGCACACGTTCGCGGTGGCCGACCTGCTCGGCGACTGAGGCGGCCGGCTACTTCGTCGTCGGGGTGGCCGCGGCCGCGAACACGAAGTCGAGCTTGGCCGCCTTGCCCTTGCTGACCTTGACCTTCTTGCGCTGGGTGCCGAGCACCGGGTGCCAGGCCTCGACGGTGTAGCGCCCGGGCGCCAGGCCGGTCAGCTCGAACCGGCCGCCAGCGCCGGTGACGGCGAAGAACGGGTGGTCCGACACCGGCAGGTACGCGTGCATCCACGGGTGCACGTCGCACTGCAGCTCGACCACGTCGCCGGCCTTGGCGGTCAGGTCGCGCACGATGTCGGGCGCGGCGGCCGGCTGGGCCAGGTTGAACCACGGCTTCTGCGCCAGCGTGCTGCGCACGTTGTGGTAGGTCGGGTCGCCGTTCTTGACCACCAGCTTCTGCCCGACCATCACGCCGACGACGCGCGGCGTGTACATACACTCGGTCTGCACCAGCGTCGCCGGGCTGGTCGGCGCGGCGTGGGTGCCGGCGCCGCCGTTGCTCACCCGCACCAGCACGTCGCGCACCTTGCCGGCGTCGACGATCACGTCCTCCGACAGCTTGTCGACCTTGGCGCACACCGGGTCGGTGTCGCGCACCAGCTTGGTCCGCGCCGGCGGCGTGCCCTTGAAGCTGACGGTGCCGCGCACCGCGCCGGTCGGCGCCGGCTGGGCCGCGGCCAGGCCGGTGGCGAGGCAGATCGCGGCCGGGACGAGCAGGAGGTGGCGCATGGGGCGGGAGGTAGACGGCCTGGGCATGGCGATATTCGAGGTGTTCGTGGGCACCGTCAGGCCGAGGTCAGGCCGCCGTCGACGACCAGCACGGTGCCGGTGGTGAACGAGGCGGCGTCCGACAGGAGGTAGACCGCGGCGCCGGCGATCTCGGCTGGCTGGGCGTGGCGGGCCAGCGGCGTGCGGCCGACCACGTGGTCGCGCAGCATGGGGTTGGCGACGATGGCCGAGGCGAACTTGGTCTCGACCAGGCCGGGGGCGATGGCGTTGACGCGGATGCCGCTGCCGCCGAGCTCGAACGCCAGGGTCTGCGTCATCGAGATCACCGCGGCCTTGGTCATGCCGTACACGCCCTGCATCGGCGCGGCCCGCAGGCCGGCCACGCTGGCGACGTTGACGATGCTGACGCCGGCGGTCGCGCCCCGGCCGCGCGCGTGCCGGACCATGGCCCGGGCCGCGTAGAAGTAGCCCTTGAGGTTGACCTCGACGGTCTTGTCGATGGCCGCGTCGGGCGTGTCGACCAGTGGGCCGAAGTACGGGTTGGTCGCCGCGTTGTTGACCAGGCCATCGACCCGGCCGAAGCGGTCGGTCGCGCGGGTGAACAGGGCGTCGACGTCGGCTGCCTTGCCGGTGTGGCAGGCCACCGCCATGACCTGCTCGGGCGGCAGGGTGGCCGCCGCGGCGTCGAGGTCGGCCTGCTTGCGCGAGGCCAGCACGACGTTGGCGCCGGCGCTGACGCAGGCCTGGGCCATGGCCAGGCCGATGCCGCGGCTGGCGCCGGTGATGACGATGGTCTTGCCGGCGAGCGCGCCGGCGGCGGGGGACGAGGAGGGCTGCATCGGCGGGAACGCTAGCACCGCCGGGTGCGGGCGGGGCCGGGGGGACCCGCGGACCCCTGCCACCCGGTTGGCCGGGCGGATGCGCCAGTACGCCACACGCCGACCGCCTTGACGCGACGCGGCACCGCGGCCACACTTCGACTGAATGACGGCTCATTCAGGGCCTGGTCAGACGCCCCGCCTGGTCGATTCACCCTCCATCCAGCACGGTCAGGAGCCCCCATGTCCCAGCAGCTGATCAACCGCTACAAGGCCGACCTCCGCGACGTCCGCTTCCTGCTGTTCGAGCAGTTCGCGCTGACCGACCTGCTCGGCAAGGCGCCGTACGGCAACTGGGGCAAGGACGAGGTCGAGGCCGTGCTCGACGAGGTCCTGACCTGGGCCCAGAAGGTCATCGGCCCGCTCAACCGCGCCGGCGACGAGGAGGCGTGCAAGCTGGTCGATGGCCAGGTCATCGCCCCGCGCGGGTTCAAGGAGGCGTGGAAGTCGCTGTACGAGGCCGGCTGGCGTGGGCTGGCCATCGAGGAGCGCTTCGGTGGCCAGGCCGGGCCGTTCACGCTGCAGTCGGTGGCCGAGGAGATCATGTGCGGCGCCAACACGTCGTTCAACATGTACCCGGCGCTGACCCAGGGCGCGGCTGACGTCATCAGCAACTTCGGCACGCCGGAGCAGGTCGCGACCTACTGCACCAAGATGCACAACGGGACCTGGGCCGGGACGATGTGCCTGACCGAGTCACAGGCCGGGTCCGACGTCGGCTCGGCCAGCACCAAGGCGGTGCCGACCGGCGACGGCAAGTACAAGATCACCGGCACCAAGATCTACATCTCCGGCGGTGACCACGACCTGGTGCCCAACATCATCCACATGGTGCTGGCGCGCACCCCCGACGCCCCGGCCGGGACCAAGGGCCTGTCGCTGTTCATCGTGCCCAAGGTCCGGCTCGACGGCTCGCCCAACCACGTCGCGGTCGCGTCCATCGAGCACAAGATGGGCATCAAGGCCTCGGCCACCGCGGTGCTCAACTTCGGCGAGGGCGGCGACTGCCTCGGCGAGCTGGTCGGCGCCGAGGAGGAGCGCGGCATCAGCCAGATGTTCCACCTGATGAACTTCGCCCGCATCGGCGTCGGCATCCAGGGCCTGGCCGTGGCCTCGTCGGCGTACCTCAACGCGCTCGACTACGCCAAGGACCGCCGGCAGGGCTCGTCGATCAAGCAGTGGAAGGACGCGACGGCGCCGCGCGTGCCGATCATCGACCACCCCGACGTGCGCCGCATGCTGCTCGACATGAAGGCCCGGGTCGAGGGCATCCGCGCCCTGGCGGTCAAGCTGTCGATGCACCTCGACCGCGCCAACGCCCTCGAGAAGACCGGCGGCGACCAGGCCCAGATCGACTACCACAACGGCCAGGTCGACCTGCTGGTGCCGTTGCTCAAGGCGTACGGCTCCGACCAGGCGTTCCAGGTGTGCGCGACCGCGATCCAGGTCTTCGGCGGCGCCGGCTACCTCAAGGACTGGCCGGTCGAGCAGTACTGCCGCGACTCGAAGATCTTCTCGATCTACGAGGGCACCAACCACATCCAGGCGCTCGACCTGGTCGGCCGCAAGCTGATGCAGCGCGGCGGCGCCAACGTGCAGGCCTTCACCAAGGAGGTCGCCGCCTTCGTCGCCGCCCACAAGGACCACCCGGTGCTGGGCGGAAGCGTCGCGGTGCTGGCGCAGGCGGCCGAGTCGCTCACCGCCACCGGCGGCAAGTTCATGATGTGGTTCGGCGGCGGCAAGATGGAGATGGTGCCGCTCGCGGCCAACCGCTTCCTCGAGATGATGTCCGAGACCGTGCTCGGCTGGCTGCTGCTGCAGGGCGCGGCCATCGCCGACGCGGCCCGGTCCAAGCTGGCGGCCGACCACCCCGACCACGCCTTCTACACCGGCAAGGTGTTCGCGGCGCAGTACTTCGCCAGCAACGTGCTGCCGACGGTGATGGCCAAGGCGGCCCTGGTCGGGCGCGACGATCGCACGCCGATCGAGATCCCGACCGCGGCCTTCGCGACGGTGTAGCCGGGGCCGGCGTCACCCGCGCGCCGCGCCCTGCCAGCGTCTGCCAGCCCCGGCCCGCGCTTCCGGGCCCGGCCTGGCCGGCGTCGGCCTACAGTCGGGCCAATGCTCCGCGCCGCCCGCCCCGCCGCCGCCCTCGTCCTCGTCCTCGTCACCGCCTGCGGCGACAACGACCCGGCCCCGCCCGACGCCGGCCCATCCAGCCCCGACGCGTCGACCGCGGCCTGCACCGACCTGGCCGACCCGGTGCCGACCGGGATCCTCACCACCGTCAGCGACATGCCGGCCCTCACGGGCTGCGCCGCCGGCGGCCTGGTCGAGCTCGCGCCCGACGTGTGGTTCGTGCGGTCGGACCCGGTCAGCGGGTTCGGTTACGCCTATCCGCGGGTCGGCAGCTCGTGCGCCGACGGGCTCACCGTCACCAACAACGACTACACCTGGTCCGACGGCACGATCGGCTTCGCTCGTCGTGGCGTGAGCGGGCAGGGCTTCGAGTTCGCCCGCGCCGCCGCGGTGTGCCTGGGTCAGGACGGCCTGCTGCGCTACGCCGAGCGCGTGTGCTTCCAGCCGGCCGGGGAAGCGCTCGAGTGCCGCGACTCGGTCGCCGGCACCGGCACCCGCTACCCGGTGCTGGGCGAGCAGGGGCGCAACGTGACGCTGGTGGCCAGCGACGAGTTTGACGCCGCCGCGTTCGACGTCGACATCCGCGGCGACGTCGCCTACGTCGCGGTCGACGGCGGGGTGCGCGCCTACGACCTGTCCGACCCGGCCGCCATGCCGCTGCTGGGCGTGCTCGACCTGCCCGGCTCGTTCACCATCAACGACATCGAGGTGGTCGAGTTCGCCGGCCGCCGCACCGCCTACGTGTCCGATGACGCCACCCTGGTCATCGACGTGACCGACCCGACGGCGATGGTCGCGCTCGGCACCGTCGACAACTCCGGGCGCGACCCGTACTCGCACACGGTTCAGGTCGGGCTGCGCGGCGGGGTGCCGCACCTGTACCTGGGTGGCCAGGCCGGCATCCCGGTCTACAGCCTGGCCAACCCGGTCAGCCCGCTCCACGTCGGCACCATCGCGCTGACGCAGGAGGGCACCCACGACATGACCGTCGACGGCACCCGCATCTACGTCAACAACGAGTTCGGCGGCTTCGTCACCGTCGACGCCACCAGCCTGACCACGCCGGTCGAGGGCGCCCGTCGCAACGGCACCTTCTACGACCACGCCAGCGCGGTCGGCACCAGCGGGGCGCGCCGGCTGGTCATCCACGGCGGCGAGGGCCTGGAGGAGGACGGGCGCGGCACCCACCTGCGCGTGTTCGACGGTGACCCCGGCTCAGCTACCTTCATGCAGCAGCTCGGCGAGTTCGCGACCCGGGCCGAGACGGGCATCCACAACATGCAGCTGCGCGACGGCGTGGCCTACGTCGCCTACTACCACGACGGCTTCCGCATGATCGACCTGACCGACCCGGCCAGCCCGGTCGAGCTCGGTCACTACAACACGTGGGACCGCGCACACGGCAACGGCGGCGCGTTCGACGGCGCCATCGGCATCGACCTGGCCGCTGACGGCTCGGTCGTGCTGGTCAACTACGGCGGCAGCGTCATGCGCCTGCGCCCGACCCCGCGCTGACCACCGGCGCGCGCCGGCACCGTCGGTGGTGCTACGGCCCGCACATGCGCAGGTTGTCGTAGCGCGAGACGCCGCTGGGGGTGCTCGCCTCGTGGTACCCGGCCGCCAGCTCGATCGAGGCCGCGCCGTACCAGGCCGGGGTCGACACCCGGCGGACCTCGGTCCAGGTCCGGCCGTTGGGTGACACCTCGAAGTGGAGGACCCCGGCGCTCTCGCGCATCTGCCACCAGCGCATGGAGGTGGGATCGTAGGTCAGGTACAGCGCCGGCGACGGGGTCAGCTCGAGCGCGAGCTGGCCCTCCGACTCGAACATCTGCGCCCACACGTCCTGGCTGGGCGTGATCTGCACCAGGGTCTGGGTCGACGGGCCCTGCACCGTGCTGGCGATCTCGACGGCGATGCGGCGCCCGCGCAGATCGTAGGTGGTGCCGCCCTGGTTGACGCCCCAGTAGGCCGGCGGCGTCGCGCCCGCGACCGGGCCCAGCTCGAGCGCGCCGGCGACGACGCTGACCTGGCCGCCCTGGCCATTCCCCGGGATGTAGGTCGTGGCCCAGGCCGGCATGCCGGCGCCGAAGTCCCAGCTCAGCGGGCCCGACACCTCGCCCGGCAGGCACGGTCCGGCCACGCCGGCGTCGACGCCCGGCTGGAACGGGGCATCGATCAGCGCGGCGTCGGCCGCGCCGGCCCCGCCGTCGGCGCCGGCGCGGGCGTCGGCGGTCCCGGGGTCCTGCCCGGACTGGGTGGTGAAGCCGAACTGGCCGCAGCCGGCGGCGGGGCCGAGCAGCGTGGCCGCCGCGGCCAGCCCGAGCGCGGTCGTCACCAGCTGCACCCGCGCGGCCATGCCGGCCAGGATACCAGGATCAGGGTCGCCACCACAGCGCGACCTGGGTCACCGCGGTGTCGGCCTTGCGCGGCTTCAGCTCGACCGGGGTGATCACCACCTCGGCCACGGTGTCGACGGCGGCGACCTCGCCGCGGATCTCGTCCTGCAGCGCTGCGATCTCGGCCTTGACGGCCTCGACGGTGTCGCCGGCGCGGGCCACGTCGGCGCGCTGGCGCGACGCACGCGACACGCTGCGCGCCGCCGACGCCGCGCGGGTGACGTTGCCGCGGCTGGCGACGCGCCGGCCAAACAGCGCGCCCAGGACCGAGGCGCCGACCGAGATGGCGCTCTGGGTCGACGTCGCCGACGCCTCGGCCTGCTCACGACCGAGGCGGTCCTCGGCGGCGCGCTGGCGGGCCTGCAGGCGATCGATCTTCGGCTGGTACCGGGTCTCGAGCTTGTCGAGGGCGGCGTCGCGCCGCTCGCGCTGGGCCAGCGCACACCGGGCCCGGAAGTCGGCCTCGGCCTCGCCGGCGCGCGAGGTCAGCTTGAGCGAGGGCGCGGTCCACAGCGTCAGCGTCTGGGTCCGGTACGCCCACGCCGCCAGGCTGGCCTCGAGCTTGCCCGCCGCCTTGCCGTCGAGCGTCCGCGGCAGCGGCTGGTAACGCGCCGCCCCTGGCGCGGCGTCGGTCACGCCCAGGCTGGCTCGGTTCACGGCCACGCCGCGCTCCCAGAAGTCACCGGCGCTGCTGGCGTCGATGGGCGCGGCCACCGTCACGTCGCGCCAGGTGTCGACGTCCTGCTTGGCGGCGACGAAGTGGATGCGGGCGGTGCCGAGCAGGGTCGGCCGCAGCGCGCCGTCGACGCCGGTCGGCGGCGGCGTGAACAGCTCGTGCAGCCCGCCCGGCGCCATCGGCTTGACCGCGGCCGTGGCCGGGGCGCTCGGCGTCGGTGGCGGGGCGCTCGGCGCCAGCCTGCTCGGTGCCTCCGCGCTCGCGGCCGGTGAGCCGGCGGCCGCGCTCGGCGCCTTGCCGGCCAGCCGCTGCAGCTGGGCCCGCGTCATCGGCCCGGCCAGGTAGCTCATGACCCAGCGCGTCTGCATCACCACCGGCGCGTCGTCGTGCACGTTGTTCATCACGAACACCCGGCTGGTCAGCGCTGACAGCGTCTGCTCCATCGCCGCCCGGTCGAACGCCCGCCCCGCCGCCGCGGTCGCGCCCTCGAGCCCGTCGAGCACCCGCGCCTTGTCACGCTCGGTCTGCAGCCGGCCCAGCCACCAGGTGCCGGCGTTCGACAGCGCCTTGTAGTCGAGGTCGACCGGGTTCTGCGTCGCCAGCACCACGCCCAGGCCAAACGCGCGCGCCTGCTTGAGCAGGGTCAGCATCGGCTTCTTCGACGGCGGCGCCGCGGTCGGCGGCAGGAAGCCGAACACCTCGTCCATGAACAGCAGCGCGCGCAGGCTGTTGGTGCCGGCCTGGGTCCGCATCCACGCCACCACCTGCTGCAGCAGCAGGGTGACGAAGAACATGCGCTCGGCGTCGGACAGGTGGGCGATCGACAACACGGCGATCCGCGGCCGGCCGTCCTCGCCGTACAGCAGGCGGGCCACGTCGAGCGGCTCGCCCTCGGCCCAGGCCGCGAACGACGGCGACGCCAGCAGGGTGTTGAGCGCCAGCGCCAGCTCGCTGCGGTCCTTGGCCGGGAAGAACGTGTCGAGGTCGAACGCCCCGACCTGGGTGAAGCCGGGCTTCATCGTCTGCTGGATGAGCCCGGCCAGGTCGAGGTCGCGCCCGGCCCGCCAGCTGTGGTCGAGGATGGTCGACAGCAGCACGTGCTCGCGGCTGCGCATCGGGTCGGCGTCGACGCCGATGAGCGCGAGCAGGCCCGACACCGCGGCCTCGATGGCGCCGCGCCAGGCCTCGGCGTCGCCGGCCAGCTCGGCCGCCGGCGCCGCGAACGAGCGCAGCACCGACAGCGGCCGCCCGGCCGTGCTGCCGGGGGTGTAGATGACCACCTCGCCGGCCGCGCGCAGGCGGGCGATGCGGTCGGGGCCCTGCTGCCAGCCGGCCAGGCCGTCGCGCCAGCGCGTCGCCGTCCGCGCGGCCAGCTCGTCGACGGTGATGCCCTCGCGCTGGGCCTGGGCCGGGTCGACCCACGGCGCGAAGTCGGTCGGCGCCAGGTTGGGGAAGGTCAGGGCCAGGTTGCCGAGGTCGCCCTTGGGGTCGATGGCGATGACTGGCACTCCGTCGAGCAGGGCCTCCTCGAGCAGGGCCAGGCACAGGCCGGTCTTGCCCGAGCCGGTCATACCCACGCACACGCCGTGGGTGGTCAGGTCGCGTGCGTCGTACAGGATGGCGTCGTCGCTGACCTTGCCAGCGGCCAGGTCGTGCCGCTTGCCGAGGTAGAAGACGCCGAGCGGCTCACCGAGGTGCTCCATGACCGCGAGTCATACCGCGGGTGGCGGGCCGTCGCCGGGCGCCAGGGGGCTGGTCCGGGTACCGCGCTCGGGTGAGACCCGGAGGTCGCAGCCGGGCGGGGGGGCGTCGCCCTGGCTGTCCGAGTAGCCGGCCGGTCCGGTAGGCCTGCGGGGCGGACCCGACAGGGCGGCCGGCCGGATGGCCATCGGCCCGCCGGAGATCGTTGATCGGTGGTCGCGATCCCGACCGCCTGGCGCCGCCGCGGCTGGCCCGCGCCTTGCCCCAGAGAGGGTCATGCGCACCACCCGCCTGCTACCGGCTGTCCTCGGCCTGGGGCTCACCACCCTGGCCGCCTGCGGCAACGACCTCGAGGTCGCCCCCATCTACGACCCGGCCACCGGCCGGATCCTCGTCCTGATGAACCGGGACCTCGAGGACGGCGAGACCCTGCACGTGCAGGCCCGGCGTGGGTCGTTCGGGCAGCTCGACTGCGCCAGCCTGGCCCCCACGCTCGAGCCGCTGACCGAGTCCGACCGCGGCCGCCACTTCGGCCCGGTGCTGGACCAGTCGCTGCTGCGCCCGTTCTACGGCCCGGAGTGGGCGTTCGAGCCCACGCCGGAGATGCTGGCCGCCCTCGAGGCCGGCACCGACTCGATCATCGACGTCTGCCTCATGAAGGGCGGCGAGGTCGTCGTGCCGGTCGAGGCCGACCTGTTCGAGGCGGTCGACCGCGGCCGGCGCGAGGGCCTGGGCGGCAAGGCCGACGACCAGGACTCGGGTGAGCAGCGCATCACCAGCCCGCAGGCCTACGGCGAGCGCTGCATCGCCGAGCTGGGCGACATCCCGTTCTTCGAGAAGATCGGCGACGGCAACTACGGCACCTACAACTGCCTCGACTCGACCCCCATCCCGATGACCGTCACCGACGGCGGCGGCAACGTCGACCGGCCCGAGGGCACGGTCGGCCAGTGCGACAAGCCGCAGTACATCTACTCGCTGTGCGAGCAGGGCCCGCGCGTGGCGCAGCGGGTCAACGAGGACGGCACCCGCTGGGTCCTCCTGTGCCGCAAGAGCCTCGGCGGCCTGTCGTCGGATCAGTACAACGACATCGCCATGATCGGGACCAACCCGTTCACCGGCAAGACCTGCTTCTTCCAGAACGCGCTGTACTCCAAGACCGACGGCGGCCACGTGCCGCACCCGGCCGACGTCGAGAAGAGCAAGAACCTGTGGAGCGGCGTACACGGCGGCCTCGGCGGCGGCATCGAGTGCACCCGCTGTCACTCGGCCGACGCCTTCGTGCACAGCCCGTGGATCGACGGCGCCAAGGACCAGAACGGCCGCCCGGTCATCTCCAAGATCGGCGTCGACGAGGACTTCCCGACCGGCGCCAACGACACCCCGTACTCGCTGGTCAACGCGCGTGGCCAGGGCTGGACCTTCCACGAGATGATCACGGACGAGCGCGCCGCCGCCTGCACCAAGTGCCACCGCATGGGTAAGGGTGACCGCTGGGCCGGCTCGTGGCTGGCCCGCCTCGAGCAGACCGACGGCTCGTGGGAGAACATCACCACCGCCCACGGCAAGAAGTTCGAGAACGCGCGCTGGATGCCGCCCGAGCTGGGCGCGCTCACCGCCAGCACCTGGGCCGGCTCGCCCGAGGCGGCCGCGCTCACCTTCATCAAGGGCTGCAGCGAGGGCAACGCCGACTGCCAGAGCGCGCCCATCCCGTCGATGATCGGCGGCGACGGCGGCGGCGGCAAGCTGCGCAACCCGGTCGACCTGCCCGACACCGCGCTGGCCCAGCAGTCGCTCGAGCTGCTCACCGTCGGCAAGTGCGCCGACTGCCACGCCGTGACCCGCCGCACCCTGCGCGAGTGGCACGAGCTGACCGTCGCCGCCGAGGACACCTGCCTGGCCGAGAGCAGCGGTGGCGCCGGTGAGCCGGTCACCCGCAGCGACGACCAGTCGCTGGCCCAGGGCGAGTTCAAGGCGTACGGCCCGTACGAGGTCGCCTCGGGCGGCACCTTCACCGCCAAGCTGACCGGCACCGGCGACGCCGACCTGTACGTCAAGAAGGGCGCCGAGGCCTCGACCACCGTGTACGACTGCCGCCCGTACGGCGGCACCTCCAACGAGGAGTGTGGCCCCGGCCAGTTCGGGGCGACCGGGCCCGGCCTGTTCTACGTCGGCGTCAACGGCTACAAGGCGAGCGAGATCACCCTCGAGGTCAGCTACACCGCGCCCGGCGGCGGCGGCATCGCCCCGGCCGACGTCGTCAAGTGCGCCAAGCTCGACCCCGAGAACCCGAGCTCGCCGTTCTACCCGGCCAAGGTCGGCATCTACAGCGCGGCCGCCCACCTCGGCTGGTTCCAGGACGTGTTCAAGAGCGCCTACCCGGTGGCCGACCACGGCGCCAACAAGTGGGTCATCGAGTACGCCAAGTTCAAGAGCCGGGTCAGCATGCCCAAGGGCAACAACCCGCGCTGGAGCCAGGACCAGTTCGACATCGTCGCCGAGTGGTTCGCGCGTGGCCTGCCGCAGCTCGACGCCCAGCTGCCGGAGGACCCGCCGCCGACCTCGTGCACCCCGTTCGTGTCGAGCACCATGTCGTCGCACGTGAGCACGATGGCCAGCCAGGGCTGGGGCGCGGTCAACCGCGACCGCGGCATGCAGATGTTCGGCTGCACCGGGGCCGACCCGCTCGGCTGCCTGTCCAGCTTCGCGCGCGCCAGCAGCAAGCCGTACGGCACCGGCTGGGAGAACGTGGCCGGCGCCAAGCTGCGCGTCCTGCGCGAGCTCGACTTCAAGACCTTCTACTGGGCTCGCTCGTCGCCCGACGGCCGCTTCGTCGGCAACGGCGACGCCACCAGCGGCCAGGGCTCGCGCATCACCGACCTGCAGACCGGCGTCGACATCCCGACCGAGGCGGCCTACGACCCCGGCTTCTACCCCGACGGCTCGGGCTGGATCTTCCAGGGCACGCCCATCGGCACCGCCTTCTGCACCAACAGCCTGCTGAGCAGCGGCCCGGCGCAGATCACCTTCTCCGAGCCGCAGTGCAGCTCGATCAACGGCGTGGCGCTCTATCAGCACCTGGGCACGGCGCTCGGCGGCGGCGACTACTTCACCATCAACGGCCAGTTCACCTCCGACAACGGCGGCCACGGCAAGACCCTCAAGGACCCCAGCGCCGGCTTCGCCTCGAGCGCGCAGATCAAGCTCACGCCGATGGCGTTCGACGGCAACCACTACGTGGCCAAGCCGCAGGCGACGGTCGCCTCGCCGTTCGAGGGGGACAACGTGCTGTCGCCGTCGACCCGCCTGGTGGTGTCGCGCCTGGCCGGCCCGAACGCCGAGCAGCTCGGGTACACGCTGCGGCGAGTCAACGCCACGGCGAACGGCTCGGGCTACAACGTGACGACGACCGAGGTCGGCCGCTACTGCGTCAAGGGCGCCAAGGCCGGCATCTCGTTCGACGAGAGGTTCCTGGTGACCCACCACTACGTCGAGGCCGGCGACTTCGCCGAGCTCGGCTATGCCTCGGCCAGCGACCCCGAGTTCGTGGCCCTGCGCGACAAGGGCGCGTCCAACATCATCCTGGTCGACCTCCTGACCGGGACGCGGACCCGGGTCACCACCATGAAGGCCGGCCAGTACGCCCTGTTCCCGCACTTCCGGTCGGACAACTGGATCTACTTCCTGGTGCGCGACAACAACACCGGCAAGGACCTCATCGTCGCCAGCGATGCGGCGCTGGTGCTGGCGCCGTAGGGGCGGGCGGCGGCTGACCTGACGACGTGACGGGGCCTCACCCGGCCCCGGTCTCCTGCGGCTCCCGGTCACCCCGCCGGGGGCCGCAACTTTTTTCGGCCCTGGCGGTGGGCCAGCGTATCCTTTCGGGACGTGAGCCGTGCCGACGAGGACCCGACCGAGCGAGGCGATGGCCTGCTCCCCGGTGAAGATCTGACCGATCTGACCGCCGCGGTCGCGCCGGCGGCCCGTCGCAAGCAGGCCTCGCTGCCGCCCGAGACCACGCCGCTGCCAGCGCCGATGCCCGGCGACGAGCCCGGCGCGGTCCGCGCCAGCCCGGGCCCGGCCAGCCCGCGCACCGCCTCGCAGCGGGTCGACGCCGCGCTGCACTCGCACCCGACCCAGCAGCTGCCGGCCAGCCGCGCGTTGCCGGCGGCCGACACCGGCGACAGCCGGATGTCGACCAGCACCTCGCCGGTGGCCGCCCTGCTCGAGGACGAGTTCGAGCGGATGCAGCTGTTCCTCAAGCTGGTCATCGGCGCCACCCTGGTCGGCGCGTTGCTCATCACCATCGCCCCGGGCGACCCGTTCGCCAAGATGGTCGTGTACGGCGGCTGCGCGGTGGTCGGGTTCGGGGCGCTGTTCCTCCTGTGGTACGTCGGCGCGCCGGCGCGCTACACGCCCAACCGCATCGCCCTGGGCGCGCTGCTCATCGCCGTCGGCGCCTGGGCCGGCATCTACTACTGGGGCCTGGCCTCACCGGCGGCGGCCATCTACATCTACGGCATCTACGTCTTCGCCCAGGGCGCCAACTTCCGGCTCATCCTGGCCATGTACCTGGTGTGCGCCGGGCTGCACGCCGCGTTCGCGGTGGCGGTCTTGACCGGGCTCACCCTCGATCGCGGCGTGGTCAGCATCGAGTCGTTCGAGCTGACCCAGCAGATCTCGATCATCGGCATCGTCCAGGGCCTCATCTTCCTGGCCTTCATCACCGCCCGTGCCAGCCGCAAGCGCACGCTCGAGGCGGTCGGCCGGCTCGAGAAGGCGGTGCGCAGCGTGTCGCAGCGCGAGGCGATGCTGGCCGAGGTGCGGCAGGAGCTCGACCGGGCGCTCAAGGTCGGCGGGCCGGGCCGCTACAGCGAGCAGGTGGTCGGCTCGTTCAAGCTCGGCATGCTCATCGGCCGCGGCGGCATGGGCGAGGTGTACGAGGCGGTCAACCTGCGCGACAGCTCGCCAGCGGCGGTCAAGCTGCTGCACCCGGCCACGCTGTCGGACCCGCACCAGGTCCAGCGTTTCCTGCGCGAGGCCGAGGTCGCGGCCAAGCTGGTCAGCCCGGGCGTGGTGCAGGTGCTCGAGGTCGGCACCACCTCCGGCGAGGTGCCGTTCATCGCCATGGAGCGGCTGCGCGGGTTCGACCTGGCCCACCACCTGCGCCGGCAGCGCACCCTCGGCCTGCCGCAGGTCGTCGCCCTCATCCAGCAGCTGGCGATCGGCCTCGAGGCCGCGCGCGCCGCTGGCATCGTCCACCGCGACCTCAAGCCGCACAACCTGTTCCTGGCCGAGCGCGACGGCCAGCTGAGCTGGAAGATCCTCGACTTCGGCGTGTCCAAGCTCGAGCACAACCAGGGCACGCTGACCCAGGGCCACGTCGTCGGCACGCCAGCGTACATGGCGCCCGAGCAGGCGCGCGGCGAGAACGTCGACTACCGGGCCGACGTGTACGCGCTGGCCGCCATCGTGTACCGCTCGGTCACGGGGCACCCCGCGTTCACCGGCAAGGACGTGCCCTCGACCCTGTACGACGTGGTCTACAAGCAGCCGACCCAGCCGAGCCAGCTGGCCCAGCTGCCGGCGGACCTCGACCGCGTCCTGGCCATCGGCCTGGCCAAGAATCCGGCCGAGCGCTTCCAGAGCGCGACCGAGTTCGCGCAGGCCCTGGCCGCCGCCGCCGCCGGCG
Organism: Kofleriaceae bacterium; assembly: GCA_018058095.1. GTDB lineage: Bacteria > Myxococcota_A > Polyangia > Haliangiales > Haliangiaceae > JABFXX01. Next base: position 55,807 of record JAGPCO010000029.1, read on the forward strand.
AGCTGCCGCAGCCGCTGCGCCGCCGCGCCGAGGACCTGCTCGGCAAGTTCCCGTGGGGCGTGCGGCTGTAGCTCGTTGCCCCTGCGCCTCGCGCTCGCTAACGTTGACCTTGACCTTGACGTCTACGTCGACGTCTACGTCGACGACCACGTCGACGTCGACGATCATGTCAGAGTAGACGACCAGCTCAGAGTCGACGCCCAGGTCAGAGTCGACGCCCAGGGCGCTGAGGCCGCTACGGCGCCGGCAGCCGCCGGTAGCGATCACGCAGGCGGGTCTGGTGATCCGCGCTCGGCTGCAGCTCGCCGCCGACGAACACCTGCTCGGCCCGCGTCGTCACCTCCAGCGGGTCGCCGCTCCACACCACCAGATCGGCCACCGCGCCGCGTGCCAGCGTGCCGCGTCCGGGCAGGCCGTAGGCCTCGGCCGGCGCCGTGGTGATCGCCGCCAGCGCGGTCGCCCACGGCAGGCCGTTGGCGACGGCGACGCCGGCGAGCTGGCGCAGGGTGCGCGTGTTGTTGGCCGTGCCCAGGGTCGACACCACCACCGTCACCCCGGCCTTGGCCAGCAGCGCCGCGTTGTCGTCGCGCACGTCGCGGGCGATCAGGTCCGGAAGGTTGGCGGTCGGGTCGAGGATGACCGGCACCTTGGCCTGGGCCAGCTCGCTGGCGACGCGCCAGGCCTCGGTGCCGCCGACGATCACCAGGCGTAGCCGGCGCTCGCGCGCCAGCCGCAGCAGCGCGCGCAGGTCGGCCTCGGCGCTGGCCCGCACCACCAGCGGTAGCTGGCCGCGCAGCACCGGCACCAGCGCCTCGAGATCGAGCCGGGTCGCGCGCTGCGGCCGGCTCTGGTTGCGCTCGAACCCGGCCCGGTTGCGATCGAACGCCGCCGCATCGTCGAGCAGCTCGCGCAGCGCCGCCAGGGCCTTGCCGCGCGAGCCCGACGCGGTGGCCCCGGCACCAACGGCGGCGTGGACCGCCAGCGGGTCGCGCACCGGCGCTGGCGGCGTGGCGCGGTCGGCCAGCACCATCCAGGCCGACTGGCCGGCGACCAGGCCACCGGTCGGGGCCGCCACCACCGAGGTGATGCCGCCGGCGCGGGCGATGGGCAGCGCGACCGAGCGCGGGTCGAACGCGTCGGTGGCGCGGAAGGCGGCGTGGATCTCGGTCGGCCCGGTGCCGAAGCGGCCGTCGGCACCGGCCGGCTCCAGGTCGACCTCGATCATGCCGAGCTGGGTGAACGCCTCGACCAGCCCGGCCGTGACTACCTTGCCGCGGCCGTCGATGCGGCGGGCCTTGGCCGGCGGCGACAGGCCGCGCCCGACGTCGACGACCAGCCCGTCGCGGATGATGATCGTCGCGTCGTCGACTTTCTTGTCGGGTCGCTCGTACACGGTGGCGCCGACGATGGCCACGGTCTCGGCCCGGGCCGCGCCGGCCGCAGTCGCGGCCACGGCCAGCGCGGCCAGCAGCGCGGCGCGGCGGGTCACGGCGCACCTCCCGGCGCCACCGCCCGGGCCGGTGGCGGCTTCGTCGGCGCTGGTGCGGTCGGCGCCGGCGCCGGCGCCGGCGCCCGGTCGGTCGCCGAGTTGCCCAGCTCGAAGTCGGTCAGCGGCCAGGGCGCCGTGCGGTCGAACACCAGCTCGCCGGCCATGAACACCTGCTGCGCCAGCGTGTACACCGACAGCGGCGAGCCCGACCACACCACCACGTCGGCCCGCTTGCCGGCCTCGAGCGTTCCGACCACGTGGTCGAGGCCCAGCACCCAGGCCGGGTTGGCGGTGATCCAGCGCAGCGCGGCCGTCTCGCTCACGGCGATGCCGGCGGCGTTGGCCGCGGCCATCGCCTTGGCCGCCTCCTGGCCCAGCCGCTGGATGCCGATCGGCGAGTCGGAGTGGATCGTCGCGATGCCGCCCTGCTCGGTGAACAGCCCGGCGTTCTCGGGGATGCCGTCGAACGCCTCCATCTTGAAGCCCCACCAGTCGGCCCAGGTGTTGATGGCGATGCCATCGGCCACCAGCAGGTCCCGGATCTTGTAGGCCTCGAGCGCGTGGTGGAACGAGCGGATGCGGAACCCGAACTCGTGGGCGATGGCCATCATCTCGGCCATCTCACTGGCCCGGTAACAGTGGATCTGCACCAGCACCTCGCCGCGCAGCACGGCGGCCAGCGTCTCCAGCTTGAGGTCGACCGCCGGTGGCTCGGGCGCCGGCTCGCCGGGGATCGGCTTGCTACCGGCACCGACCGCCGCCGCCGCCGCGTCGAGCTCGCCGGCGCGCCGGCGCCGCTCGTCCCAGGCCGCCCGCTGCCGCCGATACGCCGCCTGCTTCGCGCCGTACGCCGCCGCGTCGAGGAACGCCGTCCGGAACGCCGCGTACTCGCCCATGCGCGTCTGCGGCCCGCCCTTGTCGCCGTACGCCCGCTTGGGGTTCTCGCCGCACGCCATCTTCACCGTCGCCGGCGCGCCCGGGAACGCCACCTCGTCGGCGGTGCGGCCCGGCCGCATCTCGACCGTGAAGCCGCGCCCGCCGACCAGGTTGGCCGAGCCGGGCAGGATGAGCGCGGTGGTCACGCCGCCGGCCATCGCCCGCACGATCTGCGGGTCCTGCGGTGAGTAGCCGTAGCGGGCGTCGGCCTGGCCGGTCAGCGGCGCCGTGACCTCATTGCCGTCGTTGTGGGCGCGCGTCGCCGGCGCCGGCCACAAGCCCAGGTGCGAGTGGGCGTCGATGAGCCCGGGTGTGATGAACTTGCCGGTGGCGTCGATCACCCGCGCGCCGTCGACGCTCGGGCCCGGCCCGTCGCCGACGTAGGTGATGGCGCCGCCCTCGAGCACCAGCGTGCCGCGCTCGTACCGAGCCCCGGTGGCGGTGAGGATGGTGCCGCCGCGCAGGATGATGGGCGTGGCGCGCGGGTTCCGCGCCGCCTGCCGCGCCGGCACCGGCCGCGGCCGCACGGTCACGCGCTCGAGCTCGACGTCGACCCAGGGCGTCGGCAGGTCGAGCGCCGGGGATGCCGGTGGGGTAGTCGCCGCGGTCGCCGTGGTCGGCGCCGGGATCTTCCCGGGACGCCCCGCGCCGCCGAGGCAGGCGCTCGCGCCTGTACAGGCGATCAGGAGCTGCGCTGCGAACACCGACCTCGAGGCGCGCATACGGCCGTTTCTAGCATCTCAGCGGTTTTTTGGTGCGGCCGAGGGTGTCAGTTCTTCGACAGTGCGAAGCCGTGTCGCCGGGACAACCGCATGTGCGAACCGCTTCGCGCACCACAAAAAGTTGCCTGAATGGCAACCACGCGATCATGCTTCGTCGTAACAAACGGACCAGTAGGGCCGTCCACGGTCTTTCCTACCAAGAGGGAGTCTCAGATGAAGAACGTCACCAGCATGCTCGCCGCGGCACTCGTTTCGACACTCGCGATCGGTTCGGCCTTCGCTCAGGATGAGGGCGCTGACCCCTGCGGCGGCGGTGAAGCCAACCCGTGCGGCGGCGGCGAAGGCGGCGGCGAAGGCGGCGGCGAGGCCACCGGCGGCGGCGAGGCCACCGGCGGCGGCGAGGCCACCGGCGGCGGCGAGGCCATGGGCGGCGACACGGCTGCGGCCGCCGGCGGCGGCTACCCGATGGCGGTGATCGACCGCCCGCTCAACATCCCCAAGGGCATGGTCGAGATCTCGCCCGATGTGAACATCACCATTCCCGACGAGGGCGACACCGCCTTCGGCATCACCCTCGGCGCCCGCTACGGCGTGGCCCCGAAGATCGAGGCCCTGCTGAGCTACGGCCTGAGCCTCTCGCCGTCGAGCGACGGCAAGGGCCCGCTGACCATCGGCGCCGGCCTCTCGGTCCTCGATAACGGCAAGCTCGCCGTCGAGGCCAAGGCCGCGTTCCAGTACGACGTCCTGCTCGAGTCGGCCGCCATCCTGGCCGGCGCCGACGTCCGCTACAAGATCAGCGACAAGCTGTGGGTCGGCACCCCGGTCAACCGCCCCGGCCTCGGCATCTTCGTCAAGGGCATCAGCCTCGGCCCGCTGGGCGAGATCAAGCCGATGTTCTTCAACATCCCGCTCGGCGTCGGCTTCCAGGCCACCCCGCAGATCCACGCCCAGCTCAACACCCAGCTCATCAACATCGCGATCAACGACGACGCGGGTGAGACCGGCTTCTTCGGCGCCGACTACATCCCGCTCGACCTGACGGCGCTGTACTCGCTCAGCTCGAGCCTCGACGTCACCGCGGGCGTCAACCTCGGCGACCTGAAGAACTTTGGCGGCTTCGGCATCGACCTCGGCGTCAACTACCGCATGTGATCCCGTCGATCAAACGCCATGGCATGCTGTGCCGTGGCCGCTGATCGCCCAGCCGTGACCGACGCGCCCTTCCCGGGCAGCGCCTGTCACGGCTGTCGTTTTTTGCGGTCCATCACCTCGGGCCGTGGCTCGGTGTTCCTGATGTGCACCCAGCCCGACGTCGAGCAGCGGACCAAGTACCCTCGCCAGCCGGTGCTGCGTTGTGTGTATCGCGTGCCCGCGCCCGATGCCGGGTCCGGTTCATGAGTGCTGGCGTCGGTCGTCTCGGCCGCTTCATCCGCAGCCCGGGCGCGGCCGTCCTCACGCTGGCCCTGGTCGCCTACGGCTACTTTTACCAGGCCGGCGGCTGGAACCAGAACAGCCGGTTCGACCTCACCCGCGCCCTGGTCGAGCGGGGCACCGTCCGCATCGACGCCTACGAGCGCAACACCGGCGACGAGTCGCGCCGCGCCGGCCACATGTACAGCGACAAGGCGCCGGGCGTGTCGCTCGCCGCCGTCCCGGCCTGGGCCGCCGTGCGCGCCGTCTCCCCCGGCCCGCCGACGCCGCGCCAGCTCGCCCTCGGCGCCTGGCTCGGCACCGTCGTCGCCGTCGGCGTGCCCGCCGCCCTCGCCGTGCTGGCCCTGCTGCGCCTGGCTCGGGCCTGGGGCGCGCGCGCCGGCGCCGCCGTGCTGCTGGCCGGCAGCTACGCGCTGGCCACCCTGGCCTGGCCGTACGCCACGCTCATGTATGGCCACCAGGTCATCGCCGCGCTCATGGTCATCGCCTTCGCCGCCCTGGCCGGGCCACACGCGCGCGGCGAGGAGGTCTCGCTGCGCCGCCTCGTCGGCGTCGGCGTGTTGCTCGGCTGGGCCGTCGTCGTCGAGTACCCGGCCGCGCTGGCCGTCGTCGTGCTCGGCGCCTACGCGCTCACCTGCGCGCCGCCGCGCCGCGTGCTGCTCGGCCTGGCCCTCGGCGGCGCCGCGCCCGCGCTGGTGCTGGCCACGTACCACGCCGTCGCCTTCGGCGGCCCGCTCGCCCTGCCATACGAGTTCTCGACCCAGCCGCACCGGCACCAGGGCTTCTTCATGGGCCTGGGCGTGCCGTCGCCCGACGTGCTCGGGCAGATCCTGGTGTCGCGCTACCGCGGCCTCCTGTACGCCGCGCCGTGGCTGGCCCTCGGCGTCGTCGGCCTGGTCCCGCTGTGGCGACGCGGGCGCCGGGCCGAGGCCGGCGTGTGCGCGTCCCTGGTGCTGCTCTTCCTCTGGCTCAACGCGTCGCTGGTCGACTGGCAAGGCGGCTGGGCCATGGGCCCGCGCTACCTCGTGCCCATGGTGCCGTTCCTGGTGCTGCCCATCGCCGCGCTCCTGCCGCGCGACGGCGATGGCGCCGCGTGGCCCGCCCGCTTGCCGCGCTGGGCCGCCCTCACCGCCGTCGTCGCCGCCGCCGCGCTGGTCGCCCGCAGCGCCGCGCTCATGCTCGTCGGCACCGCCGTCAAGCCCGAGGTGCCCACGCACATCCGCCAGCCGTTCGCCGACTACCTCTTGCCGCGCTTCTGGCGCGGCGACCTCGCCGTGTCGACGCAGAGCATCGACATGGCCGGCCACCCCGAACACGGCCCGGCCCAGGCGTGGAACCTGGGCCACGCTCTCGGCCTGCACGGCCACGCCACGCTCGCGCCGCTCGTGCTCGTGCTGCTCGCGTGCGCGGCGTGGGCGTGGTGGGCGGTGCGCGCCACGGGCGCCGAGCGCGCCGAGCACACCCGGGATCACTCCACACCCGCGTGACCACACCGCTTGGGGTAGCATCAGCGAAGGTGTTGTGGTGCCCAAGGTGGATGACGTGACGGCAACCGGCGCGCGCGTCCTCGTCCTGTACAACCTCATCGAGGACGACGTGTACGAGGTCCTGCGCGCCGAGGGCCCGACCGCGCTGGCATGGGACCCCGAGCGGCAGCGGCCCAAGGTCAACACCGTAGCCGAGGAGTTCGGCCTCATCGTCAACACCCTGCGTGGCCTCGGCCACCACGTCGAGCTGGTCAACATCGGCGACGACCTCGGCACCTTGCTCGGCGCGCTGGCCCAGCACCGGCCCGACGTCGTGTTCAACCTGGTCGAGTTCTTCGGCGACGACCTCGCGCACGAGGCCCACGTCGCCGGCGTGTTCGAGCTGCTCGGCATCGCCTACACCGGCAACCGGCCCGAGGTGCTGGCCCTGTGCCAGAAGAAACACCGCACCAAGGCCGTGCTCGCCGCCGCCGGCGTGCCGACCGCGCCGTACCTGGTGGTCGGCCCGGGCGAGGTGCTGCCGGCTCGCCACGCCCTGCGCTTCCCGGTCATCGTCAAGCCGGCCATGGAGGACGCCTCCGGCGGCATCGACGCCAGCTCGGTCATCACCGACCCCGCCGCCCTGGCCGGCAAGGTCGCCGCCGTGCAGGCCGAGTTCGGCAACATGCCCATCCTCGTCGAGGAGTTCATCGACGGCCGCGAGATCCACTGCGCCGTGCTGGGCGACCCCGTGCGCGCCCTGCCGCTGTGGGAGATGGAGTTCTTCGGCGGCGTCGACGAGCACGGCGCGCCCCTGCCCAAGATCATCACCTACAAGGGCAAGTGGGACCCCGACAGCCGCGACTACCACGGCATGGACGGTCGCTGCCCCGTGCCCGACCTCGGGCCCGACCTCGTCGCCCGCATCCAGGCCACCGCGCTCGACGCCTGCCGCGCCGTCGGCATCCGCGACTACGCCCGCGTCGACATGCGCCTCGACGCCGCCGGCGTCGCCCATGTCCTCGAGGTCAACCCCAACCCCGACCTGTCCGACGAGTGCGCCTTCTGGCAGTGCGCCCAGGCCGCCAACCTGACCTACGCCGACGTGCTGCGCGAGCTCATCGACGCCGCCCGCGCTCGCACGCGGACCCGCGCCCCCGGCCTGCGCGCCCCCGCCGGCGCCACCGACGAGCTCCTGCGCCAGCTCCGCGCCCGGGGCTGAGCCGCCTTGACAACCGCGCCCCCGCCGGGGCAAATTCTCGCCGCATTCCGAAGTAGCTCAGTGGTAGAGCAGGCGGCTGTTAACCGCCTGGTCGTAGGTTCGAGTCCTACCTTCGGAGCCATTTTTCTCTCGTCGCCAACCAACGGCGAGGGTCGGTAAACAGAAGCCCCCAAGGAGCGATCCGAGGGGGCTTCGCCGTTTCTCCCCAGAAGTCCGAGCGTTTCGCGCGCTGCGCGTGCTGCTGCGGCGCTCTCGCGGCTGCTCGCAGAGAGCGCCGAGCGAGCGCGATGAGCGCCGCGTGGGACAGCTCTCCCGCTCTCTCTCCTGTCCCGTGGGGAGAGAGAAGCCGAGAGGCGTTTAACTGCGTACCCGGCGATCAACAGTCGGCCCCGCTGATCAACAGCTTCGGCGTCCGCGATCGGGCCGAGCCTGTTGATCATCGGGGCGACGGCTCGCGACGCGCGACGAACGGTGCCCGCCTTGGTGCGTGGAGAACTGGTCGCGCGAGGTTCGTGGGCGTACTCGCGGGCGTCGGCGGGCCTATCAACCTACGTTCACCGCGCTCGGCGGCGTGGGTATGCGCGATGACATCGGCAGCGGTCGCAGGTGCTCACTAATTTCTCCTCTCCGGC
>JAGPCO010000146.1 GCA_018058095.1 Kofleriaceae bacterium
GGGCCCGCGTCAGGGCCCGCGTCAGGGCCCGCGTCAGGGCCCGCGTCAGGGCCCGCGTCAGGGCCCGCGTCAGGGCCCGCGTCAGGGCCCGCGTCAGGGCCCGCGTCAGGGCCCGCGTCAGGGCCCGCGTCAGGGCCCGGCTTCGCCGGGCGCCTGTCCACAGCGCGAGGCCGAAGGCCGACCCCGGGGCGATCCGAAGTCGTTACGGGGTCGAGGCTCAACCGCCGAGCAGCGCGGCCAGGTCGGCGGCGGCGCGGTCGAGCGCGAGCTGGTACGCGGCGCGATCGAAGCAGAACGGCCCGAGGGGGATCGGCCGCTCGCCGAGTCCGCCCACCAGGTCGGCCCACGTGACCCCGCCCGGGCCAACCCGGATGCGCGCGTAGATGGGGTTGCAGTCCACGACCGCGCACGAGCAGCCGAGCAGGGCGACGCGGCCGAGCCACCTCAGGTCGACGGCGCGGCCGAGGTAGTAGGCGGTCAGCTGGCGTGGCTCGAGGCCCGGGATGCCGCCGAAGCGGACGCCACCGGGCCCGGCGTGAGTCGGGCGCGGGTCGACCAGGTGGCGCAGGTCGACCCCGTCGATGAACGGGATGACCCACGGCCGGTAGGCCCGGTCGGGATCCTCGTACTCGACCAGGAAGGTCACCTCGTGGTGGGCGGGGGCCACGCCGTCACGACACCCCCGGTCCTCGCCGGTTGCGGGCTCGGGCTACGGCGTGGCCCAGGTCAGGCCGAGGGCGCGGGCGGCGGCGTCGAGCGCGGCCTTCGGGCCGACCGCCAGCACCACGGCGCGACCCGGCACCAGCGCGCCCAGGGTCGTCATCTGGTCGAGGGTGAGGGCCCCGACCTCGGCGGCGAGGGCGACGTCGGTGTCGACCTCGCGCTCGAGCGCCGCGTCGTAGGTGGCGCTGGCCGCCAGGGCCGACGCCCCGGTCCGGACCGCGCGCAGGTCGGCCAGCACCCGCTGCCGGGCCGCGACGAAGGCCGCGGCCAGGTCGGGCCCGCCGGCGGCGAGCTGGTCGAGCCGCCGCCGGATCAGCGCCAGCGCCTCGCCGGCCCGACGGGCGTCGATCTGGCCGGCCAGGGTGATGGCGCGATCGAGGCGCCGCTCGGTCACCTCGGCCTGCACGCCGTAGGTGGCGCCGAGCTGGGCCCGGACGTCGTCGAGGAAGGCCGCCAGCATCTCGGCCGCGACCCGGTCGATGGCCAGGCCCGACCGGCGCGGCGCGACCGACCACACCATGTCGATCGCCAGCTGGTGGCTGGTCTCGTCGGCCAGCGCGAACGCCGCCGGGGTCGGCTGGGCCAGCGGCCCATCGGCGCGGGCCGCGGCCTTGCCACCCCAGTCGGCGAACAGGTGGTCGATCCAGCGGTCGGCCAGCGCGGCGTCGAAGCCGCCGGCGATGATGATCGTCATGGCGTCGGGCCGGTAGTGCGCGTCGCGGAAGTCGCTCAGCTCGTCGGCGCCGAGCTGGCCGAAGTCGAAGTGGCGGCGCACGCTGGCCCGGGCGTACGGGTGGTCCTTGCCGTAGCGGGCGGCCAGGTAGGCGTCGACCAGCCGGTTGCGCACCGGGTCACGCTCGGCCTTGACGGCGCGCCGCACGCTCTCGGCGGCGGCGTCGATGCCCAGGCTGCCGAACCGGCCGTTGCGGATGAGGCGCTCGAGCCCGGTCAGGTAGTAGTCGAGGTGCATGCCCATGCCGGTCACCTCGAAGCTGGTGTGATCGAGGCCGACGTCGTAGTTGACCCGGCCCCCGGCGGCCCGGAGGTTGAGCACGTGCTTGCCGTCCGAGCCGGACCAGTCGAGCCCGTGGGCGGTCAGGAGCGCCACCCCGCGCCGGCCCTGGGGTTCGTCGCCATACCCGGCGGCGAACACGACGCGGACGTCGACGGTCGGGGTGCTCGAGCTCGGCATCAGGACGACCTCGATGCCGTTGCCGAGCCGGCGGACCTGGGCCTGCCGCAGGGGGTTCAGCTTGGTGAAGACGTCGGCTGGCTTGTCGGCCAGGGCCGGGTCGGCGACCAGCCGGTGCGCCCGGGCCAGGTGGATGGCGCCGTCGCTGGCGCTGCCCTTGGCGGCCTCGGCGGCGGCGGCCGGCTTGACCACGATGCGGCGGGCCGTGGTCCAGCGCAGGTGCTGGCGGGCGATGGAGAACACGCCGTCGCGATCGAGGCTGGTGATCGCCTTGAGCTCGGCGCCGACGGTGGCGCCGGGCGGTCGGTCGGCCGCCAGGTGGTCGGCGATCTGACCGTCGCGGCCGGAGCCATCCTCGAGGCGCGCGAACACCTGGTGGATCGCCGCCTGGCGGGCGCCCTCGAAGTGACCCTCCTCGAGCCACTGCAACAGGCCGCTGATGCCGCGCTCGGCCGCGCCCAGGGCGGCGGCCAGGGTCTCGTCGTCGGCCGGCTCGACGAAGATGGCGAGCGCGGAGGCCTCGTCGCCGCCGAGCGTGCCGAGGTAGGCCACGCCCTTGGCGTGGAAGTTGATGCGATCGACCATGAGGTCGGCCACCGCGCGCATGCGGGCGCGCAGGCCGGCGTCGGCGGGCAGGGTCCAGGCGATGACCGCGAACTCGTCCTCGACCGGCGCGGCGATCTCGACCTGACCGGCGGCCAGCGTGGTGGCCGGGACCGGCTTGCCAGCGAACACGTTGCGCTGCGGGACCCGGCCGAGCAGCTTGCCGAGGGCGGCGTCGACCTCTTCCGGCGAGATCGGGCCGGACACCACGACGATGGCGTTGCCGGGGGCGTAGTGGGCGTCGACGAAGGCACACACGTCGGCCTTGGTCAGGGCGGCCACCGAGCCCTGGGTGCCGCCGATCAGGCGGTCGTACGGGTGCCCCGCCCCGAACGCCGCGCGCCCGAGCGCGGCGGCGATGCCGTTGCTGATCGCGCGCTCCTTGCGCTCGTTCTCGACCACCGCGCGCTCGCGCGCGAAGACCTCGTCGCTCAGACCCTGGCAGCGCAGGGCGAGGCGGGCGCCCTCGACGGTGAACACCTCGTCGAGGTCCTCCGGCGCGACCCGGGTCTCGTACACGGTCGAGTCGAGCCAGGTGTACGCGTTGTGGTAGGACGCGACCCGGTCGAGCCGCTCGTACAGCGTCGAGCCCTCGTACTCCTGCTCGAACATCAGGTGCTCGGCCAGGTGAGCCAGGCCCTCCTTGCCGGCCGGGTCATCGACGGCGCCCACGTCGTACCGGGTGGTGACCGTGACCTCGGCCGCGTTCATGTCGGTGACGATCGCCACCCGCATGCCGTTCTTGAGCTCGAACTGGTTGATGCCGAGATCGAGCTTGGTCTGGCGCGGCGGCGTCGGGGGTGCGGACTTGATCGTGCCGCACGCGACCGACCCGGCCAGCACCAGGACCGAGCACCAGCGAGACCACGCCGAGGTCATTCCCATTCCCATGGGTGGGACCGTCGCACAGGTCGGCCCTGGCTGGCCAGGCGGGCCGGCCTCAGCGGCGGTACACGCGGATGGCGTCGACGCCGGCGCTGGCGCGGCCGACGTAGTTGTTGCCGCCGACCGCGCCGACGTAGAAGCCGCCAGCTGCGAGATCGGCGCCGGTCGCCAGGCCGAGGTCGGCGAAGGCCCCGGCCAGCGGCCCGGTCGGCGGCGCGGTCGGCGCCGGCGACAGCGTGAAGGCGTAGCGTTCACGATCGAGCTCGAGCGTGATCGTGGTGCGGGCCGCGCCGAGCGGGCCGAGGTCACCCTGGGTGAACAGCGCCGGTGAGGCGTAGCCGCCGGAGCAGTCCCAGTCGCACTGCGTCGGCTTGGTCGAGTCGGACGCGATGAGCGCGCCAGTGGCGTCGACCCGCGCGCCCTCGAGCGAGTACTCGGTGCGCAGGTACAGGCCGCCGAAGGTGTTGTAGTAGACCGAGCCGTCGAAGTCGTCGTTGCCGGCGGCGGTGGCGACCACGAACACGTCGAGTCGAAACTCGGGCCCCTCGGTGAAGAACGCGATCGCGTCGGTCGGGGCCAGGTCCCACTCGATGCGGTACTGCGAGCCGAGCCCTCCCGGGCCGAGGTCGAACGTGTCGAGCGAGATCCCCAGCGAGGCGGCGTAGTCCTGGTCGTACAGGCCGAAGTGCATGCGGCCGCCGACCTCGTCGGCGTTGGCCCCCTCGAGGTGGAACCCCCCGCCCATCCCGCTCGGGTTGACCAGCGGGTCGCCGTCATCGAACCGGTCGTCGAGGACCAGCTGCCAGGGCGGCGCGGCGTCGACCAGCCGGGCCGTGGCTGGGTCGAAGTCCCAGCGACCGCATCCGGAGGCGGCCGGTGGGAGCAGCACGGGCAGCAGCCCGGCGGCGACGACACGACCAGCCCGGCGAGCGCCCACCACGGCCGCAGGATACGGCGTGGCCGCGACCCGGGCAACCATCGGGTATGGTCGGGGATGGCCCGCGCCTACACTCCGGGGCTCGCCGTCATCGCCGCGCTGGCATGCAGCGCTGGCGACGACGTCCCGGCGCCGCGCCTGTCGGCGCTGCAGCCCGCCAGCGGGGCGCCAGGGCTGGTGGTGGAGGTCCTCGGCGAGTACCTGTGCCAGGTGCCGCACCCCGACGAGGGTGAGGAGCCGGCCGTCTGTCCGAGCCTCGACGCGACGTTGTGGTTCGGCACGGTGGCGGCGCCGGCCGACGTGGTCGACGACACCCGCGCGACCGCCACAGTGCCGGTGCTCGCGCCGGGCGCGGTCGACGTCCACCTCACGGTGGCCGGGCGGGGCTCGAACGTCCTCCGCTTCGCGGTGCTGGCGCCGTGAGGCGCGGGCCGGCGCGCACGCCGTGCGCGATCCAGACGGCGCCTTGACGGCGGGGCGCGTGCTGGTCACCCTGGCGCCATGAACAACGAGCGGCGGACCACCAGCGCCAGCGTGCACGACCACAAGTTCCTGCAGACCGTCCGCGTCGGCGGCCACCAGTTCGCGGCCGACGTGCCCGAGACCGAGGGGGCCGAGCCGACGGCGCCCGATCCGCACGACCTGCTCGACGGGGCCCTGGCCAGCTGCAAGGCCACCACGCTGCTGTGGTACGCGCGCCGCAAGGGCCTACCGCTCGAGCGGGTCGAGGTCGACATCGATCGCGACGCCAGCCGGGAGCGCGCCGGCGAGTACCACCTGACCTCGCACGTGCGGCTGTTCGGGCCGCTGACCGAGGCGCAGCGGGCCGAGCTGCACCGGGTCGCCAGCAAGTGCCCCATCCACAAGCTGCTGACCCAGGTGAAGATCAGCATCACCGACGCCGACGTGCCGGCCCCGGCGGCGCCGGCTCAGAGCGCCTAGCTTAGCTAGTCCCCTGGAAACGTGATCGTTCGCAGAACCGGCGACGGGTTTCGCCCGCGAGATCGATCGCTTGCGCGACACGCCGACGCTGAAGAATCACGTTTCCAGGGGACTAGCAGGCTGCTGAAAACCCGTGCCGGCGGCTCCTGCCGACGGGACGGGCTCCGTGTTTTCAGCAGGCTGCGAGATCGAAAATGCCTGGCAGGATGCTTCTTCAGCATCCTGCTAGGTCAGCGCCGGGCGCCGGGCGCGGTCCAGGTCTTGATCCAGCCGATCACCTCGTCGTGCCAGCGCTTGCTGTTGTTGGGCCGCAGCACCCAGTGGTTCTCGTCGGGGAAGTACAGCAGGCGGCTGGGGATGCCGCGCCGCTGCAGGGCCGTGAACGTGGCCATGCCGCCGGTGTCGACCACCCGGTAGTCGAGGCCGCCGTGGATGACCAGGGTCGGCGTCTTCCACTTGGCGACGTGGTCGATCGGGTTGTGCTTGCGGTAGCCGTCCGGCTTGTCCCACGGCACGCCGCCGTGCTCCCACTCCGGGAACCACAGCTCCTCGGTCTGGTAGTAGGCCAGCTCCTCGTCGAGGTTGCCGTCGTGGCAGACCAGGGCGCGGAAGCGATCGGTCTGGCCGTTGATCCAGTTGATCATGTAGCCGCCGTACGAGGCGCCGAGCGCGGCCACGCGGGTGCCGTCGAGCCACGGGTAGCGGGCCAGCGCGGCGTCGACGCCGGCCATGATGTCCTGGTACGGCGCGCCGCCCCAGTCGCCGCGGATGGCGTCGGTGAAGGCCTGGCCGTAGCCGGTCGAGCCGTGGAAGTCGATGATGACCACGCCGAAGCCAGCGCCGGCGAAGACCTGCGGGTTCCACCGGTAGTGGAAGTGGTCGCCGAAGCTGCCCTGCGGGCCGCCGTGGATGAGCACCGCGACCGGGACCTTGGCCCGGCTGGCCGGCGCGTGCCCGGCCGGGTGGGCGACGTAGCCATACACGGTGTCGCCGTGTGCACCCTTGAACGTGTACTGCTCGGTGTGGCCCCAGGTGATGGCCTTGGCGCGGGCGCCGTTGAGGTCGGTCAGCTGCAGCGGCTTGCCGCCGGCGGCCGGCAGGTAGAACAGCTCGGCCGGCAGGGTGAACCCGTCGCGCACGAACACCAGGCCGGCGCCGGCCAGGCGCGGATCGGCGTTGCTGCCCTGGGTCACCAGCGGGGTGACCTTGCCGGCGGCGACGTCGACGGCGAACAGGGCGTGGTGGCCGAGGTGATCGGCCGACGTGAAGATCGTCTTGCCATCGGCGCTCCAGGTGATCGACGCCGGCGATCGGTCCCACGCCTCGGTCACGACGCGCGGCTTCTTGCTGGCCAGGTCGTACACGACGACACGGGTCCGATCGGCCTCGTAGCCGGGCCGGGCCATGGCCAGCACCGCCAGCGACTTGCCGTCGGGCGCGAAGGTCGGGTTCAGGTCGTAGGCACGGTTGGCGGCGGTCAGCGCGACCGGCTTGCCGCGGCCGTCGGCCGGCACCAGGAACACGTCGGTGTTGGTGGTCCACGCCATCTCGCGCCCACCGACGCGGGCCAGGAACGCGACGGTCTTGCCGTCGGGCGAGATGTCGACCTCCTCCATGCCGCCGAACGGGTGGGTCGGCGAGTCGGTGCGCTGGCCGGGGGTGAGGTCGCGCGCGTCGTCGACCTTGCCGCCGAGCGCCGGCGGGGTCCACACCAGGAGGTGGCTGTACTTGCCGTCCTCCCAGGTGTCCCAGTGCCGGAACAGCAGCTGGTCGTAGGCCAGCGCCGACGACGGCCGGGCGGCGTAGGCCTTGTCGCGGGCGGCGCTGTCGGCCAGCGAGGTCGCCTCCGGCCACACGTCGGCCGCCAGCAGGAGGCGCTGGCCGTCGGGGAAGACCTCGAAGCCGGCAACGTCGATCGGCAACGCGGTGACCGGCTCGGCCTCGCCGCCGGCGGCGGCGATGCGCCAGACTTGTGCACTACCGCCGCGGCTCGACAGGAAGTACACGTGGCGGCCGTCGGGCGACCAGCGCGGGCTGGTGTCGTTGTCGGGGTGGCTGGTCAGGCGGGTGGCGCGCCGGCCCGACACGCTGGTGAGGTACAGGTCCCACCGGCCGCGGTTGGCGGTCAGGTCGGTGTCGCGCACCGCGAACACCACGCGGTCGCCATCGGGCGCGACCGCCGGCTCGGCCACCCGCTGCATGGCCAGCATGTCGTCGATGGTGAGGCCGCGGGTGGGTGCGGCGGCGGCCGGCCCGGCCAGGGCGGCGACGAGGAGGGTGGCCAGGACGGTGGCGGGCGTGGCAAACAAAGCGGCAGGGCGTGACATGGCGCCGGGCGTACCGGCCCGGCGCGGCGGGGTCAACCGGGCCGGGCGCCCAACCGCCGGCGCTTTGGTACGATGCGACGGCGCGCCGCCCTGACCCGATCCCTCAGCCGCGACGTGATCGAGCTGTCTCGCGCCGCCCTGCGCGAGCGGATGCCCGGGGCCGACGAGGACGCGGTGATGGTGCGCTGGGTCGAGCTCAACTACGGCGGCGCGCTGGCCGCCGGCCTGGCCGCGCGGCTGGCCGCAGATCGCCTCCGTGGCCGATAGCGATCTCGTCCGCGCGCTGGCGCCGGTGGTCGAGGTGCTCGAGCGCCTGGGCGTGCGGTACCGGGTCGGCGGGTCGATCGCCAGCTCGGCGCTCGGCGTGCCGCGGTCCACCCTCGACGTCGACCTCGCCAGCCACGGCCGTTCGAGGACGAGGCGTTCGAGCGTGTGGTGCAGTGCGTCCTGTCGGCGGAGCCGGGCGCACGCCTGTTCGACGTGACCACGCTGGAGGACCTCGTGCTGCACAAGCTGGACCCTGCCGCTACCACTGGCGGCGTGTCGGACCGGCAGTGGCACGACGTGGTCGGCGTGCTCGCGGTGCAGGGCGACGCGCTCGACCAGGCCTACCTGCGGCGGTGGGCTGGCGCCCTCGGCGTCGCCGACCTGCTCGATCGCGCGCTGGCCGAGGCCCAGGACGATCAACGCGACAGCAAGTAGCCGGCGACGCCGGCGCCGATGGCGAGCGCGGCCAGCAGCAGCCACAGCCAGGTCCGGCTCGGCGCCACTGGCAGGCCGTCGAGCGAGCCGGTCGAGCCGCGCGCGCTGGCCGAGGCGGACGCGGCGCTCGGACGCGGCGGCAGCGGGGTGGCCGCGGCCGCGGGCGCCGGGGCGGGCAGCGGTGCGGACATGGGTGCGGGCGCGGGCACGGGGGTCGGCAGGGGGGCCGCGGTCGGGGCGGTCGCGGGCGCGGCGGGGGCGCTGGTCGCGGCCTCGTGGGCGCTGGCGGCCTCGGCGTAGGCCTCGTCGATCACCGGCGCAGCCAGGGTCGGGCGCGGCATGGTCGCCGCGTTGATGGCCTGGGTCTTGGCCCGATGCGCGGCGATCGCCGCGCGCACCTCGGACGGTGGCGGGAAGCCGAGCAGGGTGCTGCTCGGCGGCGCGGTCGCTGGTGGCGCGGTCGCGGCTGGCGCGGTCGCCGGCGCTGCGGCGGCGGCGACATCGGCCGGCACGTCGGGGATGTCCCAGCCGGCCGTGACCGACCCGGGCTGGGCCGGGGCGCGAGCGGCCGGCGCGGCGGCGGCGGCCGTGGTCATCGGCGCGCTGTCGGCGGGGACGTCGGGGATGTCCCAGCCGGCCGTGACCGAGCCGGGTTGCGCCGGCGCGGCGGCGCGTGCCGCGGGCGCAGGCGCGGCGGCGCGGGCTGCCGGAGCCGGCGCGGCGACGGGCGCGCTGTCGGCGGGGACGTCGGGGATGTCCCAGCCCATCGTGACCGAGCCGGGCTGCGCCGGCGCCGCGGCGCGGGGCGCGGGCGTCGGCGCGGCGACGGGCGCGGCGGCGATCGGCGCGCTGTCGGCGGGGACGTCGGGGATGTCCCAGCCCATCGTGACCGAGCCGGGCTGCGCGGGTGCGGCGGCGCGGGGCGCGGGCGTCGGCGCGGCGACGGGCGCGGCGACGGCCGGCGCGCTGTCATCGGGGACGTCGGGGATATCCCAGCCCATCGTGACCGAGCCGGGCTGCGCGGGGGCGGGGGCGGCGCGAGCGACGGGCACAGCGGCCGCGGGCGCAGCGGCCGCGGGCGCGACGGCCGGCGCGCTGTCATCGGGGACGTCGGGGATGCCCCAGCCCATCGTGACCGAGCCAGCCGGTGGCGCCGCGGCCACCGCCTGCAGCGCGCTGCCGTCGGCCGGGCACCAGGCCGCATCGTCGGGGTAGGTCGCCTGACACCGCGGACAGCGCTTCATGCCCCGACGGTAGTTCGAGCTGGCGCCGAAGGCCAGCGGCGGCGGATCTCGATGCACCCCGCGCGCTGGGGCGCGTCAGCGTCGCGGCAGGCAGCCGTCGACGTCGAAGCTGGCGCGCAGGCGGAAGGCCGGGCAGTCGAGGCGGCCCTGGCCACGCACGCGGACGAGGCCGCCGTCGAACTCGCGCCGGTTCAGGCTGCCGGTGATGGCGGCGCACTCGCGCTCGCGCACCCGGCGCACGGTGCCGTCCCGGTCGGGGTAGCGCAGCTCGATCACGTTGTCGCCATTGCGGGCCAGGTCGAGGCGGATCTCCTCCGGTTGCGTGGTCGGGGTCCGGCTCGCCGTGCCCACGGGCGGCGGCGGCGCCTCGGCGGTGGGGCTGCTGGCAGGCAGCGCGAACCGGAACACGATGCCGACGAAGCCGTAGGCCTGCCCGTCCTCGCAGGCGATCGGCGTGGCGGTCCAGGTGCCGAGCTCGGGGTGGTCGGCCGCGAACTCGCCGCGGACGTGCTGCGGGCCGTCGGCGGTCCGGCACCCGCCGCCAAGCACGAGCGCGAGCCCCACCACCAGGAGGTGGCCCGCCGCGGGGCCACGGGGATCGGGCCGGCTCGACGTCACGAGCACACCGCGTCGCCGGTGCAGCTGCCCACGCCGGCCTGGCACGCCTGGAAGCCGCAGCAGTGCGCCTCGCACGTGCCGCCGGCGCCGACCGAGACGCCGCCGGTGCAGGCCTGCCCGCCATCACAGGTGACATCGCACGCCGCATCACCACACGCGACCCCGCCCTGGCACGCGAGCGACCCGATGCAGCGGACGACGCACTTGCTGGCCAGCCCGCAGCTCGCGCCGCCCTGACAGGCGCCGAAGCCCTCGCAGCGGATCTCGCACGCGCCGCCCGGGGGGCACACGACCGGCTGGGCGCTCGGGCCGCGCGTGATGACGCACACCTCGGCGGTACACACGCCGCCTTGCGCGACGCAGGCGGTCGGGTCGCACACCGCGCCAGCGCCATCACCCGCGGAGAGGCGGGCGTCAGCAACCGCGCCGCTCGACGCGTCAGCCGCGCCGGCGAGGTCGAACCCGAGCCGACACGCGGGTCCGGCCAGCGCAGCCACGATCACCATCCGCTGCACCACGCCCGCGCCCGTGGTTCCGACGAACCTCATACCCCCGAGCGTCGCACGATCACCGGTGGGGCGCACCCGTGGGGCGCCCGGGGATCAAGACGGGTTCGACCGCGGACCTGACCAGGCGCCGACCTGGGCCAGCGCGTGCTCGTCGACGCTCGGCGCGACGTGCCCGACCAGGCGGCACGGCTCGTCTCAGTCCTTGCGGTACATCGTCACCACGCAGGCGCCGCCCAGGCCGAGGTTGTGCTGCAGCGCGACCTTGGCGCCGTCGACCTGGCGCTTGTCGGCGGTGCCGCGCAGCTGCCACACCAGCTCGGTGCACTGGGCCAGGCCGGTGGCGCCGAGCGGGTGGCCCTTCGACAGCAGGCCGCCCGACGGGTTGGTGACGAACTTTCCGCCGTAGGTGTTGTCGCCGTCCCAGATGAACTTCTCGGCCTCGCCCTCCTTGCACAGCCCGAGCGCCTCGTAGGTGAGCAGCTCGTTGGCGGTGAAGCAGTCGTGCAGCTCGACCACGTCGACGTCGTCGGGTCCGAGCCCGGCCTGGGCGTAGGCCTTGGCCGCCGCGCTCTTGGCCATGTCGTAGCCGACCATCTTGATCATCGACTGCTCCTCGAAGGTCGAGGGGAAGTCGGTGGTCATGGTCTGGGCCGCGATGTACACCGGCCGGCTGATGCCGTGTTTCTTGGCGAAGTCGTCCGAGCACAGCACCGCCGCCGCCGCGCCGCAGGTGGGCGGGCAGCACTGGTAGCGGGTCAGCGGATCGAACACCTCGGGCGAGGCCATGATCTCCTCGACCGACAGCACGTCCTTGAACAGCGCGTACGGGTTGTTGGCGGCGTGTTTACGCGCCTTCTCCGAGATCTTGGCGAAGGTCTCGCGCTTGGTGCCGTGTTTCCACCGGTACTCGCGGCCGGCGCCGCCGAACATCTGCGCCGCCGGCGGGGCCTGGCCGAAGCCCTGCACGTCGTTCATGACGCCGACGAACTTGTCGAGCGGGTTGGTCCGGTCGGTCCACTTGGCCGACAGCGCGCCGGCCTCCATCTGCTCGAAGCCGACCACCAGCACACACTCGACCAGGCCACCGGCCACGGCCTGGGCGCCGAGCATGAGGGCCGAGCTGCCGGTCGAGCAGTTGTTGTTGACGTTGAAGACCGGGATGCCGGTCAGGCCGACCTCGTACACCGCGCGCTGGCCGCAGGTGGAGTCGCCGAAGACGTAGCCGGCGTAGGCCTGCTGCACCTCGGCGTACGGGACCTTGGCGTCCTCGAGCGCGGTGCGGGCGGCCTTGGCGGCCATGACGTTGTACGGCTCGCTCTTGCCGGGCTTGGCGAACGGAACCATCCCGACGCCGATGACGTTGACGCGATTGGGCATGTGCTGGTCCTTGTGCGGGTTGGCGGGGGAGGGGACTAGGCGAGGAGGCCCTTGAGGAAGCCGAGGCGGTGGGCGACCGAGACGTCGCCGTCGACGCGGAGCAGGCCGCGCTGGTACAGGCTGCGGGCGGTGGTCGCGCCGCTGGCCAGGGCGACCAGGTCGGCGTCGGTCAGGGTCAGGGTCGCGCCCGGCGTGGCCGCGGCGCCCTGGCTGACCGTGGGGCTGGCGCCGGCCAGGTCGGCCGTGAACACCAGCTCGGGCTCGGTGACCTTGAAGCAGACCACGGCGCGGACCTCGTCCTTGAGGCCGGGCTTGTCGGCCAGCCGCTTGCCGAGCGCGGCCATGACCTCCTTGGCCCGGCCGGCGGCGCTGGCGCTCGCGCTGGCCGCCGCGGCCGGCGCCGTCGATGCACCGCCACCGCCACCGCCGCCGCCGCTGGCCCCGCCGCCGGCGCCGCGCAGCTTGGCCACCACCTCGATCGCCCGCTGCGGGTCGAGCTTGCGCAGGAACTCGAGCTTCTGCGACGCCATCACGTTGCCGGCGATCTTGAGCTTGCCGGTGGTGAACAGCTTCATCGCGTCGGCCTTGCCCTGGGTCATGTCGATGAAGTCGCGCTCGGTGATCTCGAGCGTGCACTCGCCGCTGCCCTTGGCGTCGACCTGGGTCACCGCGCCGGCGCCGTTCTTGAGGTCGAGCAGCCAGAACGAGTCGGGCTCCTTGACCTTCCACAGGTAGGTCGCGCCGACCTTGCCGACGATGTCGGGCGTGCGCGCCACGAAGTCGGCGATGACCGCGAATACCTCGGCGGTGGTCGGCTCGGCGCTGGCGGGAGCACCCGCGGCGGCCGGCGCCGCCGCGCTGGCGGCCGCGCCACCGCCGCGTTTCCTGGCCTCGGCCAGCACCAGGTCGGGCGTCAGCTTCTTGAGGAAGCCGAGCTTCTGCGACGCCATCACGTCGCCCGAGATCTTGAGCTTGCCGGTCGAGAACAGCTTCATCGGGTCGGCCGCGCCGGTGGCCATGGCCATGAAGTCGGCGTCGGACAGCTCGAGCGTGCACTGCGCCTTGGCGCTGACGCCCTCGCTCACGCTGCCGGGCGGGCTGGCGGCGTCGATGGTCCAGGCGCTGTCGGGGCTCGACAGCTTGAACTGAAAGACCGTCTTGGCCTTCTCGGCGGTGGCCGGGTTGGCGGCCAGGAACACGCCGATGGCGCGGAAGATGTCGGCGCTGATCGGCGTGACCTGGGCCGAGGCGCCGGCGCCGCCGGCAGCCGCGCCCGCCGCCTTCTTGGCCACCGGCTTGGGCAGCTCCTTCCACAGCTCGACGGCGGCATTGGAGATGACGACCTGATCGCGCTCCTTGACCTTGCAGCGGAAGACGATGCGCTGGTCGCTCTCCTTCCACATCTCGGTCACCAGGGTCTCGCCCGGCAGCACCGGGTTGGCGAAGCGGACCTTGATCGACTTCATGAAGTCGGGGTTGCCGTCGGGCGCGAAGGCGGCGACGACGTGGCGGCCGGCGTAGCCGAAGCTGCACAGGCCGTGCAGGATGGGCCGCTCGAAGCCGAACGCCTTGGCGAAGTCGGGGTCGGCGTGCAGCGGGTTCCAGTCACCCGACAGCCGGTACAGCAGGGCCTGGTGCGCCGGCACCTTCTGCTCGATGACGCGGTCGGGCGCCCGCTCGGGCGGCACGTTGGCCTCGACGCTCGGGCCGCGGTCGCCGCCCCAGCCGCCGGCGCCACGCACGAAGGTCGACAGCTCGTTCTTGATGAGGGCGTTGCCGTCCTGGTCGTACGAGGTGATCTCGGTGATGACGACGGCGCCCTTGCCCTTGTCGAAGATGTCCTTGATGCGGGCCTTGTGCGTCAGCGTCGCCTTGGTCGGCAGCGGCCGCAGCAGCTCGGTGGTCTGCTCGCCGTGCAGCACGCGGTCGAGCCCGAAGTTGAGGCCGGGCGCGGTCACGCCCTCCTTGCCCATGGTCAGGACCAGGTTCACGGCCGGGATGACGCCGTAGGTCGGCAGCGCCTTCATGCCCTTGCCGTGCAGCTCGTACACCATCTGCAGGTCGCGCTCGGGCGCGTCGGCCTGGGCCGCGCCGACGCCGAGGGCGTAGATCGCGAGGTCGCGCTCGTCGTAGCTCGAGGTCCGCTCCGGGTACACGTAGCCGAGCGCGGCGTCGACGTCGATGAACTGGTTGCCGCCCTTGGACGGCCCGGCCTCGACGTTCTCCATGATCGGCTGCATCGACGCGGCGATGTGCTCGGGGTGGGTCGTCTTGTCGAACTGGGTGATGTCCTTCCAGGCGCGGTCGACGTCCTCGACCGACACCGGCCGGCCCAGGCGGAAGGTCTTGCCGGTCGAGCGCTCCCAGCGCAGCTTGGCGTAGAAGCCGCCGCCGACCTCGAACAGGGCGCCGGTCTCCTCGCTGGCCTCGTGGCACAGCCGGGCCACCAGCGGGCTGACCAGCTCGGGCTTGAGGGCGTCGAGCAGCGCCGCCGGCAGCACGGTCTCGGTCATGCGCGAGCCAGCGATGGGGGCGATGGTGTTGACCAGGACGTTCTTCTTGCGGCCCTCGATGGCCAGCGCGCTGGCGAAGCCGACCAGGCCGAGCTTGGCGGTGGCGTAGTTGACCTGGCCGAAGTTGCCGTAGATGCCGGCGGCCGACGAGGTCATGACGATGCGGCCGTAGCCCTGGTCGCGCATGACCGCGAACGCGGCGTGGGTGGTCTTGAACGCGCCCAGGACGTGGACCAGGTAGATCTTGTCCCAGTCGTCCTGGGTCATCTTCGGGAACGAGACGTCGCGCAGGATGCCGGCGTTGTTGATGAGGATGTCGAGCCGGCCGAACGCGTCGACCGCGGTCTTGACGATGCGCTCGCCGTCGGTGACGGAGTCGTAGCTGGCCACGGCCTGGCCGCCGGCCGCCTTGATCTCGTCGACGACCTTGTCGGCCGCCGACGACGACTTGCCGTCGCCGGTGTGGCTGCCACCGAGGTCGTTGACGACGACCTTGGCGCCGCGGCTGGCCAGCAGCAGGGCGTGGCTCTTGCCCAGGCCGCCCCCGGCGCCGGTGACGATCGCAACCTTTCCATCAAAACGCAGTTCGCTCATTGGGTTCCCCTACCTGGTCGGTGTTGTCGTCAGACCGAGCTGTTGCTTGAACGTGGCCTTCCAGTGCGCGATGAGGTCGTCGACCTGATCGCGTTGCTCGTCGTGCAGGAGCGCGGTCATGGCCGCGCCGATCATCAGGTGCAAGGTCAGGTCGATGGCGCGGGCGAAGCCGGGCCGGCTCGAGATGGCCGGGCCGAGCAGGGCGGCGTACTGGGCGACGATGCGCTCGCGCAGCGCCAGCTCGATGGGCAAGAGCACCGCGCGCAGCTCGCGGTCGGTGCGGGCCGCCGTGCGCAGCTCCATGGCCACGTAGAACAGCGGGCCGGTGAAGCTCTGCCACAGGAGGTCGAGCACGGCGTCGACCCGGGCCGGGCCGGTCGGCAGGGTGGCGGCGGCGTCCTTGAGCTCGCGCCCGCGCATCTCGCCGAGGTAGCCGATGGTGGCGGCGACCAGCTCGGCCTTGGTCGGGAAGTGGTGGAGCAGGGCGCCGCGCGACATGCCGGCCCGCTTCTGCACCTCGAGCGTGGTGGTGCGGGCCACGCCGAGCTCGATCAGGCTCGACACCGCGGCGTCGAGCAGGGCCTGCCGGGTGGCGTCGCGGCGCGCGTCGGAGGCGCGGCCGGTCGGCGCTGGCCTCGGCGCTGGCGCCGACGCGCGGCCGGCGGCGGCCGGGGATGGCGTGGCGACGGCGCGGGCGACGGGGCGCGAGCTCATCGTCGGCAGGTCTACCGCCGCGGTGACAGTCAGTCAAGACTGACTGTCACCAAGGTGCTGGATTCAATGAAGGTTCCAATGATCCCGCGGACGTCGGCGGGGCAGCGCCAGTGGTCGCGGCCAGGTGCGATCGGGGCCCACATCACCTCCGCAATCGACACGATCGGCGGCGCACGGCCGGGTGAAAAGTTGCCGGCGCCGGCGCCGGCGCCGAAGGTGGAACCATGAAGGGGGACATCGCGCTGGCGGGCTTCGTCCTGACCGCCGACGAGTGGCAGGAGCTCGACCCGAGCTCGCGCGCGCTCCTGCTGGCGGTGGCGCTGCGCCGCGACGAGCCGCCCGGCGCGGCCGAGGCGGCCGGCACGCTCGAGCCGATGATCCAGGCCGGCGATCGCAGCGGCCGCGTCGCACCGTGACTGCGGCGCGGCCCTCGCGATGATCTGAAGCGCCGTCGCGCCACCGGCGATGGTGGCACCGCGGGGTGCGGGCATCGATCGCGCTGTGGGGCCGGCCCGACAGCCAGCAGGCGACGGCCGCGGCGACGCCTGATTCCGGGCTCCTGGCTCGGCTCCTCCCCGGCACGATGGGTGCAGCAGGCCTGGGCATGTCCAGCGCCACGCGCCTCGCTGCCCCCGTGTCCGTGCTGTCGGTCGACCAGCTCACCACCGTGAGCGGTGGCGACGGCACCCAGGCCCTGTTCACGTCGATCGTGCCCGGCACCGTGCCGCGCCACACCTATGGCCTGGTCAGCGAGGTGTTCCACCTGCCGGGCGGGCAGTTCGAGCAGGCCGACGCGCTGCTGCAGCAGTTCAACGCGCCGACCGCGGCCGCGCTGTACCAGGGCGGCAACGACCCCACCGCCGAGCTCGGCACGGTGTCGCGCCCGGGCGCGCAGGACCTGGCCGGCACCGAGGTGGCGGGGTTCCCGCTCGACCACGGCGGCAACGTCACGCTGATGCACGGCGACGGCTACATCCGCAACACGACCATCAACGGCGAGCACCCGCTCGAGGGCAGCATCACCCGCAACCTGGTGGTCGACCTGCGCGAGGGTGGCGGGTTCCAGGTCATGACCCTCGGCCGCGGCGAGGGTGGGGCCGAGCTGCCGTCGCAGCTCGGCGGCGCGGTCGGCTCGCTGGTCGACTCGGCGCTCAGCCTGATGCCGGCGTCGCTGGCCAGCTCGATCGTGGCCGGGCCCGACCCGCAGCCGGGCACGTTCGAGCAGCTCGGCGCCTCGGCGGCGCAGAACGTGTCGCACATCATCAACCCCGAACTCGGGCTGGCCGCGTTCTCGCGGCTCGACCAGGCCATGCTGGCCGAGGCCCGCGGCGTCGACAACCCCAACCTGGCCGAGCCCGGCGGCCGCCTGGCCGAGCTGGCCATCTCGGCCACCGCCGCCGGCAACACCGTGCTGTCGGCGCTCGGGCTGAACGATCCGGCGCCGGTGGCCGACCCGCAGCAGCAGCTGGCCTACGACGTGGCCCAGCAGCTCAACGAGGCGGGGCCGGTCGACGGCTACTTCACCATCAGCGGGGTCACGCCAGGCGTGTATCACCACGGGCCGCAGGGCACGACCTACTACGAGGCCGGCGCCGACGGCAAACCGGTGGTGGCCCCGGTCGACGAGTTCGCCGGCGTCGACGCCGCCATCGCCCAGCAAGCGGCCGACGACGCCGGCGCCACTCGCGGCCTCGACGCCGCCCCGGCCGACGCCGCGGCGGTCGACGCCGCCATGCTCGAGCTGCCGCCGCTGCCGGAGCTCACCGGCGACCTGCCGAGCGAGCTGGTCGCGCCGGCCGACGCGGCGCCTGCGGATGCCGTGCCTGCGGACGCCGCGCCCGCGGACGCCGCGCCTGCGGACGCTGGCACCTGGGGTGACCTGGCAGCGGCCGGACCGATCGAGGCCGCGCCCGCGGAGGCTAGCGACGCCACCAGCGGCGACGCCAGCTACTTCGACGACCTGGGCGGCGCCAGCAGCGGCGACGACCTGGGCGCGGGCAGCAGCGGCAGCGACGCCGGCGGCAGCTACTTCGACGACCTGGGCGGCGCCAGCAGCGGCGACGACCTGGGCGCGGGCAGCAGCGGCAGCGACGCCGGCGGCAGCTACTTCGACGACCTGGGCGGCGGCAGCGACAGCTACGGCAGCGGCAGCAGCTACGACGGCGGCAGCGACGCCGGTGGCAGCTACTTCGATGATCTGGGCAGCAGCGGCAGCGACGCGGGCGGCAGCGGCAGCGACGCCGGCGGCAGCTACTTCGATGATCTGGGCGGCCGCAGCGACAGCTACGGCAGCGGCAGCAGCTACGACGGCGGCAGCAGCTACGACAGCGGCAGCAGCTACGACAGCGGCAGCAGCTACGACAGCAGCAGCTACGACAGCAGCAGCTACGACAGCAGCAGCTACGACAGCAGCAGCAGCTACGACAGCGGCAGCAGCTACGAC
>JAGPCO010000147.1 GCA_018058095.1 Kofleriaceae bacterium
GGGCCGGGGCCGGGGCAGGCGGAGCCGTTGCAGGCGCCGTCGCAGCGGCCGGGGCAGGCGTAGCGAGGGCAGGCGTGGTGGCCGCGGCCGGCGCCGCCGCCACCGGGGCCGGCGCAGCGGGGGCCGGCCCCGGGCGCACGGGGACGGCGGGGGCGCGGGCGGTCGCCAGCCCCGGCACCATGGGCGCGGGGGGCACCGCGGCCATGCGGGTCGAGCGCGCCACCGGCGGCGTCGGCGGGCGGGCGACGCCGGCCACCAGGCGCAGGCCACGGGCCACCACCACGGCCTGATCGTCGACCGACAGGCGCTCGAACTCGGTCAGGCTGTCGCGCCAGCGCCGCAACGGCGTGTTGTCGGGCCACTCGCTCAGCACGCGATCACACGCGGCGCGCAGCGCGGCGCCGAGCCCGGTGATCCGGGTCAGGCCGGTGAAGCCGTCACGCGCGGCCAGCTCGAGCGGCCGGCGCAGCGCCTCGACGTGCTGTCGGGTGCGCAGATCCACGCCCCCTCATACCACCAGCGCCGGTGGGCCCGCGCGCCGCCCTGGCGCCGGCGCCTCGGAGATCTCGGCGGCGGCGCGGCGGCCGCCGTGTCAGTCCATGCGGTAGGTGAACCGCAGCTCGTAGTCGCACAGGTGGAACACGTCGCCTTCGTCGATGCGCTTGTTGTCGATGCGCATGCCCTTGTAGTCGATGCCGTTGGTCGACCCGAGGTCCTTGATGTAGAAGGTGCCGTTGCGGCGGATGACCGCCGCGTGCTTGCGCGAGATGTTGCCGTCCTTGATCGCCAGGTCGCTCGTCTTCGAGCCGCGGCCGATGATGAACTGGTCCTTGGTCACCGGATACCGCTGCCCGTTGTACAGGAGGTACAGCGTGCCGGCGGCGCCTGCCGCCACCGGGGCCGGGGCCGGCGCCCGCGCTGGCTGCTGGGCCGGCTGACCGCCGCCGCCGTAGCCGGGGGTGGGGCCGGGTGGACGGCGCGGGCCGCCAGCGCCGACCCCGGCGCCGCCGCCGCTGCCGACCGGCGGGTTGGCGGTCCGGCTCTGCGGGCGTGGCGCGGGCGGGTTGGACGACGGCGGTGGCGACGTCGCCGGGGCGCCGCCTCCGGCCGCCTGGTAGTTCTTCGACCGCGCGTAGTACCGCATCGCCTCGTTGACGAGGTAGTCGATCGAACAATCGAAGTCGTTCGCCATCTGCTCGAACGTCTCCCACAGGACGTCCCGGCAGTAGAAGTGGCGCATCGTCTTCTTGCTCTGATCCATTGGCGCGATGCTCCCAGACATCGTCGGGCGGTGGCGTCTTCGACCCCCGAAGGATGCAAATCACGATACTACAAACCAGCGGCGCGGGTGCCGAGCCGGTGCGGTTTTCCCCGCGCCGGCTACGCCCCGAGCTTGTCGGCGAGCTCCTTGGCGCGCGCGCCCAGGGTCGGCTCCGCCTTGCGCTCCTTGGCCGGCTTGCCTGACTGGTCGCCCCAGTAGCCCTGCAGCTTGGCCCCGTCGCCGCCCAGGCCGCGCAGCCGGGCCGCGTCCTCCTTGACCCCGAGCGCGGCCACCGCCTCGATCGCGACCCAGCGCGCCACCCACGAGCGCGCGCCCAGCAGCTCGCGCACCGCGGCGATCGTCTCGTCGCGCGGCGTCGCGCGCACGATCTCGGCCACCACCGCGCCGTACAGCGCCTCGCGGTCGTACTTGCCCTCGGGCAGCGCGTTCACCACGGTGACGATGGCCTTGGGGCCGCCGCACTTGAGGGCATTGTTGGCGCCGATGTAGCGGCGGCCGAGGTCCGGGCTGGCGGCCATCTTGGCCAGCGGAGCCAGGCAGCCCGGCATGCCGACGACGCGGACCAGGCTGACCGAGTCGTTGACGGTGCGGTTGTCGTTGGCCGGGTTCTCGGCGATGGCGATGAGGGTGTCGAGCGTCGGGGCCAGGCTGGCCGGTGGCGCGGCGGTGAACAGGCCGCCCGGCTCGACGAACGCGCGGTACAGCGCCGACAGGGCCCGGTTGGCCAGGGTCGGGTCGCCGCGGTCCATGCTGGCGACGTCGAGCACGTACCGGACCGCCTCCGGGTTGCCCGAGGCCGCGAGCGCCAGCAGCAGCTCGTCGCCGATCTTGGCGTCGCGCTTGGCCACCACCGAGTTGGCGGCCTCCTTGAGGCGGGCCCCGGCGCTGGCGCCGATGGTCGAGATGACGGTCACGCCGAGGTTGCGCCCCAGGGTGGCACGGCCCTCGTAGAAGCCGGTGGTGTACCAGTCCGACAGGTACCCATCGATGGTGGCGCGGGTCTCGGCGTCGGCGTACTTGCGCAGGTCGAACAGGAGGTCCTTGCCCCGGATCTGCACCGAGCCGGGCACCTGCATCGGGTCACCCTCGGTCCGGGCCCGGGCCCACAGCCGCGGCGCCAGCTTGGCCATCACCTGCTGGACCCGGGCCTCGGGCAGGCCCTCCATGATCCGCTTCACCTCGGCCTCGCCGTTGATGTCGGCGCGGTCGCTCAGGGCCAGGTTGACCGCGGCGTGGGCGGCCAGGTCCGGGTCGATCGATCGGCTGGCCGCGGCCTTCTTGAGCTTGCCGCCCCCCTTCTGGGTGTTGGGCCACTTGTCGATGTTCTCGTGGGTGGTCTTCTCGCAGGCCGCGGTCGCCAGGAGCGCGACGACGGCGAGGACGGTGAGCAGGCGACGGGTCATGGCCGGGGATTACAGCACGACTGGCGCGGCCGTCGCAGGCGCCCCGGCCAGTCGCCGCGGTCGATCGGCGCCGCGGTCGATCGCGCCGGCGGTCGCTGCCCGCCCCACCCGGGCAGCCCGGGGTGACGTGGTACGGTCCGCGCCCATGGCCCGGCTCGACCGCTCGACCCGCTGGCCCCGGCGCCGGTGGCTGGCCGGGTCGGCGGCCGCGGTGGCGCTGGTGACCGGCGCGGCGACCGCCAGCACCTCGCCCCTGTCCGATCCGACCTCCGGGCGCGCGGTGTTCACCGGCGTCGCCACCGCCCACGCGACCTCGCTCGCCAGCAACCCGGGCGCGCTCAGCCTCGGCCCGTCCGGGGCCCACCTGTACGTCGCGGCGACCGGCACGCTCGAGTGGATGAAGGTCGAGCGGCAGCTGCTGGCGCTCGACACCGGCGAGCTGTCGCCCGGGCCGACCGCGAGTGGCCTGGTCGCCTCGCCAGGCGCGACCCTCGCGGTGTGGCTGGCCCGGCGCGCCTTCACCGTCGGGGTCGAGGTGCTGTCGCCCGATCCGGCGCACGGCACGCTGCGCGCCGAGGAGGCGCTCCGCTACCACACGCTGGGCGACCAGCTGCGGGTGACCCGGCTCGGCACCATCGGGGTGTCGCGCCGCGTGCTCGGCCGCGTCTACCTCGGCGGCTCGGTCAGCCTGATCCGCCCGACGCTGCGCCTGCGCTACGCCCGCGACACCGCCCTCGAGGCCGGGCGCGACAGCGTGCGCGGCCTGGCCTCGGACTGCGGCGGCGCGCCGTGCGGCGTCGAGAACCCGCTGGCGGCCGAGCGCCTCGCCCTCGACGCCCAGCCCGACGCGCTGGTCACCTACGACAACGCGGTGTGGACCGCGGCGCTGCAGGCCGAGCTGGCGCCGGCGTGGTGGCTGGCGGTGGCCTACCGCCTCATCCCGGCCCGGACCACGCTGCGCGGCACCGGCACCCTCACCACCGCCCCGCGCGACGGCGCGGTCGACGTGCGCGGCGACGTGCTGGCGTACCTGACCTTGCCGTCGGCCATCGACGTCGAGCTGCGCGGGCCGCTGGCCGACCCGTGGGAGCTGCACGTCGGGGGCCGGTGGGAGGACAGCTCCACCCTCGACGCCATCGACGTGCGCCTGCTGGCCGCCGACCTGCGCGCGACCGGCGCGCCGGAGTGGACCCGGCGCGCGCGGGGCCTGCGCGATCCGCTCGCGCTGTGGGCCGGCGTCGAGCAGGCCGACCTCGGGCAGCGGGTCCTGGTCGGGGCGCGGCTCGGCGTGCGCTCGCCCG
This sequence comes from Kofleriaceae bacterium, assembly GCA_018058095.1. Lineage (GTDB taxonomy): Bacteria > Myxococcota_A > Polyangia > Haliangiales > Haliangiaceae > JABFXX01. The sequence continues at coordinate 3,987 of JAGPCO010000147.1, forward strand.
AGGTCGCGCCCGAGCGCACCGCGCCGGCGGCGATCGCCGGCTGGGCCGGCTCGCTCGACCTCGGCCTGCAGGTGCGGCTGGGCGGCGGCCTGGTCGCTCAGCTCGCCTACGGCGTCGAGGTGTTCCCGCGCGTCGACGTCTCGGTCAGCGCGTACAACCCGGCCGATCGGCTCGACTGCCTCGACAGCGGGACCGACTACGACACGGTGGCCTGCGCCAACACCCGGGCCGGCTTCGCGGTGCCGACCGCGGCCGGCGCCTACACCCGGGTCAGCCAGGCGGCCCGGCTGGGGATCCGCTATGACCTCGACTGAGTCGGCCCGGCCGCGCCGGGTCCGGGTCGGCGTGTGGGGCGCGACCGGTCAGCTCGGGGCCGCGGTGGTGGCCGAGATCGTGGCGGCTGGTGGCGAGCCGGTGCTGCTCGGGCGCGACCTCGGCCGCCTGCATCAGCGCTTCCCGACCCACCCGGCCGGGGACGTCCGGGTCGCGCGTATCGACGACCCGGACGGCCTGCGCGCGGCCGTGGCCGGGCTCGACGTGTTGATCGCCTGCGCCGGCCCGTACGGCCGGATCGGCGCGGTCGCCGCCGGCGCCGCGCTCGACGCCGGGGTCGACTACGTCGACGCCTGCCGCGAGCCGGTGTTCGCGCGCGAGCAGTACGAGCGAACCGACGCGGCGGCGCGGCGGGCCGGGCGGCGGCTGGTCATCGGCGCCGGCGCCGACGGCGCGCTGACCGACTGGGCGGCGGCGCTGGCGGCCGGCGCGGTGGCCGACGCCGACGGCGGCGGCGCGTGTGACGACGACGACCCGCTCGACGATCTGGTGGTGGGGTGGAGCGACGACCCGGGCGGCGGCGGCGCGGCCGACGTGGCCAGCCGGGCCGACGCCCTGACCGCGCCGACCTGGGTCTGGCACGCCGACCGCTGGGACGAGGCGCGGGCCGGCCTCGGCGTGCGCCTGGGCGGGCGCGGGCCCTCGCTCGGGTTCGCCTTCCCGCTCACGGTCGCGATCACCGCGCCGCGCCACCTGTCGTCGCGGCGGGTGACCGGCGTGGTGCGCGGCCGCGGCGGCGGCCTGGGCCATCGCATCAGCCAGGCGGCGGCGCTGGCGGCGCCGCTGTGGCGGGGTGGCTCGCCGGGCTGGCTGGGCCAGCTGCTGGGCGGGGGCGCGGCCGAGGCCGGCTCGGCCGGCGGCGACGCCGGGGTGGAGCTGGTGCGCGCGCGCGCGGCGCGCCGGAGCACGGTGATCGAGGTGACGATCCGCGGTGGCGATCGGGTCGCGCTCAGCGCGGCCACGCTGATCGGGGTGGCTCACCAGCTCACCGCCGACGCGCGCCATCCCGGCGCCGGGGTGCTGACCGCGCACGAGGCCTGGCCGGCGGCGCAGGCGCTGGCGGCGCTGTCGGATCGCGGCGCGCTCGAGGTGGTGATCGATCGCCTGTGACGGCGGTGGCCATACACAGCCGCCCGCACAGTCAAGCGTCACGAGCGTCGCTCGGCATCGACGCGGCGCCCGTCGCTGCGGCCGGCCGCGCCCAGGCGCGTGTGTGGTATCACCCCTCGATGCCGACGCCGTGGACGCTGGACACCGAGGCCGTGGTCGGGCGCGGCCTGGCCGTCCGGCGCTACCGCCTGCCGTCGGGGCTGCGCCTGCTGGCCGCGGTCGATCGCTCGGCCCCGATCGTCGCCTACCAGACCTGGTTCGGCGTCGGCTCGCGCCACGAGCTGCCGGGCCGGACCGGCATGGCGCACCTGTTCGAGCACCTGATGTTCAACCAGACCGAGTCGATGGCCCCGGGCGACTTCGATCGCATCGTCGAGCAGACCGGCGGCGAGTCGAACGCGGCGACCTGGGTCGACTGGACCTACTACCGCCTGAGCATGCCGGCCCGCGATCTCGAGCTGGCGACCCGCCTCGAGGCCGAGCGCATGACCCGGCTGGTGCTGTCGAGCGAGTCGGTCGAGGCCGAGCGCGACGTCGTCACCAACGAGCGGCGCGAGCGGGTCGAGGACGACGTCGACGGCTGGATGGACGAGCAGCTGATGGCGACGGCGTTCACCACCCACCCGTACCACTGGCCCACGATCGGCTGGATGGCCGACATCCGCGCCCTGCCGATGGCCGACATCCTGGCGTTCTACCGGACCTGGTACGCGCCCAACAACGCCACCCTGGTGGTGGTCGGCGACTTCGACGAGGCCCACCTGCTCGAGGTGGTGGCGCGTCACTACGGCGCCATCCCGCCGGCGACGTTGCCGACCCCGCCGGCGTTGACCGAGCCGGCCCAGGACGGCGAGCGGGTGCTGCGCGCGCGCAAGCCGATCGGCACCGATCGCATCCTGCTCGGCTACAAGGCGCCCGGGCAGGGCGACCCGGACTGGCCGGTGCTGGAGGTGGTGGCGACGCTGCTCGCCGGCAGCCCGTCGGCGCGCCTGTACCGGCGGCTGGTGGTCGAGCGCGAGCTGTGCTCGTCGATCGACGCCCAGCTCACGCCGTTCCGCGACCCGTCGCTCTTGCGGGTGTCGGCCATCTGCGCGCGCGGGGTGGCCGCGGCCGACGTGCTGGCCGAGATCGACGACGTCATCACCGGCCTGGCCACCACCCCGGTCGGGGCGGCCGAGCTGGCCAAGACCAAGAACCTGGTCGAGACCGACTTCTGGAGCTCGCTGGTCGACATCGACGGCAAGGCCGAGGCGCTCGGCCACCACGAGGTCACCCACGGCGACTTCCGTCGCCTGTCGCAGATGGCCGAGCGGCTAGCCGCGGTCAGCGCCGAGGACATCCAGCGGGTGGCGAGCCGGTCGCTGGTCCGGTCGCAGCGCACCCTGGTCATCGCCGAGCCGGGCGACGACGATGACGATGACGATGACGAGGCCGGTGACGACAGCGGCGACGGCGACGCGAGCGGCGCGATGGCGAGCCCGGTGGAGGCGCGATGATCGGCTCGGTCCGCGGCGCGCCGCTGTTCGTCGAGCCGGCCGGGGACACCCCGCTGGTGTGGTTCGACATCTCCATCGGCGGCGGCGCCTCGGCCGATCCGATGGGCATCGAGGGCAGCCACCGCCACGCCGCCCTGCTGGCCCGGCGCGGCGCCGGCGGCCGCGATCGGGCCGCCCTCGACGAGGCGCTCGACGCGCTCGGCGCCAACGTCGACGTCGCGCTCGGGCGCGACGCGGTCACGGTGTCGGGCCTGTGCCTGTCGAAGAACCTCGACGCGGTGGTCGACCTGGTGGCCGACATCCTGGCCGCGCCGCGCTTCGATCAGGACGAACACGCGCGCCTCCTGCGCGAGACCCCGCAGATCCTCGACGAGATCCGCGACGACGACAGCGCGCTGGCGACGCGGTGGTTCGACTGGGCCTGCTGCCCGGGCCACCCGTACGGGCGGACCTCCCTCGGCACCGAGGCCTCGCTGGCCGGCATCGAGCTGGCCGCGGTCGCCGCGCAGTGGCGGGCCGAGGTGGTGCCGCGCAACCTGGTCATCGGCGTCGCCGGCGACGTGACCCCGGGCCGGGGTGAGGCCCTGGCGGGCCGCCTGGTCGAGCGTCTGGTCGACGGCGCGGCCCCGGCCCAGGCCGCGCTCGGCACCACCAGCACCTCGGCGCGCCGGCTGTACCTGGTCGACAAGGCCGACCGGACCCAGGCCCAGCTCCGCCTCGGCCACCTGTCGGCCCGCTTCGGCGAGCCCGACACCGCCGCCCTGCTCATCGCCGAGACCGCGTTCGGCGGCATGTTCAGCTCGCGCCTGATGCAGGAGATCCGGGTCAAGCGCGGCTGGAGCTACGGCGCCGGCTGCGCGCTGCGGCGCTCGCGCGGGCGGCACTGGTTCGAGATGTGGATGGCGACCGCCATCGAGGTCGCCGCCCCCGCCGTCGCCCTGACCCACGAGCTGTACGCCGAGCTGGCCGAGCGTGGCCCACGCGCCGACGAGATCGAGCTGGCGCGCAGCTACCTGCTCGGGGCCATGCCGTTCCACACCGCGACGGCGCGCCAGCGCATGCAGCTGGCGGTGCGCGACGCGGTGTTCGGCCTGCCGCCCGGCTACTCGGCCGAGCTGCCGCGCGCGGTCGGGGCCATCACCGCCGACGAGGTCCGCGCCGCCTGCCAGCGCCACCTCCACCCCGACCAGCTCGTCACCGTCGCGGTCACCACCGCGGCCGACACCCACGCCGGGTTCGACCAGGCCGGCCTCGGGCCGATCTCGACCGTCCGGTTCGACGAGTACTGAAGCGGGCCCGACGTCGACGTGATCGTGATCGTCGACGTGTTCGTGGACGTCCCCCCGTGGCCGTGGCCGCGCTCGTGAACGGGAACGACGCCGTGATCCTGATCGATCCCCGTGTCCGATCATCCGATCAGCCCGATCACACCCCGACCCTGCACCCGGAGCGTTCCCGGCGTCGATCAGGTCCACGGCGAGCGTTCCCGATCACGCGCGCGGCCACGGCCACGGGCGCGGCCACGACCACGGTCACGGCCACGGCCACGGCCACGGCCACGGGCGCAAACACGAACCACGACCCCGACCACGGGCCACGGGCGCGAACAACACCAAGACCACGGCCACGAGCCTCGCGCTCGGGCCCGCCGTCGCCGGCCGCGGCCTTCCCGTTGCGTTCGGCAACGCCGGGCCGCGACTAGCGGCGCAACCCCGCGTCGCCGCTTGGCCGATCACTGCCCGGGCGGGGCACGCGGCGTGCTACCTCCACCACCGTGCGCGCCCCGACTCCTCGCCTGGCCTCCGCCGCCGTCGCGCTGACCCTGGCCGCCATGACCACCGGCCCGGCGCCGGCCGCGGCCCAGGCCATCGCCGCCCACCCGTCGTGGTCGAGCCTGTCGCTCAGCAACGGCTTCGGCGCCGCGGTGTACGACGTCGACCGCCGCCGCCTGAGCAGCTGGCGCGCCCACGTGTACGCCCAGCGCGACGCCCAGACCACCACCGCCGACCTCATGTTCGACCTGTACCCGGGGCTGCGCGTCGACGGCGCCAACCTGTGGATGAGCGAGCGGCCGGTCAGCGCGGCCGGCTACGACGATGGCCGCGGCCTGGTCCGCGTCGTCCACACCTGGGGCGCGCTGCGCCTGACCCAGTGGATCATCACCCCGTGGACGGTGGCCGCGCCGGCGCTGGTGGTGGTGTTCGAGGTCGAGAACACCGGCACGGCGCCGCTGGCCGACGCCGCGCTGTTCACCCTGCACAACCTCCGCGTCGGCGGCGACGCCGGCACCACGGCCGAGCGCATCACCTGGAGCGGCGGCGCGTTCGAGGAGCGCGGCGCGCGTGGCCTGGTGCTGGCCCGGCCGGTGCCAGCGCCCGACGCCCACGCCGCCAGCCCGAGCAACCCGTACGACCGCGTCCTGGCCGGGCAGCGCCTGACCAGCGTCGACGACAGCGGCGTGCGCGACGACGCCGTGTCGGGCTTCGAGTGGGACCTGACCGGCCTGGGCGCCGGCGCGCGCCGCACCGTGGCCGTGGTGCTCGGGCACGCCGCCGACGGCGACCGGGCCCGGCTCGAGGCGGCGTTGCCGGCCCTGGCCGCCGACGGCGCCGCCGTGCTGGCGGCCGAGCGGGCCGGCTGGGACACGTTCTTCGCCCGCGCCGCCGTCCCCCCGGGGGCCAGCGCCGACGAGCTGGCGGTGTACCGGCAGCAGCTGGCGGTGCTGCGCATGGCGCAGGTGGTCGAGCCCGGGCCCGGCCATGGCCAGCTCGTCGCCTCGTTGCCGCCCGGCAAGTGGAACATCAGCTGGGTCCGCGACCAGGCCTACGCGTTGCTCGGGCTCATCGCCGCCGGCCTGGCCGACGAGGCGCGCGCCGCGCTCAGCTTCTGGTGGCAGGGCCGGGCCGGCACCTTCGTGTGTTGCGATCGCGACGGTGGGCCGTGGGTCGGCGCCGACTACGCCATCAGCGTGGTGCGCTACTTCGGTGACGGCAGCGAGGAGTCGGACTGGAACGAGCGCGGCCCCAACGTCGAGTTCGACGGCTTCGGCCTGGCCCTGCGCGCGACCGCGGCCTACCTGGCCGCGACCGGCGACCTGGCCCTGGTCGAGGCCCACGCCGACGCCATCTTCCGCCGCACCGCCGACGTGTTGCTCGGCCTGATCGAGCCGAGCGGGGCGGCGGCCGGGCTCATCCGCGCCGACTCGTCGATCTGGGAGACCCACTGGTACGACGGCGGGCGCCGCCACCACGTCTTCACCCAGGCCACCGCGGTGGCCGGCCTGCGCGCCGGGGCGGACCTGGCCGACGCGCTCGGCCGCACCGACGACGCCGCCCGCTACCGGGCCGGGGCCGACCGCGTCGCCGAGGCGGTCCGCACCCGCATGATCGACCCGGCCTCGGGCGTGCTGCGGTCGTCGACCGAGGAGACCAGCGCGTTCCTCGACGGCGCGGCGGTCGAGGCCTGGAACTGGGGGGTGATCGAGCCGGACCATCCGAGCCTGGCCGCGACCCTCGACGCGTTCCGGGCCGGCCTGTGGAACCCGGCGGTCGGGCAGGGCTACCGCCGCAACGACGACGGCGGCGAGTACGATCTGCGCGAGTGGGCGGTGATCGATCTGCGCCTGGCCAGCGCGGCCCGCCTGGCCGGGCGGGCCGACCACGCCGAGGCCCTGATCGGCTGGGTCACGGCGCAGGCCCGCGCCAACTACGACCTCATCGCCGAGAACTTCGATCGCACCACCGGCGACTTCCAGGGTGAGGTGCCGATGGTCGGCTTCGGCGCCGGCGCCTACGTCATGGCGCTGTGGGACCGGGCCGCGGCGCTGCAGCCGCCCGGCGGCGGCGCCGACGCTGGGATGGGCCAGCCGCCGGCCGACCCCGCCGGCTGCGGGTGTCAGGGCGGGCGGCGAGGCAGCGGGGCCATGGCCGTGGCCCTCCTCGTCGGCCTGGTGCTGCGGGCGCGGACGCGGCGGCGCTGAGGCGTCGCCTGGGCCACACGTGCGGCTACGGCCGCGCGGCCAGGCCGAAGCCGTCGTGCAGGACCCGCACCGCCAGCTCGGCGTACTTGCGATCGATCACCACCGAGATCTTGATCTCGCTGGTGGTGATGAGCTGGATGTTGATGTTCTCCTTGCCGAGCAGCTCGAACATCTGCTTGGCCACGCCGGCGTGTGAGCGCATGCCGACGCCGACCGCCGACACCTTGCAGATGTCGTCGGCGAACGAGCAGCGCTCGGCGGCCGGGCCGACCAGGTCGGGCACCGCGCCGGCCAGGATGGCCATGGCCCGCTTGCGGTCGCCCTGTGGCAGCGTGAAGGTCAGGTCGGTCGTGCCGTCCCAGGCCTGGTTCTGCACGATCATGTCGACGACGATGCCGGCGTCGGCCAGCGGCGCGAACAGGCGGCCGGCGATGCCGCTGGTGTCGGGCAGGTCCTCGACGGTGATCTTGGCCTCGTCACGAGCCAGGGTGACGCCAGAGACGACGACCGCTTCCATCGCTTGTTCCTCCGGGACGACCCAGGTGCCGGGCGCGTCCGAAAAGCTGCTGCGCACGTGGATCTTGACCCCGTGCTTCATGCCGAGCTCGACCGAGCGGATCTGCAGGACCTTGGCGCCGAGCGAGGCCAGCTCGAGCATCTCCTCGTAGCTGATGCGGTCGATCTTGCGCGCGCTCGGCACCAGGTTGGGATCGGTGGTGTAGACGCCGTCGACGTCGGTGTAGATCTCGCACACGTCGGCGCCGAGGGCGGCGGCGATGGCCACCCCGGTGGTGTCCGATCCGCCGCGGCCCAGGGTGGTGATGCTGCCGGCCTCGTCGACGCCCTGGAACCCGGCGATGACCGCGATCTCACCGTCGGCGAAGGCGGCGCGCAGCGGATCGGCGTCGATCGACACGATGCGGGCGCGTGCGAACGCGCTGTCGGTCAGGATCTTGACCTGGTGGCCGAGGAAGGAGCGGGCCTTGCCACCGGCGGCGCGGATGGCGAGGGCGACCAGGCCGACCGAGACCTGCTCGCCGGTCGAGACGATCACGTCGACCTCGCGGTCGTTGCTGTCGTCGTGGACGGTGCGCGCCAGCGCGAGCAGGCGGTTGGTCTCGCCCGACATGGCCGACACCACCACCGCGACCTGGTGGCCCTGGCGCTGCGTGGCCAGGCACCGCTCGGCCACCGCCCGCATGCGCTCGACGGTGCCGACCGAGGTGCCGCCGTACTTCTGCACGATCAACATCGCGCGCGGACCATAGCAGGCCGGGACCGGCGGCTCGACCGCCCCGGGCCGGATGCGGCCACGGTCACGATCCGGGCGGCGGCTCGAGCACCGCCGCCGGCGCGGCCGGGTCGGGCTCGAGCATCGGCAGCAGCGCGACCAGCTCGCGCGCGACGTGGCGGGTCCGATGGCGCGCGAAGTCGACCGCGTACGGCGGCTCGAAGAACACGATCAGCGTGACCCCGTACCACAGCTCGAGCGCGAGGAAGTCGGGGTCGGCCAGCTCGCCGTGCGAGCTGCCGGGCGGCCGGGCCGCGGCGACCCGGCGGACGATGAACGGCCAGCGGTCGGCCTCGAGCTCGGTCAGGGCCCGTCCGCTGGCGATGACCCCGCGGCCGTCGATCAGCACCGCGTTCTGCGCGCGCGGGACCTCGGCCAGCCCGAGCAGGTAGGCGCCGATGCGCTCGCGCACCCGCGTCGCCGACGGGCCGGCGCTGCCGGCGCTGGTCACCACCAGCTCGGGCAGCGCGACCGCCTCCCACCGGCGCCCGGCCGCGCGCAGGGCCCGCGCCGCGTGCTCGAGGGCGGCGTCGACGGCGGGGCTGGCCGAGCGCGCGCCCAGCTCGACCCGCAGGAACTCGCCGCCACCGAGCGGCAGGGTGCGGCCCGGCACGCCGGAGCGCTCGTCGGGCTCGCGCGTCACCCGCGCCGAGGTCGCGCCGAGCTCGGCCAGCAGCTCGCGCAGGATGGTGCGGACGTCATCGGCCAGCGGCGAGTCCATCGGCGGCTCCAGGGGCGAGGGCGGTCGAGAGATCGGACGACAGGCCGGCGCTGGCCCACGCCGCCGGCGCCGGCAGCCACACCGCGCTGCTGGTGGTGGCCGGTGGCGCGAACAGCAGGTACTGGTACGTCGCCGGCGCCAGGCCCCAGCGGGCGGCGAAGGTCGCGCCGTCGAACCCGGGCGGCGGGGTGATGAGGTCGCCGAAGTCGAGGTGGGTCAGGCCGTACGCCGGCAGCAGCGCGACCAGCCGCTGCAGGCGGGCCAGCAGGGCCGGCGCGTACACGCCGGCCTGGGGCCGCTCGTGGATGACCACGCCATCGACGCCGACCTCGACCTCGACCGCGACCTCCTGCACGGCGGCGACCGGGGCGAGCTGGCTCACCGCCAGCCGCAGGTAGCGCTCGTCGACGCGAGGCAACCCGTGCCACTCGGCCGGGACCGCGTCGCCGTCGTCGCGGACCCGCAGCGCACACGGCGGCCGCCCCAGCGCCAGCACGTAGATGTAGTCGCACAGGTCGTCGTCGCCGCCGGCCCGGACCCACGTCACCGCGTCGAGCTCGGTCGCCAGCTCGCTGGCCAGCCCGGCCAGCTCGTCGTCGCCGAGCGGGGCGACCGCCGCCGCCACCGCCAGCTCGTCCCAGCGCCCGGTCGGGTACAGCACGCGCAGGTGCTGCTCGATCGAGCCCATCATGGCGCCCTTGTGATCGTCGCAGCCGGCCTTGCCCGCGCAGTTGGTGCAGCCACCCATGCCACTACCTTACACGCCTGCCGGCCCCGGCCGCACCCCAGGGGCGATCAGCCGGCGCGATAGGTGGCCTGCTCGTCGGCCGGCCAGGTCGAGAACGGGCGCTCGGCCAGGCAGGCGTTGAGCAGGCGTCGGTCGGCGCTGACGTCGGGCCCGAGCCAGGCCGGCGGCCGGCCCAGGGCGCGCGCGAAGTCGGCCTCGTCGGCGACCTCCAGCTCGGCCACGACCAGGCCGGCGTTGGCGCCGGTGAACTCGTCGACCTCGTAGCGGAAGCCGTCGTGGTCGATGAGGTGGCGCCGCTTCTCGACCACCGCGCCGAGCGCCATCGGCAGCAGCTCGAGCCCGTCGGCGCGGGGCAGGGCGACCTCGACCTCGCGCCGGCGCGCGCCGTCGCCGCGACCCTTGATGGTCAGGAAGGCAGCGTCGGCGGTGACCCGGACCCGGACCGTGCGATCGGGGTCGAGCGACAGGTAGGCCTGCCGGATGTCGAGCACGGGATGCTCGCCGCGCCAGGAGTCGCCGACGACGGTGAACTTGCGCTCGATCTCGATGCCCATGGCGCAGCATATCGCTCCACGCGTGCCCGTGCCCGTGCCCGTGCCCGTGCCCGCTAGCCCTGCTCGAGCCGCGCCCGCAGGCGCGCCTCGACCTCGGTCGGCACCGGCTCGTCGAGGTGGAGCCGGAGCTGGCGCACGACCCGGCCGAACACCCCGCCGAACTGCTCGCAGCGGCGACAGCCGACCACGTGCGCCTCGAGCTGGGACCGCTCGGCCGCGGACAGCCCGCCGCCCATGTAGTCGCTGAGCTGGGCCAGCACGGTGCGGCAGCGCAGACCGGCAACCTCCTGGTCGTTCATGACGTCCTCCCGTCGGTGATGGTGGCGCGTCCTCGCTCGACGCCGGCGCCGGGCTCGTCGAGGCGGCGCAGGCCGGCGGCCAGGCGCAGGCGGGCCCGGTGCAGGCGGCTCTTCTCGGCAGGCAGGGTCAGGCCCAGGGTGGCCGCGACCTCGTCGCCGGGCAGGCCCTCGAGGTCACGCAGCACCAGGATCTCGCGATCGGCCGGGTCGAGCTCGGCCAGGGCCCGGCGCAGCAGCGCATGGGACTCGGCGCGTTCGGCCGCCACCGCCACGTCGTCCGCGCCCCAGCCGGCGGCCTGGCCGAGCAGCTCGAGCGTGTCGTCGGGGACCGCGACCTGGTTGGCGCGCCGGCCCAGCCGGTACACGGCGTGGCGGGTGATCGTGCGCAGCCAGGCCAGCACCGGCGCCGGGCCGCGGTACCCCCCCGCGCCGCGCAGCGCGGCCAGGAAGGTCTCCTGCAGCACGTCCTCGGCGGCGGCGTCGTTGCCGGTCATGGCCCGGGCCATCCGGTAGATCGCGCGCTGGTGGCGCGCGACCAGCTGACTGAACGCGGCCCGATCGCCGGCGGCGGTCCGCCCGATCAGGTCGACGTCGTCGTCCGCTTGACCGGACACGTGCTCATCCCGAACAGGGTGTAGAGCGGGCAGCTGCCGAGCAGGCCGGTGGCCAGCGGCACCACGCCGACCCAGCCCCACGGGGTCTTGGGGCCGACGAAGACGATGGCCAGCAGGGCCAGGCCGATGATCACGCGCAGGGCGCGCTCGATGGGGTGCTCGTTGTTGGGCAGGATCTTGGCCAGCATGGGGTGCCTTCCGGGTGGGGGAGCGTGGGCGTCTGGCCCCAGGAGCCGCGGCGCGGGGAAAGGATTCACGAAAAGCGAGCGGCGGTTCAGCCGGTCAGGCCCTTGATGAGGCCGAGGTCGCCCTGCAGCGCGCACCGCTGCATGTAGTGGTGGACGCCGCGCAGGCCGCCCAGCTCCTCGCCGCCGCCGGCCCGGCCCGGGCCGCCGTGGACCAGCGCCGGCAGCACCGTACCGGGGCCGGGCGACATCGCCGCCATCTTGGCCGAGCCCATGTAGATGCGCCCGACCCAGGCCGCTGCCTGTGGCAGGAAGCGGGCCAGCACGTCGCGGTCGTCGCTGTACACCGAGCAGCACAGGCCACCCTCGCCGCGGGCGACGAAGTGGGCCGCGAACGTGGGGTCGTCGCTGTACGGGGCCAGGGTGGTGACCGGGCCGAAGATCTCGTGCTCGTACATCGGCCCGCAGTCGACCGCGCTGGCCGCCAGGCGCACGACCGGACCGACGAAGAAGCCGGTGCCGGCGGCGACGCCGACCGGGTCGACCTCGCCGGTGCCGCCGAACACCGGGCTGGTCGCCGCGGCCAGGCGGTTGATGCCGGCGGTGACGTCGGCCCGCTGCTGCGCGGTCGCCAGCGGGCCCATCCGGACGTCGTCGCGGCTGGGGTCGCCGATGACGATGCCGGCCAGGCGCTCACGCAGGGCGGCGGCCACGTCGTCGACGCGGCTGGCCGGGACCAGCACGCGGCGGATGGCGGTGCACTTCTGGCCCGACTTCTGGGTCGCGTCGCGGGCGACGTCGGCCACGAACAGGCCGAAGGTCTCGCTGCCGACCTCGACGTCGGGCCCGAGCACGGCGGCGTTGAGGCTGTCGGCCTCGATCGACAGGCGCAGCGCGTGCTGGACCACGCGCGGGTGAGTCCGCAGCGCCGCCGCGGTGGTCGACGAGCCGGTGAACGCCACCACGTCGCCGGGGCGGCAATGGTCGAGCAGCCCGGCCGGCGGGCCGACGAACAGGTGGAACACCCCGGCCGGCAGCAGCGGCGCGAACAGCTCGGCCAGGCGGTGCGCCACCAGGGCCGTCGCGGTGGCCGGCTTGCTGATGACCGGCATGCCGGCCAGGAGCGCACACGCCGCCTTCTCGGCCAGGCCCCAGGCCGGGAAGTTGAAGGCGTTGATGTGCACGGCCACGCCGGGGCAGGCCACGTACACGTGCTGGCCCGACAGCCGCGCCGTCCGCCCGAGCTGGACCGGGTCGCCGTCGGCCAGCACGCCGCGGCCGGGCAGGGTGGCGCCGAGCTCGGCGTAGTAGGCCAGCGTGGCCGAGGCGCCGTCGATGTCGAACTTGGCGTCGCCGCGCGTGTTGCCGCCGTTGGCGATGGCCAGCTCGATCAGCTCCTCGCGCGCGCCGTGGATGGCCTTGGCCATGGCGCCGAGCAGCGCGGCTCGCTCGGCGAAGGTCAGCGCCGCCAGCGCCGGCCGCCCCATGGCGCGGGCGTGGGCGAAGCCGGCGGCCAGGTCGTGGCCATCGACCAGGACCTGGGCCACCACCTGCTCGGTCGCCGGGTTGAGGAGCGGGATGGCCCGGCCGGCGCCGTGGAACCACTGGCCGGCGAGGTAGCTGCCGAGGGTCTTCATCGGCCGGACCTTACCCCTCGCCCTGGCCGCGGGCGACCAGTGGCGCGAAAAACCAGCGCGCGCGGGTCGGAGCCCATGGCGCCCCGCATACAATGGCGGCGTGACGCCGTCCCTGCGCAACCGCATGCTGGCGGGCTTCGTCGCCATGCTGGTGGTGGTGGCCGGCGGCTCCCTCGGCTTCTACCTCATCGGCGAGGGTCGCTGGTCGTGGTTCGACTGCCTGTACATGACGATCATCACGGTGACCACCGTCGGCTACGGCGAGGTCCTGCCGGGGATGGAGGACGTCCCATATGCCCGCCCGTTCGCGATCGTCCAGCTGGTGTTCGGCACCGGCGTCCTGGTCTACTTCGCCTCGACCATCACCGCGTTCATCGTCGAGGGCGACCTGCGCAACCTGCTGCTGGCGCAGCGCCTCAAGAAACGGATCAAACGCATGAAGGACCACGTCATCGTGTGCGGCGCTGGCTCGACCGGCCGGCACATCATCGAGGAGCTGCTGACGGCCGGGAACTCGGTGGTGGGGATCGACACGGTCGAGACCCCGCTGCGCGAGGTCATCGATCACCACCCGGGCGCCCGCTTCTCGTACCTGGTCGGCGACGCCACCGACGACGAGGTGCTGGCCCAGGCCGGGTTGCCGGCCGCCCGCGGCGTGGTCGCCGCGCTGTCGTCGGACAAGGACAACTTGTACGTGTGCGTGTCGACCCGGCTGACCAACCCGGGCGCCCGGGTCATCGCCCGCTGCTCCGAGCTGAGCCACGTCGAGAAGATCAAGCGGGCCGGGGCCGACGCCGTGGTCTCGCCCAACTACATCGGCGGCATGCGTATGGTGTCCGAGCTGCTGCGGCCGGCGGTGGTGCGGTTCCTCGACGAGATGCTGCGCGACACCCGCGCCACCTACCGCATCGACGAGGTGCGGATCCCGGCCGAGTCGACCCTCGACGGCGCGACCCTGCGCGAGGCCAACATCCGCGAGCGCTTCGGCATGACCGTGCTGGCGCTGCGGCCGTCCGACGATCAGCCGTGGCAGTACAACCCCGACGCCGGCCAGCGCCTCAAGGGCGGCATGGTGCTGGTCGTGCTCGGCTCGACCGACCAGGTCGCCAAGCTGCGCGGGGTGCTGGCGTGAGCCGCGCCGCCGGCGTCGCCGCGCTGCTGCTCGGCCTCGCCGGCCCGACTGTGGCCCGGGCCGAGCCGCCCTCGCCCGGCCTGACCTGGGGCCTGGCCACCGTCGACGTGACCATGGCCAGCGTGTTCACGATGGCGTTCGCGACCGACTGGTACCAGGGCTCGTTCGCGGTGACGGCGGGCGCGATCGCGGCGATCGTCGTGC
>JAGPCO010000030.1 GCA_018058095.1 Kofleriaceae bacterium
GGCCCGGGTTACGCCTTTGTTACGTCGCGGCCCGGTCGGCGCCGGCGCCGGTCGCGCTATCCTGCCGACGTGCCGCGACGGGTCCTCATCATCGAAGACGAGCCCGACGTCGCCCGCCTGGTCGAGTTCAACCTGCAGGCGGCGGGGTTCGCGGTGACCGTGGCCAGCACCGGGGCCGACGGCCTGGCCGCGGCCCGGGCCGCCCCGCCGGCGGTGGTCGTGCTCGACCTGATGCTGCCCGACCAGAGCGGTCACGACGTGTGCCGCGCCCTGCGCGCCGATCCGGCCACCGCCGACGTCGGGGTCCTGATGCTGACGGCGCGCGGCGAGTCGGAGGACCGCATCCTCGGCCTCGAGGTCGGCGCCGACGACTACGTGGTCAAGCCGTTCGTGGTGCGCGAGGTCGTGCTGCGGGTGACCGCCCTGGCCGGGCGCCTGGCCGAGCGTGCCTCGTCGGTGGCGGCCGCGCCGGCGCCCGGCGCCGAACGGACCTGGCTGCGCTGTGGCGGCATCGAGCTCGATCCGGTCGGCCACGAGGTCCGGGTCGCCGGCGCCTTGGCCCAGCTGCGGCCGCTCGAGTACCGCCTGCTGCACCTGCTGGTGGCCGAACCGGGCCGGGTGTTCACGCGCGAAGAGCTGCTCGAGCTGGTGTGGGGCATGCGCGGCGACATCAACACCCGCACCGTCGACGTCCACGTGCGCCGCCTGCGGGTGTCGCTCGGCAGCTGCGCCGACGTGGTCGAGACCGTCCACGGCTTCGGCTACCGGGCCCGCCGCGATGGCGGGTGACGCTGCCGAGGTCGCGCCGACCCGGGCCGCGACGGTCCCGCGGCCGCCGCGCCGGCAGGCGCTGGTGGTCCGCCTCCTGCTGCCGTTGCTGGTGGTGCTCATCGTCATCGGCGGCCTGACCCTGTTCGTGATCGAGCGGACGCTGTCGAGCGACCTGACCGCCACCCTCGAGGCCCGCCTGCGCCGGCAGGGCAACGCGGTCGCTGCCTGGTTGCGCTCGGCCGGTCACCCGGAGCGGCTGGCGCCGCGGCTGGGTGCGGTCACCAGCGCGCGCATCACCATCGTCGATGGCCGCGGCATCATCGAGGGCGACTCCAGCAGCGGTGACCTGATCGGCTCCGCCATCGGCGACGCGCCCGAGGTGGACACCGCGCGATCCGGGCAGGTCGGGCGCGCGACCCGGATGGTCGCCGGTCGCCCGACCTACCTGGTCGCGGTCCCGGTCGAGGCCGGGCGGGTGGTCCGGCTGGCGGTGCCGCTGGCCGACAACCTGGCGACCCAGCGCCGCATGCGGACCCGCCTCCTGGTCGGCGCCGGGGTCGGCTTCGTCGCCGTGGTCTTGCTGTCCTGGCTGGTCATCCGCCGCCTGGTCCGGCCGCTGCAGGCCATGACCGAGACCGCCGAGCAGCTCGCGCGCGGCGACTACGCCGCCCGACCGCCAGCGGCCGCCGCCGCCGCCGCCGGTGAGGTCGGCGTGCTGGCGCACGCGCTGACCCACCTGGCCGGCGAGGTCCAGGCCCGCTTCGCCGAGGTCCAGGGCGAGCGCGACCTGGTGCGCGGCGTGCTGTCGAGCCTGGTCGAGGGCGTGGTCGTGCTCGATCGTGCGCGCCACGTCGTGCTGGTCAACGACGCCGCCGCGGCGCTGGTCGGCGCCGACGCCGCCCTGCCGGCCTCGCTCGGCCCGCTGCTCGACGGCGCCGAGCGGGCCGCCGAGGTCACCCTGCGCGGGCGTGATGTCCGCGCCACCGCGCTGCCGCTGGCGGGCACCGGCGGCACCGTGGTGGTGCTGTACGACGTGACCCGCCTGCGCGCGCTCGAGGGCCAGAGCCGCGAGTTCCTGGCCAGCGCCGCCCACGAGCTGCGCACCCCGGTCACCGCCATCTCCGGATACGCCGAGACCCTCCTGGCCACGCCCGGGCCCGACCCGGCGACCCAGCGCGAGTTCCTGGCGGTGATCCACCGCAACGCGCAGCGCATCGCCCACCTGGTGTCGGACCTGCTGGTGCTCGAGGGGCTGGGCGCGCGGGCCGAGGTGGTCGCCACCGGCGAGCCGGTCGCGCTGGCGCCGGTGGTGGCCGACGCCGTCGACGCCGCCCGCGCCGTCGCCGCCGCGGCCCGGTTCGAGGTCGACGTCGACCCGACGCTGCTGGTGCTCGGCAGCCGCGATGGCCTCGACCACGTGGTGCAGAACCTGGTCGACAACGCCGCCAAGTACGGCGGCGACGGGGTCGTCACCATCCGCGCCGCGCGGCGCGGCGCTCAGGTCGTGCTGGCGGTGATCGATCGTGGCCCCGGCATCGCGCCCGAGCACCTGGCCCGCGTGTTCGAGCGGTTCTATCGCGTCGACGCCGGCCGCAGCCGGCACCAGGGCGGCAGCGGCCTGGGCCTGGCCATCGCCCGCTCGCAGGCCGAGGCCATGGGTGGCACGCTCACCGTGACCAGCGTGGTCGGCGCCGGCGCCACCTTCGAGCTGACCCTGGCCGCGGCCACCGCTGCGGCGGCGTGACCTCGCCGGCGCGCGGCCCGGTCAGAAGCCCGGGGTGGCCATCGGCCCGTCGGGGCGCCCGCTCAGGAACTGCCGGACGATCGGATCGTCCCCGGCCGCCAGCGCCGCGGGCGCCCCGGCGGCGTGGACCCGGCCGGCGTACAGCAGGCTGACCTGGTCGGCCGCGCCGAGGATGGACGGCAGATCGTGCGAGACGACGACGCAGGTCAGGCCGCGCTCGACCAGGTCGCGGATGAGGCGGTCGATCCGGCGAGCGCTGATCGGGTCGAGGCCGGTGGTCGGCTCGTCGAACAGCACGACCTCGGGGGCCATGGCCAGGGTGCGGGCGATGGCCGCGCGCTTACGCACGCCGTCCGACAGCTCGGCCGGGAAGCGCTCGCCCTGGTCACCGAGGTACACCGCCTCGAGCAGGGCCTGGGCCTCCCGCGCCGCCGCCGCCGGGCGCAGGCGCCGGTGCACCCGCAGCGGCAGCGCCACGTTGTCGCGCAGGCTCAGGCCGTCGAACAGGGTCGCGCTCTGGAACACCATGCCGACCCGGCGCCGGACCGGGTAGAACGCCGCCTCGGCGAGCCCGTCGACGCGCGCGCCGTCGAACCAGATCTCGCCGGCGTCGGCCGACAGCAGGCCGACCAGCAGCTTGATGGTGACCGACTTGCCGACCCCCGAGGTGCCGATGATGTAGTGGGCGGAGCCGCGATCGATGGCCAGGTCGAGCCCGCGCAACACCGGCTTGCCGGCGAACGCCTTGGTCACGCCGACGAACTCGATGTAGCGACGCCCGGGGCCGGCCACGGCGGCGCTCACAGCTGGTCCCCCAGCAGCAGGAAACCGACCACGGACAGCACGAAGTCGAGCGCGATCACCGCCAGCGAGCTGCCGATGACCGCGGCGGTGGTGGCGGCGCCGACCCCCTCCGAGCTGCCGCGCGCCGACAGGCCGAAGTGGCCGGCCACCAGCGGGATGGCGGCGCCGAAGGTGGCGGCCTTGGTCAGGCCGAGCAGGACGTGCGGGATGCCGGTCCGGCTGACGTCGAAGAACGTGCGCGGGTTGAGGTCGAACGAGACCCAGGCGGTCAGGCCGCCGACGCCGATCATGATCGCCCCGCCGATCACGGTCAGGGCCAGCGTCATCACGATCGAGGCGACCAGGCGCGGCGACAGCAGGTAGTCGATCGGCCGCACCCCACACATGCGCAGGGCGTCGAGCTGCTCGGTCACCTTCATCGAGCCCAGCTCGGCGGCGATGCCGGCCCCGACCCGGGTCGCCAGCATCAGGCCGGTCAGGGTCGGCGCGAAGTCCGACACCGCCAGCCGCAGCAGCTGGACCCCGACCTGGGACAGGTCGCCGGTGACGCGCTGGCTCTGCAGGCAGGTCTGGTAGACCAGGACCATGCCGAGGAAGCCGAGGGTGACGGCGATGAACAGGAGCGAGCGATTGCCGATGGCCAGGAGCTGACGCCGGATCTCGCCGGGCGCGCGCCCGCCGCGGATGAGGCCAGCGATCGTGCCGACGGTGGTCAGCCACAGGCCGCGGCTGGTCGTCAGCGCGGCCAGGGCGCCGGCGCCGAGGTGCTCGAGGCGGGTGGTGAGGGCGCGCCGCATCGTCGCTCGATCAGCCGGTCAGGTAGGTCAGGAAGAAGTTGCTGAGCATGATGGCGACCGCGGCCGCGACCACCGCGGCGTTGACCGCGCGCCCGACCCCGACCGCGCCGCCACGCACGCTGACCCCGAAGTAGCAGGAGGTCAGGCCGATGACCGCGCCGAAGGCGATGGCCTTGTAGATGCCGTGCAGGAAGTCGTACGGGGCCAGGTTGTCGACGAAGCTGTAGTACATGGTCGACCACTCGATGCCGAGCACGGCGCGCGCCACCACGCTGGCGCCGGCCAGCGCGACCAGGTCCCCCAGCGCGGTCAGCGCGACCAGGGTGATGACCATGGCCAGGATCCGCGGCGCGACCAGGAAGCGGATCGGCTCGATCGCCAGCGCGCGCAGGCCGTCGAGCTGCTCGGTCACGGTCATGGTCGCCAGCTCGGCGGTGTTGTTGGCGCCGACCCGGCCCGAGAACATGAGGGCGATGAGGAGCGGCCCGATCTCCCGCAGCACGGCGTAGCCGGCGCCCCAGCCGGCCAGGGCGGTGGCGCCGAGCTGCTTCACCAGCGGCCCGGCCTGCAGCACCATGAGGCCACCGGCGAAGAACGCGGTGGCCACCACGATGGGCACCGAGCGGTTGCCCATCTTGTGCAGGGCCCGCACCAGCTCGCGCCGATCGAGCCGCGGCGGCAGCAGGGCGCGCGCGATCTGGCCGGCGAACAGGGCCAGCCCACCCGTCTCGCGGGTGATCTGCAGCGCGCGCGCGCCGACGGCGGCGAGCGCCTGGCTCCCGAAGCTGGGCATCGGCCCCGACTGTACTCGGTCCCGGGCCCGCGTTCACAGCGGCCCGGTCAGCTCGCCACGCACGAACTGCCGCACCATCTCGTCGGGCGCGTCGCCGATGCTCGCGGCCGGGCCGCGGTAGCGGACCCGGCCGTCGTGGAGAAACGCCAGCTCGTCGGCCCAGGCCGCCAGCGCCACCACGTCCGACGAGATGGCGACCGCGGTGCCGCCGTGTTCGGCCTGGTCGGCCGCGAGCAGGGCGTAGATCTTGGCGGTGGTGACCGGGTCGAGCCCGGCGGTCGGCTCGTCGTAGATCGTCAGCTCGGGCCGGGCCACGGTGGCGCGGGCGATGCCGACCCGGCGCCGCATCCCGCCCGACAGCTCGGCCGGCAGCTTGTGCTCGCTGCCGGCCAGGCCGACCGCACGCAGGCGGGCGCTGACCGCCGCCGTCAGCGCCGCCTCGTCGAGCGCGGGCCGACCGGCCGCGGGCGCCCGTTGCCGCAGCGGGAAGGCGACGTTGCCGGCGACGTCGAGGAAGTCGAACAGGGCGCCGTTCTGGAACAACATGCCGATACGCGCGCGCACCGGACCCAGCGTGTCCTCGTCGGCGCTGGCGACGTCGACGCCGAGCACCTCGACCGCGCCGGCGTCGGGGCGCTCGAGCCCGGCCACCAGCTTGACCAGCACCGTCTTGCCGCAGCCGGGCGGGCCGATGAGGCCGAGCCGGCCACCGGCGGCCAGCTCGAGGTCGCACCCGGCCAGCACGACGCGGGCGCCGTACCGCTTGTGCACGCCGCGCAGGCGGATGACCGGGCCCGCGCTCACGGCGCCGCCGCCGCCGGGCCGGCGCAGGCGAGCGCGCCGGCCCGGGCCGCGCCCGCGCGGCCGGCCCGGGTCTCGGGCCATCGCGTCGCCAGCGTGGCCAGGTGGCGGCAAGCGGTGGCGCGATCGCCGGCGCGCTCGGCGGTGACGGCCAGCTCGAGCTGGGCGTCGTCGCGCAAGGTGGACGCCGGGTACAGGCGGCCGAGGGCCGTGAACGCGGCGCGCGCGCCGGCCAGGTCGGCCAGGTCGTCGCGCAGCACCCGGCCCAGCTCGAGCTGGGCGTCGTCGAGCCAGACCGAGAAGTACGAGCCGGCGCCGAACGCGACCTCACGCGTGGCCAGCAGCGCGCGCAGGCGGGTGGCCGCACCGGCGGCGTCCCCGAGCTGCCGGCTGATCCGCGCGGCATGCCAGCGCGCGTCGTCGCGCAGGCCGCTGGTCGCGTGCTCGTCGGGCAGGCGATCGAGCGCGGCCCGGGCCGCGCGTGGGTCGGCCAGCTCGTGCTCGCTGAGATCGGCCAGCACCCACAGCAGGTTGTCGGCCACCGCGGTCGCGCCGAGCGCGGTCAACACGCGCGCGACCTGCTCGAGCAGCGCGCGCGGGTCGCGCCGGCGCCCGTCCTCCACCAGCAGGGCCAGCGCGTCGGCGGCGTGGGCCTCGTCGGGGAAGTCGGTCACGGTGCGCCACAGCAGGCGCCAGCCGGCCTCGGCGTCGCCGGCGGCCAGGCGCAGCGCGCCGGCCTTGTAGCTGGCCTGGGCGGCGGCGCCGCGATCCTCGACCGCCCGCGCGGCGCGCTCGTAGGCGTCGGCGGCGCCGGGGTCGCCGCGCTGCTCGCGCAGCTCGGCCGCGCCGAGCAGGGCCTGGGCACACGCCAGCTGGCGGCGGCGCGGCGGCCGCAGGTCCTGGCAGGTGCGCTGCGCCCGCTGGTAGGCGGCCAGCGCCTCGTCGGTGCGGCCGGCGCGCTCGGCCTGCTCGGCCGCGGCCAGGTCGGGCAGGGTGGCCGGGGCCGAACACGCCGCCGCCAGCGCCAGCAGCGCCACCACCGCGCCAGGCGCGAGCGCGGGCGAGCTCATCCGGCCGCGCCGGCGCTGGCCTCGGCCACCGCCCGCGCCAGGGCCGTGGCCGCCGGCGCCATCTGCGCCGCGTCGACGTCGAGGTGGGTGACCGCGCGCAGCCGGCGTTCGTGGATGGTGCCCAGGCGCAGGCCGTGCCGGCGCGCCGCCGCGACCACGGCGCCGGCGATGGGCTGGTCGAGGTCGATCATGACCACGTTGGTGTCGACCGCGGCCAGGTCGACCCGCAGCCCGGGCGCGCCATGCAGCCGCGTCGCCAGATCGCGCGCCTTGGCGTGGTCCTCGCCCAGGCGCGGCCGGTGGTGATCGAGCGCGTACAGCCCGGCGGCGGCGATGACCCCGGCCTGGCGCATGCCGCCGCCGTACATCTTGCGGAAGCGGTGGCAGCGCTGGACCAGGTCGCGGCCACCGGCGACGACCGAGCCGATCGGGGCGCCCAGCCCCTTGGACAGGCACACGCTGATCGAGTCGAACCCGCGCGCCAGCGCCCGCTCGGTGGTGGCGCCGGCGACCGCGGCGTTCCACAGGCGAGCGCCGTCGAGGTGGGTGGCCATGCCGAGCGCGTGTGCGGTGGTGGTGACCTCGGCCAGCGCGGCCGGGTCCCAGCACACGCCGCCGCCCATGTTGTGGGTGTTCTCGACCGCCACCACCCGGGTCGGCGCCAGGTATGGGTCGTCGGGCTTGAAGCCGGCCCGCACCGCCGCCGCGGTGAAGCGGCCGTCGCCGGGCAGCACCTGGGTCTGCGCCCCGGCCAGCGCCGCCAGCGCGCCCGACTCGAACAGCCAGCAGTGGGCGTCCTTGCCGATGAGGACCTCATCGCCGGGCCGGGTGTGCGCCCGCAGCGCGATCTGGTTGGCCATGGTCCCGCTCGGCACCAGCAGCGCCGCCTCGGTGCCGAGCAGATCGGCCACCCGCTCCTGCAGCGCCCGCACCGTCGGGTCCTCGCCGTACACGTCGTCGCCGACCTCGGCCTCGGCCATGGCCCGCCGCATCCCCGCCGTCGGCCGGGTCACGGTGTCGGAGCGCAGATCGATCGCAGGTGCCTCGGATGCCATCGCCGCGCAGGGTACCAGCTCGGGGCCGCGGCGCGGTGCTACCGTCACGGCGTGCCCCGCCGGGCGCCCCCGCGATGACCGCGCCCCTCCTCGAGACCCTGCACATCGCCGTGCGCGCCTCGCCGGCGACGGACGACCACGAGGTCGTCCTGACGAGTGAACACGGCGACCTGATCGCCCGCTTCGCCGACGGCATGATGGGCCTCGACCCCGACGACCTGCTGGTCGAGCCGTGCCGGCTGCTGCCGGGCGACACCGCGCATCAGGCCTGCATCGGCCGGTGCGACTGCGGGGTCGGCGACTGCGGCAACGTGGAGGTGACCATCACCTGCGACGGGCAGGTGGTGGCGTGGACGACGCCCGAGCGGTCGGTCGGGGCGCGGTTCGACGCCACCGCGTATGTGGCGGAGGTGCGACGCGCGCTCCGCGACTTCGGCTGGGAGTCCGCCGATCGCACGGCCGCCCGGCTCATCGCCTCCGCCCTCGATCGGCGCCGCCTGGCCCAGGCCGGCTTCACCTTCAGCTGGGCATCCGGGCGCCTCCGGGCGACTCACATGACGCTCGCGCTCCATCACGGCGATGGGCCGTACCAGATCCTGGTCGACGTGCCTTGGCAGGGCCGGGCACCGGCAGACGTCGCCGAGGTGTGCTGCCAGCTGCTGCGCGAGCCCGCGCACACCTGGCCCGACGTCCGCTGGTACCCACTCGAGCGCGGCCTCGGGCCGCCACGCTTCGCCGGGCCGGGCTGGCGGCGCGACACGCACTGAGCCGTTGCGGGCCCCGGCGCGCCTGGAACGGCTCAGCGCCCGTCGGGGCCGGGCTCGCCCTGGGGCGGATCCTTCGGGGCGTCCTTGGGCGCCTCCTTCGGCGGCGGGGCCTTGGGCGGCGGGCGGCGCGCCGGCGGGCTGCCCAGCTCGGCCCGCAGCTTGCGCTCGAACCGCTCGAGCATGGCGGCCTCGAGGTACGACGGCCGGTCCTCGAGGCGCAGCACGACGCGCACCCGCGCCCCGGCGGCGTCGTCGGCGATGATCAGCTCGAGCGCGCCGGGGAACGTCTTGCCGTCGTCCTCGAGCTCGAACAGCACGTACAGCGCCTCGGCGTCCTTCTCGGTGATGGCCACCCGCTCGTTGACACGCAGGAACCGCACGGCGGTCGGGAAGACCTTGCCGGCCGGGTAGTCGTAGGTCCGCTCGGTCTGCGCCGCGGCCAGGCCCGGGCCTGTCAGGCCGGCGGCGAGCACGGCGCCGGCGGTGGCGAGGGCGACCAGGGCAGGGGCGGGGCGGCGCGGCGACATGCCCCGATGGTGGGCGCGGCGCTGACCCGGGCGCGAGTTTTTGGCGGTCGGCTGGCGCGTGCCGTCCGCGGCGGGCGGCCGGGCGGCCGGCCTGAGCCGGCCAGCTAGGGGTGTGCCCAATGGGCATTGACGTCGACGTCGCCGTCAAGGTCCACGCCTACGCCTACGACTACGCCTAGCGGGTCACGCCGGGTGCGGGCTACGATCCGGGCTCGGCCTTGCCGCGCAGGTCGGCGAACGAGACGTGCCGCGTCGCCAGGCCGAGCGCGCCCATGCCGACGTACCAGACCACCTGCAGGAGGTGGTGGACGATGGCGAAGGCCAGCGCCTGCACGTGCAGCGGCGTCGCCGGCGACTCCTGCATCACGCCGCGGCCGAGGTACAGCGACAGCCCGAGCATGGTGAACCACTGGAACTGGCCGATGAGCCCGGGCGAGTTGGGCAACGTGATGCCGACCGCGACCAGGCCCATCGTCGCGAACGCGCCGAGCACGCTGAGGTCGAGGCCCATGCCGCGCGCCAGCACCCACACCGACAGGCCGTTGCAGATCCAGTAGGTGATGCTCCACACCATGAACACGCCCATGTGGCGCAGGTCGCGCAGCACCGAGAAGCCGCGGATCATCTCGAGCAGCTTGGTGCGGATGACGGTGGCGCCGCGCGGCCACAGCCGCGGCAGCAGCGACAGGCGCAGGCAGAAGTCGACGGTGCGCTCGGGCCAGCGCAGCGAGAACAGCAGGAAGATCTGGGCCGCCGCGAACACCCCGAGCGCGGCGTACGCGGTCGGCATCATCCAGCCGGGCGCGCCCGGCCCGCGCAGCGCGAAGAACGCGCCGAACACGAACAGCGACACCAGCAAGCCGTCGACGACGCGCTCGACCGCGACGGTGCCGAGCGCGGCCGAGGCCGACAGCTCGCCGCGCTTGCGGATGAGGGCCGGCCGCACGAACTCGCCCAGCCGCGCCGGCAGGGCCAGGATGGCCATGAAGCCGACCGACGACACGGCCCACAGCCGGCCGTAGCCGATGCGCACCCCGAGCGGCGCCAGCAGGCTGTTCCATCGCCAGCACCGGCAGGCGTGGATGACCAGCATGAGCCCGAGGTAGGCCGCCAGGTGCGGCCACAGCTCGGCCAGCGACAACGAACGCAGCGCCTCGGCCAGCTGGTCGCGCGTCGCCGCGTCGGGCCAGACCAGCCACAGGCACAGCGCCAGCATGGCCAGCGACAGGCCGAGGTTGATGGCCAGCTTCACGGCAGGCTCCCGGCCAGGATGGTGCGCGGGGCGTCGACCAGCAGCCGGCGCACAGCGGCCTCGCCCTTGCGCTTCTTGATCCAGGCGATGCCCTCGGCCGCCAGCTTGACGTCGCCCAGGGTGTGGGCGTCGGACGCCACCGCGTGGGCCCGGTCCTCCTCGATCCACCGGCGCGCCGTCTTGGCCTCCATGCGACCGTGGGCGCCGGCGATGGCGCCGAGGTCGAGCACGAAGGCGCAGCTGCCGCGCAGGCGGTCGACCAGGGCGTCGTCGCCCTGCAGGGCGTGATAACGCTCGGGGTGGGCCATCACCGGCACCCGACCGGCCATGGCCAGCTTGAACACCGCGTCCGACAGCCCGACCGGCAGCACGCTCGGCTGCAGCTCGAACAGGAAGGCCGGGCCGTCGTCATAGGCGGGGATCACGCCGGCCTGCCAGCGCTCGAAGAATACATCGTCCCACATGTTCTCGGCGCCGAGCCGGAGCCCGAGCCCGGCGGTCGCCGCCAGCGCCTGGACCTCGGCGTACCGGCTCCGCACCAGGTCGAGCGGCGGGAAGTACTGGCCCTTCTTCTGGTGCGGGGTGGCGCAGATCTCGGCGAAGCCAACCCCGCGCAGGCCGGCCAGCAGGGCGGCGCTGGCCGCCACGTCGACCGCGCCATCGTCCACCCCGAACAGGACGTGGCTGTGCAAGTCGACGTAGTGCATGAACAGGGGGCCGGGTGTAGCGCGGGTGCGCGCGCCGGCGCAACGCGGCGACGGGCCACGCCGCCGTTGCCGTGGCGGATCCCACATGATAGAGATCGAGGTGGTTTAGCCGCCACCCCTGAGGATTCCCCACCATGGCCCAGCCCGAGAAGCGTGAGAACTCCGTCCTCTTTTCGCTGCGCGAGCTCAAGCAGATCGAGCAGAAGCGCGTCCAGGATGAGGAGCAACGCGTCCGCGACGCCGAGCTGTCGGCCGTGCGCGCCAAGGAAGACGAGGAGCGCCGCCGCGTCGAGGCCGAGCAGGCCGCGCACCGCGCCAAGCTCGACGCCGAGCGCATGGCGGCCGAGGCCCAGGAGCGCAAGCTGCGCGAGGAGGCCCTGCGGATCCAGGAGGCCGAGGCGCGGGCCCGGGTCGAGGCTCAGGCCCAGCTCGAGGCCAGCCGCCTGGCCCAGGAGATGGACATCAAGCGGACCGAGGCCAACAAGAAGCGCCCGATCAAGCTGATCGCCGCCGGCGCCGCCGTGGCCATCGCCATCGCCGGCTTCTTCGTGTTCCAGGCCATGCAGCACGCCGAGGAGAAGGAGAAGGCGGCCGAGACCGCGCGCCTGGCCCAGGAGAAGGCCGAGCAGGAGATGAAGGCCTTCGGCGAGCAGGTCGCGACCATGCAGGCCGAGGTCGAGGCCTCGCAGAAGGAGATCAACGCCGCTCAGGCCGCGCTCGACTCGGCGCAGAGCCAGGTCGACCGCGATCGCGCCAACGCCCAGCTCGCCGCCGCCCGCAAGGCCGCCGCCGAGCGCGCCGACGCCCTGGCTGCCCTGCGCGAGAAGGAGCGCAAGGCCCGCCTCAAGGTCAACACCAGCGACAAGTGCGTCAAGAACCCGCTGGCCGACGGCTGCTAGCCACGGCGCACGCCGGCTGACGCGTCGACGGGGCCGCTTGGCCCCGTCGGCCGTTTCGGTCCCGGGCCGGGCTGCGTTTCGGTCCCGGGCCGGGCTGCGTTTCGGTCCCGGGCCGGGCTGCGTTTCGGTCCCGGGCCGGGCTGCGTTTCGGTCCCGGGCCGGGCAGCTCGGGCCGGGCCGCAACCGCGCCGGCCCCGCCGTGTCTGCTGGTCATGGGACAGGTTCGCAAGGCCGACAGCTCCGTCCTCTTCTCCCTCAACGAGCTGCGCTCGCTCGAGCAGCAGCGGATCGCCGCCGAGGTGCAGCGGCAGCGCGACCGCGAGGAGGCCGAGGCCCGGGCCCGGGCCGACCAGGCGCGCGCGATCATCGAGGCCGAGGCGGCCAGCCGCGCCGCCGCGCTGGCCGCGGCCCAGGCCGAGGCACGTGCCGCCGAGCTCCGGCTGGTCGAGGAGGCGCGCCGCATCGCCGAGGCCGAGGCGCGGGCCCGAGCCGACGCCCGCGCCGGGCTCGAGGCGACCCGGCTGGCCGAGGAGCTGGCGCTGGCCCGCACCGTCGCCGCGCGCAAGCGCCCGATCAAGCTCCTCGCGGTGGCGGTCGCCGCCGTCCTCGCCGTGGCGGCCGTGGTGGTGTGGTCGGCGGTCGACCGCGCTCGCACCCAGGAGAACCTGCGCGGCGCCGCCGACGACGCGCGGGCCCGGGCCGAGCAGGCCGCGGCCGAGCTGGACGCCAAGGTCGCGATGCTGGCCGCCCAGGTCGAGGCCGATCAACTCCAGCTGGCCGAGTTCGACCGCCGGCTGGCCGCGGCGCAGACCGCCGCTGACCGCAAGCGGCTCGAGCGCGAGGCGGAGGACGCCAAGCAGCGCGCCCTCGACAACAAGCGCCAGCTCGACACCATCCGCGAGAAGAAGCGCGTGGACTCGTTGCAGATCGACGAGAAGCGCCTGCAGTACTGCATCGACCACCCCCTGGCCGACCGCTGCTGAGGCCGGCGCGTGCGGACGCCGCCGGGGGCCGATCGGCGCCGGCGCCCGGTTGCGTCGCGTCGGCGATCTGCGGTAGATCAGGTCCTGCCCGGTGCCATAGCCAAGTGGTAAGGCAGTGGTCTGCAAAACCACCATTCCCCAGTTCAAATCTGGGTGGCACCTCGAAGGAAGACCCCGCGCCGCGGGGTCTTCGTGTTTGTGCCGCCGCCCGGCCGCCGGCGCGGCTTGACCGGCGCCGCCCGGGTGCCGTACGTCAGGGCCGGTGAGGGCACAGCGACCATGACCCAGACCCTCGGCGACTGGCTCGACGACGGCCCGTTCGCGCTGGCGATGTCGAGCGGGTTCTTCGCCTTCTACGCCCACGCCGGCATGCTGGCCGCGCTGACCGAGCGCGGCCTGCGCCCGAGCGCGGTCAGCGGCTCGAGCGCGGGCGCGCTCATCGGCGGCGCGTGGGCCGCGGGGGCCGAACCCGACGAGCTCGCCCGCGCCCTGCTCGGGCTGCGGCGCCCCGACTTCTGGGACCCGGCGCCGGGCCTGGGCCTCCTGGCCGGGCGTCGTTTCGACGCCGTGCTGCGCGCGCTCTTGCCCACGCCCACCCTCGAGGCGTGCCGGGTCCCGGCCGCGCTGTCGGTGTTCGACCTCCGCACCCGCGCCACCCGCGTGTTGACCCGGGGCGACCTCGCCACCGCGATCCGCGCCAGCTGCGCGGTGCCCGGCATGTTCCACCCGGTCGCCGTCGACGGCCGCCCGACCTGGGACGGCGGCATCCTCGATCGCCCCGGCACCGCCGGGCTGCCGCCGGGCCGGGCCCTCCTGCATCACATCGCGTCGCGTTCCCCGTGGCGCCGGCCTGGTTCTCCCGCGCTGGTGCCGCCACGCCGGCGCGACCTGACCACGCTGGTGCTGGCCGACCTGCCACGCTCGGGCCCGTTCCGCCTCGACGCTGGCCGCCGTGCCTTCGCGCAGGCCCGTACCCAGACCACCCGCGCCCTCGACCTGCCCGTCGCCGACGTCGTGCACGCCTGAGCGTGCCGGGCCGGTCCGCGCTCCGGTCAGCCGCGGACCAGGCGGGCCCGCGGCGTCGCCGGGACCGGCCGCAGCACGCGCAACCACAGGAGCAGCGGCGCGGCCCAGGCCAGCGGCAGCGCCACCCCCAGCACCAGCTCGACCCACGGCACGCCATCGGCGGCGAGCATCGTCATGAGCAGCGCCACCAGGCCGACCAGCGCGGTGACGACGAGCCCTCGCTGGACCGAGGCGGGGTGGGGCGCACGCCGCATGAAGAACGGCCCGGTGACCGCCCAGATCACGCCAGCCACCACGCACAGGCCGAGCAGGCCGAGCTCCAGGGCGGAGTCGGCCCGGGGATCCCCCGCGGCCACGAACGCCATGGCCATGATCATGAACAACCCCCACGCCACCGCCAGTCCCGCGACGACACCCACGCTGACCGCGGTGAGCCAGCTGGGGCGTGGACGGGCCCGATCGCGCGCCAGGCCGATCGCCGGCGCGACCTGGGCCGCGAGCACCACCAGGACCCAGCCGGCGTAGTCGTCGGTGTCGGCCCGGGCGAACAGCGCGACGAAGGTCGCGCCGACCAGGCAGACCCAGGTCACCGCCAGGGTGGTGGCCCGGCGCCAGCGGGTGATCGTGGTCGGCTCAGCCACGCAGCAGCACCAGCTCCTCGGCGGTGGTCGGGTGGATCGCCAGCGTGCGATCGAAGTCGTCCTTGCGCGCACCCATGGTGATGGCGATGGCCGCGGCCTGCACGATCTCGGGCGCGTCGAGCCCGGCCAGGTGCAGGCCGAGCATGCGTCGGCTTCCCCGCTCGACCACCATCTTGATCCACACCTGCTGCTCGCGCCCGGGCAGGACGTGGCGCATGGGCCGAAAGCGCGACCGGAACACCTCGACCTCGTGCCCGGCGGCGCGTGCCGCCTCCTCGCTCAGCCCGACGGTGGCGAGCGGCGGCTGGGTGAACACCGCGGTCGGGATGAGGCTGTGGTCGACCACGGTCGGGCGCCCGGCGAACAGGGTGTCGGCCACGGCGTGGCCCTCGCGGATGGCGACCGGGGTCAGCTGGGCCCGGCCGGTCACGTCGCCGACCGCGTAGATGTGTGGCACCGAGGTCCGCCCGTAGGCGTCGACCACCACCTCGCCGCGCCCGCCCAGCACCACGCCCGCCTCCGTCAGCCCCAGCCCGCCGCTGCGCGGGGCCCGGCCGATGGCCGCCAGCGCGACGTCGACCTCGACCACCGCGCCGTCGTCGAGGACGGCGCGGCGAGTCGCCCCGCCGGCGTCGACGTGCAGGGCGGCGACGGTGCGGCCCATGCGGGTGGTGACGCCGGCCTGGGCCAGGCCGAGCATGGCCGCCTCGCGCAGGTCGGCGTCGAAGCCGCGCAGCACGGAGGTGTCGCGGTGGACCAGGGTCACCGCGGTGCCGAGCGCGGCGAAGACGTGGGCGAACTCGACCGCGATGTAGCCGCCGCCGACCACCAGCAGGCGGGCCGGGCGGGCCGGCAGGTGGAACACGTCGTCGGACACGATCCAGCCGTCGCCGCCGGGCGCCGCCAGGCCGAGCGCGGGCGCCGGGCGCACGGGCTGCCCGCCGGTGGCGACGAGCACGTGGGCGGCGCGGATCTGGCGCCCGGCCACCTCGACGGTGTGGGCATCGCGCAGGCGGGCCCGCCCGGCCAGGTGCTCGGCCCCGGCCTTGCCGAGCAGGCCGTCGTAGATCGCCGACAGCCGGCTCACCTCGCGCTCGACCGCCGCGGTCAAGGTGGCCCAGTCGTGGCGGGCGCCGTCGATGGTCCAGCCGTAACCGGCGGCGTCGCGCAGCGTGTGGGCCAGCTCCGAGCCGTACACCAGCAGCTTCTTCGGCACGCAGCCGCGG
Organism: Kofleriaceae bacterium; assembly: GCA_018058095.1. Classification (GTDB taxonomy): domain Bacteria; phylum Myxococcota_A; class Polyangia; order Haliangiales; family Haliangiaceae; genus JABFXX01. Next base: position 15,864 of record JAGPCO010000030.1, read on the forward strand.
ATGACGCAGGTGCCGCCCCACCGGCTCTCCTCGGCGATGGCGACGCGCGCGCCGTGACCAGCGGCGATACGCGCGGCCCGCACCCCGCCCGAGCCGCCGCCGATGACGAACAGGTCGACGTCGTAGGTGCTCATCGCGGCGCGACCATGACCTTACCCATCGCCGCGTACTCGAGGCTGGCGGCCCGGCCGAGGTGGCGCATGGCGATGACGCTGTCCTCGTTGGCGGCCAGGAAGGCGGCGCGCACCACCGCGTTCTTGATGTAGCCGCCGGTCATCTCGAAGCGCTGGGCCAGGCCGGTGAAGTCGATGTCGGCCGCGACCTTGGCCTCGGCCGGCAGCATCGCCTTCCACAGCCGCTCGCGCTCGCGCGCCTCCGGCATGGGAAAGTCGACCCGGAACGACAGCCGGCGCCGGAACGCCTCGTCGATCGACGACGCCAGGTTGGTGGTCAGGATGGTGATGCCGGAGAACTGCTCCATCCGCTGCAGCAAGTAGTTCACCTCGAGGTTGGCGTACCGATCGACCGAGCTCTTGACGTCGGTCCGCTTGGCGAACAACGAGTCGGCCTCGTCGAACAGCAGGATGGCGTGGCCGGCGTCGGCGGCGTCGAACAGCGCGGCCAGGTTCTTCTCGGTCTCGCCGACGTACTTCGAGACGATGCGCGACAGATCGATCTGGTACAGGTCGAGCCCGAGCTCGTCGGCGATGATGCCGGCGACCATCGTCTTGCCGGTGCCCGGTGGCCCCGAGAACAGCGCCGACAGGCCCAGGCCCTTGGCGACCTTGCGGGCGAAGCCCCACTCGTCGAAGACCCGGCGCCGGTGCCGGACCCGGGCGATGAACTCGCGGACCTCGTCGTGGGCGTCGTCGGGCAGGACCAGGTCGGCCCAGGTCTGCTGCCAGGTGAGTCGCACGCCCAGGGTCGACAGCTTGGAGTCGAGGGTGGCGCGGATGCCGACGTGTAGATCGTCGCCGGCCAGCGCGCCGCCGCGGGCCCGGGCCCGGGCCAGCGCGGCCTCGGCCGCCGCCAGGATGACGCCGCCGGTGACCGGGTAGCGCGCGGCGGCGCGGTCGGCCAGGTCGGGCCCGGCCCCCGGGCCGAGCGCGCGCTGCCACAGCCGGGCCCGCACCGCCTCGGGCGGCGTGACCACCTCGATCAGCACCACGCCGCGCCCGAGCCGGACCGGGTGGTTGTCACTGCGGGCCGCGGTGGCCGCGACCGGGCCGGCGTAGCTCGCCAGGGCGGCGGCGTCGAGCACGCCGATACGATCGACCCGGCCCTGCTCGGCGTCGCCGGTGAGCGCGTCGATGCCCTCGAACACCAGCAGGGCCCGGGCCAGGCGCGCCTCGCGCACCAGCAGCTGGGCCAGGCGCGCGACCTCGCCCGGATCACGCGGCAGCTCGGCGCAGCGCACCCGCAAGACCGCCAGCCGCAGCTGCGCCGCCGCCCCGGCCAGCAGCGAGCGCCGGCCCGAGCCGTCGGGCCCGGTCACCACCACCGCCGGCCGCCGCAGCCCGGCCCGGCCCGCCACCCACGCCTCCTCGACCAGCGCCACCACCTCGTCACGCAGCGGCGCCGGCAGCTCGAGGTCGGTCATCGGCGTCGGATCGGTCACCAGCTCGGCCACCGCGGCCACGTCGGGGTCGAGCCGGTCGATGCCGTGGGCGGCCTCGAACACCCGGGCCGACAGCCGCAGCGGCCGCAGCAGGAACGGGTCGTCGCGCCGTCCGGGCTGCTCGATCAGGCGATGGCGCAAGAGCGCGCCGTCGCCGGCTAGCTCGCGCACCATGAGGTCACGCAGCGCTGGCGTGTTGTACACCGCCAGCTCGAGGAAGCCGATGTCGGGGTGGACCCGGCTGGCGTCGTTGACGAGGTAGCGCATCAGGCTGCGCACGCGTGGGTTGGTCTCCACCGCGATCAGCACCAGCAGGCAGCGCAGCTCGGTCGGGCTCAGCTCGAAGGCGTCGCGCAGGCGGTCGAGCAACACCGGCGCGCCGGCGGCGCGGCTGGCGGCCAGGCGGGCCTCGAGGTGCTCGCCGTCGGCGGCGATGCCGGCGTCGAGCTCGGCGACCCGGGCCAGGGCCTCCGGCGTCGGCGCGCGGCCGCCGTCGAGCATCGCCCGGACGTCGCGGAACGCCACGAACGTGCCGGAGAACTCGTCGGTGTGGCGGCCGAGGAACCCGACCTCGCTGTACACCGTGATCTGGCGGTGCAGCACGGCGAACACCAGCCCGAGCACGTCGTCGAGGAACTCGCGCGGCTGCTGGTAGGGGCGGGCCATGGCCGGCCCGAGTCTACCGCAGGCCCGGCCGTCGACGGCGTACGCGACCAAGGCGCTCGCCGCCGCGTCCCGCCCGCGCCGGCCTGGCGTATGCTGCGGCCATGCCTGCGCCCGTGCCGCCGTCGGCGATCCCGGCCATCAATCAGGCGACCCGTCTGGGCCGCGTCGGCCTCGTGCTCGAGCAGCTCGGCCTGCCGACGGCGAGCCCGCTCGCGCTGATGAGCGAGCTGGGCCTCGGCGCCGGCCCGATCCGGATCGGCCTCGAGCGGGCTGGCCGGCACGTCGTCGTCGCCGGCGCCTGGACCGACGCCGCCGATCGGGCCCGGCTGAGCCTCGAGCTGGGCGACCCCGCGCTGGCGCCGATCCTGCGGGTGTTGTGGCCGGGCCCGCCGGGACCAAGCGATCAGGTCCAGGTCCTGGTCGATCCCGACGGCACGCGGCTGGGCGCCGCCGCGGTCGGACCGCGCGCCCTGGCCGACGTCCGCCGGCTGCTGGCCAGCGTGCCGATCGCGCCCGGCGCCCGCGACGTCGCGCTCGACGTGGCCGAGCAGGTCGTGGCCCTCGCCCGCGCCGACCTGGCGGTCACCGTCGTGCGCTGGGGCGCTGACGCCGCCACCACGCTCGAGCTCGAGCTGCTGACCCATGCCGCCCCGGCCGATCGAGCCGGGGCCACCCGCCTCGCCCTGGGCATCGACCAGCTGGCCGAGGACCTGGGCGCGTCGATGGCGCAGCGCCAGCTGGTCGGCCGCCTGGGCCAGGATTTGGGCGCCCGGGGCGTCGGCCTGGGGATCGGCCTGATCGGCGGCGCGGTCCGGCTCCGGATCGGGCTGGACGTCGCCACCTGGGACCTGGCCGTGCGGGTGCTCGCGGGGCTCACCCTCACGGGCCGCGAAGTGTCGGAAACGGCAACGAGAATCGGGGCGTTTGCGGGGGCGACCGGGGCCGCCGGCCCGGCCGCGATCACCCTCGAGCTCGGCCCGCACGAGCCGCCGGCCGCCTGGGTGTGGGCCGAGGGCGCCGATATCGCCCCGCGCACCTGACGCAAGTCTTGGAGTTTGCACACACTTGGGGAAGGAAGCGGCCCGGAAGGCCGTACCATCTCGGCTCGCTGCTCGCTCTTTCGGGAGGCTGCCCGTGGTCACGACGTTTCAGCCACAGACCGCTCCTCAGACCACCACGCCAACCGCGGCGGTCACCACCGGTGCGCCAGCCGCGAGCAACGAGCAGTCGGCCCAGCAAGCGCTGGTGGAGCGGCTGCGTCGGGCCGCCGGCGGGCTCTCGCCCGAGTGGCGCCTGGCGCTCGGCGCGCTGGTGCCGCCTGACGCCGGCGGGCCGAGCGGGCGCCCGCCCGATCTGGCCACCTTCCGCCGCGCCGCCTTCGCGCTCGAGCTGCGCGCCGTCGGCGGCAATACCGACGTCGCGCTGATCCTGACCGAGCAGGACGAGCTCCGCACGTACCGCGACGCGCTCCGCCAGGTCGCCGATCGTGCCCCCGGCGACCGGGCCCAGGTCACGGCGCTGCGTACGCTCATCGCCTGGCTCGGTGGTGGCGGCGACCTCGCCGTCGGCGCCGTCCGCATCGCCGCCTCGGTCGGTCTGCTGTCGGAGGACGGCAAGCGCTGGCTGGCCGCCGATCGCGAGCTGGCGCCCGCGCTCGAGGCCCACGCCGCCGCTGCCAGCGGCGACCCGGCCCGCGCCGCCGCCCTGCGTGGCCTGGCCGGCGCGCTGCGGAACCCGCCGCAGGTGGGCCCCCTGGCCCAGGCCGCGGTCACCCCCGTCCCGCTCACCCCCGAGCAGCGGACCGCGGCCGACGCCCTCATCCGCCGCTTCGAGCAGGCCATGCCGGCGCAGCCGGCCGCGGCCACGCTGGCCGAGCGTCGGGCCCAGCGGGCCCGCACCACCAGCCTGTCGGCCGGGCAGCAGGCCGAGCTCCTCGCCGCCGTGCGCGCCGCCGAGCCGCGCGTGCGCGACCACGTCTTCGCCTGGCGCAACGCCGAGGGTGACGGCGTGCTCGATCTGCTTCGCCAGCACGCCAGCGTCGGCCAGGCTGACGCCCTGACCAGCGAGCTCGACCCGGTGGCTCGGCTCGGGCACGAGCTGACCCACACCCTGCAGCAGGGCGGAGGTCGGCGGCCGTTCGCGATCCTCCTCGAGTTCGCCCAGGCCCACGCCGGCGAGCCGGCGCTGCGCGAGCGGGTCCTGGCCAGCGCGCCGATCATGCAGAACTTCGTCGCCCACCTCGGCGCCGACGAGAGCCGGCGCGTCATCCGTCTGCTCACCACCGGCCAGGACGGCGCCGACGCGGTCGAGAAGATCTACGACGCCGCCGGCCGCGGCGACGGAAGCGGCGTGCTGGCCGGGCTGCTCGAGCTGGGGCACACGCCGGGCCGGCTGGCCCAGCTGCGCACCGACCACCTGTTCGTGCACCGCCTGTCCCTGGTCAACACGCCGGTGACCTGGAACGGGGTCAGCCTGCGCCCGTACGACGTCTTCCTGCAGATGTGCGGGGTCAACCCGTTCGAGACGCGCGAGCCCGGCGCGGTCGCGCGCCAGGCCGCGGTCGACCCGACCGGCACCGGGCTGCCACTCAACCGCGACGAGCGGACCCGCCTCGACAACGACCTGTACAAGCCGGCCGTCGACGGCCTGTGCGCCATCTTCGATCGCTGGCGCGGCATCAACGACAACGACACGCTGGCCGTGCTGCGCGGGTTCCAGCGGCGAGCGGCGGAGCCCGAGGTGGCGGCGCTGCTGCGCCGGGCCCACGAGGCGCCAGGGCCGACCCTGAGCAGCCGCATCAGCGCGCGCGGCCACGACGTGCGCGGCCGGATGCGCGGCGGCATCGACGACGACAACCTGCCCGAGGTCGAGCGGATCCTCGGCTTCGCGACCGATCAGGCCGCGGTCGGGGTCATCGGCGGCCGCGGCACCCTGGCCACCGACGGCCAGGTCGCCGACGGCCAGGCCAAGGTGCCGCTCGAGCAGGCCCTGCGCGAGACCCTGGTCGGGGGCCAGGTCCTGTCGCGCTTCATCCACGACCAGGCCCGGGTCCTGGCCGACGAGCTCAACGAGGGTGCGCTCAGCGGCTGGGCCGACGAGGACGACGTGCGATCGATCTGGAGCGGCTACCGCGCGGTGGTGACCGACGCGGTGTGCGCCGACCTGCGCGGCAAGACCGGGCTGGCCCGGGTCTGGCCGATCGAGCTGCTGGCCAACGCCTTCCTCCAGGTCGCCGGCGCGCCGCTGCAGCACAAGCTCAACAGCGCGCTGTCCGACAGCGAGAAGGCGGTCATCTCCGAGATGGGCATGACCCCGACCCAGGTCGGGACCCGGGCGCAGATGGCGGCGCAGGACCTGGCGCAGACCGCGATCGGCGAGCAGCAGGCGGCGGCGGCGGTGACCGCGGCGCAGCAGGCCGAGCGCTTCGCCGCCCCGGCGCGTGCGCTGTTCGCCGCGCTGGTCGAGCTGACCCGCCTGCCACACGCCGGCGCGCCCGACGACAGCGTGCTACGGCGCGTGCGCCAGCTCCTGCGCGACGGCCTGGCCATCGCCGACGCCTCGGCGCCGGCCGCCGCCGCACCACCGACCAGCGTCGCCGCCCCCAGCGCGGCCCGTGCCAGCGCGGCGGCGCCGGCCGCGACCAGCTTCCGCGGCTACTACCGGCGCGAGTACGGCCTCGACCCGACCCGGCACGTGGTCGAGGTGGCCCAGGCCGTCGCCCGCGCCGGGCGCGGCGTCGACGCCAGCGCGCTGGCCGAGAACCTGGGCGTCGACGCCGCCGACCTCAGCGCGGCGCGTGCGCCGGCGGCGACCGAGGCCCTCGTCATCGACGAGCAGAACCGCACCCTGGTCGGTCCCGACTTCACGGTGGCCGAGGCCGAGCGGCGGGCCGGTGTGATGTGGGACGAGCTGCACCGGACCGGGCAGGTCCAGCTGATCCGGGCCGAGCTCGACGGTCGCACCGCCGAGGAGCAGCGCCTGATCCACGTCGCGTTCCGCCGCCGCTCCGGCGGCATCGACCTGCGCTACTACCTGCAGCAGGCCCGGGCTCAGATGGGCAGCACCGGCGGGATCTACAGCCGCAGCGAGGTCGCGGCCGGGCAGGGCGCGGTGTCGGCCACCGGCTCCCAGGCCGAGCTCGACCTGCTGCTCGACGTCACCGCTCACGGCCGGGTCCCGCTGCCGCAGCGCCTGCGCGGCGCCGCCGCCACCGGCAACCTCAACGAGGTCTACCAGCTGATCGAGGCGGCCAGCGCCGACGATCGGCGCGCCGTGCTGGCCGACGGCGACACCATGGCGGCGCTGCGCCGGGTCGCCGACGACGCCCACGAGTGGTCGCGCGTGCATCGCAGCCTGACCGGCGAGCTCGATCTGTACGATCGGCTCGAGTCGCGCGCGCACGGCGCCGGTGGGTTCTGGGGCTTCCTCGACAACACCGACGAGAAGGGCATGGAGCGCGACATCCGCGCCTTCGTGGCGCAACGTCGACGTGCCATCCGCGCCGAGGAGACCCGGCGCATCGCCGGCGCCGGCAGCCCGACCAGCGAGCAGGCGACGCAGATCACCCAGGCCACCGACGCTCGCCTGCGCGACGAGCTGATGCGGACGGCGCACAACCCGTCGATCCGCGCCATCCTCACCTCCGAGCTGTCGGGCACCGAGCTATCGACCCAGCACGGCCTGATCCTGGGCGCCGGCGAGGACAGCCTGGTCGCGGCCAGCCTGACCGACGGCGACTGGACCGAGGACGAGGAGCGCATCATCGCCGACATCCGGCGCATGCCGCTGGCCGAGCGGCAGCGGCGGCGGACCGACCCCGAGTACCTGCGCCGGCTCCAGGCCGCGATCGGCAGCCAGACCACCTGGCGCGACGCGATGAACGCGCTGTACGCCAACCACGAGCCAGGCGCCGACGACAACCTGAGCGAACTCGAGCGCGCGGCCCGGACCTTCCGCCAGGACAGCAGCGAGTTCTACGTCGACGGCGAGGACGTGATCGAGCGCCTGACCCGCCTGTCGCAGGCCGAGTACACCCGGCTCATGGGCGACGCCGCCCTGCAGCAGCAGATCCTGCAGTCCCTGGCCGGCGACCCGACCCGGCTGCAGCGGGCGCGCGAGCTGATGTCGTTCCGGGCGGCGGACGCCCGGGCCGAGCTGACCGGCACCGATCCGTCGATGGCGGTCACCGTCGGTGGCGCCGGGGCGGCACCCGGCCCGGTGGTCGAGGACGAGCGGCGGCTGGCCTACGCCAAGTGGAGCGCGGTGCAGCGCCTGCGCTACGGCGCGAGCCGCTCGTGGGGCAAGCTGCTCGAGGCCGCGCTCGAGACCTACAAGCTGGGGCTGGCGCCCAGCGCCGGGCCGGCCGACGCCACCGCCGCGACCCCCGTCGCCGCCGCGGCCGGGGCGGCCCCTGCCGCCGCCCCGTCGATGGCCCGCACGGGCGCGATCAGCGGCCCGGTCGGAGAAGCCGAGCGCCGCCTGCGCGCGCAGATCTGGGACGAGGTCGCGGTCGCGGTCGCCGGCGCGACCGTCGGCTGGGGCGCGATGGAGGATGTCAGCCCGACCAGCCAGACGGAGATCATCCGGGCCGCCATCGCCCGCGAGCACGATCCGTCCAACCTGTTGCTCGACCTCAGCACACACTGGAGCGGCGACAGCGAGGACCGGATCAAGTCGACCCTGCGCAACGCGTCGGACGACATGCTCATCAGCCAGTGGACGACGGTGCGCCAGGTCGGACCCGACGGGTCCCCCAGCCTCGAGGCCGCGTACCGGCGCTGGGCCGCCAGCCGCGCCCCGGCGCCCGCCACCGGCGCCCGGCGGCCGCGGGTCGGCAGCCCGGAGTGGGAGGCTCGGGTCGCGTTCCAGACCTACGCCATCGACACCTCGCGCCCGCTGGAGAACCTGCTGCTGTCCTCGGCCGGCGGCCTGATGACCGACAACGCCGCGACCCGTGACGGCGAGCGCGCGGTGCGTGACAACAGCGAGTGGCGGCAGTGGCGCGGGCTGGTGCGCGAGCGCATCCCCGGCCTCGACAAGGACAAGATCGCGCGCGCCATCGGCGCCAGCGCCGACCGCGAGGCGATCGACCTCATCAAGAACCCCAGCCGCGACGCGCTGACCCAGCTGCGCTACGACGACGAGCAGTACGCGGTCGATCGCGGCAGCGGCTCCAACTACAACATGGACCGGCTGACCGCCGGCGCCGAGGGCGTCGCCGTCGACAACACCATGGCCGACTACCGGCGCACGGTGCTGACCGGGCTCATCGCCGACCCGACCCAGGCTGACGCCGCCAGCGAGTACGGGCAGCTGAGCGACGGCGAGACCGAGCAGATCGGCGACACCCGCGCCGCCTACAACACCTCGCGCGAGCAGTTCACCGCCGCCAAGCAGCGGGTGGCCGACATCGCCGCCGCGGTGGTCGCGATCATCATCACCGCGGTGGTCACGATCCTCACCGCCGGCACCGCGACCGGCCCGATCGCGGTCGCCCTGCTCGGCGCGCTCACCGCCGGCACCGCGTCGCTCGGCGCCCAGGCCACCCGCGAGGTGGTACAGGGCACCAGCTTCGACTTCTCGAACGAGGGCCTGCAGCAGATCGCGCGCGACACCATCACCGGCATGGTCACCGCCGGCAGCGTGTACTACGCCCAGCGCGTGACGGCGGCGGTGTACGGCGCGACCTCGGCCGCGACCCAGGGCGCGGCCCTGGCCGGGGTGGCGCGGACCCAGCCGAGCCTCCTGGCCGGCCTGGTCCGGGAGGGCAGCGAGGAGGCGATCGAGGAGGGCTTCGGCGGGCTGTTCGAGGTGGCGTCGGCGCCGTTCGACCCGGCCATGTGGCGGGAGGGCTGGAACGAGGGCTGGCTGCGCGGCAGCCGGCTGGTACGAGACAAGGCGGCCGAGATCCCGGGCCGCATGATGATGGCGGCCGCGTCGTCGGTCCTGACCAGCTCGGTCAGCCACGCCGCCGGCGGTCTGTACGGCGCGGCCCGTGCCCGCCTCGGCGCTGGCGCGGCGGCGGCACCCGGCCTGGCCGAGGCGGCCGAGGCCGCGCGCCCGGGGCACGCCGCGTTCGGCACGCGCGGCACGACCGGGCAGCGCACCACCCAGGTCCTGACCGCGATGATCGACAGCCTGGGCTCGGGCGCGGTCCAGGGCAGCATGGGCTCGTCGGGCCTGCTCGACGAGCGGGTGTTCCGGGCCGAGGGCCAGGACGCGGCCACGGTGATCGGCGGCATCGGCATGGCGGCGCTGGTGCAGATGCGCGAGGCCGCGACCAGCCTGCACGTCAACGATGCCTTCGCGGTGCAGCGGGCCATCGCCGGTGCGCGCCAGCTCGACAGCGCGACCGGGCGGGCCCTGACCCGGCAGGAGCGCACGCTGTACGCGCAGATGGTGATGACCTCGAGCGAGACCTCGAGCGTGCTGTCGGTCGAGGCGTTCGCCCAGATCCGGCAGCAGGCGCTCGACGCCGCGGTGGCGCGTCACGAGGCGCAGACCGGGCAGCCGCTGTCGGCGGCCGAGCGCCGGGCGTTCGTGCAGTACGCGCGCGAGGCCGCCACCATCGAGCAGTTCCACCAGCGCGCGGCCGAGGCGCCCTACCAGATCCCGGCCGTCCAGGCCGCGCGCACCGTGACCGAGCGCGCGGCGGCGCGGACCCAGGAGCGCGCGGCCGCGGCCCACGTCGCCGCCGAGCAGGCCGACCCGACCGGGCCAGCCCGGCAGGCGGTGGCCGCGCTGCGCAGCCACGCCGCCGAGGTCGCGGCCAGTCGGGCCGAGACCGACACCATGCGCGATCGTTCGTTCGCGATGAGCGAACAGATCCGCACCGCGCTCGGCCAGGTCCCGACCGGCTCACCGCTGCACAACCGGCGTATGGAGCTGTACCAGCAGCTGATGGCGGTGACCGCGCGCATCAACGAGCAGCTCGGCACGGCCATGATGAACCAGCACGCGCTCGAGCTGCTGCCGATGGACCTCGAGCTCCAGCTGGCCCGGCTCGACCTGGCTGGCCCGCCCGAACAGGCCGACGCCGGCCGGCAGGCGCTGTACCAGCTGGTGATCGACGCCCGGGTCAAGGCGGCGACGGCCCCCACCGCGCTGGCAGCCGCAGTCGCCAGCGCCCGCGCCGCCCTGGCCGAGAAGGACGGCCTGCTCATCCAGGCCGAGGCGGTTCGCGACGTCGCGCTGCGCGACAGCGCGGCCCGGACGGCGACCGCCGACCTACCGCCTGCGCCGCCCGCCACGCCGCCCGCGCCGGGTGTCGGCGCGCCCACGCCGACGGGCCAGGTCGCGCCGGTGAGCCAGGCGCCGGTCAGCCAGGCGCCGGTGAGCCAGGCGCCGGTGAGCCAGGCGCCGGTCAGCCAGGCGCCGGTCGCCCCGGTCAGCCAGGGGCCGGTCGCGGCCACGCCGGCGAGCCCCGCCGAGACCAGCAAGTACCAGGAGCTGCTCGCGGCCCACGGGCCGATCGAGGGGCCGCGGCTGTTCCAGGAGTGGCAGGCCCGCCAGGTCGCCACGACCTCGGTCGTCGCCCCGGCCCCGCTGGTGTCGACCGCGCCGACGACGACCACCGGCGTCTACGACATCCTGTCGACGCAGTTCGCCGATCGCCTGACCCAGCACGACCCGACGCTCACGCCGGCGCCGACCGGCAAGCCGGTGCTCCCGCACCGGGCCGACGACGCGCTGATCGGCCTGCCGGTCGAGACCATCGATGGCACCGCCAGCGCCGACAAGGCGACCGGCGCGCTCCAGGAGACGGGCCTGCCGCGCTGGGCCGGCCTGAGCCCGAGCGAGCGGATGCACGAGGAGGCGTTCGCGGCCCAGGCCGAGGCCGACCTGCCGGGCATGCGCGACGCGTTCCTGGCCATGTCGTTCGACAAGAAGCTGGGCACCCACGTGTTCGAGGTCGACGGCGCCAAGAAGCTGTACGAGCAGTACGGCGCCGGCAAGAAGGCCGAGAACGACGCCCAGCTGCGGGTCCGGGTCACCGCCAACCACGCGCTGCACCCGACGGCGGTGGCGGTCGCTCGCCTGGCCTTCCTCAAGCGGCTCGACGAGCTCGGTGCGCTGCCCAAGGAGTCGCCGCAGCGCGCGGTGTTCGTGACCAACGGCGGCTGCGCCGCCGGCAAGGGCAGCCTGTCGGGCCTGGTGCGCGAGTCGACCGGCAGCTTCGACTTCGGCGCGGTGTGGGACGCGGCCGGCGAGGGTGACGCCCAGGAGAACGGCTGGATCCTGGCCGCCGCGCAGGCGCGCGGCCTCAAGGTCGTCTACGGCTACGCCGAGAACGACCCGATGAAGACGTACCAGTCGGTGCTGCAGCGCGCCGAGGGGTCGGGGCGCATCGTCGACCCGGTCACCTTCGCCCGCTCCTACACCCGAGGTCAGGCCAACATGAAGGCCTTCCTCGAGTCGGACGCCTACAAGCAGGCCGTCGCCAGCGGCCAGGCCAGCGCACTCGGCCTGTACACCGGCCAGTTCGACCCGGCCTCGCTGGCGCCTGGCTCGAACAAGCCGGACTACCCGGACATGCGCCTGCTCGGCGACCGTGGCGCCATCACGTCGCAGGACCTGGTGGCCCCGCCCGACGAGACCGTGGTGGTCGACAACGCCGCCAAGCAGTTCGAGGCGTGGCTCAAGGCGCGGGAGGCCGAGGGCAAGGACAACTCGATCTGGTTCGAGGGGGCGATCACCAACCCACTCAAGTTCGGCGCGATCACCCAGGGCCAGGAACAGGCCAGCCCGACCGCCGCCATCGAGTCCCGCCTGGCCGCGAGCGAGGGCAAGCTCACCACGCTCGAGGCCTACACAACCGCGCCGCCGCCCAAGGGGCCCGGCATCTGGGACTGGATGGCCGACCCGCGCAACTGGCAGCCGGCCCGGGTCGCGCTGCACGAGCGCTTGCTGGCGGCGGCGCTGGCCGACGCCAAGGCCCTGGCCGAGGCGCTCGACGGCGAGCCGACCCTGCACGCGATGCGGGGCAACACCGCCGCGGGCAAGACGCGGGCGATCAAGGGCAACCTGCCGCAGCTGGAGACGGCGGTCGAGGCGACGGCGGATCGGCGTCACCGCGCGGTCAACCCGGACGCCTTCAAGATCGACCTGATCGCCGCCAGCGAGGCCGGCCTGTCGAGCACCCAGGTGCACATGGAGTCGTCGATGCTGGCCGACCGCCTCGAGCAGCGGCTACGCGACCTGCGCCGGTCCGACGGCAAGCTGGCGTCGATGCTGATCGACAAGCGCCTCGGCCCGCTCGAGGACATCGAGCACTACGCGGCGATGGCGCGCGAGACCGGCCGCAAGCTGGCGCTGCACGACGTCGACGCGCCACTCGAGACGTCGATGTCTGGCGTGCTGGCCCGCTCGGTCGGCGGAGACGATCCCATCCCGCCGTTCGACGTCGTCCGCAAGGGCTTCATCGAGGCGCGCCGCAACCGGACCGAGGTCATCAAGGTCTTCCTGCAGGACCCGACGCTGGGCAGCTACGAGCTGTTCGGGACGTTGCCGGACAACACCAAGGTCAAGGTGGTGGAGGTGATCGGCGGGGAGCTCCTGATCCACGACGCCGCCATGTACAAGCAGCTGACCGCGGATCCGAGCGAGCAGGCCGACCGGCTGGGCGAGATGCCGATCACCCGCGAGATGATCACCCGGATCACTGGCCCGATGACCGGGGGCTTCAAGGCCAAGCTGCAGGGCATCCTCGAGGAGGCCGCGGCCAAGGGCCTGACGTGGAAGGCGGCCCTCGACGCTCACTCCGCCAAGCGCAAGCCGCGCGGGGGGGCGTGATGGTGATCCGCGGTGATGAGGCGCGGGCGCTGCACGACGAGCTGGTCGCCAGCCAGAAGGCCGAGCGCGAGCGGCGGCTGGCCGCCGCGATCGCGACCGCCACCGCGAAGCAGCCGTTCGACCTGGAGGAGTTCGATCGGCTGTACCCAGGGCGGCCCGGGTCCAGGGCCCGCGCCGACCGTGAGGCCGATCGCACCTACCAGTACTACGTCGACTACCCCGACGCGCTGACCGTGGCCGAGTTCGTCGACACGCTGGTGGCGCAGGAGCAGTGGTGATGGGCGACCCTCCCATCGACGAGCGGGCCCGCGCCCTGGCCGAGGCGCTGGTGCGAGCCGGGACCGCGCCGACCGACGCCGCCGCCAGCACCCGCGCCGACGACGAGCGTGCCGCCGACGCCGAGGCGGTCGCGCGCGCCTACCTGGCGCGCCGACAGCAGCAGGGGCGCGACCTGCCGGATCTGGCCGCGGTCGGTGCGCACCTGCAGGCCCTCGGTCGCCCGTGTGCGGTCGGCGCCGACGGCGCCGCGTTCTCGGTCGCGCTGGCCTCGGGCCGGTGCGTGGTCGCCGTGACCTGGGTCGGCACCGAGCTACGCTGGCGGGCGCGCCTGGCCGTGCCGGCCGGCGTCACCCCGGGCCAGGTCCTGGCCCTCGATCGTGGCCTGGGCCAGCCGGCGTGGCGCGTCGACGGCGGCGAGGCCGAGCTGTGCCTCGCCGTCGATCTCGGCCACGCCGGCGCGGTGTCGAGCACGACCGTCGAGCGGATCGCGGCGCTGGCGCACGCCCAGCTGGTCGCCTTCGACGCCCTGCGCCCGCTGCCCGGCGCCTGATCCGCTCACGGCCGGCGCGGCGGCGGCGGTGGCAGCGGCGGGAAGTAGCGGTCGGGCCCGATCACCGCATCGCCTCGCCCGCACAGCGCGCCGCCCTCGATCCGGATCGGGGCCGCCCCGGCAGCCGACGCGCCGGCCGGGGTGTCGCCATCGCCACGCGCGCGTGGCCCACCCGAGGCGCCCGCGCCGACGTACGCCTTGGCCGGCTCGAGGTCGACGTCCTCGGCCACCTCGCCGCGGGCGCGGGCGGCCGCGGCGCGGGCCGCGTGGGCGGCGTTGTCGACCACCGGCGCCGGAGCGGTCGGCGCCACCTCGGGCCGGTCCGGCCCGCCGAGGTCGACCTTGAGCTGGTCGTCGCGCGACTGCCGTCCGTCGCCACTCATGACGCGCCGCCGGCGGGCTCGGCCGGGCCATCCCAGCGGGTCAGGCCGGCCAGCTCGGGCCCAGGCGGGCCGACGTGCACGACGACCAGGCCGGACCGATACGGCGCAGGGCCGTGGGCGCCGCCGGCGCGTCGCCAGCCATCGAGGTCGATAGCGGCGGTGACGCCGTGGACGCTGGCCTCGCGCAGGGCGGCCTCGAGGTCGCCTGTGACCCAGCCGACCCGCCCCAGCCCGGCGGCCAGCTGTTGCGGCGCGGTGGCCAGGTCGTCGACCTGCACCCGGTGCACGCCGGTGAGGACGGTCGGGCCCGGCCGCTCGCCGACGAGGACCAGGGCCTGCGCGCCGGCGCCATCGAGGAAGCGGGCCACCGCCGGCGCCAGCTCGACCGTGCCGTCGACGACGCGGACCGCGCCGGCGGCGGCGAGGGCCGCGCCCAGCGCCTCCCGCCAGCCGCCGTCGCCGCCGACCCGGGCCGCGCGCGCCAGGGCCAGGCGCGGCTGGCCCTGCAGGTAGCTGCCGTACAGGGCGAACAGGAGCCGTCGCGCCGGCCCGGCGGGCACGCTGTCGGCCAGGCGCGCCAGCCGGGTCGCGGCTGGCACCACCGGCAGGTCGCGTTCGTTGCCGCCCCGCTCGATCTCCGCCGCCCACGCCACCAGGCCGTCGCGCCAGCTCGGGTCATCTTCCCCGGCGCGGGGCTCGACCACGGACGGGGCGGCCGCTCCGTCCCGGTTCGCAGCAGGTCGCGCCGTCGGGGCCGTCACCGGGTGGTCGCCGCTCGGCGCTGGTCCCACCTGCACCAGCGGCGCGCGCCACAACGCGCCGGCCGGGTCGACGCCGATCACCTCGACCTGGCCGTCGCGGACCGCCAGCGCCAGCGCGCTCGCCGCTGGCACGGTCAACGCGCTCGCGCTTCGGGTCAAGCAGTGCAGGCGGAACGCACCCTGGGCCGTGGCCACCACCACCGTGGGGGTGCCGGGGTTGCTGGCCACCGTGGTGATCGGCGAGCCGAGCAGCTGGACCCACGGCCGCCCATCCGACAGCCGGAAGCTGGTGATCTCGTCGCGGCCGACCCGCACGCACCACAGGTGCCCGGCGGCGGCGCCGAGCTGGCGTGGTGCCGCCGGCAGCGGCAGCCCGACCCGCGCCGTCGGCCGGCCCGAGGCCGGATCGAGGATCTCGACCTTCTTGCTGGTGCCGACGAGGAGCTGGCCGCGCTCGAGGCCGAGCGCGAACTCGATCCCGGCACCGAGGTCGCCCGGGTGCGGCATGAAGGCGCGGGAGGCGACGCGGATCAGCAGCAGGCGCCGATCGGCCCGGCGCAGCACCGCCAGGCGCGGGCCGACCACGCCGGCCAGCTCGTGGGCGTCGGCCAGCTCGAGCCGGGCCAGCTCGTCGAGGCCGGGCAGGGCGCGCGCGGTCAGGGTGGTGGCGCCATCACCCGGGCGACGCTCGACCACGACCAGCACCGGCGCCCCGGCGGCCGCCTCCACCAGCGCCAGCTCCAGGTCGGCGCCGACGACGACGCTGGCGACGCCCCCGTCGGCGGTCAGGTCGTGCAGCGACAGCCGACCGGCCGAGGCCAGCGCCGCCCACCTGCCGTCCGGGCTGACCGCGAGCACGCTCACGGCTCGAGCTTACGCCGGTGCGGGCCCGCCTGCACGGCCTGGACCCGGACCGTTCGGGCCGGGCGGCCCTACGGCGACGGCGGCGCCAGCGGCCCGCGCCGGCGGAGCGCGATCAGCTCGCGGCTCGACGGCACCCGCGCCCGCGGGCCGGTCGGCTCGACGCCGTGCGCGGCCAGGGCCCGCTTGTAGTCGGCGAAGCTGCCGCCGGCGCGCTGGGCGTCGATCACCGCGCGTCCGGCCCGGGTGTCGGCCTGGGCCAGCATGTACTCGATCCACGCCCACCGGGCCGAGGTCGGCCGGACCTCGACGGTGCGGCCCAGGCCGGTCGCGACCAGGCCACGCCGGAGCTGGGCCAGCCGGGCCTCGACCACGTCGATGCCGGCGAACGGGCTGCCGTCGAGCGGGGTGTTGCGCTTGGCCACGAACGGCGCGATGCCGTAGGCCACCCGCGGGTGCACGGCGGCCAGCTCGCGCGAGAAGCGGATGAGCTCGTCGATGTCGGCCTCGGTCTCCTCCGGTACCCCGACCATCATGTAGATCTTGAGCGTGCGCAGCTTGTGCCGGGCCGCCAGCGCGGCCGACTCCAGCAGGTGTTTCTCCTGGGTCGAGCGCTCGATGACCCGGCGCATGCGTTCGCTGGCACCGTCGGCGGCGACGGTCAGCGTGCGATAGCCGCCGCGGGCCAGGAGGCCGACCAGCTCGTCGTCGAGCTTGTCGGCGCGCAGGCTGGAGATGCCGACCTCGCGCCCGCCGTCGACCACGCCGCGGACGATGGCCCGGATGTGCGGGTGGTCGGTCACCGCCGCGCCGACCAGGCCGACCCGGCGCGCGCCCGGCGGGATCAAGGCCAGCACGTCGTCAGGCGCGACCATCCGCATGCCGCCGTTGGTCGATCGCCGCATCACGCAGTAGGTGCAGCCGCGCGAGCAGCCACGCGCCGGCTCGACCAGGAACATGTCGGCCAGCTCGGTGTGCGGCGTGATGATGACCGAACGCGCGGGCAGGCGCGCGTCATCGGCGGCGGCCACCTTCGGCACCACGTCCCCGTCGTGCGGGCCGACATAGAAGCCGGGCCGACCAGCCAGGGCGGCGCGCACCCGATCCCGATCACCACCGGCCTCGCGGTAGGCCTCGAGCAGCGGCGCCAGCAGGTCCTCGCCTTCGCCGAGGAGGATGACGTCGCACAGCGCAGCCAGCGGCGCCGGGTTGGAGAAGGTGAGCGGGCCGCCGGCGACGATGAGGGGGTGGCGCGGCGTGCGCTCCTCGGCCAGCGCCGGGATGCCGGCGCGGTCGAGGCAGTCGACCAGCCCGGCCAGCTCGAGCTCGTACGCGACGGAGAAGGCGATGATCGGATAGTCGGAGATGGGCCGCCCGCGCTCGAGGGTGATGACCGGGCCCGGCGTGCCTTCGTCGGGCTGCATCGCCCGATCGGCCGCGACCCCGGGCAGCTCGTTGAGGAGGCGGTAGATCTGCTGGTAGCCGAGTGACGACATCGCGGCCCGGTACGGGCTGGGGTAGGTCAGGGCGATGCGCAGCTCGGCGTCGCGGCGGATCGTGCCGCGCTCGTCGGCCAGCAGCTGGGCCCGATCGGGTCGGCGCGCGGCGGCGCGGCCGTGGCGGCGCGGGCTGGTCATCAGAAGCAGATCCGCAGCACGTCACGCCGCAGCGAGGTCCAGCCGTCGCCGCCGCGGGCGCGCGCGAAGTAGGTCAAGCAGAAGGCCTGCCCGGTGCCGGACGGGCCGGCCTGGTCGGCGCACTCCTCGACCACCAGCGCCAGCTCGGCCCGACCGTCGCCATCGCGATCGAGGGCGATGAACGGGCGCTGGCCGTTCTGCCCGGGCAGGCCCTGGTCGTCGCCCTCGAGCATCCGGCTGCTCGGGCCGACCTCGCCGTCGAACACCGCCCAGGCGTCGCCGCTCCCCTGCGCCACGCCGCCGGCCCGGGCGCTGGCCTGGTACTGCCACAGCGTGGGGTTGTCGGGGCACGCGCCGTTGGCCGACTCGACGGCTTCGACGCGGACCTCACCCAGCACGCGCTCGCGGTTCACCACCACGCCGACCTCGCCGACCCGCGGCGGCAGGCCGAAACACTGCCCGGCCTCGGCGCCGCTGGTGACCTGGCAGAAGCGGGGCAGGAGGGCGCGGCCCTTGCCGACCCGCTCGACCCGCACCACCTTGCCGCGCCGGCGCGGGCCCGCCGCGACCGGGGCGACGGAGAGCCCGGCCAGCGCGAGGCCGGCCAGGGTGGCCACCCCGCGGCGCGCGCGCGCCCCCCCGCGCGAACCCGTCCTGGCGCTGTCCTCCGTCGACACCCGGCCAGGATAGCAGGCTCTCGCGCTCGCGCGTGCCCCGCCGGCCGGAGCCGCCGGCACGGCGGCTCTGGCAGCCTGCTAGAGTGCGGGGGATGCACGGCGCGATCGCACATCGATACCTGGTCGACCTGTCCCGGGCGCGGGACCACCTGATCGACCTGACGCTCACGGTGACCGTCCCCGACGGGGCCGAGCACCTCGACCTCACCCTTCCGGCCTGGTGCCCCGGCAGCTACCTCATCCGCGACTACGCCCGCTTCGTGCGTGACCTCGAGGCCCGCGGCGAGGACGGGGATCGCCGCCACGCCAGCAAGGTCGACAAGAGCACCTGGCGGGTGGTGACCGCGGGCGCCCGGACGCTGACCGTGCGCTACGCGGTGTACGGCCACGATCTCACCGTGCGGACCAACCACGTCGACGCCAGCCACGCCTTCGTGCATGGCCCGGCCACCTTCTTGTACGCGCCGACGCTGCGGGATCGCCCGGTCGCCGTCGACATCACCGCGCCCGAGGCGTGGACGCTGGCGACCGGCATGGCCGAGCGAGAGCCGGCGGGGCCGGGCCGGCACCGGCTGACGGCGGGGTCGATCGACGAGCTGTACGACCAGCCGCTGCACCTGGGCCAGGTCGAGGTCCGGACCTTCGCCGCCGCCGAGGTGCCGTTCTCGCTGGTGGTGTGGGGCCCGCTCGCGCCCGGGCCGTTTGCCCTCGACGACCTGGTCCGTGACCTGGGCGCCATCGCCGCCGCCCACATCACCCGGATCGGCGCCGCCCCGTTCGCGCGTTACACGTTCGTGCTGATGCTGACCGCCGATGGTTACGGCGGCCTCGAGCACGGCAACTCGTCGATCAACCTGTTCCATCCCCAGGCGCTGACCAGCCGCAAGCACTACGAGGGCCTGCTCGAGCTGCTGTCCCACGAGCTGTTCCACGCCTGGAACGGCAAGCGCATCGCCCCGGCGCCGCTGCTGGCGTTCGACTACGGGCGCGAGGCTTACACCCGCAGCCTGTGGCTGATGGAGGGCCTGACCAGTCACTACGACCGCTGGGGCCTGCGCGATGCCCGGGTCATCACCGCCAAGTCGTACCTCGACAAGGTGCTCGACGACTGGTCGCGCCTGGTCGCGGTGCCCGGGCGCCGCCGGCACAGCCTCGAGGACAGCTCGTTCGACGCGTGGATCAAGCTGTACAAGCCCGACGAGAGCAACCTCAACACCACGGTCAGCTACTACCTCAAGGGGGGGCTGGTGATGTTCGCGCTCGACCTGCACCTGCGCCGGGTCAGCGGCGGCGCGCGTTGCCTCGACGACGTGCTGCGCGCGCTGTGGCGCGACTGGGGCGCGCGCGGCCGGCCCCACCCCGAGGCCCTGGCGCCGGTCTTCGCCGAGGCGACCGGCATCGATCTCGACGGGATCTTCGCTGCGCAGATCCAGGGCACGGCCGATCCGGACCTGGCCGGCGAGCTGGCCGCGGTCGGGCTGGAGCTGCGCCCGGGCCACGACGGCGCCCTCACCGCCGACGGCAACCTGCCGGTGTGGATGGGCCTGGTCCTGGCCGGCGGTCGGGTCAGCGCGGTCTACGACGACGGCCCGGGCCAGGCCGCCGGGGTCGCGCCCGGGGACGAGCTGGTGGCGATCGATCGGGCCCGGGCCAGCACTGACGCCGAGGCGCGGGCCCAGCTGGCCGGCCGCCGCCCAGGCCAGGACCTCGAGCTGCACTGCTTCCGCCGTGGCCGCCTGGTCAGCACCACCCTGACGCTGGCGGCGGCGCCGCCGACCCGGTGGGAGATCGTGGTCGCGGCCGAGCCGGGGCCGGGCGCGGCCCGCTACCAGGCGTGGATGGGCGAGCCGCTGCCGCCGCCGGCGACCGTGCTGGCCTCGGTCACCACCACCAGCCGCTCGATCTAGCAGGGCTGCTGAAGAACCCGTGCCGGCGGCTCCTGCCGACGGGACGTGCTCCGTCTTTTCAGCAGGCTGCGAGTTCAGAAATGAATAGCAGGATGCTTCTTCAGCATCCTGCTAAGGGCCCGGGCTGTGCAGGTCGCGGACACCGCCGGCGGCGGCGATCGGCGCGACCTCGGCGGCCGCGCGCAGGATTTGTTGCTAGGGTCATGGCCCATGAACCGAGCCCACGTCCTCGCCACGCTCACCCTTTCGCTGCTGGCGGCCACCTCGTGTGATCGCAAGAAGGAGGCGGGACTGCCGCCCGCGCCGCAATGGCAGGCCGGCGGCTCCGCGGCCCCCGCGCCCGACCCCGGCGCGGGCGCGACCAACCCACACGCCGGCGTGCCCGGCGCGCCCGAGATCAACCCGCACGCCGGCGTGCCCGGCGCGCCCGAGATCAACCCGCACGCCGGCGTGCCCGGCGCGCCCGACATCAGCGGGGACTCCGGCGGCACCGACGTCGCCAAGCTCGGGCTGCCGCCGCCGGATCCGAGCCGGCCGATCAGCGCCGATCACTACCTCAAGGGCACCATCCGCCCGGCGCCCGCGCTCAAGGACAAGGTCGCGCAGGGCGGGGCGATCTTCGTGACCGCCAAGCGGATGGACGCGGCCGGGCAGCCGACCGGCGCGCCGCTCGCGGTCGAGAAGCTGCAGTTCACCGGCGACGGCATCACCTTCGAGCTGACCGAGGCCGACGCGATGATCGCCGGGACCAAGCTCGAGGGCGAGGTCATCATCTCGGCCCGGTACGACCAGGACCACGACGCCATCTCCAAGCAGCCGGGCGACGTCGCCGGCACGCTCAAGGTCAAGGTCCCGGCCGACAACCTGGTGCTCGTGCTCGACCAGCCGCTGTAACCGCGAGGTCCCGCCGGGGCGCGGCCCGGCGACCGCTTACTGCAGGTCGATCACCAGGGCGAACTGCTCGTCGCCCGGGCGCACCTCGAGCGTGGTCGCGCCGGCGCCGCCGCCGGCGCGGGCCTCGACCCGGATCGTGCCGGTCGGGGCGTCGCGCAGGTGGAACTCGCCGTCGGCGTTGCTGCGGCCCCGGGCCGATGCCCCGCTGCCGTCGGCGCGCTGCGCCACCACCTCGGCGCCCGCGACCCGCTCGCCGCGCCGATCGCGGACCAGGCCGGCCAGGTGGGCGCCGCGCTCGACGGTGAGCTCGACCCCGTCGACGGTGATCGCGCCCAGGCCGGTGCCGGCCGCGACGTCGATCCGCCGCTCGCTCGGCAGGTAGCCGGCGCTGGCGACCCGCAGCGTCCAGGTCCCGGCCGGTAGCGCCGCCAGCGTGGCCCAGCCGCGTGGGTCGGTGGCGACCTGCCGGCGTGGTCCCGGGCCGGTCGCCTCGACGGTGACCCCGACCAGCGGCGCGCCGGTCGCGCGATCGTGCACCTGCACGGTCACGCCGCCGCCCCAGCGCAGGGTCAGGCGCGGCCGCTCGTCGGTGCTGGTGCTGGCCTGCGCGGACGGGTAGTCGGCGTGTTCGACCCGAAGCTCGACCGGCCCGGCCGGCAGCCCGGTCAGGCGGAAGCCGGCCGCGGTCGACACCGCGGCCCGGCCGGCGGCGGCGCCGGCCACGACCACGATCTGCGCGCCCACCACCGGCAACCCGGCCGGGTCGACCACCTCGCCGATCAGCTCGCGATCGGCCAGGGCCAGGGTGAGGTCGCGCCGGACCTCGTCGCGATCGGGCCCGCTGGCGTCCTCGCGATCCAGATCGACCACGAGCGACACGCCGACCCGGCGGAACGCGGTGACCGCGAGCTCGACCGTGCCCTGCAGCGGGCCGATCCGGTACGCCCCGCTGCTGTCGGTCACGTGATCGAGCGCGCCGGCCCCGGTCCGCGCGGTCAGCGTGGCGCCGACCACGACGTCACCGCGGTCGTCGAGGATGCGCCCGACCAGGTAGCGCCCCCGCGCCAGCGTCACCTCGAGGCCGGACAGCTCGTCGGGTGGCGACGCCGCGACCGGGCGGCTCACGCCGTCGGCGAAGCCGACCGCGCTGACCCGGACCACGACCCGACCAGGCCCGACCCCGGCGGCGCGGAAGCGGCCGTCGCTGTCGCTGATCCAGGTCGAGGCCACGACCGGGGTCAGCGGTGGAGGCGGCGGGGCCCGGCCGACGACGCCGGGGCCGGGCGCGCCGAGGCTGGCCTCGATCGGCGCGCCGATCCGGGCCCCGGGTGGCGGCGGGAACGGGATCGGGCCGCGCATCACGCCCAGCTCGCCGCGTGGCTCGAAGGCGGCGAGCGGCTGGTCGACCGGGCCGGCGCCGCCGCCCGCGCCCGCGCCGGTGAAGCGAGCCAGCCGATCGGCCTCGATCTGGGCCGAGGCGGCGCCGGCGCCGCCATCACCCGCGGACTCGACCCGGATGGTCGCGCCGGCGACCGGGCGGCCGTCGGGGCCGACCACCCGACCCGAGAGGACCGCGCCGCGCGCCACCTCGATGCGAACCAGGCCACGCCCGGCGTCGAGCTCGACCGCGTCCTGGTCCAGGAGGCCGGGCGCCCAGGCCTGGGCGATCCACCGGCCGTGCAGGACACCCTCGATGCGGACCACGCCGTCGCTGCCGCTGACGCCGTACCGCGCCAGCTCACCGTCGTCCTCGAGGGAGCGCAGCTCGACCGCGGCCGCGACCCCGGCCCCGGTGTCGGCGTCGACCACGTTGCCGACGACGATGGCCGCCTGCCCGGCGACCAGCACGACGTCGGGGTGAGGCCCCGGGCCCAGCCGCGGCACCGGCTCGGTCCGGCTGGCCAGGTCGCCCCGGAGCGCACGTAGGCGATAGGTGCCCTCGGGCAGGGACGGGAACTCGAAGGCCCCGCCGGCGTCGGCCTGCACCACCCGCCGACCGCTCAGGCCGGCGCCGACCAGCTCGACCTCGGCCGCGGCGACCGGGCGTGCGCCGTCGACCACCCGGCCGCGCACCGAGACCTGGCGCGCCACCACCACCCGCAGCGGCTCGGCCGGGACGGCCACGAAGCGAACCTCCGACGGGAACAGGGCGCCGCCGCGCACGATCACGTGATGACGGCCGGCGGCCAGCCCGGCCAGGACGAACGCCCCATCGGCGCCGGTGCGCGTGGTGATGAGCGGCGCGACCGTCGCGGCGGCGGCCCCGCGCACGCCCGGCCCGAGCTCGAGGCGGACCGACACCTCGGCGTCGGCCACCGCCTGGCCGGCACGATCGACCACCACGCCGTCGAGGGCGTACGGCCCCGCCGCCGCGGCAGCGGCCGCTGGCCCGGCGTCGGGTCGGTCCGGTGCCGTGCCAGGCCCCGGCTGGCCCGGGCCGGCTGTCACGTCGGTGCCCGGCCCGGCCGCGGGGCCCGGGCCACCGGCGTGTTCCGGCGCCACCGCGCCGATGACCACGAACGGCAGCGCCAGCGCGACGATCGCCAGGAGGGCGCGGGGTGGGGGAGCGCGGCGCATCGCTCGCAACGATAGCCGGGATGTGCGATCGTTGCCCCTCGTCGTGCCCGGGACCGCCGGGTGAGGTGCCCATGCCATCCGCCCTGTTCGCCAACCAGCGCGAGACCAACCTGGCCTCGGCCATCACCATGGTCGAGGACGTCCTGATCGAGCGCGGCCTGTTCCTGGGTGGCGCGGTGATCGAACAGCCCGGCGCGCTGCGGGCCTGGCGCTTCACCAGCGGCTCGGCCTCCATCACCGTGGCCCTGCTGGACCGCCCGCGCTTCAGCCACCTCCGGGTCGAGGCCGGGGTGCTCACCATCGACGATCGGGTCGACCTGCCGGCGCTGTTCGCCGACCTCCTGGCCCGCAACCGGGACCTGGCCGGCGCCGCGTTCGCCCTCGACGGCCGCCGGGTCCTGCTGGTGAGCGAGCGCACCACCCTCGATCTCGACCGCAGCGAGGTGCAGCACCTCATCGCCACGCTGGCCGCGGCGGCCGACGCCGCCGACGACGAGCTGGTCGCCCGCCACGGCGGCACCCGGGGGGCGTGAGGTGAGCACCAGCCCGACCCGCGCGCTGTTCGGGACCGACGGCGTCCGCGGGGTCGCCAACGTCGAGCCGATGACCGGCGACACCGTGATGCGGCTCGGCATGGCGGTGGCCGCGCGCCTGCGCCAGCCCAACCGCCACACCCGCATCGTCATCGGCAAGGACACCCGGCTGTCGGGCTACATGTTCGAGACCGCGCTGGCGTCGGGCATCGTCGCCATGGGCGCCGACGTGTGGCTGACCGGCCCGCTGCCGACCCCGGGCATCGCCTTCATCACCTCGTCGATGCGGTGCGACGCCGGCGTGGTCATCAGCGCCTCGCACAACCCATACCAGGACAACGGCATCAAGCTGTTCGCGCGCGACGGCTTCAAGCTGCCCGACGCGGTCGAGGCCGAGATCGAGGCGCTGATGGCCTCGCCCGACCTCGACCGCCAGCGCGCCGCCGCGCCCGACATCGGCTACAGCCGCAAGGTCGAGGACGCTCGCGGCCGCTACATCGTGTTCTGCAAGAACACCTTCCCGGCCGACCTCACGCTCGACGGGCTGACCCTGGTCGTCGACGGCGCCAACGGCGCGGGCTACCGGGTCGGGCCGGACGTCTTCGCCGAGCTGGGCGCCAAGGTCATCCGCCTGCACGACGAGCCCAACGGCAAGAACATCAACGACGGCTGCGGCGCGCTCCACCCCGAGGCCATGTGCGCGGCGGTCCGGGCCCACGGCGCCCACGCCGGCATCGCCCTCGACGGCGACGCCGATCGCCTGGTCCTGTGCGACGAGCACGGCGAGGTCATCGACGGCGACGCGGTGATGGCGCTGTGCGCGACCCGCCTGATCGGCGAGGGCCGGCTGGCCAAGAACACCCTGGTCACCACCGTGATGTCCAACCTCGGCCTCGAGCGGGCCGTGCGCGCCGCCGGCGGCAAGGTCATCCGGACCCAGGTCGGCGACCGCTACGTCGTCGACGAGATGCGGCGGGGTGGCTACAACCTCGGCGGCGAGCAGTCGGGCCACCTGGTCTTCCTCGACCACGCGACCACCGGCGACGGCATCGTCGCCGCCCTGCGCGTGCTGGCCATCATGGCGCGCGAGGGTCGGCCGCTGTCGGAGCTGGCCGCGGTGATGACCAAGAGCCCGCAGGTGCTGGTCAACACCAAGGTCGACCGCAAGGTCCCGCTGGCCGAGCTGCCGACGGTGAGCGCGCTCATCCGCCAGGCCGAGGCCGCGCTGGGCGAGGACGGCCGCATCCTGGTCCGCTACAGCGGCACCGAGTCCAAGGTGCGGGTGATGATCGAGGGGCCCGACCAGGCTCGCATCCAGGTCATGGCCGACGAGATCGCCGCCGCCCTGGCCGCGGCCTGCCGGAGCTGAGCCCGCCATGCGCCCGGTCGTCACCGCCGCCGAGATGCGCGCGCTCGATCGCGCCACCATCGACGACATCGGCCTGCCCGGCGCGGTCCTGATGGAGACCGCCGGGCGGGCGGTGGCCGATCAGGCCGAGGCCCTGGCCGCGACCGGACCGATCGTGGTGGTGTGTGGGCCCGGCAACAACGGCGGCGATGGCCTGGTCGCCGCCCGCGTCCTGCGCGATCGCGGCCGGGCCGTGTCCGTGTTCCTGCTGGGGCGGCGCGAGCGCTTCGGTGCCGACGCCCGCCTGCACCTCGAGGCGCTCGAGCGCGCCGGCGGGCTGGCCCAGGCAGCGAGCCAGGCCGACGATCTTGGCCCACTCCGGCGCGCCCTGGCCGAGGCCGCGGTCATCATCGACGCGCTGTTCGGCACCGGGCTCGATCGCGCGCTCGATCCGCACGCCGCCGCGCTGATCGCGCTCGTGAACGCCGGGCCGGGGCGCCGCCTCGCGGTCGACCTGCCGTCGGGGCTGCACGCCGACCTCGGCGTCGGCGTCGGCGCTGGGCCGGTGGTCGCGGCCGACGTCACGATCACCCTGGGCGCGCTCAAGCTCGGGCTGGTCGGCGCGCCCGGCTTCGTCCACGCCGGCCGGGTCGTGGTGGCCGACATCGGCATCCCGCGCAGCCTCATGCTGGCGTCGGCGCTCGGCGCCGGGCTGTACGGCGAGGCCGACGCGGCGGGCGCCGTGCCGCGGGCGCACCCGCTCGATCACAAGGGCCGGCGCGGCCACGTCGCCGTCGTCGGTGGCGGGCCGGGGCAACGCGGCGCCGGCCGGCTGGCCGCGCGCGCCGCGGCCCGGATCGGCGCCGGGCTGGTCAGCTGGCTCCACCCCGGCCCGGGCCCGGCGGGCGGCGAGGTCGATGCACCCGACCACCTGATGCGTCAGCCGGTGGGTGACGGTGCGGCCCTCGCCCCGCTGCTGACCGGTCGGATCGTGGTGGTCGGCCCGGGCCTGGGCACCGGCGCCGAGGCCGACGGGCTGCTGCGGGTGGCGCTCGCCAGCGGCAGCCCGCTGGTCATCGACGCCGACGCGCTGACCCTGCTGGCGCCCGATCCGGCCCGGGCCGCCGGCGCCGCCGGTCCGGCGGTGCTGACGCCGCACCCCAAGGAGGCCGCGCGCCTGCTCGGCACCAGCGTCGACGCCGTCGCCGCCGATCGGATCGGCGCGGCGCGGACGCTGGCGACGCGATGCCGCGCGGTGATCGTGCTCAAGGGCGCCCGCACGGTGGTGTGTGACGGCACCCTCGGGGATCCGTTCGTGGCCATCATCGACGCCGGCGACCCGGCCCTGGCCACCGGGGGGAGCGGCGACGTGCTGGCCGGCGCCATCGCCGGGCTCATCGCCCAGGGCCTGAGCCCGGGAGAGGCGGCCCGGGCCGCCGCGTGGGTGCACGGCCGCGCCGGGGAGCGCCTGGCCGCCGCGTGGGGGCCACGCGGCGCGGTCGCGTCCGATCTGCCCGACGAGCTGGCGCACACGCTGGCCGCGCTGGTCGCGCCGGCGCCGACCGGGCCGGCCTGACCGCCGCCGCATCGAGGCGCGGCGCTCGGCCCGCGTCCGCCTGGCAACAGGGCTGTGTCTCCGCCGCCGCGCTCCAATAAACCCCGTGCGGTTCCGAGCCCTTGCGGCGACCCGCCGGGTGGCACCGAACGTGCTGTACCCGCGGTCATGTCGAGCCGTGAACGCGCCGCCGCCGAGATCCCTTCCCGCTCCACGCTGGTTCGTCGCCCGCTGTCGGCCGCCCGCACCGCGCTGGCGCCATCGGCGGTGACCGACGCGCCGGTCGCCACCCACGCCAGCTTCGCCGCGGCGTGTGTGCCGATGCAACCGGAGCTGTACGCCGCCGGCATGCGCCTGTGCCGCAACCCGGCCGACGCCAAGGACCTGGTGCAGGAGACCTTGCTGCGGGCGATGTGCGCCTGGGACCGGTTCGAGCCCGGATCGAACCTGCGCGCCTGGCTGCTGCGGATCTTGACCAACAGCTTCATCAACGGCTACCGCAAGCGGCGGCGGCACAGCCGGCTGGCCAGCGAGCGCCCGGCCGACGCGCTGTGCGCGCTGTACGGCCAGGCCGAGGACCACGCGCCCGATCACGGCCAGGCGCTGTGCGAGCGCGAGCTGGCCGACGAGGTGGTGGCGGCGCTCGGCGCGCTCGCCAGCGACTACCGCGACGTGGTCGAGCGGGCCGACCTGCGCGGGGAGAAGTACAAGGACATCGCCGACGACCTGGCGGTGCCCATCGGCACGGTGATGTCGCGCCTGTTCCGCGCGCGCCGCCAGCTCGAGGTCACGCTGCGCGACTACGCCGCCGACGGCGGCATCAAGCGCGCGGCCTAGCAGACTGCTGAAGAACCCGTGCCGGCGGCTCCAGGCTGCTTCATCAGCAGCCTGCTAGCGGTGGCCGGCGCTACAGCTCGGGCTCGCGGTGGGCCGGCCAGACCAGGGCCTCGCCCGGCGGGAAGTGTTCGCTGCTCAGCTCGCCGCGCGCGTCGGTGTAGCCCGCCCAGGCCAGGCCGTCACCGCCCAGCACCAGGTACGGCTCCTGGGTGACCGGGGCGTCGGCGGTGGCCGGGTCGACCACGTAGAACGAGCGCCACTCCGACCGGCCGACCGCCACCGGCGCGCGCGCGAGCGCGGCCGCGGCCGCGGCGGCCAGCTCCGGCGGCGCCGCGCGATCGGCCGCCAGCGTGCGCAGCGCGGCCGCCGCCAGCCCGAGCCGAGCCGGTCGCCCACCGGCGATGTCGGCCAGCGCGCGCACCGCAGCGAGCCGGAGCTGCAGGCCGCGCTCGTCGGTGGCGATGCGGGCCAGCGCGGTCAACCCGGCCGCGGCCGGGGTCGGCGCGGCGCCATCGAGCGCGGCCAGCAGTCGGGCCGCGTTGATCCGGACCAGGCGCGAGCGGTGGTGGATCAGCCCGAGCGCCTCGCCGCGCAGGCGGGCTACCGGCGCCGGGTCGGCCGCGGCCAGCCGGGCCAGCGCGGCGGTGGCGTTGACCGCCGAGGCCCAGCCGCCGCGGCGGGCCAGGCGCAGCAGGATGTCGACGCGGTCGTCGGCCCGGACCGCGGCGGCCCCGGCCGCCCCGGTCGCCGCCAGCTCGCCCAGGGCCCAGGCGGCGTCGGCGCTGACGCGGTCGTCGTGCCCGGCCAGCGCCGTGGTCAGGACCGGCACGCCTTCGACCAGGCCCAGCTCACCCAGCGCGCGCGCGGCGGCGCGGCGGCGCTCGACGCTGGCCCCGGCCGCGAGCTCGATCAGGACGCCGGCGCTCGCGGCCGAGCCGGCCGCCGCCAGCCCGCCGATCGCCGCCACCGCGACCGCGCCGTCACCCGAGCCGATCAGCTCGCGCAGGGTGCGCTCGGCGGCGGCGTCGCCCCGACCCCGCGCCATCGCCGCCAGCGCGCGGACGGCGTGGTGTCGGCCGCCCGGGGCGTCGCCGGCGGGGCCGGCGTCGGCGCCGGCGACCACGTCGCGCAGCGCGGTCAGCGTGGCCGCGTCGTCGAGGTACGACAGCGCGTCGGCGGCGGCCCGCTGCAGCTCGGGCGGCCCGACGCGGAGCACGGCGACCAGGGCTCGCCCGGCCCGTGGATCGGCGATCTCGCCGAGCGCGTCGATCGCGGCCAGGCGCAGGCGCGGCGGCGTGCCGGCGGCGCTGAGCTCGACCAGGCGCGGCACGGCGCGGCCGGCGTGGATGAGGCCGAGGTACTCGGCGGCGAGGATGCGGACCTCGAGCTCGGGGTCGGCCAGGCGGTCGACCAGCACGTCGGCCGCGCGCGGATCTCCGGCGATGAGGTGGCGCACCGCGTTCATCGCCGCCAGCCGCACCGCGCCGTCGGGCGCCTCGAGCAAGCCGAGCAGGGGCAGCAGCGCGGCCGGGTCCGCGGTGGCGCCGAGGGCGGCCACGACCTGGATGACCGGCACCCGGGTCCGCTCCAGCTCGGCCACCAGCGCGCGGGTGGCGCGTGGGTCCCCGACCGCCGAGGTGGCCAGCAGCGCGACCGCGATGCCCGGGTCGCCGGTCGCGCGACCCTCGAGGTGATCGACCAGGGCGGGCGCCGCCGCCGGCCCGGCCGCGGTCAGCGCCTCGCGCGCCGCCGCGCGCTGGCTGGGCGAGCCGAGCTGGGCCACCAGCACGCGCAGCGAACGCGCCGCCGCGGTCGCGCCCTGGCGCGCCGCGATCTGGCCGAGCGCGAAGGCGACCTTGGCCCGGTACAGGTCGGGGCCACCATCGAGCAGCTCGATCAGCGTGTCGGCGGCCTCGGGCGAGCCGATGGCGCCGAGCGCGCCGACCGCGGCGGTGCGGATCTCGTCGGCCGGGTCGCGCAGCAGGCGGACCAGCGCCGCGGTCGCGGCCGGATCGCCGAGCGCGCCGACCGCTCGCACCGCGGCCTTGCGCACCTCGAGGGAGGTGTCGCCGAACGCGGCCACCAGCGGGATGACGGCGCGCCGATCACCGAGCGCCTCGAGCTGCTCGACCGCCTTGCGCCGGACCTCGGCCTTGTCGTCCTCGAGGCGGGACACCAGCGGCACCACGACCTGGCGATCGCCGCGCACCCCGATCTGGCCGAGCGCCCCGACCGCGCGCAGCCGGACCCCGGCGTCGTCGTCGCCCAGGCTGCGGATCAGCGCCCCGGTGGCGTCGGCGCCGCCCAGCTCGCCCAGGACCTCGGCCGCGACCGCGCGCGTCGGCGCGTCGATGTCGGCCAGCCAGGCGATCATCGTCGGCCCGGCCGCCGCCACCGCGCCGCGACCGAGCGCGCGCGCGGCCTCGAGGCGGACCTGGAGATCGGGATCACCCAGCACCCGCAACAGGTGCGGCGCGGCCAGCGCCGGATCGTAGCCGGCCAGCTTGGTCACCGCGGCCAGCCGGATCCGCGGGTCGTCGGCGCCCAGGTCGCGCGCGTCGAGCTCGACCCGGCCGACCCAGTCGAACGTCCAGGCGGCGGCGGGCGCACCGGCGGCCGTGAGCGCCAGGCTGGCGGCGAGCAGGACGCGGGCGACGGTCATGGCCGGAGTATACGTGACGGCGCCGGCTGCGGCCCGCCGACCCCGACCCGACGCGGTCGATCGCCTCAGCCGCCGGGGGGCGCGAGCTGGGACAGGGCCCACTCGACCTTGCGCCGCAGCCCGGGCGGCAGGTCGAGCTGGAGCAGCTCCTGGTACTCGCGCCGGGCCGCGGCGCGATCACCCCGACGCCAGCGCAGCGCGGCCAGGGCGACGCGCGGGCGCGGATCACCAGGGGCCAGCGCGCGGGCCCGGGCCAGGGCCTGGTCGGCCCCGGCCTCGTCACCCAGGTTGGCGCGGACGATGCCGAGGTCGTGCCAGCCAGCCGGCTCGGCCGGAGCCAGCGCCGCGACCCGGGTCAGCTCGCGCTCGGCCGCGGCCAGCTCACCCCACGACAGCAGGGCGTCGGCCAGCTCGCGCCGGGCGAACCGCTCGCTGCTGGCGTCGGGGGCGCCGGCGATCGCCGCCTGGTAGCGGGCCCGGGCGGCGTGGTGGTCACGCCGGCGCTCGGCGTCCTCGGCCGCCTCGACCGCGCGCACCGTGGCCGCGCTGGGCCGGCTCGGGGCCGGGCGGCCGCACCCACTTCCGGACGCGGCGATCGCCAGCAGCAGTGCTACGGTGCGTGGGCGATGCAGCACAAACAACTCCTGCAGCTTCTCACGCAGCTCGGCTGGGTCAAGGAGACGGCGTCGGCCTACCTCGCCCCCGACGGGGCCCAGGCCACCCTGTACCTCGAGCCAGGCGACGAGGCGCTGATCATCGATCGCGTCAGCCGGATCGACGTCGGCGACGACACCGCGGTGGTGACCACGCACCGGCGCGAGCGGTACGGCGTCGGCCTCGACGCCATCGCCGCGGTCCGGGTCGTCAGCGACAAGTAGCGCCGCGCGGCGCCGGCTCAGCCCGGCGGCTTGCGCTTGACCGTGCCGATCGGCTGCGACTGCGGCCGCGCCGCCGGGCGGGTCGCCGGCGGCGGCCCACCCTTGGCGCGGGGCAGCATGTCCATCTCGGCCTCGACCGCGTCGAGCTCGACCTCCTCGGTGTCGCGGGCCCGGCGGGCCCGGCCGGACGCGGGCGGCGGCGGCCGGGCCGGCTCGTCCTGGAACAGCTCGTCGTCATCGCCGTCGCCGTCACGCGCCCCGCGCGACCGGCTCACCAGCGCCTCGATCTCGTGCAGCGGGGTCTGCCGGGTCTGCTCGAGCCGCTCCGCCGCCGAGGCCAGGGTGGCGGTGTCGGGCGCCCGCACCGGCGTGTCGACCGCGAACTCGTCGCCCAGGCTGGCCTCGATCCGCGCCGCCAGGCCGCTCGACCACGGGCTCGAGGGTGAGTCGCGCACCGGCACCGGCGGCGGCCCCGGATCCGCGGCCAGCCGGGCCGCCATGCCGGCCAGGGTGCGGTTGGTCGGGTTGGTCGGCAGCTCGATGGCCGGGTTCGACGGCGGCGGCGCCGGCAGCGGCAGCGCGGCCATGCGCGGCCGCGTCGCCGCGGCGTCGTCACCGCGTGCCTCGTCGGCGCCGGGTGGCTCGTCGTCGACGATGAGCGCGCTCAGCTTCGGGCGCGACGGCGACGTGGGCACCTCGGCGATCACGTCGGCCTCGGCCACCATCTGCCCCGACGCGCCGGCCGACGGCGCCCGCAGCTCCGACTGCACGCCCGGCAGGGTGGCCTTGGGGCGCAGGCTGGAGCTGGACTCGGCGGCCGCCAGCGCCCGCGGCGACAACGGCGGCGGGGTCGAGCCAGGGCCCGGCGGCGCCAGATCGATCGAGGCGGCGTCGGCCGGGGCGGCGGCGGGCAGCGCCGGTGCGGCCTCGGCCGGTGCCTCGGGGGGCGCCGCCGGCGCGGTGGCCTGGTCTTGGCCCGACGCACCGGCGGCGGCGACGGTGACCGGGGTCGCTGGTTGGGTCGCGGTGAGCGCCTCCTCGGTCCGGATCGGGCCGCTCGAGCTGACCGAGCGCGGCGCCAGGCCGGCCGGGCCCGGCGGGCGAGCGCCGTCGAGCGAGTCGAGCTGCGGCAGCTGGAGCAGCCCGCTGCCGCTGGTGCCGAGCGAGGGCGCGGCCGAGGCGTCCTGAGCCGCGGCCTCGCGCTGCCACGGGTACTCGATGCGGCCATGGCGGGCGTGCTTGATGGTCTCGCGCAGGGCGTCGCTGAGCCGGCGCAGGTCGGCCATCGACAGGCCCGAGTCGTCGAGTTGCCCCAGGTGCAGCTTGCCGTAGACGATCCGCTGGACCAGGGCACCGACGGACTGGTCGTCGCCCCGCTTGAGGGTGCGGGCGGCCGCCTCGACCGCGTCGCAGATGGCCAGGATCGCGGTCTCCCGGCTCTGCGGCCGCATGCCCGGGTAGCGGAAGTCCTCGACGGTCAGGCCGCGCGGGTTGCCCTGCTCCTGGCACTTGCCCCAGAAGTACTCGAGCACGCCGTCGCCGTGGTGCATGTGCATGAAGTCGACGATGCGCTCGGGCAGCTTGGCCCGCCGGGCGTGGACCAGCCCCTCGGTGACGTGGGCGAAGATGGCGTCGCACGACACCTCGGGCGCCAGCCGATCGTGCGGGCTCGGCTCGCCCGGCTCGAGGTTCTCGATGAAGTACTTGGGCTGGAGCGACTTGCCGAGGTCGTGGTAGTAGGCGCCGACGCGGACCAGGCGGCCGTTGGCGCCGATGGCGCCGGCCGCGATGTCGGCCATGTTGGCCATCGCCAGGCTGTGCTGCCACGAGCCGGGGGCGTTGGTGGCGATCTGGCGCAGCAGGGGGTTGGCCAGGTCCTCGAGGCGCACCAGCGCGCCGTGCGTGATCTCGCCGACCAGCAGCTGGTACAGCGGCAGGGCGATGACGGCCAGGGCCAGGGCCAGGCCGCCGCCGGCGAGCGCGGCCAGCCACGGCGCGGCGGTCGGGCTGGCCAGCTCGCCGATCGGGCTGCGCCCGGTGGCCAGGAACATGTAGGCGGCGTAGCTGGCGCCGGCGCCGGCCACCGCCGCCAGCGCGCCGAGCAGCACCGCCGAGGTGGTGTGGGTCTTGCGCTCGGGTACGACCAGCCCGGCCAGCGAGGTGGTGGCCAGCAGCACGGTCACGGTGCCGAGGTCGAACGGGACGAGCAGGGCCAGGACCAGCGCGGCCAGCACGCCGGTGGCCAGCCCGACCACGCGGTCGAGCACGACGGTCGGGATGATCGACGCCAGCGCGACCGGCACGATCAGCACCGACAGCGGGGTCAGCACGAGCAGGACCTTGGCGGCGATGGCGACCACCGCCAGGGTCGCCAGGTTGATGACCTGGACCCGGAGGTGGCGCCCGTGCGGCGACCGACGCAGGTGGTGCGAGTAGACCCAGGCCAGCCCGAACAGGATGGCGAACGTGGCGACGAAGCTGGGCAGGCCCGGGGCCTGGTGCGCGCGCACGGCGGTGACCGCGGCTGCCTGCTCGGCGCTGAGCACGTCGCCGCGCGCGGCCAGCACGCCGCCGCCGGCCACGACCAGGTCGCCGAGCTGCTGGCCGGCGAACGCCGGCACGCGCACCGTGACCGGCACCGGCTGCCCCGGCGCGACCGTAACGTCGGCGGCGCGATCGGCGACCAGGGTGGCGCTCACCACCAGCGCGAAGGCCAGGGCCAGCAGCACCGACCACAGCGCGGTCGCCCGGGGTCGCGGCTGGATGACCGCGCGCAGGCGCTGCCGCGCCGCCGCCGCGGCGGCCGCGTTCGCCCCGGCCGGCGCCGGCGCGCCGGCCATGGCCAGGGTCGGCGCGGTCGTCGGCCCGGTCGCGCCCGCGCCGTCACCGGTGGTCCTCGGCCCGGTGCTACCCGTGGTGCTCATAGCGAGATGTCGAACTCGGCGCGGCTGCGCGGGCCGTTGATCGACGGGAACTTCATGCCCCGCATGACCCGGCTGATACACCCGTGCAGGCCGCCGCTGGCCTGGTCGTTGACCCGGAGCCAGGTCACCTTGCCCGACTTGCCCTCGATGACGATGCTGATGTTGGCGCTGCCGCCGCCCTCGCGCGACAGGCAACCGCCGAGCTGGCCGCCGTAGCGCGAGTACACGCCGTAGATCGTGTTCATGTCGAGGGTCTCGCTGCCCTCGTCGTCGTCCCCCGACAGATCGAGCGTGAGGTCGCCGCCGCCGATGGCGCCGCCGGTGTCGGTCCGCGGCTTGCCACCGCCACCGCCACCCCCGCCGCCGTGGCTACGCTTGGGCGGCCGCTTGGGCTGGCTGATGGTGACCTTGAGCGTGGCCTCGCCGACCGAGCTGACCGAGGCCACCTTGGCCTTCTCGCTGCTGCGCACCGTCGAGATGATGAGGTACACGACGCCGGCGGCGGCCAGCACGCCGGCCCCGATCATCGCCATCAGGGTCACGCTGCGCCGCTTCTCGCGCGACTGGTGCACCACCTCGGCCTGGGCCCGGCGGGCGTGATCGCGGGCGATGCGGGCCTGCTCGACCAGCGGCGCCAGCTGCGGGTGCTCGCCGACGTCCATGCGCGCGCCCGAGTCCTTGTCGACCACGACGTGGCCGGCCAGGATGTCGCCCTTGCCGATCTGGGCGACGACGTCGGCCAGGCTGAACGGACCGTAGTCGAACCGGCCCTTGGTGATGAGCCACTTCTCCGCGCCATCGGCGAGCGCCGCCGCCAGCACGCGGTCGACCGGCGCCTCGGCCGCGGCGGCCGGGGTGGCGGCGTCAGCGGCGTCGACCGCGGCCGCGCTGGGGATGGCGATGCCGGGGTTCGACACCCGCTCGGCCAGGCTCGGCGCGATCGCGCCGCTGGCGCTGGCCAGCGCCCGGGCCGGGCCGGCTTCGTCGCCGGCGCCAGCGCCGAGGGCGTCGGCCACCAGCTCGCGCAGCGCCAGCACCGAGCCGACGCGAGCGGCCGGGTCGGCATGGCAGGCGCGGGTGATGATCCCATCGATCGCCGGCGGCGCACCCGGCGCGGCCTCGCTCGGGCGCGGCCCGCCGGCGGCGAGCGGGCGGCCGGTCAGGACCTCGTAACAGAGGGCGCCCAGGCCCCACACGTCGGACGCCGCGGTGATCGAGGTGCCGCCGGTGACCTCGGGCGCGATGTGCAGCCCGCCCGGCGCCGCGCCGTGCCGGATGGCGAGCGCGGTGGCCGGGCCGAGGGCGACGTCGATGAGGTGGATGCGACCGCTCTTGCCGACCACCACCGACTCGGGCGCGAGCGAGCCGTGGACCGAGCCGGCCGCGGCCAGCGCCGCCGCCACCCCGCCGATCAGGTTGGCGGTGCCGCGCACGCCCACCCCCTGGCCGGCCTTGCGGGCGATCAGCTCGGCCGCGCTGGTGCCGACCACGTCGTCGGCGACCACCGCCAGCTGATCGTGGGCCTGGTACACCTCGCGCGCGCGCACCAGGTGTTTGTCCTCGGCCAGCGTGGCCAGGTGCGCGACCGAGCGGGTGATGGCGTCGGTCACCCCGGGCAGGCTGGCGAACCGGGCATGGACGATGAACACCGTGGCCGAGCCGTCCGGCCCGGTCGCCTGGTAGGCGTCGGCCAGGCGCAGCCGCCAGCGCAGCGCGCCCAGCGTGTAGGACCCGACCTGGGCCCCCGACAGCGACGGCCCCGGCGCGGGCGGAGAGGAGAGGTCGGTGCTCATCCGAGCGTCGAGGATACGGGCCGGTCTTCGGCGCGGTCAATCCGGGCAACCGGCTTGCTGTGCGCGCGCCCGGGCCGCCGCCAGGGCTCGAGCACGAGCCAGGTATTGACAGCCGGTCGCCAGGTCCCCCGCGGCGATCAGCGCGTCCCCCATGAGGTACCGGGCCTGGACGCTGCGCCGGTCGAGGGCGAGGGCGGCGTCGGCCTCGCTCAGCTGGCGCAGGCGGTTGCCCTGCCGGCGCGCCTGATCGGCCCGAGCCAGGTGGGCCTGGACGTCGGCCGCGCGATCATCCCGCCGGGGCGCGGCGTCCCCCGCACCGCGGTCGGGCGGCCCGGCGTCGATCGGTGGCGCGGCGTCGACGGGGACGGCCGCCACCTCGATCGCCCCGTCCGCCGCCGCGTCCACCAGCACCGCCGCCCTGGCTGGCAACCCGGGCGTGGCCGGATCACGCAGGGACCACCGCACCCCGGCGACCAGGCCGGCCAGGCCGATCAGGCCGATCACCGGCAGGACCCAGCGTGGCCGCACCCGCATCGGCCGCGACCACCCCAGCGACGGGCTGGCCGGCGGCGCCTCGGTCGCAGCCGGTGGCCGCAGGCCGACGGTGACCGCCTCGGCCGCGCCGGCCCGGGCCAGGCCGGCGGTGTCGACCCAGACGCTCCGGGTCGGCAGGCGGGCCCCGGGCGGCAGCGTGGCCTCGGGGCTCGGCCCAGGGCCGACCGCGGCCAGCCCGGCCGCGGCCACCGCCTCGAGCTCGGCGACCAGGGCGAGGGCCGACGGCGGGCGCGACGCCGGGGCCTTGGCCAGGCACCGCGCGACCACCCCCTCGAGCGCGGCCAGCCCGGCCAGGCGTGGCGCCACCTCGGCCAGGGTCGGCGCCGGCCGCTGCACGTGCTGGCTGAGGATGAGCATCGGCGTGGCGGCGCGGAACGGCGGCCGCCCGGTCAGCAGCTCGAACAGGGTGGCGCCGAGCGCGTACAGGTCGCTGCGCGCGTCGAGCGGGGCGCCGACCGCCTGCTCCGGTGGCATGTATTCGGGCGTGCCGAACACCATGCCGCGCTGGGTCAGGGCCATGGCCGAGAACGCCGCGCCCGGCCCCGGGCTGAGCAGCTTGGCCAGGCCGAAGTCGAGCACCTTGACGAAGTCGGGGTCGGCGCCGCCGCGCACCAGCATGATGTTGTCGGGCTTGACGTCGCGGTGAACCAGGCCGACCTGGTGGGCCGCCGCCAGCGCGAGCGCGACCTGGCGGGCGACGTGGACCGCCCGCGCCGGCGCCAGCGGGCCGTCGACGTCGAGCTCGCGCGCGGCGGTGCGGCCGTCGAGGTGCTCCATCACCATGTACAGCACGCCGCCGTCGGTGCTGGCGAAGTCGAGCACCCGCACCGCGTGTACGGACTCGACCCGATGGGTGCCGCGCGCCTCCCGGGCGAAGCGGCGCGCGGTCGCCGGGTCCCCGGCCAGGTCGGGCCGGATCACCTTGACCGCGACCCGCCGCTCCATCGCCAGGTGGGTGGCGAGGAAGACCGCGCCCATGCCACCGCGGCCAACCAGCCGCTCGAGCCGGTAGCGGCCGTCGAGCACGGTGCCGACCAGCGCGTCGAGCTCGGACATGGGCGAGAGCGGACCCGGACCGGACAGCGGCTAGTGCTCCGACCGGATCGTCTGGCCGGAGCAGCCCGCGACGGTCATGGCACTAGAACCGCATGCCGTTCTTGATCCGGAACTGCAGCCAGTCCCAGCCGAGGTAGGCGGCCCCGGCCAGCCCGATGATCCCGAGCACGGGGGCGCCGGCCACCACGATCAACGCGGCCGACCCGCCAGCGGCGGCGGCGGCCAGCGTGCCTTTGCGGCGAGCCACCACCTTGTTGCGCTGCACGAGCGAGCTCATGTCCACAAGCTGCCCTATGGACCCACCCCTGTCAAACCTCGGCGCTGGCGTGACCGTGGCCGTGGCGACACGGCGGCCGCGTCCCGCTGACCACGCCCCGGGCACGACCGCGTCCGGCCCGGCCCCCGGGCCTGACCGCGCCAGCGGTTTCCTGGGCGCCCCGCACCGGCCCGGGGCGATCGCGACCTGGCCCCGGGTGTGCAGAACTACGCCGGAGCCACCCTTCGTGATAGACAGGTTGACCAAGGGGAGTCACGTCGCCATGACCCAGCACGCGCATCGCCGAGGTACCCACGTCCAGCCCCGCCGCGGCGGGCTCCTGCTCGGGCTGGGCGGCGCCTTGCTCGCCACCTCGGCCGGGATGTTCACCGCCTACGCGGTCACCCAGGGCCAGCCCGCCACCGCCCACGCCGCGGTCGGCCCGTCGGCGCGCGCGCGCCCGCCGGGCCCACACGACGGGGCCGTGGCCGGCAGCGCCGGGCCCGTCGATCCGAGCCTGGCCGCGCTGCTCGAGCGGGCGGTCACGGTGAGCGCGGCCGGGCAGACCGTGAGCCTGCGCTGGTCGGAGCTCGGGGCGGTGGTCGACGAGGCCGAGGTCGGGCGGGCCGGGGCCGACCTGGCCGCGCTGGAGGCGCGCGGGGCGCTGCCCATCCGCATCGATCGGGCCCGCGCGGTGGCCGCCCTGGCCGCGCTGCGCGGTCGGGTCGACCGACCGCCGGTCGACGCCTTCCTCGATCTCGAGGGCCGCAAGGTCCGGCCCGAGGCGGCCGGGCAGGGCGTCGACGTGCTCGGCTCGCTGGCCCGCCTGGCGCTGGCCGCGCGCTCGGCCGCCGCCACCGTCGAGCTGGCGGTCATCCCGGTGCCGGCCCGCGTCACCCGTGACAGCCTCGGCATCGACGACATCTCGTCGGTCCTCGGCACCCACACCACCCGCTTCTCGGTGTCCGACAAGGAGCGCAACTTCAACCTCAAGCTGGCGGCCTCGAAGGTCAACGGCTTCGTGCTCAAGCCCGGCCAGGAGTTCTCGTTCAACACCGTCGTCGGCGAGCGCAGCGAGAAGCAGGGCTACAAGGTCGCCCACGTCATCCAGGCCGGCGAGATGGTCGACGGCCTGGCCGGCGGCACCTGCCAGATCTCGACCACGCTGTTCGCGGCGTCCTTCTTCGCCGGGCTCGAGGTCGTCCGCCAGACGCCGCACTCGCGGCCGTCGGTGTACGCCCCGCTCGGCCTCGACGCGACCGTGGTGTGGCCGACCACGGACCTCAAGCTGTCCAACTCGTACGACTTCCCGATCGCCATCCACTACCGGGTCGCCGCTGGCCTGGCCACCGTCGAGATCCTCGGCAAGGCGCGGCCGTACGACAAGGTGGTGTTCTCGCGCGAGGTCATCGAGGAGACCCCGTACAACAGCGAGGAGCGGCAGGACGAGCGGCTGGCGCTCGGCTCGACCTCGCTCGACCAGCCTGGCTTCCCCGGCTACAAGCTGACCCGGTATCGCAAGTTCATCAAGGACGGCAAGGTGGTCAAGACCAACCGCTGGGTCCTGCAGTACAAGCCGGTGACCGAGTACATCCGCATCGGCACCAACCCCGACCCGGCCGCGCCACAGCCGAAGCTCATCGACCACCACATGCCCAAGCCGCCGTCGAGCTCCAACGCGTCGATGTCGCAGTAGCGGCCACGCGCGGCGCCTGCTCGCGGTCGGTCGGCCGGCCGCGGCTACGAGCCGTACTTGTCGGGGACGTCGGCCGGGCTGGTCTGCGCCTGCGCCGGCGACCCGCCGCCCGAGTTGACGTTGCTGGTCGGCCCACCCGAGATCTGGATGAGGCTCTTGCCGGAGAAGGTGGCCGACCGCGCGCCGACGTCGACGTTGCTGCCGGCCTGGAGCGACAGCTCGGTCTGCGCGGTCCAGGTCGCCGTCTTGCTGACGAACTTGATCTCGCCGGTCGGCGCCTGCACGCACACGTCACCGGCGAGGGCCTCGATCGTGATGTGGTTGGCGGCGGCGTCGAAGGTGATGCGGCCCTTGCCGGCCCCATCCTCGATCACGATCTTGTCCTGACCGCCGTCGTCGTCGAAGAACATCAGGCGCGAGCCGGCGCGCGACTTGATGACCCGGCGTGCGTTCTTGCCGTCGGCGTTGTTGTCGGGCGGCTTGTCCTTGCCGTTCCACAGCGCGCCCAGCACGTACGGCCGCTCCATGCTGCCGTGCTCGAACAGCACCAGCACCTCGTCGTGGACCTCGGGCTGGAAGAACCAGCCGCGGTTCTTGCCGGCACCGGTCGAGATGACCGGGATCCAGCGGCTGGCCAGGTCGACCGAGAGGGCCGGGAAGGCGACCTTGACGCGCCCGAGCTTCTCCGGGTCCTGGTTGTCGGTGACGGTGCCGACCAGCGCCTCGTTGACGTTGCCCTGCTCGGCTTGCGACTGGAGCACCTGCGCGGTCAGCAGGCTCTGCAGGCTGGTCACGGACATGGGGCCATCCTACTACGGCCGCCGGGCGCCGCCGCTTCCCCGGCGCGGCCGGGCAGGGACGGGTGTGGTCCGTGCCGGTAAGGATCCGGATCGCCCCGGGTTCTGGCGCCGGGGCCAGTGCTTTGGCGGACCTGCCGAGATCAGCGAGTGGGGGATCCGGGGCCGGCCGAGCCGGCGCCCGAACCGGGCGGCACCGGCCCGGGCGTCCCTGGCTCGGGCGCCACCGGCCGGAGCGGGATCGTGCCGACCACCGTGGACTGGCCGTCGGCGCTGGCGCCGGCGCCCTGGGCCACGATCACCTTGCCGGCGCCGTCGGCGACGACCAGCCCGAAGGCGACGTCGGTGGTCGGCCAGTCGGCCGGGATGGTGATGGCGAAGCGCTCGCGGATGTGGTCGCCCCGCTTCCACCGGTCGGCCGGGAACATGCCGTCGGCCGACACCCGGAGCGGGGTGCGCTGGACGTGGCGCTGCTGCGTCGCCGGCACCGGCGCGTGCGGGTCGGCCCCGGCCGCGACCGGCCAGGCCAGGAGCTGCATGCGGAGCGGGCCGCTCGGTCGACCCTGCACGTCGAGGTAGACCCGGACGTCGAGGTTCTCGCCGCGACCGGGCGGCACCAGCGGACCGGTGCCGACGCCCAGGCCCAGGCCGACCACCACCAGGTTGCCGCCATCGATCGGCGCCCGCGCCGCCGGCACTGGCGGCGCCACCGCCGCCGGCAGCAGCACCTCCGCCATCTTCTCGGCGGCCTGGTTGAACACCGGGTCGCGCGCGAACAGGACCCGGTCGAGCCACAGGTCGAGCTGCTCGCGCACGGCGAGCGCGCCGGGCGGCAGCCGGTGGCCCAGGTTGCTCTTCTCCCACGGGTCGGCCTTCAGATCGTAGGCCTCGGTCAGGTTGTTCTTGAGGTTGTAGATGACCTTGTACGCGCTGGTGACGGCGGCGCGCAGCGGCTGCGGGAAGTTGGTCTCGGCGAAGACCGCGCGCTCGGGCTCCTCCTGGCCGTAGAAGATCTGCGGCACCAGGCTCTTGCCCTCGAACGTGACCCGCTTGCCGTCGATCTCGAGGCGGTCCAGATCGACCCCGGCCAGGTGGGCGATGGTCGGCACCGCGTCGATGCCCGACACCGCGCCGCCGACCAGGCGGGGCGGGTTGTCGGGCACGTGGACGATGAGCGGGACGTGCAGCAGCTCGCGGTACAGCGCCTGGCCGTGGTTGATGAAGCCGTGCTCGCCGAAGGCGTCGCCGTGGTCGCTGGTGATGACGATGACCGTGCGCTCGCCACCGGGCAGGCGGGCCAGCTCGGTCAGGAGGCGGCCGAGGTGGAGATCGGTGTAGGCCAGCTCGCCGTCGTAGAGGTCCTCCTCGCTGGCGCCGTAGCTGACGTGGTCGGGATGCTCGACGTAGCGGCCGTGCGGATCGAGGTAGTGCACCCACAGGAACCACTTGCGACCCTGCTGGCGCGAGATCCAGGCCAGCGATCGGTCGGTCAGGAGGTGCGAGGTGACCTTGAAGGGATCGGGCTTGCTGCCGATCGTGTTGTCGTAGCTGTCGAAGCCCTGCTGCATGCCCCAGTCGGCGAAGTACTCGTGCGAGGTGATGGCCCCGGTCGCGTAGCCGGCCTGCTTCATCACCTCGGAGATGAGGACGTTCTCTGGCCGCAGCCGCGGCGGCATGCCCGGCTTGACCCCGGCCACCTCGAGGGCGACGCCGGAGTGGAAGAACTTGGAGGTGAGCAGGGCCGGCATCGAGCCCATGGTCCCGGCCGACGGCGCCTGCGCGAAGGTGAACGAGGTCGAGCGATCGACGAGCCGGGCCAGGTTGGGCGTGGTGTCGCGCTTCTTCGGCCCGGCCGCGTAGCCGCCGAAGGTGGTGTGGTCGTAGCGGACGGTGTCGATGGTGATGTACAGGATGTTCCACGGCTGGCGGAACGCCTCCGGCACCGGCAGGCCGGGCCCGGCCGGGCGGGCCAGGTCACGCATCGAGAAGTCGCGCCCGTTGCAGTTCTCGTCGACGCCGTTGTCGGGCAGGTCGCGCGCCAGCGGGTTGATGCGTGGATCGAACGGCCGGCAGTCGTTCTCGCCGAGCAGCGAGCCGAAGCCGTCACCGTCGAAGTCGTT
The DNA here is from genome assembly GCA_018058095.1 of Kofleriaceae bacterium. Taxonomy (GTDB): domain Bacteria; phylum Myxococcota_A; class Polyangia; order Haliangiales; family Haliangiaceae; genus JABFXX01. The sequence goes on from JAGPCO010000030.1 coordinate 58,475, forward strand.
GAGGCGGCGCACCACCGCGACCAGGCGGGCCAGCGTCGGCGAGCCGTTGACCACGACCGAGCGGGTGCGGGCGTCGGCCCCGAAGTGGAGCAGGGCGAGCGGGACCAGCCCGGCCGGGGCCAGCGCCACCAGGGCCAGGCCGGCCCGGCGTGCGCCACCGCGCGGTGGGGCCGCCGCCAGGCCGCGGCGGCGCTCGCGCCACCGGCCCGCGCTGGCGTAGGCGGTGCCGGCGCCGAGGCCGAAGAACATGAGCGCCAGCAGCGGGCGCCACGGCGCGATGGCCCGGATCTGCGGCATGGCCGCGGCCAGGCCGGCCAGGCCGCCGAGCGCCGTGGCCCACAGCGCCAGGTACGCCGGTAGCCAGCGCCCGAGCGGCGAGGCCGCGCCCAGCATCGGCGCGGTCGCGGCGGCGGCGGCGGCGGTGAGGCGGGTCGCGGCGCGGACCAGCCCGAGCACGACCGGCGCCAGCGCCACCGCGACCACGGCGATGAGCGCGGCCGCCAGCTGCTGCTCGCGGTAGTTCACGCCGACGTACACCGCCCAGCGCTGCAGCACCCCCACCGCCAGCAGGCCGACCGCGAGGGCCGCCCACAGGCGCGCTGGCCCGGGCGCGTCCCGGTCGACCGGCGGCGGGCCGGGCAGCAGCGCGCGCGCCGGGCGACCGGCCAGGGCCCGCGCTCCGTGCAGGCCGATCAGGCCGGCGGTGCTGAGCGCGGCCAGGGCGAAGAACACCAGCGCGGCCAGCGCCGCCACCACCGCGGCGACTCGCAGCGCGGTCGCGACATCGACCGGGCCCGGGTAGGCGCGCAGGGTCAGGGCCAGCTCGGCCACGGCGTAGCCGGCGCTGCCGCCGCCGAGCAGCGCCAGGGCGCGGCCGACGTCGTGCACCACGCCGGGGCCGAGCGCGCGACCGAGCCAGCGCGCCAGCGGGAACCAGCGCTCGTCCACGCGCGCCGGGTGGGGCGCGCGTGACGGCGACGTCATCGCCGGCCGACCCGGTGCTTGACCAGCACCCACATGGCCTCGACCCCGTCGGTCCACCGCACCTTCTTGCCCTCGGCGATGGCGCGCGCGCTGTAGGCGATGGGCACCTCGACGATCTTGATGTTGCGGCGGCCGAGCTTGGCGGTCACCTCGGGGCAGAACTCGAAGCCGGTGCACTGCAGGTCGAGCGCGCGCAGGAGGTCGGTGCGGAACAGCTTGAAGCAGGTCGCCTCGTCGGTGATCGACATCCCGTACAGCAGGTTGGCGGTCACCGACAACATGCGGTTGGCGATGAAGTTGGCGGTCTTCATGCCGGTCGGGCGCGGGTTGGCCAGGAAGCGCGACCCGTACACCACGTCGGCCCCGGCCTTGACTGCCTCGAGCATGGCCGGGTAGTCGGTCACCTCGTACTCGAGGTCGGCGTCCTGGATGAGCGCGTAGTCGCCGGTGGCCGCGGCCAGCGCGGTGCGAATGGCGGCGCCCTTGCCGCGGTTGACCTCGTGGCGGACCACGCGGATGCGCGGATCGGTGGCCGCGATCTCGGCGGCGATGGCGTAGGTGCGGTCCTTGGAGCCGTCGTCGCAGACGATGATCTCCTTGTCGAACCCGACCGACTCGGTGTCGATGGCGGCGACCCGGCGCATGACCTCGCCGATGGTGGCCTCCTCGCCGTACGCGGGGATCAGGATCGACAAGCGCATGTGCGGCCTGGGGGTTACCACGACCCGGGCCGGGCCGGCCAGCCAGCGGCGGCGCGATCGGGTCGGCGCGATCGGTGCGGCCGCGCAGCCGCCCGGGTGGGGTGGGGCCGGCCCCAGGTGCGGTAGGGTCCCCCGCCATGGTCGCCGACGCGCCCACGCCCACGCCGTTGCCGGTGGCCACGGCCCCGGCGCGCCCGGGCCCGCACCGGGCGGCGCGGCTGCGGGCCCTGGCCCGCCGCCACCGCTGGGCCGCCGGTTTCGTCCTCCTGTACCTGTACTCGTTCCCGTACTTCCCGGCCATCCGCTCCGCCAACGAGCTGCCGCGCGCGTACCTGGTCCAGGCCATGGTCGACCACGGCACCTTCCGCATCGATCACGGCGTGGCGCGCTGGGGCACCACCGCCGACGTGTCGCCGTCAGGCGGGCACCACTACTCCAACAAGGCGCCGGGGTCGTCGATGCTGGCGGTCCCGGCCTACCTGCTGTACCGCCTGGGCGCCGCCGCCGTCGGCGCCGAGCCGACGCTGGCCGGCACGGTGCTGGTGAGCCGGCTGTGGACCGGGGTGGTGCCCGGCCTGCTGTTCCTGCTGCTGCTGTCCCGCTTCCTGCGCCGCTACGCGCCCGACCCCGACGTCCGCCGGATGGTGCTGCTGGCGTACGGGCTCGGCTCGATGGCCATGACCTACTCGGTGCTGTTCATCTCGCACCAGCTGGCCGCCATCGCCATCGCCGCGGCCTGGATCGTCGCGGTCGAGGTCGGCGACCGCACGCGATCGTGGCGCTGGCTCGGGGTCGCCGGCCTGCTGGCCGGGGCCGCCCCGCTCATCGACTACCAGGCCGCGTTCGCCGGGGTGCCGGTGGCGCTGGCGGTGCTGCCGGCGCTGTGGCGCACGCTCGGGGCGGCCGGCGCGCGCGGCCGCGGCCTGGTGCTGGCGCTGGCCGGGGCGGCGCTGCCGATCGGCGTGCTGCTCGGTTACCACGCCGTGTGTTTCGGTAGCCCGCTGCGCACCGGCTACGACGCCTCGGAGACCTTCGCCCACTTCCACCAGCAGGGCTTCCTCGGCATCACCACGCTGCGCTGGGACGCCTTCGTCGGCTCGACCGTGGCCGGCGACAACGGCCTGTTCACGTTCAGCCCGTGGCTGGTGCTGGTGGTGCCGGGCTGGTGGCTGCTGTGGCGGCGCGGCCAGGCCGGTGACCGCGCCACCGCGCTGATGTCGATCGCCGTCGCCGTCATCTACCTGCTGTTCATCTCCTCGATCAACTTCTGGCGCGGCGGCTGGCAGCTCGGGCCGCGCTACATCACCGCGATGCTGCCGTTCTTGCTGCCGCCGGTGGCGATGGCGATGTCGGCGGCGGCGACGCGCTGGGCCTGGCGCGGGCTGGTGCTCGGGCTGATCGGCGTCGGGGTCGTCGTCTACGCGGTCAGCGCGGCCGAGTTCCCGCACTTCCCCGACCGCTACCGCAACCCCCTGTACGAGATCACCTTCCGCCTGATGGGCGACGACCTGGCACCGTACAACCTGGGCTGGCTGCTCGGTCTACGCGGCCTGGCCTGCCTGGTGCCCTACCTGGTGGTGCTGGGCCTGGTCGTCGGCGTGGTGGCGGTGCCTGGGCGACCGCACCTGCGGGCGGCGGCGCTGGCGGTGGTGGTGACCACGGCGGTGATCGCCAGCTACGCCTGGTTTCCGCGCTCGGGCCGCGCCGCCGACGAGGCGTATCGGCGGTATGTTGCTGGGGCCATGCCTGGAGAACCGCGATGACCCGCCTCGTGCCCGTGTGGATCGCGGCGCTCGCCCTGGCCGGCTGCAAGGGCCGAAGCGAGGGGGCCGCGGGCGGAGCCGGGTCGGCGGCGCCCGGCGCGGGATCGGGTTCGGGATCGGCGGAGCCCCCGGCCCTGGCCGCGCTGGCGACCCGCTGTGATGGCCAGGACTGGGAGGCGTGCCGCTCGCTCGGCGTGATCCTGACCGAGGCCGCGAGTGGTGCCGGCGTCGCCGTCGACGTGCCGCGGGCGGCGGCGCTGTTCGGTCGGGCCTGCGACGGCGGGCTGGCCGCGGCCTGCAACAACCTGGGCCTCCTGGTCGGCGAGGGGCTCGGCGTGCCGGCCGACGGCGCGCGGGCCCGCGGCCTGTACCAGCGCGCCTGTGATGGCGGCGCGCTGCTCGGATGCCGCAACCTGGGCCTCATGCTGCGCGACGGCCGCGGCGTGCCGGCCGAGCCGGCCGCGGCCGTCGCCGCCTTCACCCGCGCGTGCGACGGCGGGCTGGCCTTCGCGTGCACCAACCTCGGCCAGATGTTCGCCGACGGCGTCGGGCCGACCGGGGCGGGCTCGGGCGTCGGCTCGGGCGTGGGCACGGCGCCGGAGCCGGCGCGCGCCACCGCGATGTGGAAGCGGGCGTGTGACGGCGGCGACGCCGCCGGCTGCCGGCTGCTCGGTGTGGCGTACGTGCGCGGCTTCGGCGTGCCCCGCGGCAACGCGCCGGCCTCGGTGTGGCTGCGCATGGCGTGTGACCACGGCGACTGCCTGGGCTGCCGCAACCTGGGCGAGCTGACGCTGAAGGGTGCCGGCGTCGATCGGGATGCGGCCGCGGCCGCCGCGCTGTTCGCCCGGGCCTGCCGCGCCGGCGACGACGGGGGG
>JAGPCO010000148.1 GCA_018058095.1 Kofleriaceae bacterium
CAACAGCAACAGCAACAGCAACAGCAACAGCAACAGCAACAGCAACAGCAACAGCAACAGCAACAGCAACAGCAACAGCAACAGCAACAGCAACAGCAACAGCAACAGCAACAGCAACAGCAACAGGCGCAGCGGCAGCGGCAGCGGCAGCGGCAGCGGCGGCTCGCGGCGCCCGACGAGGCGCTGCGCTCGCTGGCTGCGGAGGTGGGAGGCTGCGTTGCCGAGGGCGCGAGGCGGCGGCGAGGGCGCGATGAGGGCCGGTCCTTTCGGTGGCCCCGACCGTCGGGCCCGCCCCCGCCTCGCCCGCGCACGAGGCGCGCCGGGGACCATGGGCGCATGAGGTCGCGTGGGTGGTGGCCCCGGAGATGGGCGGTGGGGCGGCGTGGAGGGTGGCGGCGGTCCCCAGCACGCCTCCTGCGCGTCGCGAGGCGGTGGGGCGAGGCCCCGACGGTCGGGGCCACCTCGAAAGGAGTCTCCCGTGGCCTTCATCGCTATCGAACTCGCCATCCAGCTCACCGCCAACCTCGCCCCCATCGAGGACGCGGTCCGCCTGCACCGCAAGAAGCTGGCGGATGAAATCGCTCGCAGCAGCGACTCGATCGGGCTCAACCTCGGCGAGGGCCGGCACCGCCGCGGCGGCGACCGCGGCCACGCCTACCGCATCGCCCACGGCAGCGCCGGCGAGCTCACGGTCGCGCTGCGGCAGGCGCTCGCCCGCCGGCTCATCACCGAGCAGCAGTACGCCGACGTCGACCGCATCCTCGACCAGCTGCGAGCCATCCTCTGGAGGCTCACCCACTAGGCCCCACGGCCCGCCCGCCGGGCCGCCCCCTCGGCGGCCAGGTCGTCACGACAACCGCGACCGGCGGTGCGGGCGCGCTCGCCCGTGGTCGGATGCGCAGGCTCACCCCGCCACGACCAGAAGGCTCGCGAGCCTGCTCCGCCGCCGGCGGGGGCTCGAATGGTCGGTGGGCTGCCGCCGGGCGGGGGTGACGCGGAGGCACAGGGTCCTTCGGACGCGAGTTCCGCGGGCTTTCGTTCGGGCGTCATCGACTGCGTCTGACTCCGCCCCGCACCTGGGCCCCAAGATCAAGGCAGCCCGCGGATGTCTGAGCGTCCGAAGGAACCCTTGCCGAAGCGGCAGGACCCGCGCCCGGCGGCGTGGGTGCTCTGCACGAACGGCCGACGTGGATCTGCGAGGGTCTCCCCTCGTACAGCTGCAGCGGCAGGTTCAGCGACAGCAGCAGGTTCAGCAACAGCGGCAGGTTCAGCAACAGCGGCAGGTTCAGCAACAGCAGCGGGTTCAGCGCCAGCCGCAGCCACAGCCGCAGCCACAGCCACAGCCGCAGCCGCAGCCACAGCCACAGCCACAGCCGCAGCCGCAGACACACCACAGCCACAGCCACAGCCGCAGCCGCAGCCACAGCCGCAGCCGCAGCCACAGCCGCGGCCGCGGCTCCCTGGTTCAGCGGCAGGGCTGTAGAGGAGGGGGCGGCTTGAGCCACGGCGGCGGGCCCGGTGGCGGTACGATGCGCAAATGCGCCGCCGTCTCGCCGTTCACGCCCTGCTGCTCGTCAACCTCGGCGGCTGCAAGTTCAGCTGCAGCGTCGGTGGGAAGACGGTCAACGCGAGTGACCTCCAGGTCCAGGTCGGCGCGCGCCTGACCGAGCTCGGGCTGACCACGACCGGGGTGACCTGCCCGGGCGGCACCAAGGTCGAACGCGACACCGTGTTCCGCTGCCAGGCCGAGGTCGACGGCACGCGCCACGACGTCCGCATCATCATCGGCGAGGTCGACGGCGAGAAGTTCCAGTTCGAGATGCGGCTCGACGATCTGCTGGTGCGGTCGCGCCTCGAGCAGGTGCTGACGCCGTCGGTGCGGGAGCAGGCCGGGCCCGAGGTGATCGTGCGGTGCGGCCAGGCGCAGCTCATCCCCCGGCCGGCCGACGGGGTGGTGTGGTGCGACATCAGCGATGGCCTCGAGGCAGCCAAGATCCGGGTCGAGGTCGACCCCGCGCTCAACGTCACCAGCTGGAAGGTGGCCGACCCGAGCGCGCCGACACCGACCACGCCACCCGCCGAGCAACCGCCGGCAACGCCCTGATCCGCGTCGCTAGGCGAGCACCGGAGCGGGCGCGGGCACGGGCACGGGCACGGGGAGAGGCCGCTACTTCTTGAGGCCGGTCTCGATCAGCGCACCGAGCTGGTCGGCGCTCATCGGCCCGACGTGGCGCTTGAGCAGGGCGCCGGCGCGGTCGTACACGAACGTGGTCGGCAGGCCCTCGGGGTACTGGTAGGCGATCAACGCCTCCTGGGTCGCGCGCACCACCGGGTAGGTCATCTCGAAGTCGCTCATGAAGTTGAGCAAGGTGCCGGCGTCGGGGTTATCCGAGGCCAGGAGGCCCAGCATCACGACCTTGTCCTTGTACTTCTCGGCGACCTTGGAGAACGCCGGGATCTCCTTCTTGCACGGGCCACACCAGGTGGCCCAGAAGTTGATGACCACGATCTTGCCGGCCATCGCCTCGGGCGTGTACGCGCGGCCGTCGATGTCGACGTAGGTCAGCTTGGGCAGGCAGTCCTTGCCGGCGGCCGGGGTGCAGGTGGCGGCGGCGGCGGTGCCGACGACGGCGTTCTTGCCGCTCTCGCACGACGACGACAGCCCGGCCGACAGGACGAGAGCGAACGACAGCAGCAGCAGCGACTTCATCGGAACCTCAACAGGGACGGGGCCAGGTCGGGCGGCGGCGCGAAGCCGAGCAGCTCGAGACAGGTGGTGGTGACGCTGGCGATGCCGGCCGGGGCGCCGGCCGGGGCGGGCGAGGCCTCGACCACGTAGTGATCGCCGCGTGCGGGGTCGTGGATCATGAACGGGACGGGGTTGAGGGTGTGACTGGTCTTTACCACAGGCTGGCCGGAACGCTTGTCGCGCTGGACCCGGCCGGCCTTGTCGCGCTGGTACATCTCATCGGCGTTGCCGTGGTCGGCCGTGACCACCAGCACGCCGCCGAGGGCCTCGACCGCGGCCTGCAGGCGGGCCAGCTGTAGATCGACCGTCTCGACCGCGATCACGGTGGCGTCGAACCGCCCGGTGTGACCGACCATGTCGCCGTTGGCGTAGTTGACCCGGGCGAAGCGGTGGCGGCCGGTGCGCAGCTCGTCGATGAGGCGGTCGGTGATCTCGGCCGCCTTCATCCACGGCCGCTGCTCGAACGGGACCCGGTCCGACGGGATCTCGACGTAGGTCTCGCTGCGCTCGTCGAACTTGCCGCTGCGGTTGCCGTTCCAGAAGTAGGTCACGTGGCCGTACTTCTGGGTCTCGGAGATGGCGAGCTGGCTGACCCCGGCGACGGCCAGGCGCTCGCCCATGGTGTCGGCGATGACCGGCGGCGACACCAGGTAGTGGCGCGGGATGTGGGCGTCGCCGTCGTACTCCATCATGCCGGCGAACAACACGTCGGGCCGGCGCTCGCGCGCGAAGTACGGGAAGTGGGCGTCGTCGTCGTCGAAGGCGCGGGCGATCTCGATGGCGCGGTCGCCGCGGAAGTTGAACATCACCACGGCGTCGCCGTCGACGATGGGGGCGACCGGGCCGGCACCGTCGGCGATGACGAAGGCCGGCAGGTCCTGGTCGAGGATGCCGGGCTGGTCGGCGCGCAGGCCCTCGACCGCGGCGGTCAGCGACGGGAAGCGGCGGGCGTCGCCCAGCACGTGGGCGCGCCAGCCGCGCTCGACGATGCGCCAGTCGGCCTCGTAGCGGTCCATGGTCACGCCCATGCGGCCACCGCCGGAGGCGACCCGGGCGTCGACGCCGCTGGCACGCAGGCCGGCCAGGAACCGCTCGAGCCGGTCGACGTAGAGGAGCGCGCTGGTCGGCGCCACGTCGCGGCCGTCGAGCAGCGCGTGCACGAACAGGCGCTTGCAGCCGGCGCCGACGGCGGCGGCCAGCAGGGCCTCGAGGTGGTCGACGTGGCTGTGCACGTTGCCGTCGGACAGGAGGCCGAGGAAGTGGACGGCGCCGCCGGCCGCGCCGCGCCCGACCACGGCCTGCCAGGTCGGCCCGGCCACCAGCGCGCCGGAGGCCAGGGCGCGGCCGACCAGCAGCGCGCCCTGGGCGTGCACCACGCCGGCGCCGAGCGCGTTGTGGCCGACCTCGCTGTTGCCCATGTCGTCGTCGGACGGCAGGCCGACGGCGCGGCCGTGCGCGGCCAGGAGCGCGCGCGCGCCCGGGGCCCACAGCCGGTCGAGGGTGGGGGTGGCGGCGATGGCCACCGCGTCGGCCTCGTCGCCGGCGCCGCGGCCGACGCCGTCGAGGATGGCCAGCACGACCGGGCCGCGCGCGCCGGGGTACGTCGGGTGACGGCGCAGCGGGGTCATCGCCCGCCCTTGGCGGTGGCGTGGCCGGGCTCGTTGCGGGCGACCAGCGCGCCGGTCCACCACTCGTAGTCGCGCCCGAGCGTGTCGCCGTCGGGGAACATGACCAGGTAGCTCATGGCGTCGTACGGCACGAAGCTGGGCCGACCGCCCAGATCGTGCCCGATCTGGTGCACGGTGCGCCAGGTGCCGGTGTTGAAGTACACCGCCGGCCGGCCGCCGAGCCGCCCGAGCGGCTGCATGGCGGCGAAGTGGGAGTGGCCGTTGACGACGTAGCGCAGGCCGGCGTGCCGGGACAGCTGCTGCCCGGCCAGGGCCGACATCTTGCCGTCGAACGAGTGCTGCACGACCTTGTACAGCTGGGTCAGGCGCTCGTCGTGGGCGGCCGCCATGATGCGGGTGCGCGACAGCTCGAGCAGCAGGCGCAGCTTCTTGCCGAGGTCGAGGCCGAAGGTCTTGTGCTGCTTGCGCAGCCAGCGGCTGACGAAGTCGTTGCCGAGGAACTCGTCGACCAGCTCGCTCCAGACCTGGCCGATCGGCCGCAGCAGGTCGCGCTGGACCGCGCCGAGCTGGCGGACCCAGGCCGGCACCGCGTAGACCGGGCGCACGTCGTCGATGTCGTCGATGTCGCCGATGGCCGGGTGGTCGGCGCCGATCATGGCGCGGATGCGCTGCGGGAAGCGCAGGATGAGCTCGGAGCCGATGGCGTCGCCGATGGTGGCGTCGCCGTCGTCGTCGAAGTTGATCGGGTCGCTCAGGTGGCCGTGGTAGGCCAGCACGCCGTGGTCGGGGAAGGCCAGCTCGCGGTGCAGCGTGATCGGCTCGTCGCGCCCGGTCAGGGCCAGGCCGATGGCCCGGCGCGCCTCCTTGGCGTGGCGCAGCAGGCGGTCGTGGTTGCCCTGGACGTAGTGGACCTCGAGCTCGCCGGCCTGCACCCGGCGGCGGATGGCGGCGAAGAACGGCGCCTCGCGGGCCAGGGTGGCGGTGACGATGCGCTCGACGGTGCGGGTCACGCCGACGTTGTCGCCGGGGTGGTACGGCCGCTGCCGACCCTCGAGCCAGGCCGGCGAGCGCACCAGGTCGAACACGTCGCCGACGAAACACAGCTGGGCCGGGCGGTGGCCACGCGCGGCCTGGATGCGGGTCCAGAACCGCTCGAACTGGTCGGCCTTGCTGACGACGCTGCCGTGCAGCGCATCCGTCAGGTGGATGTCGCTGATACACACCAGCAGCGGCCGGTCGGCGGCGGAGAAGCCCGACATGACGTGTAGTGTCGCACAGCGGCGCGGCGCGGCGGCGGGACGGGGCTGCACGGAGCGGGCGAGCGGTCGATGTCCTGGCCGTGGCCCTGTCCGAGCGCATCCGCACCATCCTCGACCCGGTCGGGCCACGTACGGTGCGGCACAGCACGCGTAACGCCGAGTCGCCGCCGATGGTCCGGGCCGAGTGTTACCTGCCGCACGGGCCGACCCGGCGGTGGGCGGTGGCCGAGCTCGACGTCGTCGGCGCCGAGTCGGTCGAGGCCCGGGCCTTCGGCCACCTGGTCGCCGCCATCCGGGCCCGCACCACCCGGGTCCCGCGCCTGCCGGCCGGAGCGGCACCCGCGCTGGCGCCTGGCCAGCCGCGCGTGCTGGTGGTCCTCGACTACGACGCGGTCAGCGCGACCGACATCTCGACCCTGGCGTCGGCGCGGTGGTCCGGCTTCACCGGGTCGATCGTGCTGCTGGCGCGCACGCCGGTGCAGCCGCGCCTGCGCGCGCTGCTCGAGGTCGACCTGGTGATCGGCGCGCCGTTCGTCGACGGGACGCTGGCCGGGTGGATCGAGCGGATGGCGCGGCGCTGAGTCCCCCGGCTTGCCCACGTGCGTTCAACCTCCCGGCGACGTGCAGTGGCCCAGATCGGGCACGGCACGGGCACGGGCGTCAGAGCGGTAGGGCGTCGACCGGGTCGGCGTCGGGGTCGAGGCTGTTGGGGCCGTCGCACCCGCCGGGGTTGAGCTTGCCGTCCGAGTTGCACTGGTTGCAGCCGCCGGTCGCGAGCAACACGGCCAGGAAGAGGGTGAGGGTGAACGACCGTCGAGAGCGCCGTCGAGTCATGGGGAGCGCTCCGAGCAAGACGCGCGCCACCGCGCCCGCCGCCTGCCCGCGCCAGACGAAGCCGCCCGGCAGGCGAGGCCGTCGAGCCTTCACCACCCAGGGTGGTGAGGACGCCACCGCCCCGGCCGGTCGCTGACAGGGCTACTTGCCGGGCGTGCCGGCGCTGCCCGCGCCCGCCGCCGGGGCCTGGGCGTCGGCGTCGACGACGCGGTAGCTCGGCACGCTCTTGGGCGTGAACTCGAACCAGCTGGCCTGCATGACCTTGGCAAAGTCGGGCGCGAAGAACTTGAAGTGGTTCACGTTGCCGGCCGAGTCGATGATGACCGACTCCTTGACCCGGTGGTTGCTGGGGTCGACCACCAGCATGAGGTGCTTGTACTGCGCCGACGGCTTCTTCGGCGTCAGCTTGAGCACCAGGTCGGTCGCCGCCCCGTACTTCTTGCTGGCGTCGAGCTCGCCGGTGAAGTCGGTGGCCAGGTCGCCCTTGCCGTACAGGAACGACACCGCGACCGGCATCAGATCCTTCTCCAGGTTCTTCTGCACGATCTGCTTGCGGTCGTGCTCGACCACCCACAGCGTCGTGCCGTTGGAGATGAACGCCTTCTTGATGGTGCGCTTGCCCTTGCGCGGCTTGGAGTAGTAGTCCCACCGCATCTTGCCGGGCTTGGCGATGAACACCGTGCCCTCGCTGAGCTGGGTCGAGCCGAAGGTGACGTTGGTGACCGACTGCTGGAAGGTCGCCTTGACCTGGCCGATGCTGGCGTAGAACGCCTGCACGTTCTTGAGCACGTCGGCCGCGGTCGGGGCCTGGGCGACCCGGACCGGCGCCGGCGCTGGCTTGCGAGCGGCGGGGGTCGGCGCCGCCAGCACGGCGGGCGCCGGGGCGACCACCACGAGCTGGGCCGCGACCGGGGCGGGCGCGGGCGCGGTGGTGGTGAGGGTGGTGTGCAGGAGGGTGGTGATGAGGTCCTTGAACATCGTTGACTCCGTGGGCGCGGCAACCGGCGCCGGGGGGCTTGCATGCCCGCACCGGTACAGACGCATAACACGGCGCCCGGATTCAGGCCGGACCTCACCCGTACCCGACGAGATTCGCGAGGGTTTCAGGCCGTGGCCGGGGTGAATGGCTGGGCCGGGTCCGCGTCCAAGCCGGGCCACGCGGTGTTCACCTATTCTCACCGAGCGTCGGGGTGGTGGCATAGGATGCCGCCGATGGTCACGCGCAGGCGGTTCCGGCTCGGGTTGCTCGCGGCGGCGATCGCCACGGTCGCGCCCGGGCCGACCGGGCCCCGGCTGGCCCAGGCGTGCAGCGTCGCGCTCGGGCCACAGAGCCTGCCGCGCTACCCGTGGTTCGCCGAGCCGGGCTTCCCCAGCAACGGGGTGTTCGTGTCGAGCCTGGACTGGCGCGACGAGGCCGGCCAGCCGCTGGTGCTGGTGGAGGACGCGGCGGCGAGCGCGCTGTGGGGCGCGCCGGTGCGCCGCCCGGCCACGGCGCTGGCGCCGGGCTCGGTCTGGTTCCCGACCAGCGACTGCCCCGACCGCGGCGCCTGCGCCCACCGCCTGGTCATCGGCTCGACCGACACCACGCCGCCGACCGCGGCGGGGCTGGCCGACGTCACCACGTTCCTGGTGACCGAGCCGACCGAGCCGGGCGGCTGCTCGGTGTCGTGCGGCGACTACGACACGCTGGTCCTGCGAGTGTCCGGCAGCGACGACACGACGCCGCCGGACCACCTCGGCATCCTCGCCTACGTCGGCCAGGACGAGAGGGAGGTGGCGGCCCGGACCACGCCCGACCTCGTCGTCGGCTATGACGCCGGCCCGCCCGAGCGGACCCGCGAGTCGACCATCATCCTCGGCGGCTCGCTGGCGCGTGACCGCGACGGTGGGCCGCTCCGGGCCAAGGGCCGCTTCTGCTTCGCGGTGGCGCTGATGGACTGGGCCGGCAACGTCGGCGCCCGCTCGGCCATCACCTGCCTCGACACCACCGACGAGGACGACCCGACGGTGGCGCCGGTCGACACCCACGGCTGCGACTGCGGCGGCGCCGGCGGCGGCGGCTCGGGCTGGATGGCCCTGGGCCTGCTCGGCCTGGTGCGCCGACGCCGGCGCCGCCGCTGACGACCGCCCCGGCGCCTCCAGCTAGCAGGCTGCTGAAAAACCCGTGCCGGCGGCTCCTGCCGACGGGACGGGCTCCGTGTTTTCAGCAGGCTGCGAGATCAGAAATGACTAGCAGGATGCTTCTTCAGCATCCTGCTAGAGGAAGCAGGGGAACGTGTAGTACGGGTCGTCAGTGCCGCCGCCGCCACCGCCGACGCAATGGCAGCTGTCGTAACACGAGCCCTCGTTGCAGCTGGGTCCGTAGTTGGAGGTGCACCCAACCTGGGTGCCGTCACCTCCGCCGGTGCGAGCGAGCTGGGTGGTGGTGACGCGGGACAGGCTGAGCTTCTTCGATAGCTTCTTCACGAGCGTTCTCCTGATTTGAGGTTCGCGATCCAGGACGGGCTGGAGCCAGCGACGTGCCAGCGCGACCCGCACGCTCGCGCGCCGGGCCCCGACCAGCCAGTCGAGCTGGCACCTCCACGCCCGTCGACGACGACGGCGATCGATGGCGGCGCAGCCTGGATGGCCCAGAGGCGCCGCCACCGGGGCAGGTCAGATGAAGCAGTTGATGCAATTCGTGAACGAGTAGTCGGTGGTGGTGGTGCCGCCGCCGCCGCCGTCGTCGCTCCCACCACAGCCCGGGTAACACGAGCCTTCGTTGCAGCTGGGGCCGTAGTTGGAGGTGCACCCGAGCCTGGTGTCGTCACCTCCGGCGGTGCGGGTGAGCTGGGTGGTGGTGACGCGGGACAGGCCGAGTTTCTTCGTTAGCTTCTTCACGTGAGTTTTCCTGGTGAGGGTTCGGGACCAGGACCGCTGGTGCGATCCACGTGCCAGCCCGACCCGCACGATGTCGCAGCAGTAGACGAGCTGGCGACGGCGCGCTGGCGACGGGCCTGGCCAGCGTCGCGCCACGTCGTTTCCCTCGACGCGCCGGGGCGCGCGTGGCTCGAGACAACGGTCGATGCGCAGGCGGCAGGTTGGGCCGATCCGGCCGGTGGCGGCACGATCAGCCAGCTGACCAGCCGACCTGCGGTAGCTCGGAGCTGCGCCGCGCGCCGGCGCTCGGCGGCGCTAGCAGGCTGCTGAAAAACCCATGCCGGCGGCACTTGCCGACGGGACGGGCTCCGGGTTTTTCAGCAGGCTGCGAGATCAGAAATGACTAGCAGGATGCTTCTTCAGCATCCTGCTAGCGCGGTTCTGAGAAACGCCGCAAAGCGGCGGTTCTCGCGTCCTGCTAGGCCTGCGCGACCATGACCTCGCGCTTGTTGGTGTGGTCGGGCGGGCTGACCACGCCCTGCTTCTCCATCTCCTCGACCAGGCGGGCGGCGCGGTTGTAGCCGATGCGCAGCTGGCGCTGCACCCACGAGATCGACGCGTTGCGGGTCGTGGTCACCACGTACACCGCCTTGTCGTACATGTCGTCGTCGGACTTGCCGCTCGGCGCGCCGGCCATGTCGACGTCGCCGCCCTCGCCCTCCTCCTCGCGCGGCTTGAGGATGTCGAGGTTGTAGACCGGGCGGCCCTGGGTCTTGAGGAACTCGACGACGGCGTGGATCTCCTCCTCGTCGATGTAGCAGCCGTGCAGGCGGGTCGGGGCGGCGCCGCGATCGGAGAACAGCATGTCGCCGGCGCCGAGCAGGGCCTCGGCGCCCGACTGGTCGAGGATGGTGCGCGAGTCGATCTTGGAGGTGACGTGGAAGGCCACGCGCGAGGGGAAGTTGGCCTTGATGAGGCCGGTGATGACGTCGACCGACGGGCGCTGGGTGGCGAGGATGAGGTGGATGCCGGCGGCGCGCGCCTTCTGGGCGATGCGGGCGACCGAGGTCTCGACCTCCTTGGGCGCGCACATCATGAGGTCGGCGAACTCGTCGATGACGACGACGATGAACGGCAGCTTGTGCGGCGGCGGGGTCACGCTGCGGCGCGGGGCCGAGCCGTCATCGCTGGCGGCCGCGGCGCCCGCGACCGCGCCGTCGCCGTCGCCCAGCGCCAGCGCCTCTTGCACGCCGACCTCGAGCGCGCGGGCGGCGGCGTCGGCCGCCTCACGCAGCTTGTCGGCCTCCCACTTGGCCCGGTTCTTGGCCATCTTCTCGTTGTAGACCGAGATGTCGCGCACGCCGGCCTGGGCCAAGAGGTCGTACCGGCGCTCCATCTCGTCGACGGCCCAGCGCAGGGCCAGGTTGGCCTTCTTGGGGTCGGTCACCACCGGCAGCAGCAGGTGCGGGATGCCCTCGTAGATCGACAGCTCGAGCATCTTCGGGTCGACCATGATCATCCGGACGTCTTCCGGCGAGCACTTGTAGAGCAGGCTGGTGATCATCGCGTTGACCGCGACCGACTTGCCCGAGCCGGTGGTGCCGGCGACGAGCAGGTGCGGCATCTTGGCCAGGTCGACCACGGCCGGCCCACCCTCGATGTCCTTGCCCAGGGTCATGGGCAGCTTGGCCTTGCTGCGCAGGAAGGAGTCGTCGGCGACGATCTCCTTCATGAACACCTTCTCGCGCGACTTGTTGGGCACCTCGATGCCGACCGCGGCCTTGCCGGGGATGGGGGCGACGATGCGCACGCGCAGGGCCTCGAGCGCCAGCGCCAGGTCGTCGGTCAGGTTGACGATCTTGTTGACGCGGGTGCCGGGCGCCGGCGCGAACTCGTACATGGTGACGACCGGGCCGGGCCGGATGGCGACGACGTCGCCCTTGACGCCGTAGTTCTCGAGGGTCTGGGTCAGCCGGGCCGACAGCTCGAGCATGGCGCTCTTGTCGATGGTGTTCTGCGAGCTCGGGTCGAACTTGAGCAGCTGGATCGACGGCAGCTGGTACTCGCCGTCGCCGAGCTTGATGAACGATTGCCGCTCGGCCTCGGCCTGGGTCTCCTTGGCCGCGAGCGCGCTCTTGTCGGCCGCCATGAAGCGCGACTCGACGATCATCGGCGCGCCCGGCGTCGGCGCGCCGGGCTTGGTCGCGGCGGCGATCGCCGGGGCCGCCTCGGTCGCGCTGACCCCGACGGCGGCCAGCGCCGCCCCGGCCACGGCCGGGCTGACGGTGGGCGTCGACGCGGTGTCCTGCGGCTCGGTGCCGCGCGGGCGACGCTCGCGCTTGCCCTTGCCGGGCGCGCCGGCGTCGGCGCCGAGGACGACGACCTCCTCGGTCGCGGCGGCGTCGAGCTCGGTCGTCTCGGTCGCGCGCGCCTTGCGCTTCTTGCCGGCGCTGGCGGCCAGCACGTCCTCGGTCGGGGTCTGCTCGGTGTCGCCGTCGAGCTCGGCCGCGGGCGCCGCCTTGTCGGCCCGGGTGCGGGCGACGATGACCGGCTCGCGGCCGGGCTTGTCGTCCTCACCCAACTCGAGCACGTCGTCGTCGTCGACCACGTCGTCCTCGTCGTCACGGGCGTCGCGCGGCTCGGGCAGGATGGCGCGCACCACGTCGGCGACGAAACGCGCGGCCGCCAGCACGCCGGCGGCGGCGCCAGCGCCGAGCGCGCCGAGGCCGGCGCCGATGTAGGCCAGGACCTGGCGCATGCGCAGCGGGGTGGCGATGACGACGGCGACGAACAGGCCGACCACGCCGAGCAGCGCGGTCCCGGCGGTGGAGATGACGGCACGCAGGATCTCGGCCAGGCCTTCGCCGAGGATGCCGCCCGGGCCGTGGCCGGCCACGCGGTAGCCACCCGCCGCCAGGTGCAGGAGGGTCGCGACCGAGGTCGCGCCGAGCGCGACGCCGATGGCCAGCTCGAGCGAGATCGGACGCTGCCCGATCAGCGCGCGCACCGCGGCGTAGCCGACGGTGGCGATGAGCGCGTACGCGCACACGCCGGCCAGGCCGTAGGCCAGCCCGCCGACCCCGTGCCCGGCCGGCCCCATGATGCGAGCGCCGAGCTGGAGGGACACCACGGACACGGCGACGAACACGCTCAGCCCGAGCGCGACGATGCCGCCGATCTCGCGGGTGAAGCCTTCGGTTCGATGCGCCCCGGTCGTTCGCGACTGGCCCCGTCCCACTACCGCCCCACCCCGCCTGGTCTCGGAAACGTCCTTGACCTTTAGGTTTTTGGCCATGGATCCTCTGTAGCTGTTGAGAGCACCTTATCCTACATGCCCTCCCTGGCCGGGGCCAATTTTGCGCTGCTGGCCCCCAGCGGCGAAAGTTTTCAGTACGTTGGGCGCATGAAGACGGCCACGACCCGCCTGGGCACTGTCCTGGCCGCGGCGCTCCTGCTCGGGGCGTGCGGCATCAAGAAGGAGATCCACCAGAAGGCGCTGACCCGCATCTCGACGCTCGAGACCGAGCTGACCGCGGCGCAGAAGCAGCAGGAGGAGACCTCGACCAGGCTCAAGATGCTCGAGGTCGACCTCGAGGCGACGCGGGCCGACCGCGACCGCAGCGCCGCCACCGGCCGGACCAAGGAAGAGGAGCTGGCCCGGGTCCGCGGCGAGAAGGAGGCGACCGAGGCCGAGCTGATCGAGCTGCGTCGGCAGCGCGACGCCGCCGAGAAGCGCATCGCCGCCTACCGCCAGCTGCAGGCCAAGTTCCGCGAGCTGGTCGACACCGGCAAGCTCGAGGTGCTGTTCCGCAACGGGCAGATGGTGCTCAAGCTGCCGTCGGGCATCCTGTTCCCGAGCGGCTCGGCCGACCTCAGCCAGGAGGGCATGGCGGCGCTGGCCGAGATCTCGACGGCGCTCGAGCCGTTCAAGACGCGCCGCTTCGTCATCGCCGGCCACACCGACACCCAGCCGATCCGCGGCGGCAAGTTCAAGAACAACTGGTACCTGTCGACGGCGCGCGCCATCTCGGTGCTGCAGTTCCTGGTCGACGCCGGCTTCGCCGCCAAGAACCTGGCCGCGGCCGGCTACGGCGAGTTCGACCCCATCGCCGGCAACGACACGCCGCAGAACCGCGAGCAGAACCGGCGCATCGAGATCATCCTGGTGCCCAACCTCGACGAGCTGCCCAGCCTCACCGGCAACGAGCCGTAGCCGCCCACCGGCGAGCTCGGCGTGCCGGCCATGGCCACCACCACCAGCGACGAGGTCCGGGTGTCGCGCCTGGCCCGGGCGGTGGCCTCACCGGCCGGCATCTTGATCGTCGTCCCGGTCCTGGTCGCCGCCGCCGGGCTGGTCGTGCTGCTGCTCGGGCGCGACGCCACCCGCGGCGTGTCGACGTCGATGGCGCGCAGCCAGCTGGCCGATCAGGCCGCGAGCGTCGAGCGCGAGTTCGCGTTCGCGCTCGACCAGGCCGGGCCCATGCTCGAGCGGCTGCGCGCGCTGGTGCTGGCGCCGGGCGAACCCACCGTCGAGGAGCTGGCGCCGCGCCTGGTCGACATCATGGTCGGCCGCGCCGGCGTCGCCAACGTCAGCCTGAGCTACCCGGCCGGCGTGCTGCGCGGCACGTTCCTGGCCGACGGCGACCAGGTCCGGGTCCAGGAGAGCCGGGTCGGGGCCGACGGCACGGTGCGCCGCAACTTCGCGGTGGAGGGCGGCGTGGCCCGCCTGCTCGAAGAGAGCCGCACCACCTACGATCCTCGCACCCGCGGCCACTACACGCAGGCGGTGGCGGCGCGTGCGCGCGGCTGGACCGCGCCGCGGGTGTTCTTCTCGTCGAAGAGCACCGGCCTGACCTGCACCGAGCCGGTGTACGACCCGGCCGGTTCGCTGCGTGCGGTCATCACCGTCGACTTCGACGTCGGCGCCCTGTCGCGCTTCATCGCCCGGCCACCGCTGCCCGGCGCCCGCACCCTGGTGTTCGCGGCCGATCGCGCGATCCTGGCCTACCCCGACGAGCGCGCGCCGCCGCTGCCGGCCGATGGCCGCCTGCTGCAGCCGGCCGACCTGCACGACCCGGCGGTCGACGCGCTGTTCGCCGCGCTCGACCGCGCCGGCTGGCCGCGCGGCCTGACCTACTACGCGCTGGGCGACGGTGGAGGGGGGACGCTGGCCTCGATCGCGCCCATCGGTGGCGTGCGGGCCGGGGTGCCGACCTCGCTCGACTGGTACGTGGCGACGCTGGTGCCGGAGCAGACGCTGCTCGGCCCGACCCGGCGGCTCGAGCGGCGCAGCCTGATCGCCAGCGCCCTGGCCCTGACCATCGCCATCGCCGTCGCCGCGTTCTTCGCCTGGTACGTGGTGCGCATGCGGCAGGCAGTGGCGACCTCGCGCGCGCGCGCGCGCAGCGCCGAGCAGCGGGCGCGCGAGCTGGGCAGCTATCGCCTGGTCGGGCGCCTCGGCGTCGGCGGCATGGGCGAGGTGTGGCGAGCCGAACACCGCCTGCTGGCCCGGCAGGCCGCGATCAAGATGATCCGCCCCGACGCCGCCGTCGGCGACGCGGCCGACCAGGCGCGCGAGCGGTTCCGGCGCGAGGCGCAGACGCTGGCGGCGATGCGCTCGCGCCACACCATCGAGCTGTACGACTACGGCGTGACCGACGACGGCACGTTCTTCTACGTGATGGAGCTGCTCGACGGCCAGGACCTGCAGACGCTGGTGCAGCGGCACGGGCCGCAGCCGGCGGCGCGCGTCATCCACTTCCTGGTCGGCGCGCTCGGCTCGCTGGCGGAGGCCCACGCCGCCGGCCTGCTCCACCGCGACATCAAGCCGGCCAACCTGTTCACCTGCCGCGCCGCCGACGAGGTCGACCTGATCAAGGTGCTCGACTTCGGCATCGTCCACGCCGGCGACGGCTCCGACGCCGGCCAGGCTGCGCTGGCGATCGAGGTGGTCAGCCTGCCCGCGCCCGGGCGTGAGCCGGCCCCGGGGCAGAGCGGGCCGCGCCTGACCCAGGGTGGCGCGGTGCTCGGCACGCCGGGGTACATGGCGCCCGAGCAGGCCAGCGGCAAGGCGCTCGACCCGCGCAGCGATCTGTACGCGCTCGGGTGCGTGGCCTGGTGGCTGCTGACCGGGCAGGAGCTGTTCGTGGGCGGCAACGACCTCGTCACCTTGTTCAACCACGTGCACCAGCCGCCACCGCCGCTGCGGCCGCTGGTGACCGGCTGGTTGCCCGACGAGCTGGCCGCGCTGGTGCTGGCCTGCCTCGGCAAGCGCCCCGACGACCGGCCAGCCAGCGCCCGGGCCCTGGCCACCGCGCTGCGCGCGATCCACGTCCCGCCCGAGGAGGCATGGACCGACCAGCGCGCGCACGCCTGGTGGTCGGCGCACCAGCCGGGCGGCCCGGGCGAGGCCGGCCCCTCCGCCGCGCCGGCGTCGTCGCGCTGGCTGGTGCCGAAGGCGACCGACGACGCTCGGTGAGCGACAACGGTGGCACCGGCCTGCCGCCGCGGCGGCGCGATCGGTATAGTCGGCCGATGCCCTGGCCCGGACGTTCGCTCTGCCCGACGGCGCTCGTCCGCGCG
Organism: Kofleriaceae bacterium; assembly: GCA_018058095.1. GTDB lineage: Bacteria > Myxococcota_A > Polyangia > Haliangiales > Haliangiaceae > JABFXX01. The sequence goes on from JAGPCO010000148.1 coordinate 15,912, forward strand.
GCCCTGCTCGCCGTCTGGGCCGGTGCCGGTGCCGGCTGCGGCGACAACCTGCCGCCGACGTTCGACGCCCCGCCCGACGGCGCCGCCGACGCCGCTGCGCGCGACGCCCGGGTCGACGCCGCGCCCTCGGGCATGGTCCGGGTCACGGTGCACCACCTCGGGGTCGCGGCCGAGGCCGCGCTGGTCGGCTTCCACCAGGCCGATGGCACCCTGGTGACCATGGTGCAGACCGACAGCGCCGGCCTGGCCGAGGCGCTGGTCGAGGCCGGGACCTGGGTCACCGCGGTGGTCGACCCGGCCGGGCCCGACGCCGCGCTGTACACGATCGCCGAGGTCGCCCCGGGCGACGTGCTCACCATCGGCGCCGCGTCGGCGCGCCCGCCCACCCGCATGACCTTCAACCTGCCGACCCGGGCCGGCGCCGCCGGTCACCGGCTGTTCTTCGGGCGCTGCGGCGAGTTCACGCCGACGGCGGCGACCGTGACCCTCGATCTCGAGTGCCGGCCCGGCGCGGTGACCGACCTGGTCGTGGTGGCGGTCGACGGCGCCGGCCAGCCGCTGGCGGCGACGCTGCGCGAGGAGCTGACCGTCTCGGCCGGGGCCACGGTCACCGTGCTCGCCGACTGGGTCGACGCCACCGCGGTGGCGGTGACCTACCGCGGCCTCGACCCGGCCGCGACCTCGCTCGGCGCCAGCCTGTCGAGCGAGCGCCCGAGCGGCCGGGCCGTGACCGGGCCAGCCGCGACGCTGACCGCGACGGCCGGGGTGGCCACGACGTCGCTGGCGACGGTGACCCTGGCCGACAGCCGCGCCGTCCACCACCTGCGCCTGGCCGACGGCGTCGGCGCGCAGAACCGCCACGACGGCAGCGAGCCGGCCGCCAGCTACGATCGTGACGTCGGCGCCGAGCTGCTGCCGTGGCTGACCGCGGCGCCAACCTTCGAGCTGGCCGCTCGGCGGCTGCGCTGGACCACCCGCAGCGGCGGCGCCAGCGCCGACGCGGTCGTCGCCAGCGTCGCCTTCGCGCGCGCCGGCGCCAGCCCGGTCGATGGCCGCTGGAGCGTGGTCGCGCCAGCCGCGACCGAGCTGGTGCTGCCGGTGTTGCCGTGGGCGCCGGCCACGCTGCAACCGAGCAGCGGGGACACCACCGGCACCAGCGTCCGTCTGGTCGGCGGCAGCGACGGGTATCCCGGCCTGCGTGCGTTCGCGCTGACGCCGTCACTCGACCGTTTCGCCGGGCCGGGGCGCCTGATCACGTCCGGCCTGGCCGTGGCCGAATGAAGAACCCATGACCGACGACGCCATCATGTTGCCCCTGGCCCACCCCCGCTTCCACCGGGTCGAGGCCGCGATGTTCACCCGCCGGCTGGTCGCCGACTGCATGAGCCACCGCTGCCGCGAGCGTGCGCCCGACCGCGAGCGACTCGACGCCTGCTGCCAGTACGGCGCCGACATCGACCTGGGCGAACGCGACCGCGTGCTCGAGCACTCGGCCGAGCTGCAGCGAATCCTGCGCCCGGCCGCGGCCGCCGCGCCGTGGTTCACGACCGAGGTCGAGGTCGACCCCGACTTCCCGTCGGGCCGCCACGTCCGCACCGCCCGCCACGGCGACGGCTGCGTGTTCCTCGACCACGACGGCCGCGGCTGCGCCATCCACCGCGCCTCGATCGAGGGCGGATGGGACTTCCGCGGCACCAAGCCCCACGTGTGCCGGCTGTTCCCGCTGACCTACGACGTGGCGGCGATCATGCTGTCGGACGACTACCCCGACTACTCGTGTGCCTTCGACCCCGACGCGCCGACCGTGTACCGGGTCCAGCGCGACACCCTGGCCGACGTGTTCGGCCCGGAGCTGGTCGCCGCCATGGACGTGGTCGAGGCCGAGGTGCTGGCGCGCGTGCCACGCAGCCTGCCGGTCGTGCGCTAGGAGTCCGACCCCGTATTCTGGGCGCCGCGACGGCCGGACTCGCTCAGGCCTCGCCAGGGCGGGGCACCGTCATCGCGCGCATGGAGGACGTGCAGTGCGGCGGTCCAGCAGCTCGGCCGGGTCGATCGGCCCGCCGGCGCGGAGCCAGCCCTCGCGCGCGAGCCAGGTCTTCGGAGCGCTCAACGGGGAGCCCGCGGGAGGCGGCGACCCGTCGATGACCCAGACACCCGACTTCGTCGGGTGCCATCGTCCCGACGACCACCGGTCGGGCTCGAAGAAGCGCAGGCGCTGGCGGAGCTGGCCGGGATTGGCTCGCCAATCCCGGATCG
>JAGPCO010000149.1 GCA_018058095.1 Kofleriaceae bacterium
ACCGCCTGACCAAGCGCCGACCCTGAACGTCCACCCCGGCTCGGCTCAGCGCGGCGGCGCCGACGGTGCGGGCACCGCCCCGGCGAACCACGACGGCGGCACCGCGCCGGTCAGGCAGGTCACCGTCCGCGGCGCCCACGGGCGCGAGCCGAGCGCTCGGACCGGCGCGTCGGCGCTCCCCTCGGCCAGCCCCTCGGTCGGATCCCAGTCGGCGCGCGCGCCCGGGCGCAGGCCGCGCAGGCCGCTCTGGTGGTAGCCGATCACGTGGGTGTGGCCGGCGACGTGAGCGCCGAAGAAGTCGGACAGCGCCTCGGCCCAGGCGATGCCGGCGCGGGCCCCGAACGCCTCGCACGTGCGCAGCCACAGCAGCGCGCCGGGCGCCAGCCGGGCCCGTACCGCCCGCAGCGCGCCGTGGTGCGGCCCGCCGGCGACCAGCGAAGCCTCCCCGAGCGGCTGCCCGGCGATCAGCGCGTTGCCCCAGCGGCCGTGGCCCCAGTACTGGATCTCCGCGATCGGCCCGGGCTGCGCGGCCAGCCACGCCAGCGCCTCGTCCCAGCTGGCCACGCCGCGGGCCCGGTCGAGGCGCCCGAGCCGGCGATACAGCCAGCTCCCGGCCGTCCACGGCGCGGTCAAGCCGCCGCCGGTGCGCACGCAGGTGCGGTCGTAGATCAGCAGCCGCACGACCGGCCATACCTGGTGACGCCCACCTCGTGACCCGACCGCCGATGGCGACCGCGACGGGGCGTCCGACGTGTCATCACGTGGATCATCTACCGGCCCGCCGCACCGGCGTCCAGCACCATGCACGACGCGCACCGACCGGCGCCCGCGTTACCATGGTGCGATGGCGTCCATGGCCCGGATCGACGCGTTGATCGATCGCATGCTGGCGGGTGAACTCGAGCTCGGCAGCAGCACCGGGGCCGAGGCGCTGCTCGACCTGGTGTACGACCCCGACGACTGGTGCCCCGAGCTGCTGGCCGCGCTGGCCCGGCTGGCGCCGCTGCGCCGACCGCCGGACCGCCGCGCCGGCCTGGTCCAGTTCGAGCGGCCGACGGTCATCGCCGGCGATCTCCTCGTCGACGGGGATCTCGAGTGCCTGAGCCACACCCTGGTGCTGGGCGACCTGCGCTGCACCGGCTACGTCTTCACCGGCATCCACGACTGCCTGTGCGTGACCGGCGACCTGGCCGCGGCCGCGCTCGAGGCCCAGCGTTCGTACTGGTTCATCGGCGGCGCCACCAGCGCGACCACCACCTGGCTGTCGACCTACGGCACCGCGGCGTTCACGGGCCCGGTCCGGACCCGGTTGCTGGTGCTGCAGATGTTCGCCGAGCTGGTCGCCCCGGTCGAGCTCCACGTCGAGACCCGGATCGACACCGACTACCTGCCCGACGACCCGGCGGCGCGGGCCCGGCTGGCCGAGGCAATCGACGTCGACACCTGCCTCGACGAGGATGGCCAGCTCGACTCCTTCGAGCTGACGCGACGGGTCGCGCGTGGCCTGCCGGTGTTCCGGCAGCCTGCTAGTGCGTGACGGCCGAACAGAGCTCGACGAGGAAGCCGTCGAGATCCCGGACGTAGGAGACGGTCTGGCCCCACGGCTTGTCGACCGGCGCGGTCACCACGGTGGCGCCGTTTGCCACCGCGTGGTCGAAGGCGGCCCGGACGTCGTCCACGACGAACGCGACCTCCGCGCCGGCTGCCTTGCGGTCGCCCCGGTTCGGCTCGAACGCGCCCTGGCAGGGGGTTTCCCGCTCGTCCGCGAACGCCAGCGCGGTCGCGCCGGTCTCCAGCTCGGCGTACGTGCCCGACTCGTGCACGAAGCGTGACGCGACGCCGAAGGCGCGCTGGTAGAAGGCCACGGCGCGGGCGACGTCCGGCACGTAGATGATGACGTACCCCAGCGTCGGGGTGTTCGGCTTCGGCGCGGTCATGGCGGGCTCCTTCGGGGAGGTTGCGATGCCAGGTCTACCGCCTGGGCGTCGCCGGGTCTTGAAGATTTGCGACCGGGCGCAGCACCCGTGGCGTCACCCCGATCAGCGCGTGCACCTCGCGCGTGAGGTGCGCCTGGTCGGCGTAGCCGAGCTCGGCGGCGACGGTGGCGAGCGCCGTTCCACGGCCGATCGCCGCACGCGCCGTCCACACCCGCTCGATGCGGAGGAACACCTTCGGGCCAAGACCAAGCCAGCGCCGACACGCCCGTTGCAGCTCACGCTGACGCGCGGCCGTGGTGGATCCGGTCAAGCGCAGGCCGCCGGCCGAGGCGCGTGTATCCTCGACGAAGTCGGTGACGATGCGCGGAGGCCTGGCCTGCTCCAGCAGGTCCGCCACGACGGCCTCCAGGGCATCGGGACCGTCTGCGCCGACCCGCGTGGCGACCCGGGTCAGGTCGGCATGCTGAAGCAAGGCCGCGCCGTAGCCGGGGCGGACCCGCACCCCGAGCTGGCGGTCACCGGCGAGCGTGGTGGCGTGGTGCGCCCGGGCCGACGGCTGGTACACGAACGCCGAGACCTGACCGCGTCGGCTCGTGCGCACGATGAGGTCGAAGCATCCGTCGGCGGCGATGATCGACCCCGCGTCGTCTGTCGTCACGCTGGTCCAGACCGCCGCCACCGCCGGGTGGCGTCCGGGCCGCTCGCGATAGCCGGCGGTGATCACCGGACCCACTATGGGCCAGGCTCCGCGCCAACGCCACCGCGCACGAAGCGCCCCGGTGACCATGTATCGCCGCGGCTCCTGCAGAGGTGTTCGGAGCGACTACGGCACGGCCCGCAGGGTGCCATCGAGGCCGATGATGAGCATCGTCGCGTCGAGGTCCTCCCGCACGTAGAGCGCACGCACGTCGGCGGCCACCAGCTCGGCCAGCACCGCCGGGGGTAGCCCATCCTCCAGGCCCGGCTCGAAGATGTACTCGGCGCCGAAGTTGTGGTGGGCCGGGCGGTACGACTGCGACCAGTAGCCGCGCAGGGTGATGGGCGACGCCGTCAGCCCGGTGATGGTCGTCTCGTCCCACCTCACCAGCGGCGCGGTGTAGCCGGCGATCGGCCCGCGCGGCGGCTTCGGCCAGTAGTACGCGGTCTGGACGGTGATGGGGCCGACGGTGACGGTGCGCTCGACGTGGGGCAGCCCGGTGATGTCGAGCGGGTCGTCCGGGCAACGAGAGGTGAGGGGGACCTGGTCCTCGCGCCGCTGGGCCGGCAGGCCGTTCCAGTCGAGCACCCAGCGCGGCGTGTCCCACGTGACCCCGAGCGACAGCCACTGCTCGCCCAGGGTCTGCACCGGCCGCTCGTTGCGGGCGACTCGTGGCGTGATGTCGGCCGACAGCACGAACCGCCCCGGCGCCGTGCCGATGCGCAGGGTGTCGGTCAGCACCTCACCCGCCACGCCGTGGGTGAAGCCGGCGAAGCTGTCTGGAGCGCCGGCCTGCTGGACCCGCGCGCCGGCGCCGTCGTGGACCGTGGCGTCGAGACCGGCCAGCAGGCTCTGCGCCTGGGCGGCGGGCGTCAGCCAGGTGTTCTTGCTGTCCAGCTCCCACCTCGACTTGGCGTGGTGGATGGCGAAGACGTCGCTGCTCTCGCCCTGGTAGACGCAGAGCCGGGTCGGCGCGTGCGCCAGGTACGGCGTGACGTCGACGGTGGTGTCGGGCGGCGGCACCGCCCGCACCTGCTTGACGATGAGCTGCCCGCTGGTGAGCAGCTTGTACTCGAAGTCGAGGGTGAAGGTGCCCACGCCCCAGGCGTCGGCGACCTGGTCAAACAGCGCCGCGAAGGCGAAGTAGTCCTGGTCCCAGGTCAACACGTTCGCGCCGAGCGGCAGCAGCGAGGATCCCGCGCGCAGGGTCGCGGTCTGGCTCGACGTGCCGAGCCCGAGCTCGACCACCTCGGGGGTCGAGCCGTCCGCCGGGTTGGCGACCGAGGTGGCGCCGACCTGGGTGACCATCACCACCGTGTCCCACGCGAACCCGACCTCGCCGTGCCGCGTGAAGGTCGCGACCCCGTTGGCGGCCTCGGTCGCGTCCGGGTAGCTGTACGTCACCAGCACCGCCATCCCGACCTCGGCCTCGTCCACGCCGCGCCGCAGCCGCTCGAGCACCGCGTTGCGGCGGTAGAAGCTGGCGTAGGTGCGCTGGATCGCGCGCAGCGCGCCCTGCTCGTCGGGCTCGGTCGGGTCACACGCGCTCGGCCCGACGGCGTCATCGTCGAGGTCGTCGGCCAGGCAGCCAGTGAAGCTGTCGTACAGGCCGGCGCCGACGAAGGTGTCGCCGTCCTCGACGTTGGTCGAGCTACGAAAACGCAGCCGGCGCGACGGGTCGAACCCGGCCAGCGCGGCGGCGATGGCCTGGGCCTGCGCCGGCGAGAACGTGGCGCCGGTCCGGATCTGCGCGCGCAGCGCGTCGAGGTCGGCGTCGAGGGCGAGCATGTCGGGTGGCCAGCGGTGCGGCGCCAGGCGCGCCCCGATCGCCGCCCGCAGCGTGCCGCCGCCCGGCACCACCTGATCGAGGAAGGCGTCCCACAGGTCGAACGTCAGGGCCACCGCCTCGGGCGCGGCGGCGGGGATGACGTCGCGCAGGAGACCGTAGTTGGCGGCCTTGCCTCCGACCGTGCGGGCGTCGGACCGACCGACGTCGTCGACGTCGACGGCGATGGCGCCGCGGGCCACCTTGGCCGGGTAGGCCAGCACCGGCACCCGCTTGAGCGCGCGGATGGCGGCGAGATCGGCCGAAGGGACGTCGGTGACGTCGATCAGCGTCACCTCGCAGGCGCGGCTGTCGAACCACTCGGTCCGGGTGCCGATGACCACGGTGCGACCGACCAGCGCGTCCGCGCGCGCCGCCACCTCGGGCAGGCGCAGGTACGAGAAGGGCATGCCGTAGGCCTGGGCCAGGATCGCGGTGTGCGAGTTCGGCGTGGAGGCCGCCAGGGTCAGGAGCCCGGCGATCGGGGGCACCTCGGCCGGGGCCGCATCGGCCAGCAGCACGATGTCGTCGGCGGTGATGGCGCCGGCCAGGTACTCGGCGTCGATCGTCGCCGCGGTGGAGCGGACCAGGCGACCGACGGCCCACCCCGGGGCGTAGCAGGCGTTGCCGTCGCCCCACCGGTCGGCCGTGCCGAGCGGCACGCCGTTGGCCTCGAACCAGGCCTGCGCCTCGGCCGCGCACCGCGCCTGCTCGGTCACCGGCAGGTACAGCGCCCGTGTGCCGGCCGGGGCCAGCACCTTGCTCACGACGAGGTCGAAGATCGTCTTCACGAACTGCGGGTGGTAGGCGTCGAGCCCGACCAGCTGCACCCCGAGCTCGCGCACACCCGACGCCGCGGGCGGCACCAGCACGGCGCCGAGCACGACCTCTTGCCCCGCCGCGTGCAGCGACACCGCGTCGAACTGCGCCGGGGTCATCCCGGCCAGCGGCGGGAGGTGGGCGCTGGCGAACTCGTAGTGGAACCGCAGCGCGCTCGAGTCCTGGAAGTAGACCCGGGTCGGGTCGCGCAGGAGGACCGAGAACTTGATCCACGTCGGCTCGTCACCGGAGAAGCTGCTCGACGAGAAGAACGGGTCGGTGGTCGAGACCTCACCCTTCCACGAGTCGTGCGCCGGCACGTCGATGGGCCCGGTCGGGACCGGCCAGGAAAAGGCGCTGGCCGGATCGGGGCACGCCACGGGCGGCGCGTCGGGGCCGCCCGGTCCGGCATCGGGGCTGGTCGACCCGCCGCCGCAGGCGGCGCACAGGGCGAGGACGAGGGCAGGCAGCACCTTCGGGCCGGACATGGGCGCGCGAGGTGCAAGGTGCCTGCCACCCGCGTGGGGGCGCAACCGCTCGTCCCTGGGCCGGGCGGCCGCAGATTTCTGAGGCACGCGCGCGCGGGCTGCCGGGTTCCGCGCCGGCCGAGCGCGCCGGGCTCAACCAACGTCGTGGCGCGGGTGCAGCCAGTACGGTCGGTCCGGCATCGACGGGCCGAGGGAGCGCGCCAGGTCGAGCGTGGCCGGCCACCCGGTCTCGGCCAGGATGCGACCGAGCAGGCGCTCGGCGGTCGCCAGGTCGAGCGGCACGCCCTCCGGCGGAAAGCCGAACCGGGCCAGGGCCGCGGCCCACGCCGCGTCGCGCGCCGCGGTCACGTCGGGCGCCGCCGCCAGCTCGTGGGCGGGCGGCAGCTCGAGGAACGGCAGCGCCGCCTGCTCCAGCAGCGGGCGGGTCGGCGCCGGGTCGACGTCGACGTGGTGGCCGCGGATGAACCAGGCGGCGACCTGCAGGCTGGCCAGGAACAGATCCTCGTCGCACACCACCTCGGCGGTCTGCATGCCCTCGAGCACGTCGGCCGCGTCGTCGTCCCCGAGCGCCTCGGCCACCAGGTACCAGACGTAGCCGTCGAACATCAGGTCCAGCTCGAGCAGGCGCGCGCCGACGTCGGCCGCCCCGGTCTGGCGCCAGCCGGCGATCAGGGCGGTCACCTCGGGCGACGTCGCGCGGTCGGTCAGGGTCGAAGTCATGGGCCCCAGCGTCGCAGGCACGCCGACGCCAGGCAAGGCACCGCATCCGCCCTTGCCGCTGCGCTACGCTCGGCGCCGATGAGCCGGTACCTCGAGCCCGCCCACGTGGCCGCGACCTTCTCGCTGGTGCTGTCGAAGCGCTACCTGCGCTTCCTGGCCGAGGAGCGCGCCGACCTCGGCCCCAGGTTCGCGCGCCTGCCGACGTACGAGCACGCGATGCCGGTGGCGTTCGCCGGCGCCGCGCTCGACAGCTTCTTCCACGACGACTGGCCGGCCGACGACCCCAGCTACGGCCACCCGTCGGCGACCGAGGCCGAGCTGGGCGGCGCCGGCGGCTGGGTCCCGCTGGCGACGATCGGCGACGAGGAGCCGCAGTTCCTGGTGGTGCGGGCCGGCGACGAGGCCTGCCCGGTCGCGATGTGGGAGCACGAGACAAGCGGCTTCGTGCCGTGCGCGGCCAGCCTCGACGCCTTCCTCGAAGTGCTGGGCAAGACCGCGCGCGCCGCCCGGCTGCCGAAATCCAAGGTGAAGCTCGACAAGGTGCTCGCCCTGGCCGACACGCTGCAGGACCTGGCCAAGGCCGGGCCCAGCTCCAAGCGCACGGCCGGGCTCGAGGCCGGGCTGGCCGCGCTGGCGCCGATGCTGGCGGCGATGCCGCACCGCTCGACCATGGATCCCGACGACGCCACCGTGCCCGGCCAGGCCCACCTGGCGCGCGGGGTGGCGCTGCGCGCCCTCGGCCGGTACGAGGAGGCGCTGGAGGCGCTGATGCGGGCGCCCATCGACGGAGTCCCGCGCCTGATCGCGCCGCTGCGGGTGGCCGAGCTGCTGCTGGTCGACCTCGACCGCCCGGCCGAGGTGATCGCGCTGTGCGCCGCCCAGCCCGACCCGGTGCCGCTCCTGCGCCGGAGCTGGGGCCTGGCCCTGCTGCGGCTCGGCCAGATCGACGAGGCCGCGGCCCAGTTCGACCTCGTGGTCGAGCGCCAGGTCGACGCCACCCTGAAGCTCATGCCGAAGGCCGACCGCGCGACCGAGACGACGAAGCGACGGGCCGCGCTCGCCGCCGCCGTGCGTGAATACGCCGGTCGGCATCAGCTCGACGCCAGCCCGCTGCTGGCGCGGCTGGCCTGAGCGCTGGCCCGCCGCCGGGTCTAGCAGGCCGCTGACAAACGCGGCGCAGCCGCGTTTGCAGCGACCTGCTGCTAGCCCGGCGGGCTCTCGGCTAGCACGGTGAGGCGCTCGCCGCGGGCGGCGGTCTCGACGGCGAGGAGCAGGGCGGTCGAGCTGTACGGCTTGTGCAGAAAGCCGAGGGCGCCGGCGTCGAGGCACGAGCGGGCCTCGTCCTGCAGGGCGTAGCCGGAGGCGAGCACGACGTGCACCTGCGGGTCGACCACGCGCAGGGCGGCGAAGCAGGTGGCGCCGTCCATCACCGGCATGGCCATGTCGAGGAGGACCACGTCGACGCGCTGCTGCTTGTACAGCTCGACCGCCTGGGCGCCGTTCTCGGCGACGTCGACCTGGTAGCCGCTGCGCTCGAGCTGACGCCGGGCCATGGCCCGCACCAGCGGCTCGTCGTCGACGACCAGGATCCGGCCGCGCGGCGGCACGGCATGGACGCCGACCGGCGCCGCGGCCACCACGGCGAGGTCCGGACCGGCGACGGCCACGCCGCCAGTGGCCGCCGGCAGCACCATGGACACCTCGGTGCCGCTGCCAGGCTCGGTCGCGACGTCGACCTGACCACCATGGGCGCGGGTGGTGCCGTACACCATCGCCAGGCCCAGCCCGGTGCCCTTGCCGGGCTCCTTGGTGGTGAAGAACGGCTCGAAGATGCGACGTGAGGTCTCGTGATCCATGCCGACGCCGTCGTCGCGCACCGACAGCGCGACCGCGCGTGCCGCCGGCAGGCCGAGCCGGGCCAGACGCGGGTCGTCGGCGCCGATCTCGCGCGCGCAGATCGTGACCCGGCCCTCGTTGGGGATGGCGTCGATCGAGTTGAGGCACAGGTTGAGCAAGGCCTGGCCGAGCTGGGTCGCGTCGCCCTCGACCTCGAGCTGGCCCCCGTCGAGCTCGAGGCCGACGGTGACCCGCTTGGGCGCGGTGCGTGACAGCAGGGCCACCACCCGCCCGGCCACGTCGTCGAGGCGGACCCGCTCGCGGTGGTACTGGCCGCGCCGGGAGAACGCCAGCAGGTTGCGGGTCATGGCCCCGCCGCGCTTGCAGGCGGCGATGATCTCGTCGACGTCGTCGCGGACCTGGCCGCTGGTCTCGTCGCGCGCCAGCTCGGCCAGCCCGAGGATGCCGCCGAGCAGGTTGTTGACGTCGTGGGCCAGGCCGCCGGCGAGCGTGCCGACCGCTTCCATCTTCTGCGCCTCGATGAACTGGGCCCGCAGCCGCTCGCCCTCGGCCTCGGCCCGGGCCCGGTCGGCCAGCGCCGCCTCGGCCCGGGCCAGCGCCGCGGTCAGGGCCCGGCCGCGCTCCTCCAGCTCGACCACGTGGCCGCGCCCGATCTGGTAGGCCAGCATCGCCAGCGCCACCGCCACCGTGACCGCCATGATCACCGGCAGCGTGATGGCCCCGACCTCGGCCTGAACGCCCAGGCAAGCGAGCGACCCCACCACCACCTCGAACGCGAAGCTGCCGGTGCGCAGCTGGATGGCGCCCTGGCCGACCAGCAGCAGCAGCGACATCGCCATCCACATCGGATCGCGCAGCGCGTGATACGCCGCCAGCGCCGCCAGCAGCGTGAGCAGCCACAGCCCGAACATGACGACCGTGATGCCCCGTCGCGGCATGCGACCACGCCGATCGGTCAGCAGGACCAGCGCCGCCGCCAGCCAGGCCGCGCCGCCGAGGCCCGCCGCCAGCGGCGCCGGCCGGATCCACACACAGTAGAAGAAGGCGACCGGGATCGTGACGAGCATGGCGACGCAGATCGGCGCCGTTCGTGCCCGCAGGATCTCCTCGATCCGGTCGTCGACCAGCCCCACCTGCCCCGCGGCCATGCCACCCATGGCGGGCATGGTAGCGAAGGTCACGCCGGCGGTCAGCAGGGCCAGGCCGTCGTCGGCCGACCACCGGGCGAGCCGACCCGTCGTGGTAGGCTGGCGACCCTGGATGATCGAGGTCCTGATCGCGATCGCCGACCCGGGTGCGGCCATCCAGCTCGAGGAGGCGCTGACCCGGGCCGGCCTGTCGAGCCGGTGGGACGCCGCCTCGGCGACCGGCCCCAAGGGCGACCTGACGGCGATCGACGTGGTCGTGCTCGAGGTCGAGGAGCACGGCCCGGCCCTGGCGGCGCTGGTCGACACCTGGCGTGACCACCCGACGGCGCCGGGGCTGATCGCCATCGGCGCCGCCGGCCGCGATCGCGAGCACGCCGCCGCCGCCAAGGTGGCGCTGCTGCCGCTCGAGGTCACCCCGGCCGCCCTGCGCGCCGCCGTCGAGGAGGCGGCGCGGATGCGCTTCACCGCGGCCATGAGCTGGCACCTGGCGCGCCGGGTCCTGGGCCTGCCGCCGGGCAACGGCGACCTGGCCGAGGCGGTGCGGATCCTCGCCGCCGCACGCTCGGGCGACACCGAGATGGCGCGCGCCGCCCTGCGCTGGCACGCCCACGACTACGCGACCGACCTCGGCGCCATCGCCCTGTTGCGCGATGCCCGCGCCCTGACCATCCCCGAGGTCGAGCTGACCGCCCACCTGGGTGGCACCCTGACGGTGCAGACGCTGGCGCAGAAGGGCCCGGTCGACCCGGGCCACGCCGTTCGCCTGCTGTGGGCGCTGGTGTCGATCGGCGGGGTGGCGCTGTCGCCCGAGCCGCGCGACCTGGCCACCCCGGCCCGGCGTGTGTTGTCCGAGCTGCGCCGGCACCTGCGCGCGCGCGCGCGCCGCCTGCCCGGCAGCACCTACTACGACGTGCTCGAGGTCCCGGCCACCGCCGAGGACGCCGACATCGAGCGAGCGTACCGCGCGGTCGGCCAGCGCTACGCGCCGGCGCTGCTGGCCCGGTTCGACCTGGGGGACACCGCGGCGCTGGTCGGGCCGATGTGGGAGCTGGTCGAGAAGGCGCGCCAGGTCCTGCTCGACCCGCCCGCGCGCGGCCGTTACCACGACTGGCTGCGCGGCAAGCTGCCCACGCTCAAGACGGCGTGGGCGATCGACGCCGGCCCGGCCAAGCTGGCGGCCGACGCCTTCGCGCGCGGGCAGCGTGCGCTCGGCGAGGGTGACGCCCACCGCGCCCTGAGCGAGCTGGCCACCGCGTGCCGCCACCACGCCGGCCACCCCGAGTACGAGGCCAACCTGGCCTGGGCGCGCTACCGGGTCCAGGTCACCAGCGGCAAGGACCGCGAGGGGATGGCCCGGGCCGAGCGGGCCGCCGTGGAGGAGCTCCTGACCGGGACCCGGGCCTGGCCACGTGGCCTGCTCGCCCTGGCCTTGCTGTGCGCCGCCGACGGCGACCCGGACTCGGCGCGCTGGCACCTGCGCGAGGCGCTGGCGGTCGACCCCAACCTGCCCGCCGCCCAGCAGCTGCTGGCCCGGCTCGGTGGCCGGGCCCGGACGGCGCCGGCCTAGCAGGATGCTGAAGAAGCATCCTGCTAGCCATTTCTGATCTCGCAGCCTGCTGAAAACACGGAGCCCGTCCCGTCGGCTGGAGCCGCCGGCACGGGTTTTTCAGCAGCCTGCTAGCCGACGGGCCGCGAGCCAACGCGTGAGAGATCGAGGGCTTGCCCGCGGTCACCGGCATGGCCCCGGCCCCGGCCCCGCGTTACACTGCCCGGACCGTGATCGGGACCTCGGTCGGCAGCTTCCGAATCACCAGCCTGATTGCCCATGGCGGCATGGGCACGGTGTACCGGGCCGAGCACGCGCTGATCGGCAAGCCGGCGGCGATCAAGGTCCTGCAGCCCGAGCTGTCGACCAACCGGTCCATCGTCGACCGCTTCTTCAACGAGGCGCGCGCGACCTCGGCCATCAAGAACCCGGGCATCGTCGAGGTGTTCGACTTCGGCTACCTGCCGAGCGGCCACGCCTACATGGTGATGGAGTTCCTCGACGGCGAGCCGCTGTCGCAGTACATCCGCCGCCACGGCCGCATCGGCGAGGGCGAGGCGGCGTGGATCGTGCGCAGCGTGTGCAGCTCGCTGGCGGCGGTGCACGCCCAGGGCATCGTCCACCGCGACCTCAAGCCCGACAACATCTTCCTCGTGCCCGACCCGGAGATGCCGACCGGCGCCCGCACCAAGCTGCTCGATTTCGGCATCGCCAAGCTCAGCGGCAGCGCGCTCGCGGTCAGCCAGACCACCACCGGCGCGGTGATGGGCACGCCGACGTACATGTCGCCCGAACAGTGCAAGGGCTCGGGCGAGGTCGACCAGCGGGCCGACCTGTACGCGCTCGGCTGCATCCTGTACGAGATGCTGAGCGGCCGGCCGCCCTTCACCCAGGAGGGTGCGGGCGAGGTGCTCGGGGCCCACCTGTTCGTCGATCCGGCCCCGCTGCGGCAGCGTGCGCCCGAGGTGTCGATCGACCTCGAGGCCGTGGTCATGAGCCTCCTGGCCAAGGACCCGACGCAGCGCCCGGCCAGCGCCGCGGACCTGGCCCAGCTGCTGACTTCCGCCGCGCGCCTGTCGGGCACGTTCCAGCCGCCCGGCTCGCCCGGCCCGGCCCGGCCGAGCGGGTACATCCCGTCGATCACGCCGATGTTCACGCCCAGCGCCGGCCCCGCCGGTGGGCCCGGCACCGGCCCCGGCCCGACCCCGGCCAGCCGGTCGAGCGGTCGGCTGGTTGGTCCCGACGCGGCGACGGTGATGGCCGACCACGGCCGGCACCCGACGCCTCCTCCACCAGCGGCGAGGCCGCCCGGCACCGCGCTCATGCCGCGCGCCACCACCGGGACCCCGACCACGCTGTCGGGCTCGGCCGGGCAGACCGCAGCCGGGCGCACCGGCGCCGGACTGGCGCCGAGCGCGAGCCGGCGCTGGGCCCTCATCGGCGCCGTCGCCGTCCTCTTCGTCGTCGCCGGTGGCGGCGCGGTCGTGCTGCTCGGCGGCGACCCGGCGCCGGCGTCGGACCTGCCGACCAAGGCCACCGGCCTGCCCCCGGCCGACGAACCCGTCGCCGACTCGATGCCGATTCCGGACGCCGCGCCGGTCGCGACCGCCCCCGCCGACGCCGCCGTGGTCGCCACCACCCTGGCCGACGCCGCCCCGGCCACGACCGAGACCGTGCTGGCAGCCGGTGACCCGCCCGGCGGCGACAAGAAGCCGGGCGACAAGAAGCCAGGCGACAAGAAGCCGGGCGACAAGAAGCCGGGCGACAAGAAGCCGGGCGGCAAGAAGCCAGGCGACAAGAAGCCCGACGACAAGAAGCCCGACGGCGACGGCCCGGGCCCCATCGAGACCGACCTATGAGCTGCACCACGCCCCGCGTCCACACCGCGCTCGCCGCCGCGGCCCTCTGCCTGGCCGTCCCGCTGGGGCCACTCGCGGTCCGCACCGCCCACGCCGAGGATCCCGCCGACAAGCAGGACGCCCGCGCCCTGATGCAGTCGGGCGTGGCGCTGCTCAAGGCCAAGGACTACCTGGGCGCGCTGGCGGTGTTCAAGGACGCCTTCCGCCGCTTCCCCAGCTCGAAGATCCTGCTCAACATCGGCACCACGCTGCGCGCCCTCGACCGCGCCGCCGACGCCGCCAACGCCTACCAGCAGTACCTCGACGCGCCCGACAGCGACCCGGCCCGCCGCCCCGAGATCGAGAAGCTGCTGGTCGAGCTCGATCGCAAGGTGGTGCGGGTCGAGCTGACCACCGACCCGGCCAACGTCGAGGTCCGCGTCGACGAGGGCGAGTGGGTGGCGATCGGCATCGGCGGCGCCATCCGCATCCCGGCCGGCGAACATCGCATCACCGCGCGCAAGCCCGGTTACGTCGAGGCCGGCCAGCCGGTCGGCGGCGCCGCCGGGACCCGGACCGAGCTGAGCCTGACGCTGGCCAAGGTCCCGGCCGCGGCGGTCGGCGTGGCGACCGGGCCCGGGCCGACGGTGATCACCAGACCTGGCCGCACCAGCGCCGGCCCGGCCGGGCCGCGCTCGCGCCTGGGCGTGATGGCCGCCGCCCACATCGACGGCAAGGGCCGCGGCGCCGCCGCCGCCCTCGGCCTGGTCGTCGACGTCGTGCCGCGCCTGCAGCTCGGCGCTGGCGCCCTGGTCGGGGCCTCGACCGGCGCCTTCGTCAGCGCCACCGGTTATGTCCTGACCGGATCGGTTCGGCCGCTGGTCGCGATCGGCGTGCCGGTGTTCTTCTCCGATGGCGCTCGCGCCGCGCTGCGGGCCGGGGCCGGCGTCGAGTGGATCGCCAGCCCGCACCTGTCGGTGGTGCTCGAGCTGGCCGGCGAGCGGTACTTCAACGCCGAGATGGACATCGACCAGACCCAGTTCGTGCCCGCCGTCGGCGCGCGTGGCCGGCTGTGACCGGCCCAGGTCGGTCGCCGGCAGGCGACTCTCGACCCCAGTAGCCAGCGCGTCCGGGAGTTGCTGGCGAATCCGGTTGCCGGTGGGGATCGGGCGCCTGCCAAGTCGCTGATCTCGCTCGACCGATCGGCCTGACCACATGGCATCGCGGTTGCTGTACGGCTGCTCGCCATGCGCAAGCTCCTCGTCGCCGCCCCCTCCCTCGCCCTCCTGCTGTCAGCCGCCGCCGCCGCGGTCCACCCGACCGTGGCCCAGGCCCAGGCCTCGTGCCTGCCCGGCCGGGTCATGGTCGTGCTCGACAAGTCGAGCTCGATGCGCACCGGCAGCATCGCCGGCCGCACCAAGTGGAGCATCGCGGTCGACGCGCTCGGCACCGTGCTGACCGAGTTCGAGACCAAGGCCGAGTTCGGCCTGATGACCTTCCCTCGCCCCAACCAGTGCTCGCCGGGCGGCCTCGACGTGGCGCCGGCGCTGGCCAACCGCGACGAGGTGATGGCCGCGCTCAGCACCCCGCCGCCGACCGCCGGCAACTGGACGCCGATGGCCCAGACCCTCGAGGTCGCGGCGACCGAGCCGAGCATCGCCACCGGCGACATGCCGCGCTCGGTCGTGCTCATCTCCGACGGCTGGCAGTGGTGCTCGCCGTACGACCCCGCGACCCGATTCGACGGCAGCGACGCCATCGCCAACCTCAACGCGGCCGGCATCACCACCTACGTCGTCGGCTTCGGCGCCGAGGTCGACGCCGGCGCGCTCAACCAGATGGCGGCGCTGGCCGGCACCGCCCGCCCCGGCTGCAACCCCAACAGCACGTCGCCGGCGGACCCCAACAACTGCTACTTCCAGGCCGACGACGCGCAGGATCTCATCGACGCCCTGCGCGACATCGCCGGCGACGTCACGACCGAGGTGTGTGACGGCATCGACAACGACTGTGACGGCCTGATCGACGAGGACCTGGTCCGGTCGTGTGGCACCGCCTGCGGCAACGGCACCGAGACCTGCACCGCCGGAAGCTGGGGCGGGTGCGACGCGCCCGTGCCGCAGCCCGAGGTGTGCGACGGCCTCGACAACAACTGCGACGGCACGACCGACCCGGGCTGCGAGTGCCTGCCCGGCCAGACCCGCCCGTGCGGCGAGACGTCGACGGTCGGCGCGTGCCAGCCCGGCACCCAGACCTGCAGCCCCAACGGCGCCTGGGGCCAGTGCGACGGCTCGGTCGGCCCCTCGCCCGAGGTGTGCGACGGCATCGACAACGACTGCAACGGCGACATCGACAACCCGGTCGCCGACGACGGCGAGGAGTTCTCGTTCCTGTGTGATCCCGGCCTGGTGTGCGTCGACGGCATGTGCCAGCCGATGGACCCGGTGCTGCCGCCCGACGACGAGAGCGACCCGGCGTTCGACGACGACGGCGCTCCGGCCGGGTGTGGCTGCCGGACCCACGGCGACGGCGCGGGCGCGGTGGTGATGCTGGGCCTGGGCGCGATGCTGTTCGGCCTGCGTCGGCGCCGGCGCTGACCCGAGGCCTTGGCGTGGTCCGTGCGCGGGCGCCGGCCACGGCGCCCGGCGGCGTTTTCGGGGCGGGTGAGGGGACGAGCGCGGCGTCATCGCGTCGTTGATCGGCCGGCCAGCCTCGGGCAGAGTCGCGCCATGCCGCCCCGCCGCCACGTCCGCTCGCTGCCCGTGCTCCTGCTCGCCGCCGCCACCGGGGCGACCGGCTGCGGCGACGACGGCGGCGCCCTGGCCGACGCCGCTGGCGGCGGCGTCGACGCCGCGATCGACGCCAGGCCGGCCGGCGCGGTCGACGTGACCGCGACCGCGCTGACGCTCGACCTGACCACGCGCACCGGCACCGCCATCATCACGCTGGCCGAGCGCGTCGACGCGCTCGACCTCGACGTCGGTGACCTCACGATCCTCGGCGTCAGCGGCGGCCTCGGCGACGTGCCGTTCACCACCGCCGGCGGCGGCTTGCACGTCGAGCTGCCGGCCAGCGAGTCGATGATCACCGTCAACTACACGTTCGCGGCGCACAGCATGTTCGACGGCTGGGACCCGGGCGCGGGCGTCACGTTCCTGTGGCCGGAGTTCTGCGGGAATCTCTTTCCGTGCCGGACCGACCCGGCCGACGGCTCGACCTTCACCATGAACGTGAGCGGCGGCGGCGCCGGCACGCTGGTGTACCCGACCAGCATCCCGGCCCAGGCTCCGGCCTACATGCCGGCCATCGCCCTGGGCAACTTCGTCACGCTCGAGCTCGGCACCACCACCGCCGGCACCACGGTGCGCGCCTACCACCTGCCCCGGCAGGCGGCGGCCGCCGCCTCCGGCACCGCGCAGCTGCGCCAGGTGGTCGACTTCTTCGAGCAGACCTACGGGCCGTACACGTTCGGTGACGCCGTGGCCTCGGTCTCGGCCAGCTGGGGCCCCGGCGCGTACGGCGGCATGGAGCACCACCCGTACTGGCACGTCGCCGCCGACGCGTTCGACGTGGCCGAGATCCACGCCCACGAGGCCGCCCACGGATGGTTCGGCAACGGCGTGCGTATCGCCTGCTGGGAGGACTTCGTGCTGTCGGAGGGGCTCGCCACCTACCTGGCGGCTCGCTCGCTGGCCGAGTTCGGCGTCGACCTGTGGCCCGAGTACGACTGCGCGCTGGCCACCATCTGCGGCGAAGGCGGCGGCACCGTGGCGCTGCCGTCGACGTGCGGCGCCATCGACATCCTGACCGACCCGCTGTGGTCGGGCGTGCCGTACCAGAAGGGCGCCCAGTACCTGCGCGAGGTGGCCGCGGTCATGGGTGAGGCCCAGCTCGACGCCGTGATCGCCGCCTTCTACCAGGCTCACGTCGGCCAGGCCGCCGAGATGGAGCAGCTCATCGCCGCCATCAAGGCCGCGGCCGGGGCCGGCGCCAGCGCGCAGCTCGACGCCATCGAGCAGACCTGGCTGCGCACGCTGGCCTGCCCGGCCACCGCGCCGGTGTGCCCGAGCGCGCTCACCGGCGACAGCGCGGCGCGGACGCGGCGCCGCCTGCGCGCGCCGCACTTCTGATCGCGGCGGGGACGGACCCACCTGGTCGCGGTGGTCGATCGCGAACGCAGCCAGCTGCGCACCTACGTCGACGGCGCGCCGCAGGCGAGCCGCCCGCTCACCGTCGCCGCCATCAGCCCCGCCTCACCGCTGAGCCTGGGCGCCGACCTCGACGCCAACTACCCCTTCGCCGGCCTCATCGACGAGGCCCGGCTGTACCGGCACGCCCTCGATGACGACTGGATCGCCGCCGAGCACCGCAACCTGACCAGGCCGAGCCAGGTCGTCCTCCTCGGCCTGCCCGAGCCGGCGCGCTGAGCCCGGCCTGGCGCCCGGGCGTCCGGCTCCACGCTACTCGCCGACGACGCTGAGGTGGACCCGGCCGGCCGACCGCACCACCGGCTCGGCCGCGGCGTGCTGCGGCCGCGGCGTCGACGCCACGTCGGGGCGCACGTCGGGCGCGCGCTCGGCCCAGGCGCGGGCCACGTCGGGGTCGAGCAGGTGGCTGGGCCGGACGTTGCGCAGGGCGTTGGCCATGACCGCGCGCACGTGCGGGTTGTCGCGCTCGAGCTGGCCCAGCAGCGCGGTCATCGCGTCGCGGCGCAGCCCGTCCTGCGAGCCGCACAGGTTACACGGGATGATCGAGAAGCCGACCCCGGCGGCCAGCTCACCAATATCGGCCTCGGCGCACTCGATGAGCGGGCGGATGACCTGGAACCGACCGTCGTCGGTCCGGTACATCGCCGGCATGGCCTGCAGCTTGCCGCTGTAGAACAGGTTGAGCAGGAAGGTCTCGAGGCTGTCGTCGCGGTGGTGGCCGAGCGCGATCTTGGTGCAGCCGAGCCGCTCGGCCGCGGTGTACAGGATGCCGCGGCGCAGGCGCGAGCACAGCGAGCAGTAGGTCGCGCTCTCGGGCAGGTGCGAGGTGACGACCGAGTAGGTGTCCTCGCGCAGGATCTCGAACGGCTGGCCCGAGCCCTCGAGGTAGGCGCGCAGGCCGGCGCCGTCGTAGCCGGGCTGGGCCTGGTCGAGGTGGACGGCGATGAGCTCGACCGAGAACGGCAGGCGCGGCACCAGCTTGGTCAGGAGGTAGTGCAGGACGTAGCTGTCCTTGCCGCCCGACATCGCGACCATGACGCGGTCACCCGGTGCGAGCAGGCCGTAGCCCTCGCTGGTCGCCTT
>JAGPCO010000031.1 GCA_018058095.1 Kofleriaceae bacterium
GCGGTCGTGGTCGACCTGCTGCCCGACGCGGGTGTCCTGGCTGGCGAGGTCGTCGTCGAGTACGCGGTCAGCGGGGCGCGCTGGGTCCCGAGCTACGGCCTGGTGCTGGGGCGCGGCCCGGCCCGGCTCGAGCTGCGCGCGCACGTCGCCCAGTGCACCGGCGAGGACTGGCGCGGCGTCGCCCTCACGGTCTCGACCGCGCTGCCGCTGCGGCACGCCGAGCTGCCCGAGCTGCCGGCGGCGCGGATCGGGCGCGGCCCGGTGGCGCCGCGGCGACGCGGGTTCCGGCCGCCGCCGTCACCACCGACCGCGCTGTACGCCGACTTCGATCGCGCCTTCCCCGGCCGAGGTGGTGCCGGCCAGCACGACGCGCGCCCCTTCACCGGCAAGCACACCGCGAAGGAGGTCACGTACGTCGGCGCCACCCCGCAGGGGCCCGGCCTGGCCGACGGCGCCGCCGCCAGCGAGGAGCGGGTCCGGCGCCGCGCCGACGACTTCGACGACGACGAGGTGGCGGTCATGGCGCCCGCCCCGGCCCGAGCGGCGGCGGAGCACGCGCCCGAGCCGGGTGGTGAGCCCCCTCGCGGCGGCGGCCCGCGCCGCGCGCTCGCCGCCGCGCCGCCCGCCCTGGCCAAGGCTGCGGACGGGCCGGCGCCAGGCTCGGCCCGCGCCCCCCTCGAGCCGGCGGCGAGCGCCGACGAGCTGCACGCCCGCCTGGCCTATGCCGAGCTGCGCATGCCTGGGCCGGCATCACCTCGACGCGGCGTGCTCGATCGGCTGTCGCCGCGCGAGCGCTACGAAGAGGCCCTGCGCACCGACGGCGCGGTGCTGGCGGCCAGCGCCGAGGAGCTGGCCCTGGCCGCCAGCGAGCGGGCCCAGCAGATCGACCTGCTCGACCTGCCGGCCGGGACCTCCGACGAATGGGACCACAGCTACGACTACGCGTTCGACGGTGACGGCCAGTTCGACCTGGTCGCCGACGGGGCCTGGCACGCGGTCACCCTGTCGACGGTCGAGGTCGCGGTCCAGCAACGCCACCTCGCGGTGCCGCGCGAGGCCGACGGGGTGTTCCGGATGGCGGCCTTCACCAACGCGGGCCCCGGCCCGCTCCTGCCCGGGCCGGTCGACGTCCACGACGCCGGCCTGTACTTGCTGACCACGCCCCTGGCCGGGGCGTCCGCCGGCGCCGGCGTCGAGCTGGGGCTCGGGATCGACCCCCGGATCAAGCTGGCCCGCAACTGCGACTTCCGCGAGGAGGCGTCCGGCATCCTGCGCGGCGGCCACCGCCTCGATCACACGATCAGCGTCGAGCTGCGCAACCTCGGCCCAGCCCCGGTCGAGGTCGAGGTGCGCGAGCGGGTGCCGGTCAGCCGCGACGGCGACGATCACGTCGAGGTGACGGTGACGCGGTGCGAGCCGCGCTGGGACCGGTGGACGCCCGATCCGGCCGGGCCCGCGGCGCCGCGGCTCCGCGGCGGCTACCGCTGGCGGATCACCGTGCCGCCTGGGGAACGGCGCACGCTGGCGGCCGAGTACGCGGTCCGGGTCGGCCGCGGCCTCGAGCTGGCCGGCGGCAACCGGCGGGAGGCGTGATCATGCCCGTGCCCAGGCCCATGCCCGTCGCGCCCGCCGTGCCGATCGTCGAGGTGACCGTGCTCGAGGATCGCGCGCACGTGCGCCGGGCCGGCGCGCTGGTGATCCCGGGCGACGGCACCGCCGAGGTCGACGTGGTGGTCTCGGTCACCTGCGCCCCGGTCCTGGTCGACAAGACGCTGCACGCGCGGGTCACCCGCGGCCGGGTCGTCGCGGTCCGGTGCGAGCGCAGCTGGAGCGACCACGGCCAGGGCAGCCCGGGTGGGCTCGGCGACGACGTGCGCGCGCTGACCGCCGCCCACGCCGAGCTGCTGACGCGCCTGACCGCGCGCGAGGCCGAGCTGGCGGTGGCCGGGGTCGAGCTCGCCGCCGGCGCCGAGCTGGCGCGGACCTGCCTGGCCGAGCTGGCCGAGCAGGCGGCCTGGGGGCGCCCGATCGACGGCGCCGAGGCGCGGCTGGCCACGCTCGACCAGCGCGACCACCAGGCCCGCGCTCGCGCCGCCAGCCTCGGTCTCGCGGTGGAGGAGCTGCGCGAGGAGCTGACCCGGCTCGAGGCCCGGCTCGGCCTGGCCCGCGACGCCGCCGGCCAGGAGCGCGCCACCACCCTGGTCCACCTGCGCGGCCAGCCCGGCCCGGTCGAGCTCGAGCTCGACTACGTCGTACCGGGTGCGGCCTGGCGCCCCTACCACCGCGCCCGCCTCGATCCCGGCAGCGGCCAGCTCACCGTCGGCACCGACGCCTGCGTGTGGCAGGCCACCGGGGAGGACTGGGCCGGCGTGACGCTGCGCCTGTCGACCGAGCGGCCCTCGCTCGGCGCCGAGCCACCGGCCCTGCGCGACGACGTGCTGGTGGCGCAGCGCCGGACCGAGGTGATGCCCCAGCTGCGCGACCAGGCCATCGCCAGCACCGGCCTGGGCGCGACCGGCGCCGCCGGCGGACGCAGCCAGGGCGAGGTGCCGGGCATCGACGACGGCGGCGCGCTGACCGCACTGGTCGCGCCGGGCCCGGCCCAGGTCGGCGCGGACGGCCGCCCGCACCGGGTCCCGCTGTCGACCGTCACCTGCAAGGCCGAGCTCGCGCTCATCGCCGCGCCCGAGCTGTCGCCGGTGGTGCACCTGCGCGCGCGCGCGGTGTACCCGGGGCCGACGCCGCTGCTGGCCGGCCCGGTCGATCTGGTCCTCGCCAGCGGCTACGTCGGGCGGTCGACCGTCGGCTTCGTCGCCGCCGGCGAGCGCTTCGAGCTCGGGTTCGGCCCGGTCAACGACCTGCGCCTGCACCGCCAGCACGAGGTCGTGCGCGAGGACGCCGGCCTGCTCGGCACCGGCGTGGTGACCCGGGTCCGGGTCGCGGTGCGCCTGTCCAACCTCGGCCCGCTCCGGCGCACCGTGCGAGTGAGCGAGCGCGTGCCGGTGTCGGACACCGACCAGGTCAAGGTCGAGGTGTCGGCCGCCGACGGCTGGACGCTCGAGGACGATCGCGGTCGCCGCGACGACGAGATCACCGCGGTGACGGCGCGGTCGATCGACGAGCACGGCCTGGTCCACTGGCTGGTCGAGCTGCCGCCGCGCGAGCGACGCGCGGTCGCGCTCGAGTACCGCGTGCGCAGCCAGCGCGGCGTGGCGGGCCTGTGAGCCCGCCCCCGCCAGGCCCGCGCGACCGCGCGCGCTACGACGCGCCAGCCCGGACCTCCGAGCGCGGGCCGGATCCGGACGAGCTCGACCCGACCCAGCCGGGTCAGGCCGACGGCTCCGGTCCCGATCCGTACGCGGCCCAGCGCGCGCGCCGGGCCGACCCGGCCGAGATCACCCGCCTGGCGACGATGCTCGGCAACCGGGTCGACAAGCGCTGGCGCCACCTGCGCGGCTGGGCCCGGCGCGAGCGCACCGACGCGGTCCGGATCTACGACCAGGACATCCCGGAGCTGCCGCTGCGGATCGAGACCTACGCCGGCCACCTCGTCGTGGCCGACCTGCGCCGCTTTCGCGACGACGACGAGGATGACGGCGGGTGGTTCGACGCCATGCTGGGCGCGGCCGGCCGCGCCGTCGGCGTGGGCCCCGACCGGGTGTTCGCGCGCCGGCGCCGGCGCCTGCGCGAGCGCCAGGCCGGCGACCAGTACGACAAGCTGGACGAGCGCGGCGTGTGGGTCGAGGTGTCAGAGGCGCCGGCCCGGCTGTGGGTCAACCTGTCCGACTACCTCGACACCGGCCTCTTCCTCGACCACCGCCCGACCCGGCGCCAGGTCGCGGCCGAGGCTCACGGCCGCCACCTGCTCAACCTGTACGCGTACACCGCGGCGTTCTCGGTCCACGCCGGGCTGGCTGGTGCGGCCTCGACGACCAGCGTCGATCTGTCGGCCACCTACGGCGACTGGGCCGAGCGCAACCTGCGCCACAACCAGCTCGCGCCCGCGACCCATCAGGTGGTGCGGGCCGACGTGCGCGAGTACGTGACCGACGCGCGCACGGTCGGCCTGCGCTGGGATCTCATCGTGGTCGACCCGCCGACGTTCTCCAACTCGGCGCGGATGGACTACACCTGGGACGTGCAGCGCGACCACGCCGCCCTGCTGGCCGACCTGGCCGAGCTGGTCAGCCCCGACGGCGCGATCTGGTTCTCGACCAACCGACGCGGCTTCGCGCTCGACCCCCGGGTGCACGACCGGTTCGACGTGGCCGACCGCACCGCCGCGACCTTGCCCGAGGACGTGCGCGATCCACAGGCGCACCGGGCCTACCGCCTCACCCCCCGGCCGGCGCCGGGCCGACGATGAACTACTTCGGCCACGCCGCCGTCGCCCACTGGCTGGCGCCGGGCCACGCCGGCACCGCGCTCGGGGCCATGGCGCCCGATCTGGCGGCGATGGCCGGGGCCCAGCTGGCGACGCCGGCCCCGGCCGAGCTCACGGCCGGGGTCGATCTGCACCATCAGACCGACGCGGTGTTCCACCGCCTGCCCCGGGTCACCGCGCTCATGGCCGAGCTCGACGCCCGCCTGGCCGCGGCCGCGGTCCGGCGCGGCCCGCGCCGCGCCGCCGCCCACATCGGCGTCGAGCTGCTGCTCGACGCCGTGCTGCTCGACGATGGCGCGGTGTGCGCGGCCTACCTGGGCGCGCTGGCGGCGCCGTTGCCGACGCCGGGCGCGCGCGACGCCGGCGACGACGGCGCGCTGGCCGAGGTGCTGGCTCGGCTACGCGCCCATGGCGTCCCGGCCGACCTGCGGCAGCCGGCGCTGGCGGCGCGCCGCATCGTCCGGGTCATCGCCAGCCGGCCGCTGCTGGCCGCGACCGGCGACGAGCCGACCCAGATCGCCCGCGCCATGGTCGAGCTGGCGCCGACGGTGGCCGCCGCCGCCGACGGGGTGTTCGCGGCGGTGCGCGCCCTGCTGGCCGGGGCGGGCGACGAGGTCGACCCCTCGGCGGCCGCGCGACCGCAGTAGGATGGGGCGTGGAGGCAGGGTCCGGGCCAGGTGACGAGGAGGCGACGGTCCAGGCGCCGCGCGCCCGCGCCCGCGCCGGCGTCACCGCCGCGCCGCCGGCGCGCCCGACCGAGGTGAGGCCGACCGGAGCCTCGCCGCGCGAGGCCATGGCCGAGGAGGAGATCGCGCGGACCCGCGCGTTCGCGCGCATGGTGCTGGCGGTGGCCGGCCTGACCGCCGTCGGCGTGTTCGCCGCCGGCGGCGATCCGACCGCCAAGGCCCTGGTGCTGGTCGCGCTGGCGGTGATGGCCGGCGCGGTGTCCGCCCTGCTGTGGGTCATCTCCACCCGGCGCGAGCGCTACTCGGCGACCCTGGTCACGACCGCCGCCGCCACCGGCTTCCTCGCCGTGCTGGCCGCGATCTACTACTGGGGCTGGCTGTCGCCGGTCGCCGCCGTCGCGCTGTTCGGCCTGTACTTCTTCGCGCTCGGGGCCAGCACCACCGGCGTCGTCGTGTTGTGGCTGGTCGCCGCCGGCGGCCACGCCACCCTGGCCGGCCTGACCATGGCCGGGGCGCTGGCCGATCGTGGCGTGGTCCCCACCGCCAGCATCGGCGTGCGCGACCAGGTCATCAGCCTGCTCGTGATCCAGGTCCTGTACGCCGCCGCGGTCGGCTTCGGCCGGCGCAGCCGCCGGGTCACGCTCGACGCGGTCGAGCGGCTCGACCGGGCCGGGCGCGCGGTGGCCGCGCGCGAGGCGCTCCTGGCCGAGGCCCGGCTCGAGCTCGACCGCCGCCAGCGCGTGGGCGGGCCGGGGCGCTTCACCGAGCAGACGCTCGGTCCGTACCGGCTCGGGCACCTGCTCGGGCGCGGCGGCATGGGCGAGGTGTACGAGGCGAGCGAGCTCGCGACCGGGCAGCCGGTGGCGATCAAGGTGCTGCACCCGACCTCGCTCGGCGACGAGGTCGCGCTCGGCCGCTTCCTGCGCGAGGCCGCGGTCACCACCCGCCTGCGCAGCCCGCACATCGCCCAGGTGCTCGAGGTCGGGGTCACCGCCGGCGAGGTGCCGTACATCGCCATGGAGCGCCTGCGCGGCGACGACCTGGCCCAGGTCCTGCGCCGGGTCCGGCGCATGCCGGTCGTCGAGGTGGTGACCCTGATCCGGCAGATCGCCACCGCCCTGGCCGCGGCCCACGGCGACGGCGTGATCCACCGCGACCTCAAGCCGAGCAACCTGTTCCGGGCCCGGGTCGGCGACGTCGAGGTGTGGAAGGTGATCGACTTCGGCGTCGCCAAGTCGAGCGATGGCGCCAGCCTCACCGCCGGCCAGGTGGTCGGCACCCCGTCGTTCATGGCGCCCGAGCAGGCCACCGGCGACGAGCTCGACCACCGGGCCGACCTGTTCGCGCTGGCGATCATCGCCTACCGCGCCCTGACCGGTCGGCCACCGTTCACCGGCCGGGACGCCCCCGGCATCATGTTCGACGTGGTGTACCGGATGCCGCCGCAGCCGTCGGCGCTGGTCGCGGTCCACGCCGACGTCGACTGCGTGCTCGCGCTCGGCCTGGCCAAGGATCGACGCCGCCGCTTCGCCGACGCGCCGGCGTTCGCCGACGCCCTGGCCGCCGCGCTCGAGGGCCGGCTGCCGACTGACCTGCGCCGCCTCGGCCGCGCGCTGGTGGCCGAACACCCGTGGGGCGCGCAGGTCGCGACGCCGCCGCCACCGAGGCCGTCATGACCGGCTACGTGGTCGGGCTCGATCTCGGCAGCTCCAGCCTCAAGGTGGTGGTGACCGACGCCAGGCTGGCCGTGGTCGGTCGCGGTCGGGTCGGGTACGGCGTCGATCATCCGCGGCCGGGCTGGGCCGAGCAGCCGGTCGCGCGCTGGGAGGCCGCGCTCGCCCCGGCCATCCGCCAGGCCCTGGCCAGCGCCGGGGTGGCCGCCACCGACGTGGTCGCGCTCGGGCTGGCCGGTCAGCTCGACGGCTGCGTCGCCGTCGATGCCGACGGGCGCGCGCTGGCGCCGTGTCTCATCTGGATGGACCGCCGCGCCACCGGCGAGGTGCCGGACCTCCCGGCCGACACGTTCCAGCAGCGGACCGGCCAGGTGCTCGACGCGTCGCACCTGGCGGCCAAGGCCCGCTGGCTGGCGGCGCGCCATCCAGTCGCGCGCCTGCACCAGCCGGTGTCGTACCTGGTGTCGATCCTGACCGGCGCCCACGTGATGGACGCCGGCCTGGCCTCCACCACCAACCTGTACGACCTGCGCGCCGGCGCCTGGGCTGGCGACCTGTGCGCGGCGTTCGCGCTCGATCCGGCGTGGTTGCCGACGCTGGCCCCGGCCGCCAGCCGGGCCGGGAACCTGACCCGCGCCGGCGCCGCGCTGACCGGGCTGCCGGTCGGGATCCCGGTCGCGGTCGGCACCGGCGACGACTTCGCGACCCCGCTCGGCGCCGGTGTGGTCGGGCCCGGCCAGGCGTTCTGCGTGGCCGGCACCGCCGAGGTCGTCGGCGCGGTGAGCGCGCGCCTGGTGATCGATCCGGGCGGCCTGGTCGAGACCCACGCCTACCCGACCGGCGGCTTCCTCATCGAGCATCCGGGCTGGCCCTCGGGCGGCACCCTGACCTGGCTCGGCCAGCTCGTCGGTCAGCCCGACCCGGCCGCGCTGGTCGCCCTGGCCGATGGCATCGCCGTCGGCGCCGACGACCTGACCTTCCTGCCGGCGCTGACCGGGGCGATGACCCCGCACTGGGACGCGCGCGCCCGCGCTGGCTTCTACGGCCTGACGCCGAGCCACGGCCCTGGCCACGTGGTGCGTGCGGTGCTCGAGGCCCTGGCCCTGGCCGAGCGCGACGTGCTCGATCGCCTGGCCCAGCTCGGGCTGCCCGATCACCCGGTGCTGGTGCTCGGCGGCGGCAGCAGCAACGACGCCTGGGCCCAGCTACGGGCCGACCTGACCGGGCGCAGCCACGCGCTGACCGCCCACACCGACACCTGCGCCGTCGGCGCCGCCATGCTCGGCGCGGTCGCGGGCGGCCTGGCCGAGACGGTGCGCGCCGTGGCCCCGGCCCAGCCGGCGGTACGGGCGATCGTCGCCCCCGCGCCCGGCGCGGCGGCGGCGGCCGCCGCCGCCCACCGGCGCTACCTCGAGCTGTTCGCGGCCCTCACGCCGATGTTCGCCCCGGCGTGATCCGCGCACGGTGACGGCCCCCCGCCGAGCGGCTACAGTGCGGCCATGGTGCCGCGCCTCTTGTGCTCGCTGGTCGTGTCGGCCGCCGCCTGCGGCGACGAGCCGCCCCCGACGTGCACCACCGTCGAACTGGCCTGTGCGCCGCTGTACCCACCGACCTTCAGCAACGTCTACGCCACCACCCTGGCCGGCAAGTGCGGCGGTGACCGGGTCGCCTGCCACTCCGACCGCGGCCGGGCCGGCGGCATGAGCTTTGGCACCGAGGCCCTGGCCCACGCCGAGCTGCTCGCCCCGGGCCTGGGCCGCGTCGTCCCTGGTGACGCGGCCTGCAGCGAGATGATCGTGCGGACCCAGGGCGTCGGCGCCGACTACCAGATGCCGCCGGGAGAGGCGCTGACCGCAGAGGAGCGGTGCGCGCTGGTGCAGTGGGTCGCGGCCGGCGCCCCCGGCCCGGTCGTGACCACGCGGCCGGGGGGTGCGCCGTGACCGCGCGCGTGGCCGCGGCGGTGGTGGCCGCGTTTCTTCTCGTGCTGCTCGCGCCGGGGTGCGGCGACGACCAGGACCTGTTGCCGACCGAGGAGCTGATGAAGCCCGAGGCGTGTATGTCGTGCCACCCCAAACACTTCCAGGAGTGGTCGGGGTCGATGCACGCGTACGCCGCCGACGACCCGGTGTTCCTGGCCATGAACCGGCGCGGTCAGGAGGACACCGGCGGTCAGCTCGGCGACTTCTGCGTCGGCTGCCACGCGCCCATGGCGGTCCGCCTCGGCCTGACCACCGACGGCCTCAACCTGGCCGAGGTCCCACAGTGGGCCAAGGGCGTGACCTGCTTCTTCTGCCACAGCGTCGATCGGGTCGAGGGCGACCACAACAACCCGCTGGTGCTGGCCAGCGATGGCGTGATGCGCGGTGGGCTGCGCGACGCCATCACCAGCCCGGCCCACCGCAGCGGCTACTCCGACCTGCTCGACGTCGACGCCCAGACCTCGTCCCCGCTGTGCGGCGCCTGCCACGACATCGTCACCCCGGCCGGGGTCCACCTCGAGCGCACCTTCACCGAGTGGAAGACGACCATCTTCGCCAGCGAGCTACCACGACAGCACCTGTCGTGCGGCGCCTGCCACATGGTGGCCAGCACCGACGTGGTGGCCGACGTGCCCGGCCTCGACGTGCCGCTGCGCCAGTTCGGCCGGCGCGAACACACCTTCGCCGGCATCGACGTCGCCCTCACCCCGTGGCCCGAGGCCGAGGCCCAGCGCGCCGCCATCGAGCGCGACCTCAAGGCGGTGGTGGCGCCGCGCGTGTGTGTCGAGCCGGTCGACGGCGGCCGCATCCGCTACCGGCTCGACAACGTCGGCGCCGGCCACATGTTCCCGAGCGGCGCGGCCCACGACCGCCGGGCCTGGGCCGAGGTCATCGCCTACGACGCCGGCGGCGCGGTGCTGTTCTCGAGCGGGGTGGTGCCGGACGGCATGGACCCGGAGCAGCTGGCCGACCCCAACCTGTTCGGGCTGTGGGACCGCACCTTCGACGCCCAGGGCGCGCCCGCCAAGTTCTTCTGGGACGTGGCGTCGTACGACAGCCGGCTGCTCCCGCCCGCCGTCACGACCGATCCCAACGACCCGCGCTTCGACCACGCCGTCAGCCAGCTGTATCCGATCCCGGGCATGGCAGCCCAGGTGGCGCGGGTCACGGCCCGGGTCCGGATCCGGCCGCTGCCGTACGCCTTGCTCGACGAGCTGACCTCGTCCGGTCACCTCGACGGCGCGGTGCGGTCGGCGCTGCCGACCCTCGAGGTCAGCGGGAGCGTCCTGGAGTGGCGGCCCGAGCTCGCCGACCTGGGCGGCTGCGTCAACCCGTGACCCAGCCGGGTCTTGCGGTGGGGGCGACCGGCAGGGTGTCTCGCATCCTCTACGCCGGCCTCGGCCTCTCGTGCGTGGGGCTCGGGGTCGTCGGCGCGTTCCTGCCGGTGCTGCCGACCACGCCCTTCTTGCTGGTCGCGCTGTGGGCGTTCTCGCGCAGCTCGCGCCGCCTCGAGCGCTGGCTGCTCGAACACCGCCGGTTTGGGCCGCGCCTGGTCGCCTGGCGCGACCACCGCGCCATCCCGCTGCCGGTGAAGCTGACCGCGTGGGGCTCCATGTCGGCGAGCCTGACCCTGATGATCGTCCTCGGCGTCAACCGCTGGGCCGTGCTGGCCGCGGTGGTGCTGATGGCGACCGGCGCCATCTACGTCGCCCGCTGCCCGTCGCGCTAGCAGGCCGGCGGCTCCTGCCGACGGGACGGGCGTGCCTGCTAGCTGGCGATGCAGAAGCGGAACACGACCTCGTCGGCCATCCCGCCGGCCGGGGTCGCCTCGATCGTGATCTCCCACAGGCCGGGCATCCACAAGTTGATCATCGACACGGCGTAGCTGCCCGGGGCGGCGCCCGGGGCGATGACCGGGGCGATCGAGGTACCGTGGCGGTGATCGGGCATGAACGGCGTGACGTCGATCGACGCACCGGAGATGGGCGCGCCGGCGCCGTCGAACACCTCGAGGTTGAACGTGTTGTCACCACGCTGAGGTGGCGCCGGCACGGCCGAGGTGATGCGGATGCGCACCCCACCCGCGCCGGTCTTCTCCAGGCCGGCGACGAACGTGTCGTCGCGGTCCTCGATCGAGCAATCGTAGCCGGCGTCGGCGAAGTGGGCGTGGCCGTCGTCGCTGCAGCCCACGCCAGCGACGAGCGACGCCGCAGCCAGCGCGAGACCGACGCGGGCGAGACAGACGCGGGTCACGGCGACAGTACGCACGGGCAAGGTCGAGGTTACGCCGCGGCGGCCGCGAAGGCGAGCCACGAAACGGACCGCGCCCGCCGGCGAGCCGGCCTCACCGCCCGGCCGGGCCGGCCGGGCTGACCAGGACCGGGGTCTGCTTGCCGAGCCCGACCCCGGACGGCACGCCGACGTACCCGACCCGGAGGATCGCCGCGTCGTGGCCCGGCACCTGCCAGGCGCCGTCGATGCGGACCCGCGGGCGCAGGTAGGTGGTGACCACCGCCCGCCCGGACGCCAGCGAACCCTCGGCGGCGATGCTCAGCTCGAGCGCGAACTTGCGGACCGGTGGGCGCTCGGCGCCGAGCTGGACGGCGCGGTGCATGAGGACCCGGGTGGTCAAGACCCAGGGTGCCAGGCCGATCGGCGCCAGCGGGGTCAGCGTGGGCGCCAGCGCCGCCAGGCGGTGCCGCGCCGCATCGGGATCGACCGCGTCGTACCAGCTGGCCATCGGCACCAGGACGCCGCGACACGGCCCGGTCAGCTGCATGCGGTGCACGAGCGGCGCCCCGACGTCACCCAGCTCCTCGACGAAGTACACGCAGCGTGCCCGCGGGTCGAGCCCGAGCGGCTCGAGGCGGTGACCCGGCTGTCCCCCCACCGCCGTGGCGACGGCGTCATCGGCCACGCTCACGGTGGAGGTCAGGTACGACATGGTGTCGCGCGCCAGCTCGCGCGACGACCGGGCGGCGCGGTGGGCGCGCACGGTGCGGGCGACCAGCGGCGGAGGCTCGGGCTTGAGGTTGCGGCGCGACACGGTGCTCGTGGATGAGAACGCGTGGGCCGGGCAAAGGTTGCACCTCCGTGGCGAAGCCCACAGCCGGGCCGCGCCGGGCGCCCGACGGGAATATTCATCGCCCCCCGTCGGTTTCGGGCCGCGACGAGCCGGCCCCCGTCGAGACAGCGAGGTGGGGCACGGGCAAGGGCACGGGCACGGGAGCAGGCGCTGCAAACGCGGTGCGCCGCGTTTGTCACCGTCCAGCTAGGGCCAGTACTCGTCGACCGCCAGCTCGGCGCCGTCCGGCCGGTAGCGGATCCAGCGCCCGACGCGGCGCCCAGCCGCGAACTGGCCGCGGGTGATGACCCGGCCCGACCGATCGTAGGCCAGCCAGGCGCCGTCGAGCTGGCCGTCCCGCCAGTGCTCCTCCACCGCGACGCCCGGCGGGGCCGAGGCCCCCGCGGCCGGCTCGGCCAGCACCTGGCCGGGGTAACAGCGCCACCACACCCCGCTGCGGCGATCACCGGCGTAGCGCCCGATGACCGCCAGGCTGCCGTCGGGGTGGCGCTCGCGGTACGCGCCGTCGCGCGCGCCGTCTGCATAACCCGCGGACACGACGTCGATCGCACCGGCCGTCCGCACCAGCACCCCGTCACGTCGGTCGTGCTGGTAGCTGGCGCGCTGTCGGATGGAGCCGTCGGCGTGAAACCAGGTCCAGGTCCCGGCGCGCTGGTCGTCCTGGTGGCGACCGCTCAGCGCGGTGCGCCCGCGCGGGAACAATTCGGTGACGGCGCCGTCGCGTCGACCGGCGCGCCAGGTGATCCGGGCGGCCACGGTGCCGGTGCGCGGGTGGTACTGCACCTCCACGCCGGTCCCGCCCTGCATCCGGAACGATGGCAGGGCTGCCCCACTCGGGCTCCACTGCGACACCTCGCCGTCGAGCTTCCCGGCGTGGTAGGTGCCGAGCCAGGTCCGCACCCCGGCGCTGGCCTCGGTCCACGTGCCGACCCGGACGCCGGCGCGGTAGGTCCCGGTCCGCTCGACCGCCCCGTCCCGGTCCCACCAGGTCCAGACGCCATCGCGCTCGCCGTGGAGGTAGCTGCCGTGCTCGCGCCGCTGCCGGGGCGTGCGCCAGCTGGTGTAGCTCCCGTGCCGGAGCCCGCGGCCATCACGCTGCTCCTCCACCACCCGCGCGCCCTGGCGCCAGGTCACCTGGGGTCCGACCGGGACGCCGGCGCGCCAGCGCTCCTCGCGCGCGAGCCGGGTCCGCGTCCCGATCAGGCGTGGTCCGGTCCGGACCCCGTCGACCCACGCCTCGCGCACGACCTCGACCCCACCGACGTCGCGCACGACCGACTCCCCGTCGGGCCGACCGGCGCGCAGCGGCGAGATCCGCGCCGGGCTCCCATCGGGCCAGAACGTCCGCATCACGCCGGTGCCAGCGGCGAATGGCTCGGTCGCCCACAGCTGCCCGTTCGGGCCCAGGTGCACCACCTCGCCGTCGAGCTGACCGGCCCGGTAGGTCGCGCGCAGGCGCACCGCCCCGCCGGGGTACAGCTCGACGTACTCGCCGTCGAGCTGGCCGTTTCGGCGCTGCCCGCGCACGCGGACGTCACCGTCGGGGTACACGGCGATGAACGGACCGTCGGCCACGCCGGCGCCGTCCTGGCACTCCAGGCGCCGCAGCGGCGCGGTGGCCCACACCACGCGGCGCCCGGGCCCACACACCAGCGGACGGGCCGGGGCGGCCGGGCCCGACCTGGCCTCGGCCGGCCCGATCGTCGCATCGAGCGCGAGCCGGCCAGGCCCGGGTGGTGCGGCCTCTCCGCCCGCGCGCGGCGGCGCCTTCGGTTGCCGGCACGCCGCCAGCACCAGCGCCGTGACCATGACCGGGCGCGCCTGCACCGATCGATCATGCCACGCAGGGCCCGTCGGCGACGAGCTCGTGGCGGAGGCCGGCGCGGAGGCAGCCGACGAGTCCGGTGGTATGGTCCGGCCATGAACGCTCGATCCCTCGGTCTCGGCCTCCTCGTGCTCGCGTGTGTCGCCACCAGCGCGCCGAGCCCCGCCGACGCCCGCCCGCGCCCGGCCGGTCGCACCAGCCGGTTCCAGGCCAACAAGACCTTCGGTCTCGGCATCATGCTGGGCGCCCCGTCGGGCCTGTCCGGCAAGTACTTCCTGTCGGCGTCCAACGCCCTCGACTTCGGCGTCGGCGCGATGCGCTACTACCGCGGGCGAGACGGCCTGCACCTGCACCTGGACTACCTGTGGCACCCGCTGTCGCTGGCGTCGGCCCGGCCGTTCGAGCTTCCGTTGTACTTCGGCCTGGGCGGCCGGGTGTTCGACTTCGACGACGACAACGACTTCAACGGCACCGCCCTCGGCCTGCGCGCGCCGATCGGCATCGCCTTCGACTTCAACAACGTGCCGCTCGACATCTTCTTCGAGCTGGCCATGGTGATCGACTTCTTCATCGACTACACCGACGATGTCGACGTCGACCTCAACGGCGCGATCGGCCTGCGCTACTACTTCAACTGACCGGGGCGGCAGGGGCCACACCATGCAGGTCGAGGCCATCGTGTTCACCGGGCCGGGTGGCCCCGAGGTCATCACCGTCGGCACCACGCCGCTGCGCCGGCCTGGCCCTGGCGAGGTCGTGGTCGAGGTCGT
This sequence comes from Kofleriaceae bacterium, assembly GCA_018058095.1. Lineage (GTDB taxonomy): Bacteria > Myxococcota_A > Polyangia > Haliangiales > Haliangiaceae > JABFXX01. Next base: position 14,403 of record JAGPCO010000031.1, read on the forward strand.
CGCCGCCGGCCTCAACCGGGCCGACGTCCTGCAGCGGCGTGGCCTGTACCCCGCGCCGACCGGCACCGTGGCCGACGTGCCCGGGCTCGAGCTGTCGGGCCGGGTCGCCGAGCGGGGGCCGGGGGCCCAGCTGTTCGCGGTGGGCGCCGAGGTCATGGCGGTCGTCGCCGGTGGCGCCATGGCGCGACAGATCGTCGTGCACGAACGCGAGCTCATGCCGGTGCCGCACGGCGTCGACCTGATCGAGGCCGCGGCCATCCCCGAGGCCTTCCTGACCGCCTGGGACGCCCTCGGCCAGGCCGACCTGCGTGCCGGTGAGGTCGTCCTGATCCACGCCGCCGCCAGCGGGGTCGGCTGCGCCGCCCTGCAGCTGGCGGCCGCCCTCGGCGCCGACGCGCTGGCGACCAGCCGGCACGCGGCCAAGCTGGACCGCCTGACCCAGCTCGGGCTGCGGCACCGGCCCATCGTCGTCACCGAGGCGCGCTTCGCGGCCGAGGTGTCGGCGCTCACCGGGGGCGCCGGCGCGGCGGTCATCCTCGACTGCGTCGGCGCGGCCTACCTCGAGGAGAACGTACGAGCGCTGGCCCGAGGCGGTCGCATGGTCCTCATCGGCACGCTGGGCGGCGGGACCGGGTCCTTGCCGCTCACCATGCTGCTCGGCAAGCGCGCGACGTTGATCGGGACCGTGCTGCGCAGCCGTCCCCTCGAGGAGAAGATCACCCTGGCCCGCGCCGGCGCGCAGCGCCTGGTGCCGATGTTCGAGCGCGGGCTCCTGCGCCCCATCATCGATCAGGTGTTGCCGATGACCGACCTGGCCGCCGCCCACGCCCGGATGGAGGCCGACGCCAACGTCGGCAAGCTGGTCCTGCGCTGGTGACGCCCCGGCCGTGGCCGGCCGGGTCAGCGGACGGTGATCGCCAGCGTCGAGGCGGCGCTCGCGCCGGGCCACGGCGCGGCGCTGACGGCGGCGCGCGCGCAGCGGACCGCGGCCGCGGCCAGCGCCGCGCCGGTCGCGGTCGTCCCGCTCAGCGCCGCCACCGTGCCGTCGGCGCGAACGTTGATCACCAGCGTCACCGGCGCTGGCGCGAGGGCACATCGGCCCAGGCTCGCCTGCAGCCGGACCAGCGTGGCCTGCGCCGCCGCCGCATCGAGCGGTCCGGACCGAACCTGACTGGTGAGGCGCGCGAGGGTTGGCCGCCTCTTGCCCTTGGCCGGCTCCTCCTTGGCAGCGGACATGGACGAACCGGCGCCCGTCGCCGCGACCGCCTCGGTCTTGCCATCGCCCTTGCCGGCGTCGTCGTCCTTGTCGGCGCCGGTGACCGGCCGCGCGCGCTCGAGGACGCCACCGCCGCCAGCCCCTCCACCCTGCCCCGCGCCGGCCACGACCTCGGGCTGCACCAGATCCGGCGATGGCGTGGTGGTCGTCGTCGGGCCGCCACGGCCCGGGCCAGCGCGGCCGGTGGGCTCAGAGGGCTTCCGCTCCTCCGTGGCGAGGTCCGGGGCGGTCGGGGTGACCATGGCGCGTGGGCGCGTGGACGAGGCCACGGCCGCACCCGCGGCGGCGGCCTCGTCGCGCGCGGACGCGCTGGTGTCGGCCGCCTCGCGCTCGACGTGGCGACCGGCCGGTGCGCTGACGACGTCGGCGCCGGCCGCCACCGCGGCGGCCCGTGGCGCGCGCCACGCCAGCGACTCGCCGACGACGCGGCGCTGACCCGGCCCGACCTGCCAGGTGACCTGGTTGTGCCAGAGCACCACGGCGATGTGCCCGTCGGCGCCGGTGCGCACCTCGTCGTCACCGCTGATCGGCTCACCGACCCGGACCGGACGCTCCTGCCCGGCCCGGACCACCCGGACCGAGCCGGTCACGGCCTCGACCTGGCCGACCGGCTGCCCGGCGACCACCGCCGGCCCGGACCGGGGGGCGTCCCCGCAGGCGGCCGCGCCGCTCGCCAGCAGGACGGCGGCGCACAAGGTCACGGCCAACGTCGGCAACGGAGTAGCCACGAGGCGATCATACGCATGATCCGGCGGTCTGGCCTGTCGACACGCCCCCGGTGGCCACCGGGCCGGGGTGCGGCGCCGCACCCGGGCCACCCGAGACGTGTGGTCGACGAGCTGTGACCACTGGCCAGCCAGGCCGGCCCTCCCTCCCGGGCCAGGGCCTGGTACCACCAGGACATGCGCAGCGCGATCCTCGTGGTCCTGGTCATGGTCGCCACCGGCTGCCGTGGCCCGCGGGCACCCCGCCCGACCACCGGGGCGATCATGGGCCTGGTCCGTGACCGCGCCAGCGGGGATCCCATCGCCATGGCCCGGCTGCAGGTCCGGCGCGACGGCCAGGTCGACGGCGGTGCCGGCACGCGGTCGAGCGAGGACGGGCTGTACGACCTCGATCGGCTGACGCCCGGGCGATACACCCTGACCGCGCACTTCGCCGGCGAGATCGTCGAGGTCCGCGCGATCGACGTCAGCGCTGGGCGAGCCCTGCCGGTCGACGTGGTGTTCGAGCTCGGGCGTGGTCGCCCCCTCATCCTCGACTACGGCAACCCGGCCGACGGGGCGATCGACGGCTACCCGCTGGCCGCCGGCCGAGCCGGGCGCATCGAGGGCACCGTGTCGGACGCCGCCACTCGCGAGCGCGTGATCGGGGCCGTGGTCAGCGCCGACCAGGGCCACGGCGGGGAGGTCCGTCAGATCATCACCGATGACCAGGGTCGCTTCCTGTTCGACGAGCTGGCCGACGGCCGCTACACGGTGAGCGCGTACTACACCATCGCCGGCCGCGGCCACATCGAGGTCCAGCGCAACTCGCTCGAGGTCCAGGCCGGGCGCGCGCTGGTCGTGCCGCTGTGGATCGAGCTGGTCGGTCAGTAGGCGCGCGCCCATCGGCACGCCCGGCCGCGGGCTGGCTCAGGGCACGACGATCGGCAGCACGAACGACGCCTTCTGCGGGTCGCAGGTGGTGTCGGTGCAGGTCGCGAACTTGATCCGCCCCTCGAGCCGGTGCGTGCCCTTGCTGCGCGGGGTCACCACCACGTCGAAGCTGATCTCGCCCTCGGTGAACACCCGCGCCGCCCCCCGCGGCAGGACCCCGGCGGTCACGCCAAGGGCCGGCGCGGCGTTCAGCTCGACCTTGAACGGGTACTCCTGGTTGAGCTTCCACCCGGCCCGGGGCCGGATGGTGACGCGGGCCCGCGCCGCCTGCCCCGCCCGCGGCGCGGTCGGCGCGGTCAGCTCGATCGCGTAGCCGGGCCCCTCGATCGTCTCGGCCTGGGCCGGCGCGACCGGGCCGGCCCCAGCGACGACCAGCACGGCGAGCGCGATGGCGGCGATGAGAGAGGTGAGCGGTCGAGCGAACATGAAGGGGGTACGTCCGAGCATAGCGCAAGTTACCGGGCGCGCAGCCCGAGGGCGCGCGCGCTCACGTCGGTGCCGAGCCGGTCCGACAGGACCTCGAGCGCCCCGGCGTCGACGCCGCGCCAGGCCAGGACGGCGGGCGCCGCGTCGACCGGCGCGTCGACCCGCAGGGTGGTGAGCTGGCGGTACAGCAGCGCGTCGGCCCGGCTTCCGGCCAGCACGCTCGCGAGGGCCGCGGCGCCGCGGACCTGGACCTGCCAGCGCCCGGCGTCGTCGGGGATGTGCTCGAGGTGTCGGTAGTGGGCCAGCACCTGCGCGGCCGAGCGGGCGCCCCAGCGCGGCAACCCGGGCACGCCGTCGGCGTCGTCGCCGACCAGGGCCAGGTAGTCCGGCACCGAGGCCGGCTCGACCCCGAGCTTGGCGATGACGCCGTCGTGATCGAACGTGGTCTTGCGCAGGCGGTCGAGCGTGATGACCCGCTGGCCGCGGACACACTGGGTCAGGTCCTTGTCGGGTGAGGCGATCACGACCTGGGCCACCTCGGGCCGGGCCTCGAGCTGGGCCGCGGCGCTGGCCAGGGCGTCGTCGGCCTCGAACTCGATCATCGGCCACACCACCAGCCCGAGCGCACGCGCCGCGTCCTCGGCCAGGCCGAACTGCGACGCCAGCGCGGGCTCCATGCCCTCGCCGGTCTTGTAGCCGGCGAACAGGTCGTTGCGGAACGACTCGATGACGTGGTCGAAGGCGATGCCGAGGTGGGTCACCTCGCCCGACCGCAACCAGGCGGCCAGGCCACGCACCAGGCCACGGGTCGCGCCGACCTCCTGGCCGTGGGCCGTCGCTGGCGGCGCGCCGAAGAACGCGCGGAACAGCTCGAACGTGCCGTCGACCAGGTGCGCGCGCACGCCGTCGCTCATGGCGCGATCGCGGCCAGCGCGGCCTCGAGCTCGGCCTCGCTCGCGGGTGGGCGCTGGCGCCGGTCGAAGGTCGTGACCAGCTGGCCGGCGCCGTCGTACACGAACATCGTCGGCACCTTGGGCGGGCGGCCGATGGCGGTGAACAGCGTGTCGTCGGCCGGGACCACCACCAGCCACGGCGCGTTGGCGGCGACGAAGTCGCGCACGGCCTCGGCGTTGCCGCGCTGGTCGTACTCCTCGTGGGGGCGGTAGTTGAGGCCGATCACGCCGACGCCGGGGTGACGCGGCAGCAGGGTCGCAAGCAGCGCGAGCTCGTGGCGACAGTGGCTGCACCACGACGCGAACAGGATGACCACGGTGCCGCGCGGGCCGGCCACGGCGCGGGCCGGGCCCCCATCGAGCGTGGAGGCGGCGAGGATGGCCGGCAGCGCGCGCGCCGGATCGGGTGGGGTGGGCGCGAGGCCCGAGCCGGCGCCAGCGCCGGATCGAGTCGGCGTCGTGGTCGAGGCCGGCCCACAACCGGCCGACGAGGCCAGCGCGACGGCGGTGGCGGCCAGGGCGGGGAGCAAACGATGGGCCAGGCGGGGCATGGTGGGTGTACCGCCGAGCGCCGGCGCGGTTACCGGCACGTCGCGCCGACCACGGCGTCGTTCTGATCGAGGATCTGGCCGGCGCAGGCCAGCGGGGCCGGGCAGGTCCCGGTGCAGTCCTCTCCGGCCGGGCACAGCGTCGGCGCGCCGGCGGCGTCGCTGCAGATGATGGTGCAGTACAGCTGGGGCGCGCCGCCGCCAGCCGGGGTCACGGTCAGGAGACACGAGCCGTAGCCCGGCCCGGCGAAGCCGTCGTTGCAGGTCAGGTCCTGCGCCCCGTTACACGTGCGCGAGCACCAGCTGCCGGCGCCGCCGACGAGATTGAGGCAGGCATAGCCGGCCGGGCAGCTGCCCTGGCCTTCGCCGACACACGACGCGCCGAGTGGTCCGGCGCCGCCGCCGCCAGATGCGTCCGGTGCCCTGGCGTCGCTCGCGCCGCCGCCGCCACCGGCGGGGGCGTCACTCGCGCCGGCGCCACGGGCGTCGACGCCACCACCGCCACCGCCGCCGCCGCCGCCGCCATCGGCCTCACCGCCGCAGGCGGACCAGAACAGCAGACAGGCGACGCATCCCACGAGCTTCGACACGAGGGCGGCGTGATGGCGCATCGCCGGGCAGTCTGGCACAGGGGCGAGGGCCGGGTCGAGGCGCGAGCTGGCAAGGCGGGTGCCAGCCCCCGAGCGGCGCCTCGCCCACCATCCTCGACCGAGTTACCCCGCTCCGCCGGGCCCTAAGTGGTCGACCTGCGGCCGCGATTCCGATTCTCGACCGATTGCGGTTGCCACCTCGAGACCGCGTGCGCACATTCTTCGCACACACGCGTCGCTGACGGCGACCAGGAGCCGAACGAACACGATGGACACCGTCTACTGGATCGGGCTCGGGCTGGGCGGCACGCTGCTGGCGGCGTCGCTGGCGCTCGGCGGCAAGGATGGCGACGGGATCGACAAGGGCGGCGTCGACAAGAGCCTCGACAGCGGTGGCCTCGGCGCCGCCGCGCCGGTCGGATCGCTCCGGTTCTGGACCTTCTTCCTCGCCTTCGGCGGCCTCATCGGCGTGCTGCTGGGATGGCTGGGTCGCCCGGCCGCACCGGCGGCGGTCGCGGCCATCGCCGGCGCGACCGGCTGGACGTGCGGCGTCGCCGCGGTCCACCTCATCCGCTCGCTCAGCCGGCACTCGGCCGACAGCACCACCGCCAGCTACGAGCTGGTCGGGTCGACCGGCCAGCTGCTGCTCGGCGTCGGCAAGGACGCGCCCGGCAAGCTGCGCCTGTCGGCCAAGGGCCGGATCCAGGACTTCGTGGTCGAGACCGAGGATGACGAGCCGATCCCGGCCGGGGCCAGCGCGATGGTCGTCGCCCCGGCCGCCGATGGCCGGCTGGTCGTCACCAAGCCGGTGTAGCCAGCAGCGGGCCCCGCGCCGGCGGCCTGTTCCGACGCAACGGGCTCCGGGTTCTCAGCGGCCTGCGAGATCGAAGATGCCTGGCAGGCTGCTGCTTCAGCAGCCTGCTAGGCTGCGGCCCTCGGTCGGGGACCAGGCCACGTCAGACCGGCTCGCCGCCAGGCGACGGGCCGAGCGGTTCGTCCGTGACACGTCATCCGGGACCACGTTGATCAAGAAGGGGAGGCTGCCGTGAATCAATCCGTGTTCGACAAGATCCCACCCGGCGCGCTGGTCGGGGTCGCCCTCGGCGTCGTCGCCATCCTGATGGTGCTGCTGGTGGTCAAGAACCTGCTGCACATCTGCCGGCCCAACGAGATCCTGATCTTCAGCGGCCGCAAGCACACGACCGACGATGGCCGCAGCGTCGGCTTCCGGGTCGTCTTCGGCGGCCGCGGCTTCCGGGTGCCCATCGTCGAGAACGTCCACCACATGGACGTCTCGCTCATCTCGGTGCCCATGGTCGTGACCGGCGCCTACTCCGAGGGCGGCATCCCGCTCACGGTCCACGCCATCGCCAACGTCAAGGTGTCGACCAACCGCAAGCTCATCGGCAACGCGATCGAGCGCTTCCTCGGCGTGGCCAACCCGGAGATCGGTCGGGTCGCCAAGGAGACCCTCGAGGGCCACCTGCGCGGGGTGCTGGCGACGATGACGCCGGAGGAGGTCAACCAGGACCGCCTCAAGTTCGCCAAGCACCTGTCGGAGTCGGCCGGGGCCGACCTGGAGAAGCTCGGGCTCGAACTCGACACCCTCAAGATCCAGCACGTCACCGACGACCGCAACTACCTCGAGAGCATCGGCCGGCAGCGCATCGCCGAGATCCTGCGCACCGCCGAGGTGGCCGAGTCCGACGCGGTCCGCGCCGCCGAGGAGTCGGAGGCGGCGGCGCGCGCGCGCGGCCAGGTCGCGCTGTCGGAGGCGCAAGCCATCGTCCAGCGCCGGCAGAACGAGCTGCGCCAGATCAAGGCCGAGCTCGAGGCCACGGCGCGGGCCGAGGAGGAGCGGGCCGAGGCCGCCGGCCAGCAGGCGCGGGCCGAGGCCGAGCTGCAGCTGCAGGAGACCCGCGGCGAGCTCGAGCAGCTGCGGCTGGCCGCCGACGTCACCATCCCGGCCGAGATCGAGCGCCAGGTCCGCGAGCTGCTGGCGGCCGGCCAAGCCGCGCCCATCGCCGCCGACGGTGAAGCCATGGCGGCCGCGCTGGCCGAGGTGGCCTCGGCCTGGAAGGACAGCGGCGGCAAGGCGATGGACATGTTCGTGTTGCAGCACCTCGACGCCATCTTCGGCGAGGTCGCGCACGCCGCGCAGCGGCTCAAGGTCAAGCAGGTCAACCTGGTCGACGGCGGCGACGGCCGCACCCTGCCGGCCTACGCGGCGGCGTTCCCGGCCACCGTCGGCGCCCTGCTGCAGCAGGTGACCTCCACCCTCGGCGTCGACATCGCCAAGGTCATCACCGGCAGCAGCGCCGGCGCCGCGCCGCCGCCGAGCGCCGGCCGGCCGAGCCTGCCCCCGGCCTGACCCCGCGTTCGTCACCCCGTTTCGTCCCCACGTTCGTCCCCACGTTCGTCCCACCGCGAGGTACCCAGATGGACACCCTGCTCATCATCGGCGGCGCGCTCGGCCTGGCCCTGCTCGTCCTGCTCGTCATCATCACCCGCCTCATCTACATCTGCCCGCCCAACGAGGTCCTCATCTTCTCGGGTAGCCACCGCGCCGTGTCGGAGCGCGACGGCCGGGTCGTCGGCTATCGCCTGGTCCAGGGCGGCCGCGGCGTGCGCGTGCCCCTGCTCGAGACGGTCGACCGCATGAACCTGACCAACATGGTCATCGACCTGCGGGTCGCCGGCGCCTACTCGCGCGGCGGCATCCCGCTCAACGTCCAAGGCGTCGCCAACGTCAAGGTGTCGTCGCAGACCAGCCAGCTGGCCAACGCCATCGAGCGCTTCCTCGGCCGCAGCCGCGAGCAGATCATGGTGGTCGCGCGCGAGACGCTCGAGGGCAACCTGCGCGGCGTGCTGGCGACGCTGACGCCGGAGGAGGTCAACCAGGACCGAGAGAAGTTCGCGCGCGAGCTGCTGCACGAGGCCGACCACGACCTGGCCAAGCTCGGGCTCGAGCTCGACACCCTCAAGATCCAGCACGTGTCCGACGACAAGGGCTACCTCGACTCGATCGGCCGCCGGCAGACCGCCGAGCTGCTCAAGAGGTCGCGCATCGCCGAGGCCGAGAACCAGGCGCTGTCGGCCCAGCGCTCCGCCGACAACATGCAGAACCAGGAGGTCGCCCGCATCGACGCCGACGCCGCCACCGCCAAGGCCGACGCGGCCCGCCGCATCATCGAGGCCCAGACCCGCAAGACCGCGCTGGTGGCCGAGGCCCGCGGCCAGGTGTCGTCGGAGCTGGCCAAGGCGGTCGCCACCGTCGAGGTGCAGCGGGCCCGGCTCGGCCAGGTCCGGCTGCAGCTGGTGGCCGACCGGGTCAAGCCGGCCGAGGCCAAGCGGGCCCAGCTGACCGAGCAGGCCCGCGGCAACGCGTCGCGCCTGATCGAGGACGGCCGGGCCACGGCCCGCGCCATCCGCTCCCTCGGCGCGACCTGGGCCGACGCCGGTGACAGCGCGCGCCAGATCTTCGTGGCCCAGAAGCTGACGAAGCTGGTCGGCACGTTGATGAGCACGGTCGGCGAGATCCCGGTCGACAAGGTGACGTTCATCGACAAGGAGCTCACCGCCGGCGGCGACAACCTGGCGGTGCGGGCGGCGGTGACCAGCGAGCAGCTCAAGAGCACGACCGGGGTCGACCTGCCGGCGCTGTTGCGCGGCCTGACCCGGGCCCCGGCCAGCGCGCCCGGCCCGGCCGGGGTGCCAGCGCCGCCGCCGGCGCCACCGCCGCGGACTCGCCCGCCGACCGCGCCGCCGGGCGCGCGCGACGAGCGCTGACCGGCGCCGCGGCGCCGGCCGGCTGGTGGCCAGATCGGGGACCGCGTAGCATGGTGGCGATGCCCCGCGCCCCGTCGCTCGTTCGCCCACTGCTGGGCGCCATCGGCCCCGCCGCGGTGCTGGCCCTGACGGCGTGCGGCGCCGCCGGCCCGCTCCGCCACGTCGACGCCGGCGACGCCGCGCTGGCGGCCGGCAGGCTCGAGCAGGCCGAGCGCGCCTACGCCCGGGCCCTGGCCGGCGAGCCCGACCTCGACGAACCCGAACACGACGCGTGGGTGGTGGCCAAGGTCGAGCGCGGCCGGGCCGCCATCGAGCTGGCCCGCCTGCGCCAGTCCGCGCCGTGGCGCAACCTCAAGGGCACCCCGGACCAGCTCCTGACCGAGCTCCACACCCTGCACGATCGGGTGCGCGGCATCGGTGGCGACGCCGCGATCGAGGCGGCGCTGGTCGAGGCCATGAACGGCCTGGCCAGCGCGACCCTGGCCGCGCTGCCGACGCAGGACTTGCCGGCCCGGGCCAGGTACGTGCTGGCAAGCGCGCTGCGCCGCTTCCCGCAGCTGACCGAGGCGACGCTGACGCCGATCGCCGGGCTCCACGGCGAGGCGATCCGGGTCCATCAGGCGGCGCTCGATGGTGCCGGCGCGGCGCCGCTGGTGGCGCGGGTGCACGAGGCCTTGCTGGCCGGCCTGCGCGGAGCGCCCCTGCCGGCCGCGCCGGGGCTGGCCGCGCCGTACGCACGTGGGGTGACGGTGACCGTGACCGGGGCGGCTTGCCCGGGCGCGACCGCCGCGGTCAGCGGGCTCGGCCGGGCCGGGGCCGAGCGGACCATCGCCGTCACCGTCGAGGTCGCGACCTGCGCCGACACCACCCAGACCACCCGCGATCAGCGCGAGGTGAGCTGGAACGAGCAGGAGCTGGTCCGGGTCGAGCTCACGCCGATCCAGCAGCAGGTGTGCCGCGACACCTACACCGAGGTGCGCGAGTGCTTCGGCGACCCGCTGACCTGCTACTCGGGCACGTTCGTGCGGACCGGCGTGTCGTGCACGACGGTCGAGGTCGGCGTGGCCGAGAAGCCGATCTACCGGACGGTGGAGCGCAGCGGGGTCCGGCCGATCGAGCGTCAGGCCGGCCGCTACGAGGTGGCCGCCACCTGGGTCGCGCGCCGCGGCGACCGCGAGTGGCGCGGCGAGCTGCGCCGCGGCGCCGACGCGTCCGGGGTGCGGGGCGACGCGTTCGGCGTGGTGCCAGCGTTCAGCGAGGACTGGTCGTCGGGGGCCGCCTTCTTCGCCGACGCCGGCGCCGCGCTGGCGCGCGACGTCGGCGCCAGGCTGGAGGAGGCGTTCGCGGCCGACGTGTCCGCCGCGGCCGCCAGCGCGCGCCAGCTCGAGGCCAGCGGTGACGTGCTGGCCGCCGACCAGGCGTGGGCGACGGCGGCCCTGCTCGGCGGCCAGCCGGCCGGGCGATGGCCGAGCTGGGGCGTCGACGCCGCCAGCATCGTCGCCGCGTTCGACCCGGTCGCGCCGACCGCGGTGGCGCCGCTGGCCCTGGCCGAGGCGCGCAGCGTGACCGTGCCGGCGCGGCCACGCCTCACCGCCGGCCAGCTGCGCGCCGCCGAGGCCCGCCTGGTCCCCACCCTCGGCGCGACCCTGTGGGTCGATCTGCACGCCGGCCTGCACCAGGTGCCGGTGGTGATGGACCCCGCGTCGCCGCAGCAGCTGGCCGGGGTCGACTCGCTGCTGCTCGGGTTCCGCGCCGGCCACCGCGGCCTCAGCAGCTACCGGCGCGCCACCAGCGGGGTCGGCTTCGTCGACGATCTGGCGGCCGAGATCGCGGCCGGCTTCGTGCTCGACCAGCCGGACACGGCGATCGGCACCAGCACGTTCGCCATGGGCGCCAGCTACAGCGCCGGCCTGGGCTTCCGCCGCATCGGCACGCTGGGGCTGTTCGGCGGGGCCCGCGCCGGCGCCAGCTGGATGCGCTTCGGCAGCAACAGCGGCGCCGCCGCCTCGGTCACCCCGTTCGCCCGGCTCGAGCTGTGGCTGGGCCGCATCACCGTGGTCGCCGACGGCATGACCTCGACCGTGGCCGGCGACCACCACGACGCGCTGGCGCTGTACCTCGGCCGCATCCGCCGGGATGGTCCGGGCGAGAAGCTCGGTCGCTTCCTGTCGGTGCGGCTCGAGCGGCGCGCGCTCGACACCACCCTCGACCTGACCGATCAGATCGACGGCGAGGTGACGCGAGCCGACGTCGAGACGACGATGGTGACCGCGGCCTGGGGCTTCGGGTTCTGACCGCCGCGCTCACCGCATCAGGCGCACGCCGAGGCCGGCCTCGACCAGGCCGCGGGCGCGCAGATCGCCGTCCAGGGTGACGCCAACGCGCAGCGGCTCGGCGTCGAGGGCCAACCACGACGTGACCGCCAGCGACAGCGCGGCCGGCGACCACACCAGCGAGGTGTCGCGCTCGTCGCCGTTTGCGCCGACGCCGAGGCTGACCACCACCTCGGGCAGCCAGGCCCCGACGACCGAGCCCAGTCGCCAGCGCGAGTCGATCGCGTTGCGCAGCACCGACCGCGCCGCGATGCGCAGGCCGCCGTCGGCCCAGGCGGCGACGCTGAGCTCGGCCCCGCGCTCGTTGCCGAGCCACGCGCCGGGCGCCACACGCCCGACCGCCAGCCCGCACGCCACCGGCGCGCACAGCACGCGCGGGCGCCGGCCGGCGGCGTCGTTGCGGTCGGCCCCGCGCAGGGGCCGCAACCGGGTGAAGGTCAGGCGCCCACCGACGGCCCAGCTGCGGTCGCGGTAGCTCGACCCGACCGCGAGCGCCGACAGCTCGAGCCGCGGCCGCGGCAGCCTCCGGCCGGGCGCCAGCCAGACCGGAGGACGATCGGGCCGGACCGTGGTGCACGGCCCACCCGGGGCACAACACGTGTAGCTGCCGTCATCGGCGATGGCCGAGCAGGTGGCGCTGGCGACGCGGGCCGCGCCGATCGTGGCGACGGCGACCAGCAACGAGAGCAGGGGCCGCATGGCGGGAGAACGCGGGCGGACGATCCGGCTTACACCGCGCCGGCGCCCGGGGCAGGTACGACGACGGTCAGCGCGCGCGGCACCAGCTCGAACCGGGCCGGCAGGTGGCCGACGTTCTCGCCGTCGAGATCGAGCTCGACGACGGCGCCCGGATCGATCGGCTCGGCTGCCACCACCCGGGCGCGCCGGCTGGTGACCTTGTCCATGCCGAGGTGAGTGCCGGCGTAGATGCGACGGCCGGAGGCCAGGAGATCGCCGAAGCCGAAGTCGCCCAGCGCCACCACGTCGAACTGGCCGTCGTCGAGCTCGGCGTTGGGGGCGACGAACATGCCGCCGCCGAAGTAGCGCCCGTTGGCGACGGCCACGGTGTTGATCGTCAGGTCGAGCGCGTCGGCCTCGGCCCGGCTGTCGTCGAAGCGCAGGCGGACCCGCTGGTTGGAGTAGCGCCAGGTCGCGCGGGCGGTGGCCATGAAGAAGGACAGGCGCCCACCCAGCTTCTTGCTCGACTGGTTGACCAGCTGATCGACCAGGCCGGAGATGCCGAACGAGCAGATGTTGACGAACATCCGGGTCGCCTCGGCGCCGGCCGGGGTGGTGTAGGTGAGTCGGCCGACGTCGATGACCCGGGTGTGACCGGCCGCGAGCACGTCGGCCGCCGCCGCCACCTCGCGCGGCATGGCGATGGTCCGGCGGAAGTCGCCGCCGGTGCCAAACGGCAGGATGCCCAGCCGCGCCGTCGGGGCGATCGGCTGTCCATCGACGAAGAAGCCGTTGGCGACCTCGTTGATGGTGCCGTCACCGCCGAGGGCGACGACCTGCTCGGCGCCGGCCTCGAGCGCGGCACGCGCCAGCCTGGTGGCGTCGCCCGGCGCCTCGGTCCGGACCTCCTCGAACGGCAGCCGGCGCCGCACCACCTCGGCCAGCTCGGGCCACTTGCGGCCGGTGGCCCCGCCCTGGGCCCGCGGGTTGACGATGACGACGGTGCGCGGCGCGGACATCGGCGCCGAGTATATCCGTCGTGGTCGAGCCGGCCGCGGGCGGCCGGCACAAAGCGAGGTCGCGACCGGACCGACCTGCCGCCCGGCGGCTTGTGCGAGGGTGGCGCTGGCCCGATCATGACCGGGTGCTGGCCGCCGACCTCGACGTGTTGTGCCGCGAGCTGGCCGCGGCGCCGCCACCGAGCGCGGTGAGCGCGGCGGCCCGGCGTGGCCAGGGCGTGGTGTTCACCCCGGCGCCGCTGGCCCGGTACGTGGCGGCCCAGGTGCTGGCGCCCCTGCGCGGGCGCGGGCGCCCCCTCGTCGTGCTCGACCCGGCCGCCGGGGATGGCGCGCTGCTGGCGGCGGCGGCGGCCGAGCTCGGTCCGGGTCACCACCTCATCGGCCTCGAGCGGGACCCGGCCCTGGCCGCCGCGCTGCGCGCTCGCGTCCCGACCGCCGAGGTCCACGTGTGCGAGGCCCTGCTCGCGGCGCCGCCGCTGCCGCCGGTCGACGCCGTGCTCGGCAACCCGCCGTACGTGCGATCGATCCGGCTGCGCGCGGCCGATCCGGCGCTGTGGCAGGCGGTGCGTGGCGCGTTCGCCGCCACCCGCCACGGCGAGTGGGATCTGTACGCCGCCTTCCTCGAGCGAGCGCCGGCCTGGCTGGCGCCGGGAGGCCGGTTCGGGCTCATCGTGCCGTCGCGCTGGATGACGGCGCGCACCGCGGCCGGCCTGCGCCAGCACCTGGCCGAGGCCGGGGTGGTGCGCGCCATCCTCGACTTCGGACCGACCCAGATCTTCGCCGCCGCCACCACCTACGCCGCCGTGGTGATCGGCGAGCGCGGCGCGGCGCCGCCACCGACGATCGCGGTACGTCGGCACGATGGGGTGCGCTGGCACGCGGTCACCATCGAGCGCGCGTGCTGGGGCGCGGCGCCGTGGCTGGCCGCGGTCGGCGACGCCACCCTGGTCACCCGCTGGGCCGGGCGTGGCCCGACGCTGGGAGAGGTCGCGCGCATCGCCAAGGGCGCCGGCAGCAACGCCGATCCGGTATTCGTCCTCGACGACGCGACCGTCGAGGGCGCGCTGGTGCGGGGCCGATCCGGCGGCGAGGTCGTCGAGGTCGAGGCGGCGTTGACCTGGCCGCTGCGACGCGGTCGCGACGTGGTGGCCTGGGCCGCCCCGGTCGGGGCGGCCGAGCCGCGCGCGCTGTTGCCGTACGCGCCTCCGTATCGGACCGGGGACCTGGTGCCGTGGCCGACGCTGGCGCGCGACTTCCCGCGGGCGGCGGCGCACCTCGACCGGCACCGCGCCCGCCTGGCCGGGCGCGAGCGCGGCCGCTTCGCCGGGGCGTGCGCCCACGCCTGGGGCCGGCCGCAGAACCTGGGCTTCCTGCTCGACCGGGCGCCCAAGCTCATCGTGCCCGACGTGCTGGCGACGGCGCGAGCCGAGCTCGACCTCGACGGCCGCCTGGTGCTCGACTCGGCCTACGCGGTGCGGCCACGCCCGGGCGGCCCGATCCCGATCGAGGTGCTGCTGGCGCTGCTCAACGCGCCGGTGGTGCGGACCTGGCTCGACCACCACAGCGTGCCGCTGCGCGGCGGCTTCACCCGGCTCAAGACCGCGGCGCTGGCGCCGATGCCGGTGCCCGCGCCCGGTCCGTGGATCGAGCGGGTCCGGCGCGCCGTCGTCGGCGGCGACCACGCCGCCGCGGTGGCGGCGATCGGCGCGGCCTACGCCGTGGCCCCCGGGGCGCGGACCGCGTAGCGCGATCCACCCCGGATCGGCCCGGGCCGGGTGATACTGGGCCCATGCTCGGCCTGGTCATCTCCATCGCCGTCGTCGCCATCGCGATCGGCGCCGCCCAGTGGTGGAACAGCGAGCACCAGACGACGAAGCGGACCCTGCGCACCAGCCCGCGCATCACCGTCTCGGCGATGGCGCACGCGGCTCAGCCCGGGCGCCTGGTCGGCGTGGCCGAGGTGGTCGACGGCACCTTGACCAGCCCGGTCACCGGCCGGCCGTGTGTGTTCTACCAGGCGACGATCGAGGAGCTGGTCTCGACCGGCAAGTCGAGCCAGTGGCGACAGCGCGCGCACGAGCGCCGCGGCGTGGTGTTCGCGCTGCGCGACGAAACCGGCCGGGCCCTCGTCGACGCCGCCACCGCCCGCATCGCGCTCACCATCGATGGCCGCTCGCAGTCAGGCGTGTTCGACGACGCGACCGCGGCCGAGCAGGCGTTCCTGGCCCGCCATGGCATGTCGAGCAGCGGCTGGTTCCTCAACAAGCGGCTGCGCTACCACGAGGCCGTGATCGAGCCGGGCGAGCGGATCGCGGTCCTCGGCCGCGGCGAGGCCGAGCCCGACCCGGACGGCGCCACCGGCGGCGGCTACCGCGAGGGGCCGGCGCTGCGGGTGGTGATCACCGGGACGGCCAAGGCCCCCGTGCTGTTGAGCGATCACCCGGACGCGCTGCGCTAGCAGGCTGCTGAAAAACCGGTGCCGGCGGCTCCGGCCGACGGGACGGGCTCCGTGTTTTCAGCAGGCTGCGAGATCGAAAATGCCTAGCAGGATGCTTCTTCAGCATCCTGCTAGGGGTGTCCCCGATTGGCGTTGACGTCGACGTGGTCGTGGTCGTGGTCGTCGACCTAGACGGCGACGGCGACGTGGAGGTGGACGCCACCTTCGTCGACCACTGGTACCCCTGGCTCAGGGCCCGGGCGGCGGCGGGCCGCTGCCCGATCCGGAGCCGCCGCCGGGGGGACGACCGCCGCCGGGCGGCCCGCCGCCGCCCGGCCCGCCGCCCTCGTCGGGGATGAGGGCCGGGACGGCGACCTGCACCGACACGGCCTGCTCGGCCGGAGCGGCGCCGACGGTGATGCTCTGGCAGTACGCCGGCAGCACGTCGCCGTGGCGCTCGCCGTAGCCCATCGCCGCCATGCCCTGGATCTCCGTCGGGAAGGTGACCGCACACACCGTGTAGGGACCGGGCACCACCTCGGGGAAACGTGCGGCGCCGCCCTGCGGCAGGATGGCCCACTGCGAGCTGCCGGTGCTGGCCATGCCCAGGCGCAGGCCGAGCTCGCGCTGGTTGGCCGCAGCGATGAGGCCGCTGGCCAGCCACACGCTGGCGACGCCGACCGTGCCCGCGCGCGCCACCAGGTTGGCGACCACGGTCACCCCGCCCTTCTCGACCGCGAGGTCGACCTTGCTCTCCTTGCCCGACTCGACCACGACCTCCTTGGAGTAGAAGCGCATGCCGACCATCGGCATGCCGAGCGTGGCCGACACCTTGTAGGTGTCGGGCGCGAGCTTGTCGAAGCGGTACGCGCCGTCGGGGCCCGACGCGACGTTGAACAGTGCGCTCGGGGTCGACACCGCCTGCGCGGTGACGAACACGCCCTCGGCCGGCTGCCCGCCCTGGCGCAGGACGCCGGTCAGGGCGCCGTACGGCTGGATGGTCAAGACCAGCTCGCCCTCGCGCGGGTCGCCGGCGGCGATGCGCTGGCCGGCCGAACGGCCGCGCTCGGGGTGCTCGGCGACGATCGTGATCTCGCCCGGGCCAAAGCCGGCCAGGGCGAAGGCGCCGTCGGCGTCGGTGGTCGCGCTCTTGGCCCGGCCCATCGGCGGTCCACCCCGGCCCTGGCCCTGCGCTGACGAGCCCGTGCCGAACAGCTGGCGCCCGGCCAGCACGGTGGCGTCGGCCACCGGCTGCCCGCTGGGGTCGACGACCCGCCCGGCCAGCAGGCGTCCGCGGGTGACGGTGATGGTGCCGACGTCGGCGACCTTGCCCGGCTCGACCGTGACCTGCACGGTCTTGCCGTCGATGCGCGGGCCGCGCACGCTCAGGCGGTACTCGCTCGGCGGCAGGCCGTCGAGCACGAACGCACCGTCAGCGCCGGCGAAGGTCTCCTGGGTCATGCCGACCCCGACCACGAACAGGTCGGGCACGGTGCCGTCGGCCAGGACCACCTTGCCGCGCACGCCGCCCTCGACCTGGAGCACCAGCTTGAGGTCGGTCGTGCCGGCCTCGGCCTCGGTGCCCTCCCCGGCCCAGCCGCGCCCACGCGCCGCCGACGTGGCCCGGTTGGCCCGGACCATGTAGCTGCCCTTGGCCAGCCCGGTCAGGCGGAAGCGCCCACCGGAGTCGGTCAGGTCCTGCGGGAACCCACGCAGCCGGAACTGCTGGCCCAGGTCCTGGCCGCCGCCGCGCCGGCCGGCGTTTCGGCCCATGGCCCGGAAGTTCGGCCCGGCCGACACCTGCACGCCCTCGACTGGATCGCCGCGCGGATCGACGACGACGCCGGCGATGATCCCGGTCACGTCCAGGCGGATGGTCAGCGGCGCGGGATCGCCAGCGCTGGCGTCGACCTCGACGGTGTCGGAGCTGCCGCTGTCGTGGCTGGCCGCCAGCGCCAGCTTCTTGCGCGGCAGGCCGGCGACGGTGAAGGCGCCGGTGGCGTCGGTGTACGCCTGGCGCGGCGCGTCGCCGACGAAGGAGTTGCTGGCCACGCCGATCCGGACCCGGGCCGAGGCCGCCGGCGCGCCCGCGCCGTCGACGACCTTGCCGGTCACCGTCACGCCGGGTGCGAGTTCGATCCGCACGCCGTCGCGCGGGGTGACACCATCGAGGGTGAGGATCGACGACGAGCCGGGCGCGAAGTCGTCGTGGCGAGCGACCAGGCGCACGCTGCCCGCCGGTAGCGCGGCGAAGCGAAAGGCCCCGTCGGCGCCGGTCAGCACGCCGTCGCGCCGCTCGTCCCCTTCCGTCCAGTCCGACGCGCCGACGAAGTTGACGCGCGCGCCGGCGACCGGGCCGGCCGGCCCGACCACCACGCCGCTGACGGCGGCGCCCGGCACCACCGTGACCCGGACCTCGGTCTTGGGCGGCGTCACGCTGGCGCGCGTGAACGACTTGGCCATGCCGTCGGCCCACGCCACCACCTCGTAGCCACCTGGCATCACGACCGGGAACACCACCCGGCCGGCGCCGTCGCTGGTGCCGGCGAGGGTGTCGAAGTTGCCGCGCAGCTCGACCGAGGCCTTACCGACCGGCGCGCCGGCGCGGTCGACGGTGAGGACCTCGACCTGCGCGCCGGGACGGAGCTGGAGGATGACCGGCTCGGTGGCCGCGGCCAGCCGGACCGTGGCCGGCCCGGCCACACCGCCGGCGGCGCGCGCCACCAGCGAGTAGGTGCGGCCGACCAGCTGATCGAAGGAGAACGAGCCGTCGTCCTCGCTCACCGCCGTCCGCGGCGGGTTCGACGCCAGCACCACGGTGGCGCCACCGACCGGCTGCAGCTGGGCGTCGACGACCTGGCCCTCGAGGATCATGGCGCCGACCGGATCGTCGTCGACCCAAACCATCGTGCCCGCGCCGGTGTCGCCACCTCGATCGCCCCGGTCGGGGCCGGGCCCGCCCGCCCCACCACCGCCGGTCACCACCGGGGCCGCCGGCGCGGGTTGGCGCGGCGCGTCGCGACCGCTGCGCCACCACCAGGTGCCAGCCACCCCGACGAGGAGGAGCGTGAGGGGAACCAACCAGATCAGCGTGCGCCGCATGTCGTTACAGCTAGCACCCCGTGGGATGGATCACGAGGACCTGGGTGGCCGGCGCGCTTCGAAACGAGGATCAGATCACCGACCGCGCTCGCCCGAGCAGGTATTGTGTCGCCTTCGGGTTCGCGTTAGAACCTGACTTGTCTTCATCTCCATCTCAGCCTATCGGGGGACTTACATGCGTTGTTTCCGCCTTTCGTCCGTGTCGCTCGCCTCGTGCCTGGCCGCCTCCCTCATCGCCTGCGGTGGTGGTGACGACGGTGACGGTGGCACCACCCCGACCGGGGAGCACTACAAGTTCGTCGTCGACGGCGCCAACGTGCCGAGCAGCAACACCGAGGTCAACATGTACGGCCTCGACCTCGATGGCGATCTGCCAGACGGGGACAGCAACGTCGACAACCAGCTCGGCTCGGTGCTCGCCTTCCTCGGCAGCCAGGGCTTCGACGCGGGCGAGGCCGTGACCGAGGCCATCAACGACGGCAGCATCGCCATCCTGGCCGACCTGCAGACCCCGTCGTTCTCGTCGGCGGCCGGCGCCGGCCTGCAGATCCGCCTGGGCGACTCGGCCACGATCATGCCGACCCCGTGCGACACCGCGATGCCGCCCGTGTGCGGCGCCCACCTGATGGGCACCGGCATGTTCACGCTCGCCGCCGGTTCGCCGACCGACGCCATCGTCACCGGCTCCATCGTCAGCGGCGTGTTCAACGGCGGCCCGGGCAAGCTGGCCCTGCAGATCGCCCTGACCGGCGCGCCCATCAACATCAACCTGATCGGCGCCAAGGCGCGCCTGTCGGGCATGTCGGCCGACGCCATCACCACTGGCATCGTCGCCGGCGCGATCCCCAAGACCGAGGTCGACACGATGTTGATCCCGGCCGTCGCGACGCAGATCAACGGCCTGGTCCAGTCCGACTGCACCCCGCCGCTCACCCCGCCCGCGTGCGGCTGCGCCGATGGCTCGGGCGCGCGCCTGGCCATCCAGCTGCTCGACAAGGCCCCGGTCGACTGCATGGTCACCGGCCAGGAGATCCTCGAGAACGAGGCGCTCAGCGCGTTCTTCGCCGCCGATGTCACCATCGAAGGCACGCCGGCGCTGTCGCTCGGCCTCGGCGTGAGCGCGGTCAAGGCCACGTTCTGAGCTGAGCCGACCACGGCTCCGTGGCAGCAGGCCGTCCCTCGGGGCGGCCTGTCGCCGTTTCGGGCGATGGGCGACCGTGGTCGACCTCGACCGCTTGCCAAGCTCAGCAGCCCGGCCCACCATGCCTCGGTGCGGCACCTCGTGATCCTCGCCGGCGGCTCCGGCACCCGCCTGTGGCCAGCCAGCCGGAAGGACCGACCCAAGCAGTTCCTGCGCCTGGTCGGCGCCGAGACCCTGCTGCAGGCGACGGTGCGCCGGGCCCGGGCCATCTCGGGCGGCAGGGTCCTGGTGGTCACCGCCCAGGCCCAGGCCGCGCTGGTCCAGGCCGACAGCCCGACGGTCGAGATCGTGGCCGAGCCGCTTGGACGCAACACTGCGATCGCCATCGGCCTGGCCGCCACCCTGCTCGCGGCCGACGACCCCGAGGCGATCCTCGGCGTGCTGCCGGCCGACCAGCACATCACCGACGAGGCCGGCCTGGCCGCGGTGATCGGGCGCGCCTTCGCTGCGGCCGAGCGCGCCGACGTCATCTGCACGGTCGGCGTGGTGCCGACCCGGGCCGAGACCGGCTACGGCTACCTGCTCACCGGCGCCGACGCCGATCCGCAGGATCCCGGCGTGCGGGTGGTGGAGCGCTTCGTCGAGAAGCCCGACGCCGCCACCGCGGCGGCCTACCTCGCCGGCGGTCGGCACCTGTGGAACGCCGGCATGTTCTTCGCGCGCGCCCGCGTGCTGCTGGCGGAGATCGAGCGCCACCTGCCCGCGCTCGGCGCCGCGCTGGTGGCGATCGGCCGCGCCCCCGACCCGGCCGCACGCGCGGCCGCCATCGACGCCGCCTACCGCGGCGCCGCCAGCGTCTCGATCGACCACGGCGTGATGGAGAAGGCGGCGCGGGTGGTGACCATCCCGGCCGAGGTCGGATGGAACGACGTCGGCTCGTGGGCCGCGCTGGCTGACCTCGCCCCGGGCGTCGGCCCAGGCGGCGGCGACGCCGCTGGCAACGCCGTGGTCGGCGACGACGTGGTCGTGCTCGACGGCGCCGGCAACGTGGTCATGAGCGACGGCGGCGTGGTCGCGCTGTGCGGGGTGTCGGACCTGGTGGTGGTGCGCGCCGGCGACGCCGTGCTGGTCCTGCCGCGCGAGCGCGCGCAGGACGTCAAGGCGGTGATCGCCGAGCTCGAGCGGCGCGGCCTCTTGCGCTACCTCTGATCTGATCCGGAAGACCCTCATGAACCCACGCACCTTTCGCGAGTACGACATCCGCGGCGTCGCCGATCGCGACCTCGACGATCAGACCGTCCGCGCGCTCGGCATGGCGCTGGCCGAGCTGGCGGCCGCCGCCGCGCCGCCGGGCGCTCGCGCCACGATCGCCGTCGGTCGCGATCCGCGCCTGCACTCCGACCGCCTGTTCGCCGCGCTGGTCGGCGGCCTGTGCGCCGGCGCGGACGTGATCGACCTCGGCCAGGTGCCGACGCCCGTCCTGTACTTCGCGGCCCACCACCTGGCCCCGACCGCGGCGGTCATGATCACCGGCAGCCACAACCCGGCCGAGGACAACGGCTTCAAGATGCTGGTCGGGACCGGCAGCCTGCACGGCGCGTCCATCCTCACGCTGCGCGATCGGGTCGCCGCCCTGCGCCCCCTGGCCGAGGTGACGCCGACCGCCCGCGGGGGGGTGCGCCGGCACGACGTCACCCCGGCCTACCTCGACCACGCGACCAGCCAGCTCCGGCTCGGGCCGCGGCGGATGAAGGTGGTGGTCGACGCCGGCAACGGCGCCGGCGGCCCGACCGCGCTCGCCTTGTACCGTCGGCTCGGCTTCGACGTCGTGCCGCTGTACTGCGAGCCCGATGGCCGGTTCCCCAACCACCACCCCGACCCGACCGTGGCCGCCAACCTGGTCGACCTGCAGCGCACGGTGGCCGAGCACGGCGCCGAGGTCGGGCTGGCGCTCGATGGCGACGCCGACCGGCTCGGCGCCGTCGACGGCACCGGCCGCATCCTGTGGGGGGACCAGCTGATGATCCTGCTTGGCGAGGCCATCCTCCGCGAGCAGCCCGGCGCGCGCTTCGTCGGCGAGGTCAAGTGCTCGGCCGCGATGTACCAACGCCTGGCCGCTGCCGGCGGGCAGGTCGAGATGTGGAAGGTCGGCCACTCGCTCATCAAGGCACGCATGAAGGAGACCGGCGCCGCGCTGGCTGGCGAGATGTCGGGCCACCTGTTCTTCGCCCATCGCTACCTCGGCTTCGATGACGCCATCTACGCCGGGGCCCGCCTGCTCGAGCTGCTGAGCCGGGGCCCGCACACCCTGGCCGAGCTGGCCGCGACCTTGCCGGCCATGGTCAACACGCCGGAGCTGCGGGTCGATTGCCCCGACGAGTCGAAGTTCGCGGTGGTCGCCGCGGTCACCGCCCGGCTGCGGCGCGACCCGCGGGTGATCGGGCTGGTCGACGTCGACGGGGTACGCGCCTCGTTCGTCGGCGGCTGGGGCCTGGTCCGGGCCTCCAACACCCAGCCGGCGCTGGTGGTGCGCTGCGAGGCCGACGATGCGGCGCGACTGGCCGAGGTGCTGGGGATCATCGAGGCGGAGATCGCCGCGGCGCGAGCGGCGGTGGAGGCGCCGTGAGCGCCGGCGCGATCGGCATCGATCTCGGCGGCAGCAACCTGCGGGTGGCGGGCTTCGCGCCCGGCTCGGCGGTGCCGCTCGTCACCCATCGTGAGCCGGTCGGCGAGGATCGACGGCCCGAGGCCATCGTCGCCCGGGTCGCGGCTGCGGTCGCCGCCACCCGGCGAGCCGCGCGCTGGCCCGACGACGCCGAGGTCGCCGTCGGGGTCGGCCTGGCGGCGATGCTGTCGGACCGGCAGGGCACGGTGGCGCGGTCGCCCCACCTCGACTGGACCGACGTGCCGTTCGGGCCGATGCTGGCGCGTACGCTCGACGCCGTGGGCGCCGGCGCGCCACGGCACCAGCTCGGCGTGTACAACGACGTCAACGCCATCACCTGGGGCGAGCTGACCGCGGGGGCCGGGCGCGGCGCCCGCGACCTGCTGCTGGTGTTCGGCGGCACGGGTCTCGGTGGCGGCGTGGTGACCAACGGCCAGCTGGTCGAGGGCTCCAGCAACTGCGCCGGCGAGATCGGCCACGTCAAGGTGGCGTGGGGCGACAAGGCGGCGCCGTGTGCGTGTGGCCAGCGCGGCTGCGTCGAGGCCTACGTCGGCGGCAGCTACGTGCAACGCCGGGCCCGGGCCGAGCTGCGTGCCGGCGTGCGCTCGACCGCGCTGGCGCTGGCCGGCGGCGTGGTCGACCACGTCCACCCTGGCCACGTCGATCAGGCCGCCGCCGCCGGCGACGCCTGGGCGCTCGAGCTGTGGGGCGAGCTGGCGCCGCTCCTGGCGGTGACCATTGGCAACGCGTGTGCGGTGCTCAACCCGGAGCGGGTCGTGCTCGGCGGCGGCATGCTCGGGCGGACCCCGACGCTGGTCGAGCTGACCCTGGCCGCGCTGGCGGTGGCGACGCCGGTGGCGATCCACGACCGCCTGACCGTCGTGATGGCCGAGCTCGAGGACGACGCCGGCCTGGTCGGCGCCGCCGCCCTGGCCGCCGCCGGCGTCTCGGTCCTGCGCTAGCGAGTCCGACCCCGAATTCCGGGCGCCGCGACGGCCGGACTCGCTCAGGCCTCATCTCGGCGGGGCACCGTCATCGCGCGCGTGAGGAGGCAAGGGGTTTCGGCGGAATGGCGACGAGGGTGCAGACGCCGTCGGGGGTGTGCGGCGTGGACCGACCCGGGCGTCGGCTGAAGCCTCCTGCTGTGGACAGGCGCAGGGCGTGGCGCGGGTGGAGACGGGTGTGGAGAGGGGCAGCGCCTGCCCACAGCAGTCCGCCCGGGCCTGGGTGGGGTTCAGCGGGTCCGGGTCAGCTCGATGGCCAGGGCCGCCGCGTCGTCGGTGTCGGCGCCGACCAGGACGTAGCGCAGGCGCCGGGACCGGTCGTACAGGCGCAGGTGCGGCAACGCGCCGATCTGGTAGGCCCGCGCCACCTCGGAGTCCGGCTCGCCGATGTCGACCCGGCGGATCACGACGCCGGGCTGGTCGACCAGCGCCGCGCGGAGCGCGGCGTCGAGGCGGTGGCAGGCGGCGCACCAGGTCGCCCAGAAGTCGACGATGGTGACGTGGTCCTCCACGGTGGCGGCCTCGACGTCGACCATCACCCCTGCGGGCGCCAGTTGCAGCTCGCGCGCCGGCGCGTGCGCGGCGCCGGCACAGGCCGCGAGCACCAGGCCCAGCGCCGCCGCGGCCCAGCGCAGCTGGCTCACCGTGGCGACGCCTCGAGGCTGCCGGCCAGGCGATCGACGTCGGCCCGGCCCAGGCCGGCGTGGAGCACGGCCTCGAGCTGCGGTCGCTCACCCGACACCAGCTCGGTCGCGGCCAGGCGCAGGGTCCCGTCCACGTCGAGGGTCAGCTCGATCATGATCAGGATCTCGCCGGCCGGCGCGTCGGCCAGGTCGACCACGGCGTACCGGCCGAGGTGGCGCTGATCGTCGACACCGCCGTCGCCCTCCCACAGGTCGAACTCGAGCCGGCGCTGGCCGTCCCGGCTGGTCGCGAGCAGGCGATGCTCGCGGGTGGGGATGACCGTGCTGCCGGGGATCGCGACCTGGCGCGGACCATCCCCGACGGAGATCGACACCCCGCGCGCGCACACGTCGATGAGCAGGATGCCCTCGATCCGGCCCTCCAGGCGGGCCACCTCGAGCGCGGCGCCGATCGCCACCACCTCGTCGGGGTTGGGCACGACGACCGGCGGCCGGCCGAAGGCGCGCGCCAGCCGCTCCTGCACCGCCGGCATCCGCGTCATGCCACCGACCAGCAGCACCTCGTCGACCTCGGCCGCGGTGCGCCCGGCGCGCTCGAGCGCGGCCAGGCACGGCGCCTCGAGGCGGCGCAACATGGGCGCGGCCCACAGCTCGAGCTCGTCGCGCCGCAGCGTGCGCTCGAGGGTCAGGGCCCGCCCCGACGGCAGCTGGGCCAGGCGTGGGACCACCAGGTCGGCGGTGTGCGACAGCGACAGCTCGTGCTTGCCGGCCTGGGCGGCCCGGCGCAGGCGGTCGAGTGCGATCGGGTCGACGAACAGGTCGACCCCCTTGTCGCGCTTGGCCTCGCGCGCGAGCTGCTCGACGATCGTGCGATCGACGTCGTCGCCGCCGAGGAACGCGTCGCCGGTGGTGGCCAGCACCTCGAAGTGGCCCCGCTCGACGTCGACCATCGACACGTCGAACGTGCCGCCCCCGAGGTCACACACGGCGTAGCGGCGGTCGACGCCGCGGTGGGCGCCGAACCCGAGCGCCGCCGCGGTCGGCTCGCTGATGAGTCGGCGCACGACCAGGCCAGCGATGGCGGCCGCGTCCTTGGTCGCCTGACGCTGCGCGCTGTCGAACCAGGCTGGCACGGTGATGACCGCCTCGGTCACCGCCTCGCCGAACGCGTGCTCGGCGATCTGCCGCAGGCGGCGCAGGACCAGGGCCGACACCTCTTCCGGGCTGACCCGCCGCCCCCCGGTCAGCTCGATCAGGGTGTCGCCGTTGCTGGCGGGCACCAGCCGGTACGGCAGCCGCTTGGCCAGGGCCTGCACGTCCGGGTGCTGGAACGGGCGCCCGAGCAGGCGCTTGACCGCGAACACGGTGTGCTCGGGCTGCTCCTCGAGCCCGGCGATCGCCTGCTCTCCCACCACCGGACCCTCGTCGGCGAACCACACCAGCGACGGCATGGTGGTGGCGCCCTCCGGGGTGGTCAGGATCCGCGGCCGACCGTCGCGGTCGATCACCGCGACCGCCGAGTTGCTGGTGCCGAGATCGATGCCGATGGCCCGCCCGCTCATCGGAACAGCCTCATGACCGGCTCGCGGTCGCTGGCCTGGTCGGCCCGGACCCGGGCCAGCACCGCCTTGGCCTCCGCACACGCCTCGTCCTGCGACAGCGCGGTCTCGAGCTGGGAGGTCGCGAGCATGAGCTGGCCGTCGTCGAGCGCGGCCAGCGCGCTGGCGACGTAGTACAGCGAGCGCAGCGGCCGGCTGCGCGGGTGCGCCACCAGCGCCTCGGCCAGCACCTCCTTGGCCTCGGCGTTCTTGCCACCCGCGAGCAGGCCCCGGGCGCGGATGGCGGCCGAGCCGCCAGCCAGGGCGGCCCCGACCGGCCCGAGCTGGGCCTGCTCGGCCGTCCCGCGCGGCGACCGGACCGGACCGCGGGCGCCCGGTGGCGGCGTGCGATCGCCGGTGGTGATGTCGTCGAAGCCGATCAACCAGCCCGGCGGCGAGAACAGCCCGGCCCCGCGCGCGGTCGCGCGCCCGTCGCGCACCAGCGACGCCCGCATGCGCTCGTAGGCGCGGTTGAGGTGGATGATGAGCTCCTCGGCGATGTGGCTGAGCGCGGCCGAGCGGTACGAGGCCACCACGTCGGGGTGGTACCGATCGAGCGCCGCGAACCAGGCCCGCCGCACCGCCGGAGGATCGGCGTCCGACGCGACGCCCAGCACCTCGTGCACCGGCAGCTGGCGCAACCGACGCAGCTCGGCCGACATCTTCAGGAACAGCGCGCGCTCGTCGTCCGGGGCGTCGCCGGCTGGTGGTGGGGTCGTCGCCGGGGAGACCCGGGCCGCCGCGCTGGCGCCGGCGCGCCCGTCGGCGACCAGGCCACGCAGGTTGCCGAGCACCTCGGCGGTCATCCCGGCCAGCGTGGCCTCGATCCAGGTCCGGCCCGGGTCGCCCTCGATCGGCGTCGCCTTGGTGACGATGCCATCGACCGCGATGACCAGCTGGTTGGGCAGCTCGAGGCCGAGGGTCAGCGCGGCGCCAGCCTCGATGACGAACGGGACCCGCATCGACAGGGTGTTGCCGCGGCGGAGCTTGCGCTCGTAGAAGGCCTCGACCTGGTCCCAGGTCGAACACTTGACGTGCAGGCTGCGGCCGGCGGCCATGTCACTTCCGCCGCGCGTCGGGCGTCGGATCGGGTGCGAGCTCGACCGACTTGGCCATCACCGTCTTCTTCGGCGCGGCCGACAGCGGCAGCTTGGGGTCACCTCCATCCCGCCACTCCTCGGCCGTGATCTGCACGTAGGCCGGCAGGTAGCCGTCGCGCACGATCTTGAACTCGTAGGCGCGGCCGGCCTCGAACCCGGTCATCTTCGCCGTCGGGTTGGTGATCCCCACCAGCATCCACACCTGCGCGCCCTGCGGCGTCGAGTCGACCTTGAGCACGCCGCGCCCGGGCGGGAACGACGACGGATCCGCCGCCGGTGGCTTGGGCGGCACGGCCGGGAGCGTGGCGAGGTCCTTCTTGGGATCGAGCCGGCGCAGGTCGACCTTCATGGTCGCGACCCGGGCCTTGGGATCGCCGATCCAGTGAGTGCCGAGCACCTGGGTGTCGATCGGGACGTGGCCATCGAGCTCGACCCGCAGCTCGTGCATCTTGGTCGACGGCAAGCCGGGCGAGGTGACCGGGGTGCGCCCGAGCGACATCCACACCGCGGCCTCGGCCGGGTTGGTGCTGATGTGGATGTCACCGGGATCGGCCAGCTCGTCGCGCAGCTTGTCGGACAGGTCGGCGGCCTGCTGACGGCGCAGCTCGGCCGCCTTCTCGGCCGCCCGCTGCTCGGCCTGCTTCTGCCGGTACAGGTACACACCACCGGCGATCGCCACCCCGGCGACCAGGATCCAGACCCAGCCGAAGCGGCTGCGCAGCTGCGGCGTCGGCACGTCCTCGAAGCTGGGCTGGTCGACCGGGAGGGCGCGGCGGCGCGGCGCCGGGACCGGGTCGGACGCGGGGTCGTCGGCGCTCGCGGCCGGGCGAGGCGCCGACGAGCGGGCGGCGCGCGGTGGCGGCGCGGCGGCGCGCACCGGGGCCGATGGCGCCGGCGCGCGGACCGGACGGTCGAGCTTGGTGGCCGGCTCGTGCTCGAGGTCCTCGCTGTCGTCGAGGCCGGCGATGGCGTCGAGCGCCGCCGCCTCATCCTGGGTGGCGGGGCGAGCCGGCGGCAGCGGGGTGCCCTCGCTCGCGGTGTCGAAGGTCATCGGCGCCGGCAGCGGCGTGTGCTCGGCGCTCTCGCCGTCGAACGCCGGCAAGCGATCTCCGGTCGGCGCGCCGACCCGCAGGGCCGGCCCGGTCGCGCCACCCGGCCGCCGGTCGAGCGAGATCAGCTCGGAGATGGGGTCGCGGCCCAGCCCACCGGCGTCGTCGACCTGGGTCAGCTCCTCCTTGCGGTCGTCGTCCGACAGGTCGTCGAGCAGGGCCGACAGGCCGCCCGGGACCCCGCCGCTGCGGGCCGCCGAGGCCGCCGCCTTCAGATCGATCGAGGGTCGGGTCGGTGCGCTGCGCGCCGCCGTCGACGACAACGAGGCCAGCAGATCCTCGGTCTCGTCGTCGAGGTCGCCGCCGGTCGGCGGCCGCCCACCCGCCCCGGCCCCGCCCTGCCCGGTCAGGCGCCGCAGCTCGCTGGCGTCGGCCACGGTCCAGCGATCGTCGTCGAACGCCTCGAGCAGGGCCTCGAGCAGCTCGGCCGCGGTGGCGTAGCGCCGACCACTGTCGGTGTCGACCGCGCGCTGCACCACCCGCTGCACCGCCGGCGAGGTGCCGAGCGGCCCCGGCGGCGGCGAGCCGACCAGCATCGCGAACACCACGGCGCCGAGCGAGAACACGTCGCTGCGGGCGCTGGGCGCCTCGCCGAGCGCCAGCTCGGGCGCGACGAAGCCGGCCAACCCTCGCCACAGCGCGCCGTCGGCGCCCTGGGCCACGGCGCTGGTCAGCGCCCGGCCGGCCGCGAAGTCGGTCAGGCGGATCTGGCCGACGTCGTCGATGAGGATGCTGCGCGGGTGGATGGCGCCGTGGACGATGCCGCGCTGGTGCGCCGCCGCCACGCCCTGCGCCACCGCCTGCCCGATCGCCGCGGCGACCTCCGGGGCCAGCTTGCCGCCGCGCTCGCGCACCTGCGCCAGGAACTCCTCGAGGGTGATGAACCGGCCCGGCCCGACGGTCACCACCGCCACGTCGCCGCCGCCGCGCGCCACGCTCACGGTCGGCACCACCGCGGGGTGGTCGAACGAGGTCAGGCTCGACAGGCAGCGCTCGTCGGCCAGCTCGGCCGCGAAGTGCGCGTCGGCCAGCAGGTCGGGCGCGATCAGCAGCGCGCGCAGGTCCCGACGCGACGCGGTATGGGCCTTGAACCAGGTCCCGTAGGGGCCAGCGCCAAGCCGCTCGCCCAACGTGACGCCTCCGATCACGCGGATTCCCGCAGACACGGAGCGACTATACCCCACCACCTCGGGCCGGGCGGGCGGCGCCGGCGCATATCTCCTGGGCAACGCCGGCGCGGCGCCCGTCGGTCACGGCGCCAGCAGGCGCAGGCGCACCAGCAGCCACGGTTCGGCGAACAGGTAGAACAGCGCGGCGATGGCCAGGAACGGCCCGAACGGCAGCTCGACGTGGCGGAGCGAGGTGGGCTCGCTGCCGCCCTCGTCACCGCCGCCCTCGTCGATCGGGCCGTGGCCGGCTGGCGCGCCGTCCGCCCCGGCGTCCGCGCCCAGGCGCGCGCGGCCACGCCCGGCCAGCGCCGCCACGCCGATGACCGACCCCAGCACCGAGCCGGCGAACAGCGCGAACACCACGCCGCGCCAGCCGAGCAGGGCGCCGATCACCGCCAGCAGCTTGCCGTCGCCAAGGCCCATGCCCTCGCGCCCGGTCACCCGGTAGTAGACCTCGGCGATGGTCCACACCAGGCCGTAGCCGACCGCCGCCCCGATCAGGCCGACCGACCACGACCGCCCCAGCACCAGGCCAGCGGCGTAGAAGCCGAGCACCGACGGCAGAGTGACCCGATCGAGGATGAGCCGGTGGTCGAGATCGATGAACAGGATCACGACCATCACCACCACGAAGGCGGCCTGGACCACGAACGTGAGCATGGCCGCGCCCGGGGTGGCGCCGAGCTGGAGCGGGATCCCCACCGCCGACCACCACGCCACCGCGAACAGGCCGGCGGTCACGACCTCGACCAGCAGGTACCGCGGCGAGAACTCGGCCTGGCAGGCCCGGCACCGCCCGCGCAGCCAGGCGTAGGCGAAGATCGGGACGTTGTCGTACCAGCGGATGGGGGTCTGGCAGGCCGGGCAGTGCGACGGCGGGTGGACGACCGAGCGCCCGCGCGGGTGCGCCTCGCTCGGTGGCATGCGGTAGATGCAGACGTTGGCGAAGCTGCCCCACAACGCGCCCAGCACGAAGGCGAAGACGTAGCCGCCCGGCCCGGCCATCAGCCGTGCGAGCTCGTGGTCGGGCGGCATGGAGAACGACGGTAGCGCGGATCCGAACCGACCGGGCGAGTTGACCGACCGTGCCGTCGACGCTATCACCCCGACACGACCGTGCTGGCCCCGCCGCTTCCGCCCCTGCCCCGCCCGCCGCGCCGCGCCGCGTGGCTGGTGGTCGCGGCGGCGAGCGCGACCTGCGGCTGCTCGCGCGGGACCGCCACCCCGGATCGCGACCTCGGCAACCTGGTGGTCGCCCCGGCCGAGCCGTCGACCACGGTCGACGTCGCCGGCATCGGCCAGGACGCCGCCGCCCTCGGCGCGGCGCTGACCCGGCCGTTGCACCGCCTGGCCGAGCCGCTCGGGGCGTACCGGCTCGTGGTCCGGACCCGGAGCGAGGTCAAGGCCGGCGACGCGGTGACCTCCAGCGTCGACGAGCAGGTCGTGCTCGAGGTCGGTGCCGACGGCTCCTACCGCGGCAGCAGCGAGCTCGGCAGCGAGGACGGCCGCGAGGTGGTCTTCCACGGCGGCACGCTGTACCTGCGGCCGCGCTTCGCGCGCTGGCACCGTCGCCCCCCGACCGACCCGGCCGAGCCGGGCCGCCTGCGCGACGAGCTCGTCGCCGGCCTGGCCGCGACCTACCAGCTGCTCGGGCCCGGCCTCGAGGTGTCCGGACGGGCCGGGCTGAGCGAGGGCGGGCGAGCGGCGCACGCCTTCACGCTGGCGGCCGCACCGTCGGCGCACGCGGCGCCGGCCGAGGCCACGACCCAGCGGGCCTGGCGCGCCGGTCGCACCGTCGATGCGGTCGCTGGCAAGATCGTGCTCGACGACGCCACCGGGGTCGCGCTGGTCGGCACGATCCGCGGTCAGGTGCGGTTCGCCCAGGCCGGCACGCCGTTCGTGATGACCGTCAGCGTCGACCACCAGCTCACGCTGGGGCCCGGCCCGGCGATCGCCCCACCGCCGGCCGAGGACACCGTCGCCACCCCCGAGCGCCTCCGGGAGGTCGAGGACCGCGACCAGCTGCTGCGTGGGCTGGCGCCGCCGACCCGGGTCGACCGCGCCCCGGGCGCGGCGGGCTCGACCACTCCCGGGCCGGGTCAGGGCCAGGCGCCGTGACCGTCGAGCTGAGCCGCCGACGTGATCACCTGCGCGGCAACCGCCGGATGATCCTCGGCCGCGCCCTGGTCGGGACGGCGCTGGCGACCGTCCCCCTGCCGCTGGTCGACGACTACCTGGTCGAGGTCACGCTCGGCTCCGGCTACCGCCGCATCGCCCGCACGCGCCACGTCGACGTCGACGATCGGGCGGTGGCCGGCCTGGTCCACGGCCGGACCCAGGCGCGATCGTGGACCAAGACCGCGGTGTTCGGCATCGCGTCCCGCGTCCTGTCGCGGACCTGGCTGCGGGCGCTGGCGGCGCTGGCCACCGCCCAGCGCGCCCGCGCCGCCGCCCGCACCTACGTGACCATGACCCTGTTCGACCACTACTGCGCGCGCCATCACGTCGGGGCCGGCCTCGACGGTGAGCGGGCGCTGGTGGTGCGCGACGTCATCGCCGCCGCCATCGCCGCGACGCCGGGTGCGCTGTCGTTCGAACCGTTCCGGCGCGGCGCCGCCCTGGCCGCCCGCGCCACCCTGCGCGCGCCGCTCGAGCTGGCCGACCTGGCCTCGGGCGGCCGCCTGCGCGGCTGGCTCGATCGCCGGCGCGAGGTGGCCGAGCCCGAGGCGGTGACCGCGCTCGAGCAGGCGATCGAGGCGGAGATGGCCGGGCAGGATGGCTTCTTCGCCCGGGCGGTCACCGCCATCGAGCTACAGCTGTCGGCCGACACCAACCCGTACCTCGACGCCGTGCTCGACCGCTTCGACGCGCTGTGGGCCGCCCGCGCCAGCGCCAGCCCGGGTGGGTCGCCATGAGCGAGCCGCGCGCGGAGCTGGCCCGGTGCCGCCGCCTGGTCGTGAAGATCGGCAGCCGCCTCCTGGCCGAGAGCCCGGCCGGGCGCCCGGCCGCGCTGGCCGACCAGATCCACGCCCTGCGCCAGCGCGGGGTCGAGGTGGTGGTGGTCAGCTCGGGCGCCATCGCGCTCGGCGTGCGCGCGCTGGCCCTGCCCGGCCGCCCGAGCGAGCTGCCGCAGCTGCAGGCCGCCGCCGCCGCCGGCCAGAGCCGCCTGATGCAGCACTGGGAGCACGCCTTCTCCGTCCACGGCACGGTCATCGGCCAGGTCCTGCTGACTCATGACGACCTGGGCGACCGCCGTCGCTTCCTGTCGGCGCGTCAGACCCTGCGCGCGCTGCTCGACCTGGGCGCGGTGCCGATCATCAACGAGAACGACACGGTGGCCACCGACGAGATCAAGTTCGGCGACAACGACCAGCTCGCCGCCCTGGTGTGCAACCTGGTGTCGGCCGACTTGCTGGTGATCCTGACCGACGTCGAGGGGGTGCGGGGCACCGACGGCGTCCGCATGCCGATCGTCGTCGACATCGATCGGGAGGCGGCGCCGGCCGCGGGCGCCAGCCGCGGCGACGGCGTCGGCTCGGGCGGCATGGCCAGCAAGGTGGCGTCGGCCCGGATCGTGACCCGGACCGGCGTGCCCACGGTGGTCGCGCCCGGCCGCCACCCGACGATCCTGCCCGACCTCCTGGCCGGCGCCGACCTCGGCACGCTGTTCGTGCCGGCCGGCGACACGCTGTCGTCGCGCAAGCACTGGATCGCCTACGGCGCCAAGCCGGCCGGGCGCCTCACCGTCGACGCCGGCGCCGCGCGCGCGGTGTGCGAGCACGGCCGCAGCCTGCTGCCGGCCGGGATCACCGCGGTCGAGGGCGGGTTCGGGATGGGCGAGACCGTCGCCGTGGTCGGCGCCGATGGGCGCGAGCTGGCGCGCGGGCTCACCGCCTACGACGCCGACGACCTGCGCAAGATCCTGGGCTTGCATTCGGCCGACATCGAGGCCACCCTCGGTCTTCGCGGCCCCGCCGAGGCCATCCACCGCGACGATCTCGTCATCCTGTGAACGTGCCTCGCCCCGACTCCGCGGCCAGCTCAGCCGGCGCCCCAGGCGCCAGCGGACGCCCCGACGCCGCGCCGGGCCTCGAGCCGGTCCGGGCGATCGCCGCGGCCGCGCGTGCGGCCAGCCGGCCGCTGGCGACCGCCCCGGCCGCGACCCGGACCGCCGCGCTGCGCGCCATCGCCGCTGGCCTGCGCGCCGCCGCCGCCACCATCCTGGCCGCCAACCAGCGCGACGTGGCCGCCGCCGCGGCCGCCGGCACCCAGGGCGCCATGCTCGACCGCCTGCGCCTGGACCCGGCCCGGGTCGAGGCCATGGCCCGCGCCGTCGACGAGGTCGCCGGGCAGGACGATCCGCTCGGCCGGCTCGAGCAGGCCAGCACGCGCCCGAGCGGGCTCGAGGTGGCGCGCATGCGGATCCCGCTCGGGGTCATCGCCATGATCTACGAGGCCCGCCCCAACGTCACCAGCGACGCCGCCGCGCTGTGCGTGCGCACCGGCAACGCGGTGATCCTGCGCGGCGGCTCCGAGGCCTTCGCCAGCAACCAGGCCATCGCCGCGGTGGTGGCGGCCGGCCTGGCCGAGGTCGGGCTCCCAGCCGGCGCGGTCCAGCTGCTGCCGTGGACCGACCGGGCCGCGCTGGTCCACCTGCTGGCGCTCGACGAGCTGATCGACCTGGTCATCCCGCGCGGCGGTGAGGGCCTGATCCGCTTCGTGGCCGAGACCTCGCGCATCCCGGTCATCAAGCACTACAAGGGCGTGTGCCACGTCTACGTGCACGCCGCGGCCGACCTCGACCAGGCCCTGGCCATCGTCGAGAACGCCAAGGTGCAGCGTCCGTCGGTGTGCAACGCGTGTGAGACCGTCCTGGTCGACCGGGCGGTCGCGGCCGCGTTCATCCCGGCCATGGCCGCCCGCCTGGGCGCGCGCGGCGTCGAGCTGCGCGGCGACGAGGCCGCGCGCGCCCTCGCGCCCATGCAGGCGGCGACCGAGGCCGACTGGTCGGCCGAGTACCTCGACCTCATCCTCGCGGTCCGTGTCGTCGACGACCTCGACGCCGCGGTCGCCCACATCGAGCGCTACGGCAGCGACCACAGCGAGGCCATCGTCACCGCCGACCCGGCCGCGGCCGACGCCTTCGTCCACGCGGTCGACTCGTCGACCGTGCTGGTCAACGCCTCGACCCGGTTCGCCGATGGCGGCGAGCTCGGCCTGGGCGCCGAGATCGGCATCTCCACCACCCGCCTGCACGCCTACGGCCCGATGGGTGCCGACGGCCTCACGACCACCAAGTTCGTCGTCCGCGGCCGCGGACATGTCCGGAGCTAGCCCTGATGAAACCTGCCAAGCCGTCCCGCCCCCGTGCCAGCGCCACCGCCGGCGACAAGCCCAAGAGCGCGGCGACCTCGCGCACGCGCAAGCCGGCCAGCAAGGCCGACGCCACGTCCGAGGACGGCGCCGCCGCGGCCGACCCCGATCTGGCCATCGTGCTCGAGGCGCTGCGGCTGGCGCTCGACAAGAAGGCGGCCGAGCCGGTCCTGCTCGACGTCCGCTCGTTGTGCTCGTACTGCAACTACCAGCTGGTCCTGTCGGGCCGGTCCGACCGCCAGGTCGACGCCATCGCCGACGCGGTGACGCTGGGCCTGCGCGACCACGGCCGGCGCCCGCTCGGCACCGAGGGCGCGCGCGCCGGGCAGTGGGCGCTGCTCGACTTCGGCGACTTCGTGGTCCACGTGTTCAACCACGCGGTGCGCGATCACTACGACCTCGAGGGGCTGTGGAACGACGCGCCCCGGGTCGCGATCGAGGTCCCTGCCGACGCCCGCATCGCCGTCGACGACTACGCGTGAGCGCCGGACCCGACGTGGACGCGCCATGAAGGTCGTGCTGAGCGTGGTCGGCCGGCTCAAGGAGCGCTACTGGACCGAGGCCGAGGCCGAGTATCGCAAGCGGCTGCGCCCGTACTGCCAGCTCGAGGTGGTCGAGCACAAGGACGACGCCGCCCAGCTGACGGCGCTGGCCCGGGCCGGGACGGTGATCGCCCTCGACGAGCGCGGTCCGTCGATGTCGAGCCCGGAGTTCGCGCGCGACGTGCTGGCCGCCGGCGAGCGCGGCACGTTGCCGTCGCCGCTGGTGTTCGCCATCGGCGGCGCCGACGGCCACGGCGACGCGCTACGGGCGCGAGCGCAGCGCCTCCTGTCGTTCGGCCGGCTCACCATCGCCCACCGGCTGGTCCGCATCCTGATGCTCGAGCAGATCTACCGCGGCTTCCGCATCGTCCGCGGCGAGCCGTACCACCGCGACTGACGTGCGCGCGCAGCAGATTGTAGGCGGCCCTGCTAGCGCTCGGCCCGGGCCACCGCGAAGCCGAGCACCTCGGCCGCACCGGCGCGCCGCAGCGCGGTCGCCGCCGCCGCCATCGTCGCGCCGGTGGTGACCACGTCGTCGACCAGGAGCACGCGGCGGCCGGCCAGCGCGGCCCGGTGCCGGCGCGGCACCACGAACGCGCCGACGAGGTTGTTGGCCCGCGCGGCCCGGCCCAGCTCGAGCTGCGGCCGCGTCGGCCGCACGCGCCGGAGCATGGCCGGGCGGACCGGCGCCGGCGGCCGGGCCGCGGCGGCCAGCAGGGCGGCCTGATCGAACCCGCGGCGGGTGCGCCGCCACCAGTGCAGCGGGACCGGGACGATGACGTCGATTGCGCCGGCCTCGACCACCGCGTCGAGGAACGGGCCGACGGCGGGGGCCAGGCCCCGCGCGACCCAGGCCTGTCCGGCGAACTTGAGCCGCTGCAGCGCGTCGGCCAGCGGGCCGCCGTAGCGCCAGGGCGCGGTGATCGCGCCCAGCGGCAGCGGTGCGCGCATGCAGCGGGCGCACACCACGCCGACCGGGCCGGCCAGCGGCTCGGCGCAGGCCGGACAGCACGGCCCGAGCTCGACCAGGGCGCCGGCGCACGGCGGGCACAGGCCGAGCTGGCTCAGGCCGGGCCCGACCTGGGCGCAGCCGGGGCACGGCTGGGGGAAGAGCACGGGCAGGACCACGTCGAGCGCCGAGGACCAGGACCCGGGCCAGGGCTTGAACCAGGGGGACATGCCGCGGTTTCGACCCGGGGCCGGCCCGGTTGCGACGCCGCGCCGTGGCCGCCTGCGCTACTGTGACCGGCCGCGCCATGTCCGCCCCTACCCCCAGCCTCAAGGTCATCGCGACCAACCGCAAGGCCAGCCACGACTTCCACATCCACGAGCGGGTCGAGGCCGGCATGGTGCTGGTCGGGAGCGAGGTCAAGAGCCTGCGCGACGCCAAGGCCACGCTGGTCGATGGCTGGGTCGAGTTCAAGCGGGGCGAGGCCTGGCTGCACGGCCTGGCCATCAACGAGTACCCGTGGGCCAACCGGTTCCAGCACCAGGTCGACCGGGTCCGCAAGCTGCTGCTCAACAAGGCGGAGATCCGCAAGCTGGCGGTCAAGACCGAGCAGCGCGGCTACACCCTCATCCCGCTCCAGC
Organism: Kofleriaceae bacterium; assembly: GCA_018058095.1. Lineage (GTDB taxonomy): Bacteria > Myxococcota_A > Polyangia > Haliangiales > Haliangiaceae > JABFXX01. The sequence goes on from JAGPCO010000031.1 coordinate 51,147, forward strand.
TGTACTTCAAGGATGGCCGGGCCAAGGTCGAGCTCGGCCTGGTCACCCACAAGAAGCAGCACGACAAGCGCGCCGCCAAGCGCGAGGCCGACGACAAGCGCGAGATCGACCAGGCCATGAAGGCCGGGCGCGGCCGCTGATCAGTTCTTCTCCATGATCACGAACTCGATGCGGTCGTTGGCCACCTCGGCGTTGCGGCCCGACTTGACCAGCGGCTTGTCGGAGCCAAAGCCGCGCACGTCGAGCCGACCGGCGGCGATGCCCCAGTTCACCAGCCAGGCCTTGATCGCGTTGCCGCGCGCCACCGACAGCGCCTGATCCTCCTCGCGCGTGCCGCGCTTGTGGACGTGGGCGGTGATGCGGACGCGCACGATCTCGGGGTGAGCCCGCAGCATGGCGCCGACCTGCCCGAGCACGAAGCCGACGTTCTTGGCCGGCTTGTCGGTCACGCCCTGGAACTTGATCGCCTCGAACAGCTCGATGCGGTCAGCCGCGAGCAGGATGGCCGACTCGCCGCCGTCGGGGCAGCCGTCGTCGTCGGCCTTGCCGTTGATGGTCTCGGGCTTGTCGACGCACCGGTCGGCCGCGTCGAGGATGCCGTCGCCGTCGTTGTCGGGATCGGCGCAGCCGTCGGTGTCGGCGTGGCCGTCGGCGTCCTCGGGGTCGTTGACGCACTTGTCCTTGCCGTCCGGCACGCCGTCGCTGTCGTTGTCGGGGTCGACGCAGCCGTCGTCGTCCTGGAAGCCATCGCGGTCCTCCGCCTCGAGCGGGCACTTGTCGAGGTCGTCGGCCATGCCGTCGCCGTCGTTGTCGCGCTCGACGCAGCCGTCCTCGTCCTGGAAGGCGTCCTTGTCCTCGGCCTCGTCCGGGCACTTGTCCTGGAAGTTGACCACGCCGTCGGCGTCGCGATCGCCGGTGTCGGGCGGCGGCGGCGGCGGGTGCAGCGGCGGCATCGGCCGGGCCTGCGGCGAGAAGGTGACCTGGAGGAAGCCGCGCAGCGCCGGCACGCCGACCCCGGCCACCACGCCGGTGCCGGCGCCGAGGCCGATGCCGACCGCGCCGAAGCGGATGCGGGCGCCGAGCGCGGCCTGCAGCGGCAGGTTGGCCTTGCGCACGTCGATGACCCCGACCCCGCCGAACAGCTCGCCGGCCAGCCAGACCCGCTCGAGCACGCGATAACCCAGCCCGCCGCCGTAGGTGACCTCGCTGCCCTGGCGCACCGCGGTGCCGAGCTCGACGCTCTTGCGCATGAGGAAGCCGGCGTTGAACGAGGCCAGGATCTTGCGGGTCCGCCACGACGCCAGCCCGGTGACCTGCAGGGTCGGCCAGGCGCTGCCGGCGTACTGGTCGTCCTTGGCGGTCGGCAGGGTCAACCCGGCGCCGACCCCCAGCCCCATGATGCCGCGCGAGAGCAGCTGGGTCTTGCCCTTGAGCGCGACGTCGCCCAGGGTCGTGCCCTCGGCCGGCTCGACCGCGAAGACCCGATCGGTCCCGGTCTGCTGCAGCAGCGGCACCGTCAGCCCGAGCTCGTACCGGCCGGCGACGACGTAGGCGCCGCCGAGCGCGGTCACCAGCTGGGTCTCGACCGGCGTCTCCTGGCGCCCGGCGACGAGGCCCTCGCAGGTGGCGTCGCCGGCCGGGCACATCGGCACGACCTCGAGCAGGTTGGTGGCGTAGCTGACCATCGCCCCGACCGCCCAGGCCCCGGCCCGCCCGGTGGTGGCCGGCTCGACCGTGAACAGCTCGTCCTCGATCGACGGCAGCGGCTGGAAGGTCGAGACGTCGATGGTGTCGTCGGCGCGGGCCGCGCCGAGCGCGGACAGGGCCGCGCCGGCCCCGAGCGCCACCGCCAGGCCGCGCCGCCGCCCGAGCAGGCCAGCCGCGACCAGCAGCGCCAGGGCCCAGCCCGCGCCGCCGCCGCCGCCGTCACAGCCACCGCCGCCCTGGGCGCCGGATTCGACCGCGTAGCCGGTCACGGTCACGGTCGCGTGCGGGACCGGATCCTCGTCGAGCAGCACGGCGATGGTGGCCGTGAACGGCCCGGGCTGCGACGGCGTGTAGTCGAGCACGTAGCTGACCGGCACGGCCGGCATGAGCTGATCCTGCGTCCCGACCTCGACGCCGAGCGACAGGGTCGGATCGGTCACGACCAGGCCGGCGACCCGGAAAGTGCGGGCCGCGGTGTTGCTGTTGGTCAGCACCAGCTCGCCGCCGACCTGGTAGTTCACGCCGACGGTGGCCAGCGGCAGCTCGATGGCCAGCTTGGTCAGATCGACCTCGCGTCGCTTGGCCGTGCCGGTCAGGGTCACCAGCTGCGGCGGCACGTCGTCGTCGTCGTGGGCGATCTGCAGCATCGCGGTGAACGTGCCGGACTCCGCGCTCGGCGCGAACGTGACCGGGTAGCTGGTGGAGCCGAGCCCGGCGACCAGGCCCGGCGTGCCGACGTAGCTGATCGACGGGTCGCCGGTCAGGTTGAGGCTGTTGATCATCAGCGGCGCCTCGCCCGAGTTGTTGACCATCAGGGGCACCGGCACCGCCAGCGTGCCGGGGTTGCGATACTCCGAGCCGAGGTCGAGCGTGGGCGCCACCGCGATGTGGCGGTCGACGCCGTAGCCGCGCATCGGCAAGGTCACGGCCGCCGTGCCGCGCACGCCGCCCATGGTGAACACCAGGTTGCCGGTCTGGGCCGCCGCCGCCGTGGTCTCCATGGTCGGCTGGTAGGTCACCGTGGTGGTCAGGAACTCGCCCGGGTTGACGTCGATGGCCGCGAACGGCTGCACCGCGGCGAAGCCGGTCGCCGGCACCCCGGCCCGGCCCGCGACCCGCATGGGGGCGTTGCCGGTGTTGCGCAGGGTCACGTCGAGGCTGCCGGGCATGCCCGAGTCGATGTCGACCCCGCCGAAGTCGAGCATCATCGCCGCCGGCTCGACCACCAGCATCGGCTGGGTCACGGTCATCGACACGTTGATGACCCGGGTGTTGTCGGACGCCAGGTTCGACACCACGGTGATCATCCCGCTCACCACGTTGGTGGCGGTGTCGCTCGGATCGCCGGTGACCGTGAAGGTCGCAATCGCCCCGCCGCCGAGCACGGTCGTGCTCGGCGCCGACAGCACGAACTCGCCCGAACTCGAGGTGACCGAGGTGATCGTGAACGGGTTGGTGCCGGTGTTGGTGATGGTGATGGTGCGCGGCGCGCTCTGCTGGTCCCAGCGGACCATGCCGAGGTCGATGGTCGACGGGTTGACGTCGATGCCGTTGGACAGGCCGTTGCCGCGGATCTGGACGATGGCGGTGTTCGAGCTGCCGACGATGGGCAGGCTGGCGTCGCCACCCTCGGCCCCGACCACCGGGGCGAAGATCAGGCCGACCGTGGCCGACGCGCCCGGCGCGAGCGAGGCCGGGACCGGCTGCGCCGGGTTGATGGTGTAGCCGGCGCCGGCCGGGGTGATGACCGAGGCGCCGGTGTTGATGGTCACCGGCAGCTCGCCGATGTTCTCGAGCAGGAACGTCCGGGTCGCCATCATGCCGAACGCCAGGTTGCCGAAGTCGACCGTGACCGGGTTGGTGCGCAGCTCGCCGTTCTGGCCGCTGCAGCTGAGGTTGATGACCCGCGCCGGCTGGTTGTACGAGTTGTTGTTGATGGTCATGGTCGCGGCCGGGACCGGGCCGCGGGCGGTCGGAAGGCACTGCACGTTGACCGTCCCCTGCTGCGCCGGATTGATGGTCGGCAGCGGGCTCTGCAGCGTGTACTCCGGACGGGAGAACGTGATGCTGCTGACGGTGAGATCGGCGTTGCCGTCGTTGCGCAGGGTCACCGGCAGCTGGGCTGGCGTGCCGACCGTGACCGCTCCGAAGACCAGCGCGCCGCCAGCCGGCGCGACCAGGGTCAACTCGGCGCCAAAGCCGTTGCCGGACAGGGTCAGGTTCTGGGCCGGCACCGTGCCCGGGTTGTGGCTGGTCACGGTGACCACCGCGCTGCGCGCGCCGTCGGCGGTGGGCAGGAACGTGAAGGTGTGGCTGGCGCTGCTGCCGGCCGCGACCGTACACGGCGAGCCCGGCGTGCAGGCCCCGGCGTTGTTGCTGAAGTCGCCGACGTCGCCCGCGGTCTCGGCCACCGAGTAGCGCAGCACCGCGCTGCCCGGGTTCTGCACCATGACGGTGGTCGGGGAGCTGGTGTTGACGGCGACGCTGCCGTAGTTGTGCGTGCCCGGCGCCAGCACCAGCTGGGCCTGGGTCGCGGTGCACTGCAGCGGGATGTCGAAGCTGCTGCCGTTGCCGGCGCCCGAGGTGGTGAAGGTGAGGGTCGCGCTGCGCAGGCCGGGCGCCGCCGGGGTGCAGCGGACCGGGATGGCCAGCGTGCCGCTCGCGGCGATCGACCGGCTGGCGTGGTTGCAGGTCTGCATCAGGTTGCAGCCGCTGGTCGGGGCGTTGGTGAACGAGAAGTCGGCGGCGTTGGGCCCGGTGATGGTCCCGGTCAGGAGCAGGATCGGCGCGCTGCCGGTGTTGGTGATGGTGCCGCCGTTGTTGATGACCGGCGCGGCGCCGACCTCGACGGTGCCGACCACCAGCGGGCTGGGCGCGAAGGTGAAGTTGCCGATCTGGCCGGTGCCGGTGGCGGTGAAGGAGGTGAGCTCACCGCCGCCGCCGTCCTGGACGGAGACCCGGCACGAGTAGGCCATGGCCGCGGCCGGGGTGAAGCCGACGGTCACCGCCAGGGTGTCGGTGTTCATCAGCGTCGCCGGCAGGGCCGCGGTCACGGTGAAGGCGTTGCAGTCGGCGGTGGCGGCCTTGACCAGGGCGGCCACGGTGTCGGTCGCGGTCGCGGTGGTGTGGCTGATGGTGGCGGCGCCGGTGCCGGTGTTGCCCACGACCACGTTGCCGACGCCGCCACCGCTGGCGGTGACCGCGGCGCGGGCGTCGGACGCGAGCGCGAGCCAGGTGATCAGCGAGACAAGACCAGGCCAGATGCGGTGCATCTTCATGAGGATCCCCCAGGCGCCCCCAATGGGTCGGGTGCAGCCTGGGAGGATGATACCGACGCGCTGGGGTGGTGGGTAGGTACCGGTGTCACTGTGACGCCCTGCGGCACGCGTGACCGGCCCGGCCCACGGCCGGCGCGGGCGGCGGAGACCCGGCGTGGTACACCGCCGCCATGGCGCTGTCGGCCTCGGTCTACTCCGACTTCGTGTGCCCGTTCTGCTTCATCGCCGACCAGGCCAGCCTGCGGCCGCTGGCGGCCGAGCTCGAGCTCACCCTCGAGTACCGGCCGTTCCAGCTGCACCCCGAGGTCCCGACCGGCGGGGTCCGCCTGGCCGACTACTTCGGCGCGGCCCGGGTGCCGATGATGAAGCAGCGGGTGCTCGATCTCGCGACCCAGCTCGGCGTCGCGGGCATGACCGTGCCGGACGTCCTGCACGACACCCGGCGCGCCCTGGCGGTGGCCGAGTACGGCCGTGACCACGGCCAGCTCGACGCGGTCTGGCAGGCGCTGATGAACGCGCACTGGCGGCGCGGCGAGGACCTCGAGGACGACGAGGTGCTGGCGGCAGCCGCGCGCGCGGCCGGGCTCGACCCGGACCGGGCGCTGGCGGCGACGACCGACGCCCGCTACCAGCAGCGCCTGGGCGCGACCCGCGACGAGGCACACCGACGCGGGGTGTCGGGCATCCCGACGGTGCTGCTCGGTGAGCGCCGCGTCGTCGGCGCGCAGGCGCCCGGGGTGTTCCGGGCCGCGGCGCAGGCGGCGGGCGCCCGGGCGCGGAGCGCGGCGTCGTGAGTGTCGTCGACCTGGTCGCTGCGGCGCGCGTGCTGGCGGCGCGCCTGCCGGGGCTGTCCGCGCAGCACGAGCGTGACGGCGCGCTCGACGCCAGCGTGGTGGCCGAGCTGGCCAGCGCCGGGCTGACCGCGTGCCTGCTGCCGCCCGAGCTGGGTGGCCACGCCCTGGCCCCGACCGCGTACATCGAGGTGCTGGCCACCCTGGCGCAGGCCGACGCCGCGACCGCGTGGGTGACCATGACCGCCTCGACCTCGACGCTGCTGGCGCCGTACCTGGCGCGCGCCGCGGCCGAGCGCATCTGGGCGACGAGCCCGGCGCTGCTCCTGGCCGGGGTGTTCGCGCCGACCGGCACGGTCACGATCACCGGTGATCGCGCCACGGTCCGCGGGCGCTGGCAGTTCACCTCGGGCTGCCGGCACGCGGCGTGGATCGCGGTCGGGGCGATGAGCCCGGGCGACGGCGATCCGGCCAGCCGCCAGCACGTGGTGGCCCTGGTCCCGGCTGGCGCGCGTGGCCTGACGATCGCCGATCACTGGGACGTGATGGGCCTGCGCGGCACCGGCAGCCACGACCTCGTGCTCGATGACGTCGAGGTCCCGGCCGACCAGATCGGCAGCGTGTTCACGGCGGCGCCATGGGCGACCGGGCCGCTGGTGCGGTTTCCCCTGTTCGGCCTGCTCGCCACCGGCATCGCCGCCTGTGGCCTGGGCATCGCCGCGGCCGCGCTCGACCATGTCGCCGCCAGCGCACGCACCGCCGCCAGCGGTGGCGGCGCGCTGATCGCCGACGTCGGCCGGCTCCTGACCCGGCTCGGCGCGGCCCGGGCCCACCTCGAGGCCAGCGCCGAGGCGGCGATGGCCGGCGCACGCCGCGGCGAGGTCAGCGGCGTCGAGCGCGGGCGGCTGCGCCTGGCCGCCTGGCACGCGGCCAGCGAGAGCCTCGAGGTCACCCGCGCGGCCTTCGCGCTCGCCGGTGGCGGCGCCATCCGCGCCGGTCACCCGGTCGGGCGGGCCCTGCACGACGCCGAGGTCATGCGCTCGCACCGGATGATCGCCGACAAGGTCGTCGCCACCGCCAGCAGGGCCGCGCTCGGCCTCGGCCCGGTCCCGCCCGACCTGTAGCCGGCGACGTCGACGCCGGTGGCGCTCAGGCCCGGCGACGCCAGCGCGGCGGCCAGTCGTCGACGGTGAGCGTGACCACGCCGTCGATCAGCAGCGTGTACAGCGGCTCGGCCGGGAAGTCGCCCAGCACCAGCAGCCAGTCGGCCGCGCCGACACGCGCCCGCAGGGGTCGGTCGTAGTCCCCGTTCGGCTCGAACGTGATCGCCCGAGCGGTGGGATCGACGGCGACGCCGGGCACGGCGAACTCGTTGGTGCAGCCGGGGCAGCGGGCCAGCCGCTCGACCACCTCGGCGGCGCGCCCGCACGCCGGGCACTCGTCGAGGTCGACCCGGTGCGCGTGCGCCGCGGCCAGGGCCGCGCGCAGCTCGTCGACCTCGCGCTGCAAACCCTCGGCGCGCGCGGTCATCGCCGCCAGCTCGTCGCGGTAGCTCATGGTCGACCGGGTGCCCCGCCCCGATCAGAACGGGATGTCGTCGTCGCGGGTCGGACCGAGGTCGGTCGGGCGCGGCTCGTACTCGGCGACCGGGAAGCTGGGCTCGAACGCGGGCGCCTCGCGGTCGCCGCCGCCGCGCCGCCCGGCCGACGTGTTGGTCCCGGCCGGCTCGAGGCGCCAGGCGTCGAGGCTGTTGAAGTACTTCACCTCGCCGGTCGGGCTGCGCCACTCGCGCCCGCGCAGGTCGAACGAGACGCGGATGGCGTCGCCCACGCTGAACCGATCGAGCACGTTGCAGCGGTCGCCGGTGAGCTGGAACAGCACCATCTGCGGGTACTTGCCGTCGGCGATCTCCACCACGAACTCGCGCTTGGTGAAGCGGTCGGAGACCTTCTTGGTGTCGAAGATGAGGTGCAGCTTGCCGGTGACGTCGATGGCCATGGCGCGACCATGCCACGGCGGTCCGACACGGCGCGCCCGTGCTGGCGCCACCGACGGCCCGGCCCGTCCCTTACCGAGGCCTTACCGCGACATAGCCCGGCCCTCTCGTAGGGTGAGGCCATGCCAAAACCTCGCCGCACCCTGATCCTGACCCTGCTGTCCTGCCTGGCCTCGCTGCGCTGCGGGCCGGCCGAGGCCGACGTGGCCGCGCCGGCAGGGCCGCCGGCCCAGGCGGTCACCACCACCACGCCCGCGGTCGTCGACCCGGCCGCCGCGCTGCGCCGGCAGGGGCGCCCTGCCCTCGACCGGCTGCTGGCCCGCTACGACCAGCTGCCGGCCGGGGCCGCGCGCGCCGAGCTGGCCACGTTGATCGATCGGGTCGCCGGCCAGCGCTACGCGACCACGTCGCGGCTGTACTGGCACACCGACCTGGCCGCGGCCCAGGCCGAGGCGCGTGCGACCGGTCGCCCCATCCTCTCGCTGCGCATGCTGGGCCGGCTCGACGAGGACCTGTCGTGCGCCAACAGCCGGTACTTCCGCATCGCGCTGTACGCCAACGCGGCGGTCTCGGCCTTCCTGCGCGACCGCTTCGTGCTGCACTGGTCGTCCGAGCGGCCGGTGCCGCGCATCACCGTCGACTTCGGCGACGGCCGGGTCATCGAGCGCACCATCACCGGCAACAGCGCGCACTACGTGCTCGACGCCGACGGCCGGCCGATCGACGTGCTGCCGGGCCTGTACGCGCCCGTGGTGTTCCAGCGCGAGCTGACCGACACGCTGGCGCTCAGCGCGGCCCTGGCCGGCACGGCGGGGCCGGCGCGCGAGGCGGCGCTGGCCGAGCACCACCGGGCCCGGCTCAGCACCCGCCTCGCCGAGTTCCGGGCGCTGGGTCAGATCAGCGTGCCGGCGCGCGGCGACGACTTCCGCCCGGCCGCGTTCGCCCAGGTGGCCACGATCACCAAGTCGGGTCTCGAGCTGCCAGACTACCGGGTGGTCGACTTCGGCGTCGACGTCGGCCCGCCTCCCGACGACGCCGCGGCCTGGGCCCAGGTCGGCCTGCGCCTGCAGGTCGGTGCGCCGGCGGTGCCGCCGGTCGCGGCCGAGGGCCGGGGGCCGCGCCTGCGCCTGCGCACCGGCGGCATGGGGGTGATCGGCGGCGCGATGGAGCTCCGACCTGGTCCTCCGCCGGAACCGGTGCAGGTGCTCGACGCCCGCAGCCGCGGCCTGCTCGCCGCGCTGGCGCCGCTCGACTGGGCCAGCGGCCAGCCGGCCAACGTGGGGACGCTGGCCCGGCTGGTCGTGCGCTTCGAGCGCGACCTCCTGGCCGACACCGCGGTCAACGAGTACCAGGTGCGGCCGCAGCTGCGCGGCCAGTTCATCAACGCGCCGGGGCAGAGCTTCGAGCAGCTGGGCGAGTACACCTACCGGGAAGTGTTCAAGACGCCCAAGGACGATCCGTGGCTGGGCCTGGCCCCGGCCGGCGTGACCGCGCTGCCAGGCGACGGCCTGCGGCGCTGATGGCGCGAGGCGGCGGCGACCCCGGCCGTGAGCCCGACCACGCGCGTGGGGCCGCCGCCCTGCTACGATCGGGTGGTGCGACGCGGCCTCGTCCTGCCCTGGCTCACGCTGGTCGCCTGCGCCACCTCGCCTGGCGGCGGGGATCCGCCCGACTCGGTCGACGCCCGCCGGGGCGACGCCCGCGTCGACGCGTTCATCCCGGGTGACCCCGACGCCTGCGTCGCCACCCCGCAGCAGCTGCTGCAGAACGGCGGCTTCGACGACGGCAGCTCGCCGTGGGTGTTCGTGCCGAGCAGCAGCACCATCATCGCCGCCCCGCCAGCGCTGCCGTTCCCGCCCCAGGCCGGCGGCGCGGCCGGCTGGTTCGGCGGCGCCAACAACACCAACGATCGCGCCATCCAGCTGTTCGCCGTGCCGGCCGGAGCCCAGGCCCTGCGCGTCACCGGCTTCGAGTGTTTCGTCACCACCGACAGCGCCGGCGCCGACGACTCGTTCGAGGCGCTGCTGCGCGACGCCTCGGGCAACACCGTCGAGACGCTGCGCACCGCGACCAACCTCGACGTCGGTACGACCTGCGCCTGGACCGCCTTCACCTGGCCGGCGGCGAGCAGCCACGCCGGCGAGAGCCTGTCGCTGGTGATCCAGGCCGTGACCGACGCCAGCTTCCAGACCAGCTTCGTCCTCGACAGCCTCGGCGTCGAGGCCGACGTCTGCCCGTAGCCGTGCCGGTGCCCGCGCCTGGACGGTCCGGTCAGCGCGGCGCCGCGGTCCCGACCCGGGGCAGCGCCGGCTCGCCCTTGGGCTGGTCGATGCGGAAGGCGTAGCCGAGCTGGACCAGCCAGACGGAGGCGTCCTCGATGGCCGGCGGCCCGGCGGCGTCGGTGCTGCGCAGCGCCGTACTCCATCGGTGGCGCAGGTCGAGGGTGATGACCTCCTTGCGGATCCACACGTCGACGCCGACGCCGGCGCCGAACTGGGTCTCGAGCGCCGTGCTGAACTTGATGGCGGTCGATCGCAGGCTGACCAGGTTGGCCTCGCCGTAGGCGCGGACGCGCACCGGGTGCAAGCGCACGGCTGGACCGAGCGCCAGCGTGCCTTCGCGCCGGCGCGAGTCCTGGTCGAACTCGAGGCCGTGGCTGTACGCCGCCTCGGCCGCGGTGAACAGGCGCGGGTAGCTCCAGCGCAGGCTGGCCACCGCTGCCAGCGTGGTGGCGGCGCCGCCGTCGGCGCGCACCGTGCCAGCGCTGACCAAGGGCAACAGCTTGAGCTCGTGCGAGTAGGTGCGGCGCTGCACCTCGTCGCCGAGGCGAAGCTGGAAGCGGACCTTGTCGCGAGAGCCGTCGGCCTCGTTCGGCGGCGTGAGGGTGAAGGCGTCGCCGGTGAGGCCCGACGGCGTGGCCCGGTCGATGATGAAGCTGGCGGTGGCACGGCCATCGCCACGGCGAGCGGCGATGCGGAACGGGTTGTCGCCGCCGAGCGTGACCGCGCCCTCGAGCGCGACGCGCGTGCCGTCCTGCGAGGCCAGGTGCAAGCCGCGCGGCAGCAAGCCCCGGCCGTTGGCGCGCAGCGGGCCGACAAGGGTCTGGCCGCGGGCGCGGGCGCGGGCGCGGACCAGGTCGGCCGCCTTGTCGCCGGAGGCGACCCGCACCTCCGACGTGGCCGGGATGGCGTCGCCGTCGTGGTGGGTGCAGTCGGGGTTGAGGCGGTACACGTTGGCGGTCGCGGTGGCCACGGTGTGGCTGTACTCGAACTTGGTGCAGGTCCAGCGCAGCCCGCCGGTGTCGCCGCTGCGGACCACCAGCTCGTCCGCCGATGGGTCGATCGTGATGGTGCCACCAGTGCCGGGGTCCGAGCGCAGGCGGCGGTTGAGGACGGGGCAGCGATCGTACGCCTGCGCGGTCGAGCGGGTGTCGATGACCAGCACCAGGTCGAGATCGGCGAACTTCGCCTGCCCCGTGCCCGTGCCCGTGCCCGTGCCCGTCTCCGTCTCCGTCTCCGTCTCCGCCTCCGTCTCCGTGCCCTGCTCCACCTCCGGCCCGGCGGCAGGTGCGGCCTCCGGCGGCGGCGGCGGCGTGATGCCCAAGAC
>JAGPCO010000032.1:0-3358 GCA_018058095.1 Kofleriaceae bacterium
TGCACGACAACCGAAACCGAGGGACGGGCCTGTGCCGAATCGCCGCGAAAACGGCAAGAGGGCACGGGTCTGCGCTTGACCACTAGGCCACTACATAGTCGGGCACGGGCACGGGCACGGGCACGGGCGCAGGGCGCGAGAAACGCCGCTGCGCGGCGTTTCTCAGCATCCTGCTAGTGATGCGGATGCGAGTGCGGGTGGGCGTGGCAGACCCGGTTGTTGCCGCGTCCGCGCTGGTGACAGTGTGAGTGCCCGTGCCGGGCGACCCCGGCGTGGCCGTTCTTGCGCGGCACGACGATGCAGCCGGCCGACGTGGTGGCCAGGAGCGTCAGCCCCAGGGCGGTGATGAGCAGCTTCTTCATCGACGAGCTCCTTGCTGGACTTGGGTGGGGCAGGCGGGACTCGAACCCGCACACCTCGCGGCCTGGGATTTTAAGTCCCGTGCGTCTGCCATTTCGCCACTGCCCCCGAGTGCGGGTGTCGCCACCCGCGCGCGGACCGATCAACGGCCCCCGCCCGGGCGAGGTAATCGGCCGGCCGCGCGGGGCGGCGGGTTCGACGTGGGGCGCATGACCTACTCATTGTGCGGGAGCCGGGCCGCCAGCGCCAGCAGCTCGCCGGCGAGGAAGCGGTGGCCGCCGCTGGGGGTGCGCCGATCGTGGCGCAGGTAGGTGTTGACCACACGACCGTCGCGGTCGCGCCGCACCCGCGGTCGCGTCGGATCGACGAAGCCGCGCCGGACCCGGGCCGCGGCGACGTACAGCACCTCGACCACGGCCCGCTGGTCGCGGCCGATCACCACCGCCCACGTCGGCGCGACCCCGGCCTCGACCGGGCGCTCGAACAGGAGGAGATCACCGGGCCCGACCTGATCGAACGGGATCACGGCGCGGCGCTCGAGCAGCACCTGGCGCAGCGCCGCGCCGTCCCCCGCGGGCGCGCGCCAGCGCCCACCCCGCAGCTCGCGCGCCCGGGCGAGCACCCAGGCCGGGTCGGCGTCGCCGATCGTGACGAGCTGGCCGACGTGGACCCGCGGCCCGATCGCGGCGGGGACGACCACGGCGGTGCTGGTGGCAGGCATGGGCGCAGCGGCGCGGGCGCCGGCGCCTGGGCTGGTGCTGGACGCGCCCGGCGGCGTGGGCAGGTACGGCGCCGACTCGTGGCGGGTGACCGTGACCCGCCCTGCCCCGCCGCGCGCTGGCAGCGGCGGCAGGCAGGCGCTGGCGCCGGCCAGCGCGACGAGCCCCAGCAGGCGGCGCAGGCGACACATTCGGCGATGGTAGGAGCCGGGCCCGGGCCGGGCCAGTTTTGCCCGTGGCGCGGCGCGACGCGCCGCCGCTCGTCAGCTGCCCTTGACCTCGCGCTCGCGGGCCTCGCGCTCCTCGCGCGCCTTGCGCTCACGCTCGATCTCCTCCCAGCCCTTCATCTTCGGGTTGGGATCGTCGTCGTCGGGACCGGGCACGTCGACCGGCTTGAGGTCGGGCACCTTGGTGTCGGGCACCTTGGTGTCCGGCGTCTTGGTATCCGGCGTCTTGGTGTCGGGTGCCTTGACCGGGTCGCCGGAGCCCGACCCGCCGTCACCGACACGCGCGGTGGGCCGCTTGCCACCGACCGGGGTCCCGGGCGTCCCCGTCGTGGGGCCGCCGGCACCGGCCGGCACCAGCTCGACGTCCCGCCGGGCGTCGGCGACCGGCACCAGCTCGACCAGCTGCTGGCCATAACCCGGCAGGCGGAGCACGTAGCGGCGCCCGCTCTTGCCGCCGGCGACCACGAGGTCGAGTGGGGTCTGTCCGACCTCGACCTCTTGCGCGCCCAGCTCGAACACCCGGGCACCACTCGGCGTGCTCTCGAAATGAAATACGACCTGGACGGGTGGGTCGGCTGGCGTGACCGGCGCCGATCCAGATCCAGAGCCGGCGCCCGGCTCCATCACCCCGCTCGGCTCGCTGCCGCCGCCGCCAAGCAGCACCGCCGCCGCGCCACCGCCGCCGAGCAGCAGCACGCCGGCCAGCAGCAGCGGCGCCTTGCTCCGACGCGGCGCCGCCGCCGCCTCGGCCTGTTCGGGCACGCTCAGCGACCCGGTCCACTGCGTGCGCTGCCGCCCGGCCGGGGTCGATGCCGGCGCGGCGACCGCCGCCACCGGCCCGGTCGGGCTGGCGGCGATCGGCGCCGGCACGGGCTCGGGCGCCAGGCCCTCGAGCTCGCGGATGGCGTTGGCCATGTCGCCGATCGACGCCCAGCGCTGGTTACGATCCTTGTCGAGCGCCCGGGCGACGATGGCGGCCAGCCCGGCCGGCGCGCCGGCAGCGGCCAGCTGCTCGGCGGTGAGCAGCGGCGCCGGCTCGGTCAGGTGCATCGACAGGATGCCCATGAAGTTGTCGGCCTCGAACGGGACCCGCCCCACCACCAGCTGGTAGAGGATGCAGCCCATCGCGTAGATGTCGACCCGGTGGTCGGGCTTGTCGCCGCGAGCCTGCTCGGGCGACATGTACTCGGGCGTGCCGAACAGCATCCCGGTCTTGGTCAGCTTGCGGTCGCCGCCGTCGCTGGCCCCGTCGGTCAGCTTGGCGATGCCGAAGTCGAGCAGCTTGACGAAGTCCTTGTTGCCGAGGAAATCGACCAGGTAGATGTTCTCGGGCTTGAGGTCGCGGTGGACGATGCCGTGGGCGTGGGCCGCGGCCAGGGCCGAGCAGACCTGGAGGAAGATCGACCGCGCCCGTGGCCATGGCAACACGGTCCCGGCCAGGCGATGGCGCGACACCGCCTCGTGCAGGTCGTGGCCCGACAGCAGCTCCATCGCGAAGAAGACGTAGCCGTCCTCGGTCGCGCCGAAGTCGCTGATGTCGATCACGTTCTCGTGGCGGATCCGCGAGGCGGCCTTGGCCTCCTGCATGAAGCGCTCGACCAGGTCGGGCTTGCGGCCGAGCTCGCCGTGCAGGACCTTGAGCGCGACCTTCTTCTCGAGGATGGTGTGCTCGGCCAGGTAGACCGCGCCCATGCCGCCCTCGCCCAGCTTCTTCTGCACGCGATAGCGGCCGGCCAGGGTGGCGCCGATCAGCGGATCGACCGGCTCCTGGTAGGCGCCGCCCAGGAGCGACTGGCCGGCCGTGGCGTCGGTGCCGGTGGCGATCGCCGCCGGTGGGGCGGGCGTCGGCCGGGCGGCCGCCCGAGCCAGCGGCCCGTCCTGGGTCACGCGGGGCACCGGGTTGCCGAGCTGGGTCCGCTTGTCCGCCTGGTCCGCCACCGTCCCCCCAATCTATCAGGTCGCCTGCCCGGCTGCAGGCGGATTTCCGGCCTGGCCAGCGGAGATCACGGAGGGCTCGCCCGACCCAGGACCTCCGACGCCCGGATCATGGCC
>JAGPCO010000032.1:3458-62301 GCA_018058095.1 Kofleriaceae bacterium
GAGCACACGTGCTGCACGTAGTCGATGCGGACGAGGCCCGAGATCACGGAGGGCTCGCCCGACCCAGGACCTCCGACGCCCGGATCATGGCCGAGCACACGTGCTGCACGTAGTCGATGCGGACGAGGCCCGAGATCACGGAGGGCTCGCCCGACCCAGGACCTCCGACGCCCGGATCATGGCCGAGCACACGTGCTGCACGTAGTCGATGCGGACGAGCCGCTTGGTCGGGCTCTCCGGCACGGCGCCGAGCACCGGCAGCGGGCCGACGGCGGCGTAGGCGCTGTCGGGCCGAATCTGCTGCGCCAGCACGTAGCCGAGCGCGGCCTCGATCTGGCCCAGGATCGCGGGGTCGCCGGCGCCGTGATGGCGGCCGAGCAGGTAGGCCGAGATCATGGCCTCGGTGCGCGACCCGGCCGGCGTGTTGTACGGCATGACGAACGGCGTCACGTTGTACGAGCCCGCCAGGTCGTCCTGATCGGGCAGCTCGCCGGCCTCGGGCTGCTGCGACCGCAGGAACGCGCCGTAGCCGTCGCAGAAGTCGCGGTACTTGCCGCGCTTGACCGCGGGAAACGCGGCCTCGGCGGCGATACACGTCCAGTGCTCCTCGCCGTAGAAGAAGCCGCCGAGGAAGAAGTCGTACCAGCCGACCAGCCAGTCGAGCGCACGCCGGGTGGCGTCGGCGTAGCGCGGCGCGCCGGTCACCACGTGCATGCGCGCCAGCGCCAGCGCCGCCTCGCCCGAGTAGTACAGGTCCTGGATCTGGTCGTTGGCGACCTGGGTCTTGACCAGGTAGCGGTGCCGGAACGAGCCGTCGGGCCGCTGCATCCACAGGATCCACGCCGCCATGGCCTCGGCGGTGGCCTGGTAGCGCGTGTCGCCGGTGGCGCGCTGGTACTCGGCCAGCGCCACCACCGTCAGCGCGGTCGAGCCGAGGTGGGCCTCGGTCTGGCCGCGGTCGACCACACACGCGAAGGCCGTGCCGTCGGGCAACGTGCCGGTGCAGCCGCCAGCGGCGACCAGCTCCTGCAGGTGGGCGAAGGCGCGCTCGATCGGCTCGCGCAGGAACTCGGCCCGGGTGATCCGGTACAGCTCGGCCAGGAAGTACGTGGTGCCGGCGTGGCGCGGGATGCTGTAGGCGCCGCCCACGCGCGGGTCGGTCGACCGCCCGGTGGCGAGGTCGTGCTCGTACACGTAGCGCCCGGTCGGCGCGAGGTGCGCCACCAGGTAGCGCCCGCCCTCGAGCGCCGCCTCGCGCAGGCTGGCCGCGGTCATCGGCGGGCGCGGCGGGATGCCGCGGGTGAGCGGCAGCGGCCCGCCCTGGCCGCGGTCGGCCACCGGCCGCTCGACGAAGCTGTCGGTGCGGAAGCGGAAGTAGCGCGGCGCGGCCGCGCGCCAGGCGGCGCGATCGTAGATCTTGGCCTGCAGCATGAGCAGCTGCTCGGCCCGGATCAGATCGACCCCCATGGTCAGATCGGGCACGGCCTTGCTCGGGCGCCGGCTGGCCAGGAGGTCGCGCGCGGCCAGGTCCTCGGGCAGGAGGAAGTACTCGCGGCCGGCGACGGCGACGCCGATCCCCTCGAGCCCGGGGTTGAGGGCCAGGGTCTCGGCCAGGCCCGGGAAGGCCAGCAGGTCGAACACCCAGTGCCCGGCGCCGAGCCGGCCACGCCCGACCACGGCGTCGAGCTTGAGGCGGAGGCGGGCGCGCTCGGCCGCGCCGATCCGGGCGAACCCGGGCACCGCCCCCAGCGCGCGAGCGGTTTCGGCCAGCGCCGCCGCCCAGGTGGCGCCGCGCCCGCTCGCGCGCGCCAGCTCGCGCCCGTCGAGATACGCGCTCACCACCAGCGGGCCGCCGGAGGGCAGCGGCCGGGCCAGCGCCGCCGCCTCGGCCGGGGCCGGCGCGGCCTCGACCACCGCGCGCAGCACCGCCATGGCCGCGGTCCGGGTCGCCTCGTCGGCCCGGGCCGGCACGTCGACCCGGTAGCCGCCGTACACCGCGGCGGTGAGCAGCACGAACAGCGCGCTGGGCGCGACGAAGGTCACGACCAGGGCGACGGTGCGGGCCCGGCCGCGCCGGGGCGAGGTCGCGGCGGTCACGGCGCCGGCCGGTTCCACGCCACCGGCGCCAACCCGAACGCGCGCCGGCCGGCCCGGGTCATGAGGTACTTGAGCTGGAACACCGGCAGGAGCGCGACCACCTCGATGACCAGGGCGGCGCCGATCAGCGCGAAGGTCGAGGCGGCGCGGCCGAGCGCGCCGTACACCCCGGCCAGGTAGGCGGCCGAGACCAGGATGCGGGCGATCAGCACGATGGCCGCCAGCAGCAGCGCGCCGGCGGCGCCGGCGGATAGCCACCAGCCGACCCGCCGGCCGAGCAGCGCGCCGACCCCCATCAGCGCCGCCAGCACCGGCAGCGCCAGCAGGTGGGCCTGGGCCAGCGGCAGCCGGTTGGGCACCAGCCACACCACGCTCACGAAGTAGATGGTGGCCAGGACGAGATCGAGCCCGCCGTAGATCCATCGGCGTGGGTCCGGGCGACGCGGGCTGACCGCGGCGGCGGGGACGACGGCCGGTGGTGAGGGCGGGGCCGACGCGGCGGCGGGAGGCTCGGCGGAGGGCACGGCGCGAACGTACCGCACGGATCCACCAGGACCAGCCGCCGGGGCCTACATCGGCGCCGGCGCTGGCCGACCCAGCCAGGTAGAAAGCAGCCCCGGCGCGCGGCCGGTTTGCTATCGTGAAACCATGGATCCTCGTCCACCCCTTCGGCGCGAAGTCCAGGAGCCTGGCCCCGGCCCGGCCGCACGTGGCCTGGTCGCGGTCTCGGCCACGGCCATGATGCTGGCCTTGACCAGCTCGACCCTCCTGTTCTGGGCCAGCCTGCCCGGCGGGCGCGGCCCGAGCTGGCAGGCGACGGCCGAGCCGCTGGTGGTCAGCCCGTGGCCGGCGACCGGGCGCGCGGCGCCGCCGGCGGCGGTGGTCGCGCCCGCAGCGCCATGCCGCCAGGTCCCGGCGCGATCGCTGGCGCCAGCACCGGCGCAATGCGGCGCGCCGGTGTACCGCAGCCTGGGTGACGGGCGGACCGAGGTCGAGTTCGAGGCCTGCGCCGGCGTCCACGCCGACCGGCGCTGAGCCGGCGCTAGCGGGCTGCTTCTTCAGCAGCCTGCTAGTAGCAGGGCGGCCGGGTCAGGTCGGGCGGCGGGTCGCTGCTGGGCAGGATCATGCGCAGGTACGCATACTCCTCGTCGCAGAACACGCCCGGGCCCAGGCCCATCAGCTCGGCCCGCTCGAGGAACGGCCGATCGCCGCCGCTGTCCATCAGCCGGTTCGGCTCGTCGCCGTTGTTGTGGAAGCCCTCGGCGTTGGGGTTGGCCAGGCCGAGGGAGTGGCCGATCTCGTGCGCCAGCGTGCCGCCGATGAGGTTGCCGAGCACGAACACCGCGCAGTCCATCTGCGCGCCGCGATCGTCACTCGCGGCCGGGCAGGTGTCGCCGCTGCCAAGCGCGCGCACCGCGCCGGGGGAGTCGCTGCTGCTGATGGCGCGGCCGTCGCGATCGGACCGGAACGGATCGAAGATCTTGTCGAACTCCGGATCCGCGCCTGGCACCTGCATGGCCCAGCGGCCGGGGTCGAGCGAGAAGCCCATGAGGGACTCGACGAACACCCCGCCGAACCCCGGGTAGCCGTCCTGCTGGGTCGCGGCGTTGACGCCGCCGAGGCGGTCGTACAGGCGGACGTTGTTGTCGTCCTTGCCGGGCGTGTTGTCGTAGCCGAACAGGCCCTGCCCGTTCGGATCGGTGCCGTGCAGCTCGACGTGCGAGAACAGCGCGTAGTCGTCCGGCGCGCTGGTGCGGAACTCCATGTTGACGCCCTGGTAGGCCCGATCGACCACGGCCAGGACCCGCTCGCGCACCTTGCTGTCGACCGCGCGCAGCCCGAACGCGCGCAGGCTCTCGACGTAGGTCGGCCGGAAGTCGAGGAACACGACCTGCCGGACCGGGGCGATGGAGAAGCTGGCGCTCAGGCCGACCCCGGTGACCCGATCGCCGCCGTACTCGACGATCGGGGTGATCGTGCCGGAGAACGTGCCGGTGTCGACCCGCAGGTCGATCAGCTGACCGATCGCGTCCTGCTCGCTCAGGACGTAGCGGACGCGGTTGCCGGCGGTGAACTCGGGGATCAGGGTCAGGCTGACCGGGGCCGGCATGGGCGCGCCGGTGGCCTGGAACGTGCCGACCAGATCGAGCTCGGTGATGGCGCCGGCCTCGCCGCCGACGAAGCCGCCGCCCTCGATCACGACGTACTGGCCCAGGCTGACCGCGGTCGGGGTGACCCGGGTGATCTGCGACTCGATCAGGTCGTAGCTCACGCTGACCGGGCTGGCCTGCGGCGCCGGCCCGCCCTGGTGGCGGTTGATGACCGTCACGTCACCGGTGAAGGTGCCGGGCCGGATGCCGGCGATGGCCGGCTTGAACGGGAAGCTGGCCTGGCGGCGCGAGAACGGCGTGCGCGGCCGCAGCGGCACCTCGACCGGGGCGACCGGGTCACACGCGCCGCCGCCCTGGGGCGTGAAGCAGCCGGTGACGCGGGCCACCGACTCGCCCTCGTCACCGCCGAGCAGGAAGCCGTCGCCCTCGATCTCGACCTGGTCGTTGACGAACAGCAGGGTGCCCGACGGCACGGCGATGACCTCCGGAGTCAGGCTGCGGACGAAGCGCAGGTCGACCCCGAGGTTGTTCGACACGTAGGTGTCGCCATCGACGGCCGACACCACCTCCAGCGCCAGCTCGCCCTCGGCCCGCGCGCCGTCGCCGATCTCGTCGATCATGTCGGCGCTGACGTCGACCACCATGTGCTCGAAGTCGACGAACCGGGCCGGCCACACCACCTCGACGTCGGCGCCCGACAGCCGGATCGACGCCTCGCCCCACTGCGGCCCGACGAACGAGCTCCCGCTCAGGGTCAGGGCCGTGCCGGGCACGATCACGTCCGGGCTGACCGCGCTCACCGCCAGGTTCTCCAGGCCGACGTCGACCGGGCTGGACGTCGCGCAGCCGACCGCCCCGGCCAGCAGCAGCAGGACCGGGGGGCGGCGGACGAGTGAGCCCACGCGCGCCATCACTGCACCGTGATGGTGATGTCGTAGTCGTCGTTGCGGGCGCCGTTCCAGCCGACCACCTGCACGTAGTAGTTGCAGCTGCCGCCGCACGAGGCCGGGATGACGTACTCGGCGTGTTCGTCGGCGTCGACGCCCTGCCCGTTGGCGGTGTCGCACAGGAACGGGTCGTCGAACGAGCACGGCGTGGTGTCGACCCCGGCCGGATCGAGCAGGTGCAGGTCGAGGTCCTGCGCGGCCGAGGCCTGCGCGAAGTCGAGGTCGACGATGATGCGGTCGCCGGCCGAGACCGGGACCCGGTAGGTGTCGGCGTCGTTGGGGCAGATCTTGTTCATGGTCGAGGTGATCGGCAGCGCCGTGGTCCGGGCCTGGCTGCTGGTGTCGTCGTCCTCCTGCCCGTCGTCGACGCAGGCGGCGCAGGTCTCGGCGGTGCGGCTCCAGGTCAGGTTGTAGTCGTTCTCGATGAAGTCCCACGAGTAGACCCGGAAGTAGTAGGTCCCGGCCGGCTGGCAGGTGGTGATCATCTCGTCGGGCTGCAGGCTGGTCGAGGTCGACACGCGCGAGCCGTCGGGCTTGTACACGCCGAGGTCGAGGTCGGACGCGGCGCCGCCGTCGATGGCCACGTTGATGCGGGCGCTGGCCGCCAGGTCGATCCGGAACCAGTCCTCGTCGTCGTCGGTCCCGCCCGAGGCCGGGCAGCTGGTGAAGTCGTAGCTGCCGGGCGCCAGGGCCGGCTGGGCCTGGGCCTGGGCCCGGGTGTCGTTCTGCTCGTAGCTGTCGTCGACACACACGCCGCCGCCGGTGCACGAGCCGGCGTTGGGCACACACTGGCGCGCGCTGGCGCCGCCGACCGACGTCACCGGCGAGCTGCTGCAGGTGTAGCCGGCCGGGCACGACCCGGTGGTGCAGGCCTCGAGGCAGTACGGGATCTGGGCCGCGCCGACGCGGACGCACAGGTCGCCGCTGCCACACTGGATGTCGGCCGAGCACGACTCGCACAGGCCGGCGTTGCCGGTGCCACCCGGGTTGGTCACCGTCATCTGGAAGTTGCTGCTCTGGGTCACGTGATCGCAGTTGCCGACCTCGTCGTCGTCGTCGTCGGCGACGATCACGTAGTACAGCTCGGCCATGCTGCCGGCGCCGCCGCCGACCGCGGGGTTGGGCACGTCGGCGGCCCAGGTCCCGTCCTGCATGCTGCCATCGATCAGCAGCATCGACACCTGGGTCATCGCCCCGAGGTCGGGGTCGGCGGCGATGGGCGAGGTCGAGTAGTACAGGAGCGGCGGCTGCTTGAGGCCCTTGTCGTCGGTGACCCGGGCGTCGAGGGTGAGATCGACCAGGGTGGTCGCGTCGCTGGCCGAGTGCAGGATGACCGGGGCCGCGCCGGGGCAGTTGGTGCCGATGTCACCGCGCAGCACCACCAGGTAGTTCTTGATGGTCTTGGGGTTGCTCTGGTCATCGGCCGACAGCGACAGCGTGTAGCGGTCCTCGGCCTCGGCCTGGGCCCGGGTCGGGCACCAGCGCCAGGCCGAGGTCAGACCGGAGGTCTCCTCGAGGGTCGCGCCCTCGATGATCGGCTCCTCCTGGGCGATGACCACCGAGGCCGAGTCCTGATCCTCGACGATGATGTCGAGGTCGAGGCACTCGTCGCGGGTCAGGTCGAGGGTGGTGCCGGTGCCGAGCGGCGACCGGAACAGCGGCGCGCTGTCGGACCCGGTGGCCGAACGCACGTCGATGCGCACCGTGACCGTGACCTCGTCGCCGCCGTCGGACGCGGTGAAGTCGAAGAACCACTCGCCGACGTCGGCCGCCTGCGGGGTCCACTGGAACACGCCGTAGCCGGCCGGCGACTTGGTCAGGGTGGCGCGGGCGTCGATGTCGGCCACCTCGGCGGTGTACGAGTAGTCGATGTCGTCGCCGTCCTGATCGGTCGCGCGCAGCTCGATCACCAGCTGGTCGCCGACCGCCACGACCTGGTCGTCGATGGCCGCCAGCTCGGGGGCCGACCCACCACAGGCTAGGGCGGTAGCCAGGCAGGTCACCACGATCATGGTCCGGGCCAGGCCCAGGGCACGCCGATCTTGTCCGAAACGCATGAGATTCCTCCGACCTAGGGGAGCCATCGTAGCAGGGCCCATCCCCGGGATGAGCAACAAACGGGCCGAGCCGACGTGGCCTGGATCACCGCGTGGTCAGGGACCCGCGGGCGTGGCCGAGGAGTAACGATGCCCCCGGGGATGGATCTACCCGACCAGCGCCGAGTGGTCCTCGCCGATGGCGAACTGGACCAGATCGGCGGCGTCGGGGTGATCCAGCGCGGCGGCGGGACCACCGTGGATACCGGCCTGGCCGGCGATGGCGGCGAGGCCGGCCGCGAGCGAGCCCGACGCGACCAGGCCGGCCCGATACGCCGCTGCACGCAGGCCGGCGGCCAGGCCGGTCACCTCGAGGCTGCCGCCGTCGAGCGCCAGCGCATAGGGGCGGAGAGCGTTCATCAGGCCCGACGGGATCAGCCGGCGCAGCTTCTGGACCTGGGTCGCGACCGCGTCGTCGGCCGCGCCCCGGCTCGGGAAGTCGGGCTGGAACAGGCGGGCCATCGCCACCACCAGCACGGCCAGCTCGTCGGGCGGGAGGCGGAGCGGGATGGACAAGGACGCGCGCGCCAGCACCAGGGCCCCGCCGGCGGCGAAGCGGACCGCGCTGGCGCCGAGCTTGGCCAGCTCGGCGCCGATCACCAGCGACGGTGGGCTGGTCGGCTCGGCGATCATGACCCACGGCTGCCGTGGCGACAGGTAGACGTCGAGATCGCCGACCCCGAGGCCGTCGGCGACCTGGGCCGCGGTGGCGGCGATGGGGCTGTCCTTGGCGCGCAGGCGGTCGCCGCGGGTCGCGCCGTACGGGCGGAGATCGACGCCGACGTGCTTGGCCAGGCGGTCGCCGAGCTGGGCGAAGATCTGGCGCAGCTCGGTCGGGACGGCGCGCGGGTACAGCAGCTCGGTGTGCTCGGGCCGGGTCAGGCCGGCCGGCGCCAGCGTCGGCTGCGAGGTGAGGATCGAGCGCTCGCGATCCTCGGCGCCGCCGGTGATCACCGCCAGCTCGGCCGCGGCCCGCGCCAGCTGGGCGCTGCCGGCCACGCCGGCGTCGGCGCGCGCGACCATGACCCGGGACAGCACCCGCGCCGCCGCGCCGTCGCGCAGGTCGGCGGCGATCCGCGCCCGCATCATGCCGGCGACCCGGTTGAGGTGGACCCGGACCGAGGTCACGTCGCGCACGTCCTGGTAGAAGCGGATGAGCGCGGTCAGGGCCTGGTCGTTGGTGGGCGCGCCGTCGAGGGCGACGTTGAGCGCGCGCTCGGCCCGGCGCCGGTCGCCCAGGCCGTCGGCGAACACCCGCGCCACCCGGTGCAGGTGGCGGACCCGCCGATCCGGATCGGCCTCGATCTTGATGAGCCGCTCGCACGCGCCCAGCGCCAGCTTCCACTCGCCGGTGGCGATGGCCAGCTCGGCCAGCCGATCGAGCGCGGCGTCGTCGTCGGGGTTGTAGCTGAGCGCCTTCTGGAACGCCTTGATGGCGATGCCCGGATCCGGGATCCGCTCGGCGTAGATGAGCCCGAGGCGGAAGAACAGGGTGCGCAGCAGCTGCGGATCGCGCTCGAGCTTGGCCCGGGCCATGAGCGCCTCGGCCGCCTCGGCCCACGCGCCCTGCTCCCAGCAGATGTCCGACACCGCGGCGATGGCCCGCACGTCGTGGCCGTCGATCTCGAGGATGGCCTGGTAGTGCCGCTTGGCGGTGTCGCGGTCGGACAGGAAGTTGCGGTGCAGCTCGGCCACCGCGCGATGCAGGGCGACCCGCTGGTCGACGTCGGTCTCGACGTCGAGCCGCTGCGACAGCAGGGCGGCGAGGTCGTCGTGGTTGGCGTCTTCCTCGAGCAGGATGCGGGTGCGCACGAAGGCGTCGCGGTGGGCCGGCTCGGCCGTCAGCGCCACCCGCAGCGCCGCCAGCGCGCGGTCACCGTCGAGCGCCCGGTCCATCAGCGCGACCGCGGCGAGGTGGGCCAGGCGCGCGCGTGCGGCCGGGCCGGCCTGCTGCCCCGCCTCGGCCAGCGCCGCCTCGGCGACGTCGACCCACAGCTGCCCGCGCAGGGCGGCCCAGCGCCAGCCCGCCAGCGCCGGGACGTGCCCGGGGACCCGGGCCACCGCGTCCTTGAAGGCGGCGATGGCGCCGTCGAGATCGCCGATCTCGGTCAGGGTCTCGCCGGCGCGAGTCAAGAACGCCGCCGACGCGCCCGGGTCGGCCGCGTGCAGGTCGGCGATGGCCCGCTCGAGCGCGGCCAGCTCGCGGCTGGCGCCAGCGCGGCGCACCAGCGACTCGAGGTGGAACAGGGCCACGCGCTGGCCGGGTTCGCGCTCGACCACCGCCTGGTACACCGCGCGCAGCTCGGAATCGGCCAGGCCGGCCCGCTCGCTCAGCCCGGCCTGATCGAGGCCGAGCGCGACCAGGTCGGCCGGCGCGGCCGGCGTCGCCTGGGCCGCCGCCTCGAGCCGACGCAGCCGGGCCAGCTCGGCCCAGCGCGGGCTCGGCCCGGCCAGGTGCGCGCGCTCGAGGGCGCGGATGGCGGCCAGGCGGTGCGGATCGGCCGTGACCGCCGCCTCCCACGACACCACGGCGGAGCCGAGATCCGCGCGCAGCTCGGCGTCGACGTCGCCCAGGCGCTCGTACGCCTCGGCCACCGCGCGCTGGTCGGCCCGCGCCTCGGCGGTGCGCAGCTCGGCCAGGGCGATCGCGGCGACCGCCGCCGCCTCGCGCCCGTGGCGGGCGATGCGCAGCAGCGGCTGCTCGGCGATCGGGTCCTGCGGGCGCAGCGTGAGGGCCTTGCCGAGCAGCACGCTGGCGGCGGCGCCGTCGCCGCGTGCGGCCGCCAGCTCGGCGTCGCGCACCAGGCGGGCGAACGCGTCGGGGCCGGCGGTGCTGGCTGGCGCCGCGGTGCGCGCCGCGACCTCGTCGAGATCACCCAGGCGGCGTCGCGCCGCGGTGGCCAGATCGTGGGCGACGGCGAGGCCCGGCTGCGCCTCGAGGACCTGGCCGAGCAGCTGCACCGCGCGCGCCGCCTCGTCGGCGACCAGCCACAGCGCGGCGGCGCGATAGCGCTGCGCCACGACCTCGGTGGCGCGCCCGGGACGGCCGGCCAGGGCCTCGGCCCGCTCGCCCAGCGCCGCCGCCAGGATCTGCGGCCGGCGCGTCCGCGCCGCCCACTCGGCGGCCAGGGCCAGGCGGCGCGGGTCCTCGCTGCCGCCGGCCAGGCTGGTCAGCTCCTCGAGCAGCTCGTCGACCCGCGCCGGATCGGTCGCGGGCGCGGCGATGGCGGCCCGGATCCGGGCCCGGGCCAGGGCCCGCGCCCGCGCCGGCTCGCGCTCGACCGCGAGGGCGCGGCCGAGCACGTCGAGCAGGACGTCGGCGTCGGCCAGCCCATCGGCCAGGGTCAGGCACGCGGCGTGCGCCTCCGCGTCCTCCGGATCACGCTCGATCACCCGGCCCCAGGCCTCGAGCGCGGCGACGATCATCGACCCGGCGTCGGCGCCGCTCTCGAGCTCGATGACCGCGTCGTGGCTGGCGCGCGCCGCCCGGGCCAGGGCCAGGCCGAGCGCGGCCTCGTCGGCGCCGGCCGCGACCTCGGCCCACAGCGCGGCCCGGGCCTGCCAGCGGCCGGCCGCGGCCAGGATGTCGGCCCGCGCCTCGACCGAGGCGTCGCCCACGCCGAGCGTTCGCGCGGGGGCGCCGCCGGGCGCCGACACCAGCAGCGCCAGGGCGGCGTCGACGTCGCCGGTGGCGGCCAGCCCGAGGGCCGCGCGCACGGCGGGGCGGGCCCGGGTTGGGTCGGCCGCGACCGCGGCGACGTCGAGCGCGAGCGAGCGCTCGGCGTTGCCCTCGGCCACCAGCGCGCCGCGCCGCTGCGCCGCCGCGTACTCATCATCGGGATCGGCGGCGGCGGCCAGCTCCCACGCCGCGGCCGAGCCGCCGGCGAGCTCGGCCGCGACCACGGCGGCGTGGGCCCGCAGCGCCGGGCGCGCGTCGCTCCCGGCCAGGCGGGCGAAAGCCGCGGCCATGCCGTCGGTCGAGTTGCTGTCGCCGTTCAGGCGGGCCGCCAGGGTCGCCACCACCGGCTCGCTCGGCAGCGCGGCGCTGGCGACGGCGAGCGCGGCGGCGCGCTGCGCCGGGTCGGCGCCGTGGCGCTCGGCGCGGACGGCCAGGCCGCCCGCCAGCGTCGGCGTGGCGGCGGCGGCGGCCTGCGCCAGCGTGAGCAGCGCGGCGTGCGGCGTGGGCGCGGTCCGGACCAGCCCGAGCCAGGCCACCGCGCCGGCGCTGACGCCGTGCTGGAAACACTCGGCCGCGGCCGGACGATCGCCGCGGTGCTCGGCCAGGTGGCCCCGCGCGACCGCGACCGACGCCCGCAGCGGGGAGTCGGGCAGCGCGGCGGCGAGGCGATCGAGCGCGTCGGCGAACTCGTCGGCCCGCCCGTCGAGGAAGGCCAGCTCGAGGTGGGCCAGGAGGCCGCGCACGTCCGACGGCGCGCCGTCGAGCAGCTCGCCCACGGCGACGCGCGCCAGGTCCTGCTCGGCGCCGGCCATGAGCAGGTCGACCCGGGCCAGCGCGAGCGGGCGCCGCTCCAGGCTGCCGGCCAGGCTCAGCTCGGCGTCGAGGTGGGTGGTGACCTCGGCCAGGTCGCCGACGGCGCGCGCGACCCGACGCAGGCCGTGCAGCGCCGGCAGGCAGCGCGGGTTGGCGATGAGCGCCGCCTCGTAGTGGCCGCGCGCGCGCTCGGGGTCACCCAGGCGCTCGGCCAGGCGACCGGCCTCGGCCCGCAGCGCCGCCGCGGTGTGGGTGTCGTCGACGGCCTCCAGCTCGCGCTCGTAGATCATCAGACGATCGGCGACCGCGTCGTCGGTCTCGACCGGCCCGACCGGGCCCTGATCGGGCAGCACCAGCGCGTCGAGGTCGAGCGCGGGGTCGGGCAACTCGCGCGCGGCGTCGACGGTGGCGGTCGGCACCACCGGCGCCGGCGCGGCGGTGGCCGCCGCTGCGACGGTCCCCACCGCGTCGTCGGTGCCGGGGCCGGGGGCGGCGATCAGGGTCGGGCTCGTCGGCGCGGCCACCGCCGGCCCGAGCAGGGCCTCGAGCGGGACGCCCATCGGCGGCACCGAGGTCGGGGTCTTGACCCGGGCCGACAGCACCGCGCTGGCCGGCGCCGCCGGCACGGCGCCGGAGCCGGCCCCGGCTCCCGACCGGCTGGCCAGCGGCTCAGCGCGCGTCGCGTTGCCCGACGGTCGGCGCGGCCGGGCCTGGCCGGCCGGTCCGAGCACCGCGAACTCGTCGTCGATCCCCTCGGGGCCGATCTCCGTGCTGTCCTCGAACCCCGGCATGGCCTGGATCTCGGCGGCGTCGGAGTCCTGGTCCAGGTCGATCACGGGACGGCGCGCCTCGACCAGCTCGACCGGCCCGGTGGTGGCGGTCGAGGACGTCGGCTGGCTGGCCGGCTGGGCCAGGTCGGAGAAGTCGTCGAAGTTCAGCTCGGCCGGGGCCGCGCCGGTGGCGGCCGGCTCGTCGTCGGCCTCCATCTCGATGACCGGCCCGGCCTCGACCTCGGGGCCGAGCGGCGGCGGCCGGGTCGCGGCGGTGGCGCGGCGGACGACGTGGACGGTGGTGCGGCGCGGCTCGGGAGCGCTCGGCGGCGGCGTGGTGATCGGCCCCGACCGCGTCGGCGCGACCGGGCTGGGCGCGGCGGCGCCGGCCTGGACCTCGATGTCGTCGTAGAACGCCTCGTCGAGGGTGAACTCGCTGGCCGGCGGCTCCTCGGCGAAGAACGCGGCGGCGCTCGCGGCCGACTGCGCCGCGGTCGGGCTGGCCACGGCGGTGGCCTCGACCAGGGCCGGGATCCCGCCGGCGGGGGTGACCCGGTCGGCCCGTGGATCGGGCCGGCGGACGATGGCCGGGCCGGTGCGGACCGGCGTGGGTGCCGGTGCGGGCGCGGGCGCCCGGCGCGACCGATCGACCAGCTCCGGGTCGAGCGAGGTCATCTTGGTCGGGCTCTCGGACGCGAAGTCGCCCGAGGCCGTCGACGACCGGGCCCGACGGGTCCGCACCTCCGCCGCCGGCACGGGCGCGGGTGGCGGCGCCAGATCGTCCTCGTCGCGGACGCCGTCGCGGCCGGCCACGGCCGGGCGTGAGGCCGAGGTGAACACGTCGTCGTCGAACGGGTTGGCGCCGAGCCCGGTCAGCGCGGTCGGGACCCGGACCCGGACCGAGGTCGCGGCGTTGTCGTCGACCGCCGCGCTCGGTGCCGCCGACGGCATCAACGGGCTGGCGCCGAGCAGCTCGCCCAGGGCCTCCGGCGCGGCCAGGTCGAAGTCGTCGGCGACGGCGGTCCGGGTGACCGGGCGGGCCGGTCCGACCGGGCGCGGCCGCGACGTCGGCAGGCCGCGGTCGAGGGTGTGGACGTCGAGATCGACGGTGGGGCTGTCCTCGCCGAGGGCCGGTCCGGGCGCGACCACGTCGGCCGGATCGAACTCGGCCTCGAGGGTCGCGCCGCCACCATCATCGGCCTGGCCCAGGACCGGGTCGGCCGGGATCGCGGCCATGCCGAGGCGGGTCGGATCGTCGACGGCGGCGGATGGGTCGGCCTCGCCGGCGCGGCCGTCCTCGGCGCCGGACCGGCCATCGGCCTCGTGCAGGGCGTCGAACGTCGCGTCCCAGGCGTCGAGCTCGCGCAGCAGGTCGTCGTCGTCGCCGAGCGCGCCCAGCCCACCCTTCTTGGTCCCGTCGGTCACGCGCCACCTCCGCGATCGGCGCCGAGCTCGTAGCCGAGCTCGTGCCGCAGGGCCAGGTGCGCCGCGCCGACCGACCAGGCGGTCAGCTCGAGCGCGAGCGGGCTGTCGACGACGGCGCGGCCGCCACGGCCGACATCGAGGTAGGCCAGCGCGATCGCCAGATCGCCCACCGCGAGCAGGCCGAACCGGTTGCCGACCCCGGCGGCGTGGCGCCGGAACGCGGTGAGGTCGGCCGCGTCGATGGCGCGCGCCGCCGGCAGCGCCGCGAACGCCTTCTTGTCGCGCCGGCCCCAGTGCTTGTCGAGCAGCCGGACCCGTTCGTCGACGGGGTTGCGATCGGCGGCCGCGGCCTCGGCCAGGATCGGCGGCACCGGCACCCCGGCCACCTGCAGCGCCGCCGCCCACATCCACAGCAGCTCGACGTCCTTGAGCTCGAGCAGCGGACCGGTCGCCTCCGCGGCCAGGACCAGGGCCCGGGCCAGCGCGAACCGGGCCGGGCCATGGTCGGCGCGGGCCACGTCCGCGCCCAGGCACAACGTCGGGGTGTCAGCCGCCAGCGCACGCGCCACGCCGGCCCGGCCCTCGCTGACGTAGACGTCGAGATCTCCGAGGCCGAGCTGGCCGGCCAGCGCGGCGGCCAGGCCGAACTTCTCGCCCAGCTTCTTGAAGGCGACCCGATCGGCGCGGACGAAGCCGAGCTTGCCCGGCTCGAGCGCGAGCGCGGCGGTCACCGCCGGCGCCAGCGCGCGCCACAGCTCCCCGGTCGCGCCGAGGCGAGCGCCGTCCTGGCCGGGCCCGGCGGCGCCGATCAGGGCTCGCTGCGCCGGCGCCAGCGCCACCCGCTTGATGGCCGGCACGTGGGCCCGCCCGGCGGCGAGGACCGCGCGCTGCTCGGCCGACGGCGTGCCGAGCGCCTCGACGCCGGCGACGGCCAGCCAGCGGGCCTCGACGTCGCTCTGCCAGGCGGCGATGGTCGACAGGCGATCGTACAGCCCGACCTTGCCCGGGCCGGCGGCGATGGCCAGCCGCATCTCGTCGGCGGCGCTGGCCAGCAGCTGGGCGCGTGGCCCGGCCTCGAGCAGGTCGGCCAGCTCGCGGATGACCTCGAGGTTGAGCGGGTCGGCCTTGCGGCCGCGATCGAGGGCCAGCCGCGCCGCCGCCTTGTCGCGCACCTTGTCGCGCAGCACCGCGGCCAGGCGCAGCTCGTCACGGGCCCGCTCGGGCCCGCTGCCGCGCAGCCGGCCCATCTCGCGCAGGCTCGACGCCACCCGCGTGAAGTCGCCGGCCCGGGTCGCCAGGCCGACCATCCGCTCGTGCAGGGCGAGGTCGTCCGGGCTGTGCTCGACCACCTTGGCCAGCTGCTCGACGGCGCCGGCCAGATCGCCGGTGTCCTCCGACAGGACCCGGGTCAGGGTCAGCTCGACCTCGGCCCGACGCTCGGCGCGGGGCTCGACCTCGACGTAGCGCCGCCACAGCGCCAGCGCCGTCGTGGTGTCACCCAGCTTGTGCGCCAGATCGGCGCGGAAGCGCAGCGCCTCACCGTTGCGCGCGTCCCGCCCGAGCAGATCGTCGAGGTCGGCGATGGCGCCGGCGTGATCGCCGATGCCGAAGGCCAGGGTGGCGCGCTCGAGCAGGATCGGCACCGCGGCCGGGCCGGCCGGGCCACCCTCGGCACCGAGCCAGGTCAGGCGATCGGACAGCGCGCCGTGCAGGCCGCCGACGTCGCTGGCCTGGCGCAGCAGCTCGGCGTAGCGGTTGAACTCGGCCGCGCCCGGGTCGGTCGCGAGCAGGCGACGGTAGGTCGCCATGGCCGCGGTGACGTCGGCCCCTGCCCCGCTGGCGGTGGCCGGTCGCGCGCCGGCGCGTGGCGCGGCGGCGGCGTCGAACACGGCGGCCGCCTCGCGCAGCAGGGCCAGGCGGTGGCCGGCGTCGCCGAGCAGGCAGGCCAGGCGGTAGGCGGCGCGGGCCGCGGTGCGGGTGTCGCCGCCCTTGCGGGCGAGCCGGCGCAGCGCCTCGAGCGCGCGCAGGTCGTCGCCGTCGGCGCGCAGCACGGCGGCCACGACCTGCCCGGCCTCGCGCAGGCGGCCAGCGGCCTCGAGGGTCTCGGCCCGCTCGAGATCCCAGCTGGCCCGGCCGGCCTCGTCGGCCAGGTCGGCCCGCATCGCCAGCACCTCGGCCCGCGCCAGCTGAGCGTCGACGTACGCCGACGGGTCGCGCGGATCGGGCTGGGCCACCACCGACGCCAGGTCGGCCGCGACCACGACCGCGCCGACGTCATCGCTGGCGGCGCGGGCGGCCGCGACCT
Organism: Kofleriaceae bacterium; assembly: GCA_018058095.1. GTDB lineage: Bacteria > Myxococcota_A > Polyangia > Haliangiales > Haliangiaceae > JABFXX01. The sequence goes on from JAGPCO010000032.1 coordinate 19,702, forward strand.
GGGTCACCACGCCGGCGCCATCACCGGCGGCCGCGGCCAGCGCCGCCGCCCGCAGGTGCAGGGCGGTCGCCGCCGCCGGCAGGCCGGCGCTGACGGCGAGCGCGCCGTAGGCGTGGGCCATGGCGGTCGGATCGCCACGCCGGGCCGCGACCAGCGCCGCCCCGAGCTGGCACCCCGGTCGGCTGGCGTCGATGGCCAGGGCCTGCGCGAACAGCTCGCCGGCGCGATCGGGATCCTCGAGGGTGAGCGCGGCGAACCAGGCGGCGTCCTCGAGCAGGCTGCCGATCAGATCGGGCGCCTGGCCCCACGCCGCCAGCTGCTGGGTCATCTCCAGCCGCATCGCGCTGTCGCCGCTGGCCACCGCCAGCTCGACCAGGGCCAGCGCCGCCGCCTGGGCCGGCAGCCCGCCGTCGCCGGCGGTGACCAGGGCCCGGTAGGCGTCGACGGCGTCGTCGCGGCGACCGGCGCGCTCGAGCGCGAGGGCCAGCTCGAGCCGGGCCGCCGCCGCGTGTTCGGGCGCGGCCGCGTCGGCGATGCGCTCGAGGAACTCGACCGACGCCGCCGGGTCGGCGCCGAGGGTCCGGACCAGGCCATCGAGCGCGGTGGCGTCGTCGGGCGCGCGGTCGAGCATGGCGCGCCACGCCGCCGCGGCCGCCGCTGGCTGGCCGAGCCGGACCTCGAGCACCCAGGCCGCCTCGCGCTGGGCCCGCCCCGCGGCCGCGCCGTCGGGGAGCGCCGCGGCCTCGCGTTGCCGCTCCTCCACCAGCTCGGCCCAGCGCTCGTCGGCGCGCAGCAGATCGACCAGCGAGGCGCGCGCGAAGGCGTCGTCGGGGTCGCGCCCGAGCACGAGCCGGTACAGGCCGATCGCTTTGTCGACCTGGCCGATGCGCTCGAGCAGGCGGGCGGCGCTGGCGGCGGCGATGAGGCGCCGCTCCGGGCTGGGGTCGGACTCGGACAGGGCGACCAGGTGCTGGGCCCGCTCCTCGTCACGGCCGGCCTGGGCCAGCAGGCCTTCGATGCGCCAGCCGATGCGACCGTCGGGATCGCCGGCGACCGCGACCAGGCGCCGGTCGGCGTCGATCGCGCCATCGACGTCGCCGCGGCTGCGCCGCAGGTGGCCGAGGCGCTCGAGCGCGGCGCGCTGTTCGGGCGGCTGGCCGCGCTCGACGCGGGCCGCCAGCAGCCCGGCGGCGTCGTCGAGGCGACCGCTGGCCAGGGTGATGTCGAGCAGCGCCGCCAGCGCCGCCGCGTCGTCCGGCCGGAGCTCGAGCGCCTGCTGCAGCGCGGCCTCGGCCTCGGCGCGGCCGACGTCCCCGCCGACGTGGTGCGCCCACAGCTCGGCCGCGGCCACGTAGGACGCGACCGCGGCGTCGGGGTCGGGCGCGAGGTCGGCGCCGCTCGCGCTCGGTCCGAGCACGGTGCCGAGCTTGTGGCTGTCGGCCGCGGCCAGGTACACGCGGGCCAGGTCGGCCGGATCACCCTGCTGGATCGCGTCGCGCTCGGCCAGCGCGGTCAACGCGACGAAGCCGCGGTGGCTGGCCTCGAGCGAGGCCAGGAGCGGGCGGGCCGCGTCGCGCTGCCCGCCGCGCAGGAGCGCGTCGACCCGGCGCAGCGACAGCGCCAGCCCGCGCCCCGGATCGGCCTCGATCGACTGCCAGCTCTCGACCAGCTCGGCCAGCTCGTCGTACCGGCCCAGCTCCTCGGCCAGCTCGATCAGGTCGGCCAGGAGGATGGGCTCGCCGGGGGCGACGGCCAGCGCCCGCTGCAGGTAGCCCCAGGCCTCGTCGGCCTGACCGCTGGCGCGGGCGACCTGGGCCTGACGCCGACGCACGGCGACCAGCTCGAGGCGAACCCGGGTGGACGGATCGGGCGGCTGGCCCGGGTCGCGCGCCAGCACCGCGACGCCGACGCCGGCCTCGCCGAAGCGAGCCTCGAGCGACGCGGCCCGGGCGTCGAGCGCGGCGCGCAGCGCGTCGGGCGCGTCGCCCAGCTCGGCCAGGCGGATCTGCTCGGCCACGACCCGATCGCGCTCGACCCCGAGCGCGCTGGCGCGAGCCACCGCGTCCTGCGCCGGCGCGAACTCCCCGGCGTCGGCGTGGGCGCGCGCCAGGTCGAGCAGGTACAGGCAGCGGCGGACCGGATCGCCGGCGCACTCGGCCAGGCGGGCCCACACCTCGCGCAGCAGGCCGAGATCGCGATCGAGCTGGCCGATGCGCTCGAGCTCGAGCAGCGCGCCCTGGTGGCCCGGGTTGGCCTTGACCGCCTCCTCGAAGGCCTGCCGCGCCTCGGCCCGCTGCTCGAGGCGCTGGCCGACGACGCGCCCGCGCTCGACCCACAGCTCGGCGCGCTCGCCGTCGTCCTTGCACAGGCGCAGCTCGGCGTCGATCAGCTTGAGCAGGTTCGGCCACAGCGCGCGGCGGTAGAAGATGCGGCGGATGGCCCACAGGTTGGGCCGGTACGACGGGTCGGCCGCCAGGGCGCGCCCGAACGCCTTGACCGCGCGCGCCTCGTCGGCCAGGCGGCGCTCGTACAGCTCGCCCAGCTCGTAGGCCAGCGCGGCCGCGGCGGGGCCGGTCGCCGCCTCCAGCTCGGCCGCGACCTCCTGGGCCCGCCGCTCGAGCGCGGCGTCGCCGGTGTCGGCCAGCGCCCGGTCGAGCACGGTCGGGGTCTCGAGCTGGGTCTCGAGCGGGGTGTCGACCACCACCGTCGGGGTCTGCGTCGCCACCGCCAGGTCATCACCGCCGGCGCCAGGGCTGGCGCCGACCGGCTCGAGGTCGTCGACCTCGACCTCGACGGTGGAGGTGACGGCGGCGGCGGCGGCGACAGGCGCCGCTTCGTCGGCGACCAGGGCGATGGGCGCGGTGTGCAGGCGGGGCGACATCGACATCGCCACCGGCATGGCCATCAGCGACGACGCCGGCGCGTCGTCCTCGTCGGCGTCACGCCCCCGCTCGGCCACGTCGAGCAGGTGGCTGGACGCGAGCGCCGCGGTGACCGCGGCGGCGGCGTCATCGGCCCCCGGTGGCTCGGCCGAGGCGCTCGCGAGCGGGCCGGCCGGCGTGGGCGACGGCGGCGACGCGGGCGTGGTCGGGCCCGGCGGCGGCAGCGGGGGGCGGCTCGAGGTCTTGGCCCGCGGCAGCGGCGGCACGGCCACGACCGGGCGCCCCACCGGCGGCGCCGGCGGGATCCGCAGCGGTGGCAGCGGCGGCCGCAGCGGCGGCCGCACCGGCGGTCGCGCGACCGGGCGCGGCGCGGCCGGCACGTCGGCCTCGAGCTGCATGTCGTCGAGCTCGCTCAGCTCCTCGACCTCGCCCGACTCCTCGCGTGGAAGCGGGGCCGGCACCGACGCCGACGGCGCCAGCGGGGGGATGGCCACCACCAGGCGGCGGCCGGAGTCCGCCGCGGTGGTCGCGCCGGCGACCTCGACGGGCGCGGCCGGGACCGGCGCCGGCGGCGGTGGCGGTGGAGCGGCGGGCGCCGGCGCCTCGACGACCTGGCGCAGCGGCGGCACGGTGTCGCCGGCGCGCGCGCGCGCGACCTCGACGGCGACCGGCCGATCGAACTCGACCTCGTCGACGTCCTCGTCGACGGCGACGCCGGCGGCGCCATCGGCGGTCAGGGCGAGCCGGGCGTCGACGCGGGCGGCCAGGCTGGAGAACGGCGGCGGGCGGGTCTGCGACCGCAGCGGCTCGGGCGGCGCGACCAGCCCACCCTGCTCGGAGTCTGGACGCACCGGGGCCGCCGCCGCGGCGCCCTGGTCGCCCGCGGGCCGGCCGTCTTCAGAAGACTCGGGCGGCGTCCCCAACGTGCGGAAATCACAGCATCCGACGACCGTCCCTGTCAACCGACCGCGGCGTCGATCGCTCTGGCACCAGGCGCGAGAACGACGACCGCTGATGCCACGTGGCCGAGATCGTGATCGTGGCCGTGATCGCGATCAAGCCGGTGGCCGTGGCCGTTCACGTGAACGGGAACGACACCGTGATCCTGCTCGCTCCCCGCGTGGGGGCCGGTGCGAGCGGACCGATCAGCAGGCTGTGGTGGCTCGTCAGGTCGCCGTCGGCCCCCGGCGCCTCAGACCGTGGCGCCGGTGCCGGTCAGCGCGGCCAGCACGACGCCGTCGTCGATGAGCCGGCGGACGGCGATGATGTCGGGGTGGATCGGCCGGTCGGTCATCATCGGCGGCACCACGGCCCGGATGGCGGCGTGCACCGCCTCGAGCGGCGCGCTGGTGCGCAGCGGCCGGCGCAGATCGACGCCCTGGGCCGCGCACAGCATCTCGATCGCCAGCACCGTGCGCACGTGGTCGAGCACGGTCGCCAGCTTGAGCGCGGCGGTCGCGCCCATCGACACGTGGTCCTCGCGCCCGGCCGACGACGGGATGGAGTCGACCGAGGCCGGGTGGGCCAGGATCTTGTTCTCCGACACCAGCGCGGCGGCGCTGACCTGGGCGATCATGAAGCCGGAGTTGAGGCCGCTGGCCGGGGCCAGGAACGGCGGCAGGCCCGACGACAGGTGCGGGTTGACCAGCTGCTCGATGCGGCGCTCGCTGATGTTGGCCAGCTCGGCCACGGCGATGGCGGCGGCGTCGAGGGCGATCGCGACCGGCTGACCGTGGAAGTTGCCGCCGGAGATCATCTCGCCGGTGTCGGCGAACACCAGCGGGTTGTCGGTCGAGCTGTTGGCCTCCCGCTCGAGCACCTGACGGGCGAAGCCGAGCATGTCGCGGCTGGCGCCGTGGACCTGCGGCATGCAGCGCAGCGAGTACGGGTCCTGGACCTTGCCGCAGTCGCGATGCGACGCGGCGATCTCCGACCCGGCCAGCAGGGCGCGCAGGACCCGGCCGACCTCGATCTGCCCCGGGTGCGGGCGCGCGCCGACGACCCGCTCGTCGAACGCGCGATCGGTGCCGAGCAAGGCCTCGAGCGAGAGCGCGCCGGCGACGTCGGCGATGCGACAGGTGACCTCGGCGTCGTGCACGGCCAGGCCACCGACCGCGGTCATGTGCTGGGTCCCGTTGAGCAGGGTCAGGCCCTCCTTGGCCTCGAGCTCGAGCGGCGCGATGCCGGCCCGCTCGAGGGCGCGCGCGCTGGCCATCACCTTGTCGTCGTACTCGGCGTCACCCTCGCCGATGAGGGCCAGCGCCAGGTGCGCCAGCGGCGCCAGGTCGCCCGAGGCGCCGACCGAGCCGCGCCCGGGGATGACCGGGTGCACGCCGCGGTTGAGCAGGTCGACCAGGCGCTGGCAGCAGACCGGCCGCGCGCCGCTGCGCCCGGTCGCCAGCACCGCCGCGCGCAGCAGGATCATGGCCCGGGTGGCGTCGCGGGCCAGGGCCTGGCCGACGCCCGCCGCGTGCGAGCGGACCAGGTTGCGCTGCAGCTGGGTCACCTCCGACGCGGAGATGCGGACCTCGGCCAGCGCGCCGAAGCCGGTGTTGACGCCGTACACCGCCGGCGCGGCGTCGCCGCCAGCGACGACCTCGTCGACGACCTGACGCGACCGCCGCATCGCGCTCTCGGCGCCAGCGCCGATGGTGACCGGACGGCGCCGGCGCGCCACCGCCACCAGGTTCTCGAGAGTCAGGGGTTCATCACCGAGCACCAGGGGTTGCACCGGGCTCGTTTACACCAAAGCGCGCGGGGACGTCGACCCCACGGGATGACGCCTGCCGGTGGGCGCAAGATCGATCGGTTACATGGACACGTGGACGTGGATGTGGACGTGGCCGTGGCCGCGCTCGTGATCCCGCCCCGAAAACGAAACGACCCCGCCGGCAGCGGGGTCGAGCGTCACACGCGGCGTCAGGCCCGCGTGCCGACGATCACTTGGGCATCTCGACGGCCTTGAGGCCCTTCTCCATGACCCAGGTCTGGTAGTAGCTCGCGGCCGGGGTGCCGGCGGCGATGCGCTCGTTGGCCTTCTTGAGCTCCTCGTCGATCACCGCGACGAAGGCGTCGAGCGGCTGCGCGCCCGACAGGAAGCGGCCGTTGATGAAGAAGGCCGGGGTGGCCGACACGCCGAGCGTGGCCAGGTCCTTCTGGTCCTTCTGGATGACGGCGTTGCACTCGCCCTTCATGTCAGCCTTGAACTTGCCGAGGTCGAGGCCGATCTCCTTGGCGATACCCTCGACGTTCGGGCAGCCGGCGTCCGAGGTCCAGCAGCGGTCGGCGTCGAACTTGCGGGCCTTGAAGATCTGGTCCCACAGGCCGACCTCCATGGCCGAGAACTTGCCCTGCTTGTGGGCCGCACACGCCGCCAGCGCGGTCGAGGTCGCGACCTGCGGGTGGACCACGTAGTGCTTGTAGACGATGCGCAGATCGTTGCCGTACTTCTTCTTGAGCTCCTCCGTCGTCGGCCGGACCTTCTCGCAGTACGGGCACGCGTACTCGTAGGCCTTGACGATGGTGATCTTGGCGTCGGCCGGGCCCTCGAAGGCCGCGCCGTCGATGGCGGCGGCGTAGGTCTTCGACGGGTCGGCCTGCGGGCGGCGCGGCTGCTGAGCCGCCGCGCCGGCGCCACGACCGCCGCCGGCCTTGACCAGGGCCAGGAGCTCGGCCTGGCCCTTCTTGAGCTCGGCGATGTCGGCTTCCATCTTCTTGTTGTCCTGCTGGCACGCGCCAGCGAGGAGGGACCACGCGATCGGGAGGGCTAGGACAAGCTTGTTCATGGCAGGGCTCCTTCTTCGTCTCGGCAGGTACTGGACGGCGCGATCGCAGGATCGACAGCCGATGGGCCAGAGGAGGTGGATGGGGCGGAGGATGTACCCTCACCCTGGTCGCAATTGCAACAGAGGCGGCCGGTCAGCCAGGCCGCGGCCGGGTCGTCGCCTGGCGCCGGCGCCTCGAGCAGCACCGGGTCGTCGCCGCGACGGCGCAGCTCGACCTGCAGGTCGCACGCCTCGTCGCGGGTCAGGTCGCCGTCACCGTCGCGATCGGCCTCGGGGAACGAGGCCAGCAGCTCCAGCGCGATCTGCGGCGAGTACAGGCACAGCTCGCTGGCCGGGTGGCGCGCCGCCGCCGGGCGCGCGCCGGCCAGCGCCAGCGCGGTCCAGCCGGCCAGCACCAGCCAGGCGACCGGGCCCAGGCCACGCCCGGTCACCGGCGCGCCGAGCGCGGCGTCGATGCGCCGCGCCAGCGAGCGCCGACCACGCGCGGCCAGGCCGACGCCGCCGGCCGGGGTGGCCGGGGCCGCGGCATAGGTCAACAAGAGCCGGGCGTAGGCCGGCGGCGACACCGCGGTGGTGGCCAGCGCGCTGGCGTCACACGCGGCCTCACGGGCCGCCTCGAACTGCGCCACCGCCCAGCGCGCGACGGGGAAGAAGAAGAAGGCGGCCCGCACCAGCGTGGCCAGCACCGCCCAGTACGGGTCGCGCCGGCGCAGGTGGGTCAGCTCGTGCACCAGCGCCGCGGCGCGCACCGACGGCTCGGCGGCCAGGAGCGGGCCAGGCACCACGAGATAGGTCCGGACCACGCCGACCAGGTACGGCGCGCCGCCGGCGCCGACCCGCACCAGCGGCATCGGCGCGCCGACCCGGGCCGCGAGCGCGGCGACCTGGGCCACCAGCGTGTCGTCGCCGGCCGGCAGCGCGGCCGCGGCGGCGCGGGCCCGGCGCTGACCGCCCGCGGCGCGGGCCAGCACGACGCCGACCCCGACCAGCCACGCCGCCAGGACGGCGGTCGGCCACCACGGCGTCGACGGCGCGGCGGCGGTCGCGAGGCCCGGCCCGGCCACCGCGATGGGTGCGGCCAGGATCGGGCCGCGGCCGGTGTCGCCATCGCGCAGCCACTCGATCAGGTCGGATGGCGAGTACGGCATGGCCGGCCCGACCGGGACGACGAACTTGAGCAGCACCACCGCCCACAGCGCGGCGACCAGGCTCGGCCCGAGCCGGCGCCCGAGCAGGCGGACCAGGACCCACGTCAGCGCCGCCAGCACGGTGCCGTGCACCAGCGCGATGGCCAGGATCTCGAGCGCAGCGCGGCTCACGGCCGCTCCGATCGCCGACCGGGGCGCGCCGCCCGGGCCGGACGCGCGGCCCGGGCGCGCTCGGCCGGCGCCGCCGGTGCCTCGGCCGCGGCCTCGGCGGTGGCGATGCGCGCCTCGAGCCGCTGCCGCTCCTGCGGCGACATCTCCTCCGCCTCGGCCAGGTGCAGCACCATGGCCCGGGCGTCGCCGTCGAACACCTCGCGCACGAAGTCGCGCAGGCGGGCGCTGAGCACCGACTCGCGCCGCTCGGCGGCCTGGTACACGAACGGCTCGCGGCTGCGATCGACGACGACCGCGCCCTTGTGGGCGAGCCGGCCGAGCAAGGTCATCACCGTGGTGTACGCCACCTCGGTGCCGCGGCCGGCCAGCTCGGCCCGGACCTCGGCGACCGAGGCGTGACCCCGACGCCACAGCGCCTTGAGCACGTTGAACTCGGCCGGGGTGAGATCGGGGCGGGGCGGGCTCATGGGGGGCGCTACGACAGCGTTCGTTTTATTACTACGGTTGTAGTTTGTACGGCAAGCCGAATCGTCCAGGTCCCGCCTCAACCGGGCCCAGGCCGGTCCCATTCCCGGGCCGGCACCGGGCCGGCACCGGGCCGTCACCTGGCCGGAGCGGCGGCCAAAACCTGCGCCCCGGCGCCTTGACGATCTCGTGGCGTCCCGCAAACTTGCCGCCGATGTTTGGTCGCGTCGCTGCCTCGTCCCCTGCCCTCGCGGCCCGCCTGCCACGCCCCCGCCGGCTCGGCCTGGGCGCCGCCCTGCTGGTGCTGCTGGCTGGCCCCTCCGCGTGGGCCGAACGGGTCGCCGGCAACGTGCTCGACGGCGCGACCCTCGCGCCGGTGGCCGGGGCGACGCTGACCGCGGCCGACGGCACCAAGGTCAAGACCGACCGCACCGGCGCCTTCGTGTTCGAGGACCTGCCGGCCGGGCCGATCGAGATCACCATCAAGGCCAAGGGCTACGACGCCTCGGTCGAGGCGTACGAGGTGGCCGAGGGCGGCGCGGCCGAGCAGGTGTTCCTGCTGTTCGCGCCCGGCTTCGCGTCGGAGACCATCGAGGTCGAGGCCGAGACCCCGCTGCCGCCGCCGCCGGGCCGGCAGGACCTGCCACGCGAGGTCATCACCCGCATCCCGGGCGCGCGCGGCGACGCCCTGTCGACGGTGCGCAGCCTGCCCGGGGTGGCCAACCTGCCGGGCGGCGGGCTCATCGTCATCCGCGGCGCGGCGCCGGAGGACTCGCGCATCCTCATCGACGGCATCGAGGTGCCGATCGCCTATCACTTCTTCGGCCTGCAGAGCGTGGTGCCGTCCGAGCTCATCGCCAACATCGAGTTCGTGCCGGGCGGGTTCGGCGTCGAGGAGGGTCGGGCCACCGGCGGCATCATCAACATCGTCACCCGCGACGAGGTGGTGGCCAAGCCGACCGGCTTCGCCGAGCTGTCGTTCATCAACCTGGCCGGCCTGGTCCAGGCCCCGATCTCGAAGTCGCGCGGCCTGCAGGTCCAGGCCGGGTTCCGCCGCTCGATCATCGACTTCATCCTGCCGGCGGTGCTCGGCCCCGACTCCGGGGTCAACTTCACGACCGCGCCGACCTACTACGACGGCCAGCTCCGGGTCGACTGGCGCAAGAGCGAGCGCGACAAGCTCAGCCTGCTCGGCCTGACCAGCTCGGACCTGCTGTCGCTGCTCAACAACAACCTCGACCCCAACGAGCCCGACCTCAACAACGCGACGTTCGAGAACGAGACCTCGTTCTCGCGCGCGATCGCGACCTGGACCCACGGCGGGCCCACGGTCGACAACCGCCTCATCCTGTCGGCCGGCGTGCAGGGCTTCCGGTTCGAGATCGGCGACCGCTTCCTGCGCATCAACCAGGACATCATGGAGGTGCGCAACGACCTGACCTACAAGCACGGCAAGCAGCTGCGGGTCCGGGTCGGGGCCGAGGCCCGCTACGACCAGCGCGAGCTGGCCGTGCGTTTCCCGCAGCAGCCGAGCGAGGGCATGCCGCCGCCGACCAACTTCACGACGCTGCCGCTGGTCGAGACCGAGCAGACCTTCGACAACAGCGCGTCGGGAGCGTACGCCGCGGTCGACCTCCGGCCCGACGACAAGACGACGATCACCAGCGGCGTGCGGCTCGACCACTACTACCACGTCGACGCCAGCACCTGGTCGCCGCGCCTGCAGGTCACGCGCGAGCTCGACGCCGACTGGCGGGTCCGCCTGGCCTACGGCCGCTACTCGCGTGGGCTCGACCAGGCCGAGAGCGTGCCGACCTACCTCGAGCCCGAGCTGGCGACCCAGCTGGTGCTGGGCGCCGACCTCGACGTCGCCGACGGGGTGACCGCGACCGGCTCGGTCTTCTACACCGGCCGGCAGCAGCTGGTGGTGTCGGACCCGCTCCTGGCCGAGACCAACCCGGGCGAGACCTTCGTCAACCGCGGGCGCGGCCGCTCGTACGGCGTCGAGGCGCTGGTGCGTGGCCAGCGTCAGAACCTGTTCGGCTGGATGGCCTACACCTTCGCGCGGTCGGACCGGATCGACGATCCGACCGGGGCGCGCCGGCTGTTCGACTTCGACCAGCCGCACAACTTCATCGCCCTGGCCGCCTACAAGCTGGGCAAGTGGCAGTTCGGCGCGCGCTTCCAGGCGTCGTCGGGCACGCCGGAGACGCCGATCACCGGCTCGGTCTACCTGGCCGACGCCAACGTGTACATCCCGCAGTACGGCGGGGTGAACTCGCAGCGGGTCGAGGCCGCCCACGCGCTCGACCTGCGGATCGATCGCAGCTGGACCTGGAACACGTTCAAGCTGTCGGCCTTCCTCGACGTCACCAACGCCTACGCCCACGCCCGCGTGCTGGGCTACTCGTACAACTTCGACTACACCCAGCGCGAGCCCATCACCGAGCTGCCGATCCTGCCGACGATCGGCCTGCGCGGCACGCTGTAGCTCAGCGTCCGCCGCGCCGCCGCCGCCACCACGCCAGCACGCGCTGCGGCGGGCGCTCGACCGCCAGCAGCGGGGCGTAGGCCACGCCGACCAGCGGGTACGGGAAGACGATGGCCATGAGCAGCACCACGCCGAGGTGGAAGCCCCACGCCGACACGGCCCAGGCGCGGGCCCACCAGCCGCCGAGCAGCGCGACCGGCGCGCCCAGCTCGAGCACCAGGGTCGACCAGGCCAGCGCGCCCAGCACGCGCGGGTGATCGAGCAGCAGCGTGGCGAGCGGGGCCATGGCGTCGCCCAGCAGCAGCTTGCGGGCGTTGTCCATCGCGATCTGGTTGCGCAGCTGATCGCCGGTGGTCCAGGCGTCGCCGCCGAGGCGGACCTTGGCCAGCCCGGCCAGGACGTAGGTGATCACGGTGAGCGCGGCGGCGGTGCGCACCGCCCACGCGTGGCGCCCGTCGGCTGGGGCCGGCGCGGCGCCGCGCCGGTCGGCCCGCCAGCGATCGAGCGACCAGGCGTCGCTGGCCGGCGCCAGGGCGACGACGCCGACGTGCAGCACCAGCAGGTTCTCGGTGTGGAACACCATCCCCCACGAGTTGCGGTAGGTCAGGACCAGCAAGAGCAGCAGCGCGAACACCGGCGCCAGCCAGCGGTGGGCCAGGCCGAGCACGAACGCCACCGCCAGGGCCCAGGTCGCCAGCACCAGCGCGGTGACCACCGGGCGCGGCCACGGCGTCGACGTCAGCAGCTCGACCGCGCCGACCGGGCGCCAGCTGCCGCGCGGCAACCCGGGCAGGGCCAGCAGCTGACCGAGCCGGCTGCTGAGGTAGGCCAGCGCGAACAGGCCGACCAGCACGCGCAGGGCGGCCAGGCGCTCGGCCGGCAGCGGCGCGAACCACCAGCCGGCCAGCGCGCGCCAGGCCCGGCTGCAGGCCCGGGCGATCACGGCGCCCCACCCGGCACCGGGCACCGGACCCGCTCGACCTCGCTGCCGCGCGCGCCGGTGGTGACCAGGGCGATCACGTCGTGCCGCCCGCTCACCAGCACCACGGCGTGGGCCCCGGCGTGGGCCGGGCTGTGCGCGACCCGGGCGGCGATCTGCGCACACAGCGCGGCGCGCGGGCCCGGGCCGGCGCCGACCGCGGCGGCGATGGTGGCGCGCGCCTGCAGCACCTCGGCCGAGCCGACCAGGCGCGGCGGCACCCGCAGGCGGCGGCCGTCGGCGGTCAACACCAGGGCGTAGTCGAGCGACAGCTGCGTCGGCCGCGGCGTCGCGAACATGGGGTAGGTCGACAGCGGGAACGAGTCGTCGTGCAGGTTGGCGCGCAGCCCGGGCCACGCGGCGGCGCCGAGCATGGTGAGCGAGGCCAGGGCCGGCCACAGGCGACGACGCATGCGGACCTGGTTGTACCAGGCGGGCGTGGCGCCCACATCGCCACACCGCGATCGCCAGCGGCCTGACGCGGCCCCGTCAGCATTGTCGGAAGACGGCCGATACCTCTCCCGAACCCGGCGAATCGACAAGGTGTTCCCCATGGCATCCCGCGTGCAGCAAAGCGAAGACGTGCGCCAACGCCCCGACCATTCGCCCTCCGCCTCGGCCCCGACGCTGCGTCCGGTCCCGACCTTTCGCCTCAAAAGCGACAGCGAGATCGAGGCCCTGCTCGGACCACCGCTACCGCCCGACCGGGCCCGGGTCGACCACTACGACGTGCTCGACCTGCTCGCCCTCGGCGGCATGGGCGGGGTGTACCTGGCGCAGGACCGGCGCACCGGCGAGCGGGTCGCGCTCAAGGTGCTCGACCCGCGCTTCGCCGCCCACCCGGACCTGGTGGCCCGCCTGTTCGACGAGCTGGAGGTGTCGGCCCGGTGCCGCCACGACGGCCTGGTCGAGGTGCGCGCGGCCAGGAAGTCGCGCTGCGGCCTGTCCTACCTGGTGATGGAGCTGGTCGACGGCGAGAACCTGGGCCAGCTGCTCGATGGGCGCAAGGTCGAGCTCGGCGCCATCGCCGCGTTCGGCGCGCAGATCGCCGACGCGGTCGCGGCCATGCACGAGGCCGGGGTGGTGCATTGCGACCTCAAGCCGGAGAACGTGCTGGTCCGGTACGAGCACGGCCTGGCCGGCTGGCCGCGTATCAAGGTGCTCGACTACGGCGTGGCCCAGTTCGTCGAGCGCCCGGTACCGGAGCCCGACGCCATCGCCGGCACCCCGGCCTACATGGCGCCCGAGCAGTGGCACGGCGCGGTCGACCGCAAGACCGACGTGTACGCCCTGGGCTGCCTGCTGTACGAGCTGCTCACCGGCACCCCACCCTTCCGCGGCTCGCTGGCCGACACCATGACCGCACACTGCGAGGTGCGCCCGACCCGGCCGCGCCTCCTGCGCAGCGGCCTGGGCGACACCCTCGACGACCTGGTGATGCGGATGCTGGCCAAGGACCCGGGCCTGCGCCCGCGCATGTGCGACGTCGCCTGCTGGCTGACCGAGCTGGCCTTCGCCCACCCGCCCGGCTCGCGCGACGAGGACGAGACGACGCTGATGGCGATGGCCGGCTAGGGGGCTACACCTCGGCCGCACCCGGTCGATTCCCCCGGCATGAACGTGTCCGGACCATCCCGCCCCGACCCCGGGGCCTACGCCGTGCGGGTCGCCCGCGTCGCCCAGGACCAGCAGAAGCAGGAGGGCGAGCAGGCGGTCGCCCTCATCGAGCAGGCGGCGGCGCCGGCGCCGCGGCGACCGGGCGCGCTGATCGACGTCATCGCGTGAGCGGAGCGGCGTCGGCCGCCAGCGCGACCAGCTCCTCGGCCATCTCCGGCCCGCGCGCCGTGTCCTCGTGCTTGAAGAAGACGAAGGCCTCGGTCGCACCGGTGGCGCGCAGGCGCCCCAGCCAGGCCGCCAGCTGCTCGGCCGAGTAGTCGTCGCGGCGCAGGCGCAGGTAGGCCCAGGCCCCGACCGCCGGGGTGCGCGCGCTGCCGTCGTCCTTGTCGGCGATGCAGCGGGCGCAGCCGGCCTCGACCAGGACCTGGTCGACCTCGTCGTCGTCCCACGATGGGTGCTGCAGCTCGAACGCGGCCCGGCGCGGCTGGCCGAGCGCATCGGGCCCGGCGCCGGTGATGGTGGCGGCGACGAACTCGCGCAGCAGGCCGAGGTCCTTCTTCTGGTACGGCGCGCTCTGCAGGAGGACCGGGCCGAGCTGCGGCCCGAGCGCGGCCGCGACCTTCCACAGGTAGGCCATGCTGTCGTGCGCCTCGGGTGGCTTCAGCTTGGCCTGGTGGGTGACTCGCCGCGACACCTTGAGCACGAAGGTGAAGCTGGCCGGGACCTGGGCGCGCCAGGCCTCGAGCACCGCCGGCTTGGGCATGCGGTAGAAGGTGTTGTTGATCTCGACCGTCGCCAGCCGGGTGGCGTAGCTGGCCAGCATGGCGTCGTCGCCGAGGTCGGCCGGGTACCAGCGGCCCTTCCACTGCGGATACGCAAAGCCCGAGGTGCCAACGCGGAGGTTCATCGAGGGCGCTTCCTTGCTGGTCGGGCCGGCGCCCCCGACGGTGACGGCGTGGCGACGGCGGGCTCGGCCGGGGCCGGGGCGACGCCGGCGGCGAGCGGGGCCAGCCGCTCGAGCGCGGCCAAGAGGTCGGGTCGCTCGGTCAGGACCGGGCGGACCGGGTCGCCGCGCGACTCCATACGCGCCAGCGCGTTGCCGAGGTGGAACTGCTTGGGGTCGAGCCCGGGCACGACCTCGTCCCAGGTCATCGGCATCGACACCGCGGCGCCGGCGACCGGCCGCACCGACAGCGGCGCCACCAGCAGCTGGCCGTGCGCGTTCTGGCCCCAGTCGAGGTAGACCTTGCCGCCGCGCCGCTGCGGGTTGCGCAGCGTCGTCGCCATGGTCGGGTGGCGCTGCGCCACCACCTCGGCCAGCAGGTAGGCCAGGTTGCGCGCCTGCTCGAACGTGCACTGGCCGCCGAGCGGAATCAGGATGTGCAGCCCGGTCTGGCCGCTGGTCTTGACGTAGGTGGGCAGGCCGATGGCCTCGCACAGCTCGTGGCACGCCAGCGCCAGCGGCACCACCCACTCGATCGGGGCGCCCTTGGGATCGAGATCGATGATGGTCCAGTCGGGCCGGCCCAGGTCGGCGACGCGGCTGGCCCAGACGTGGATGGGGATGGAGCCGAGGTTGGCCAGGTAGGCCAGGCCATCGGCGTCGTCGACCAGCAGGTAGTGGATCTCGCGCTGGCTGTGCTCGCTCCACAGCGCGGTCGTGCGCAGCCAGGGCGGGACCCAGTCGGGCATGTCCTTCTGGTAGAACATCTTGCCGTCGACGCCGTCGGGGTAACGGGTCAGCACGGTCGGCCGGTCCTTGAGGTACGGCAGGATCCACGGCGCGATGGTCCGGTAGTAGGTGATGAGGTCGCCCTTGGTCAGGCCCTCGCGCGGCCAGAACACCTTCTTGAGGTTGGTCAGGCGCAGCTCGCGCTCGGCCTTGTCGTGCTCGATCACGCCGCCGGCCGCGGCCGGATCGGGCGCGTCGTCGACCTCGGCCGGGCCGAACGCGCCCGGCGGCGGCGTGCAGTCGACCGCGGCCTTGTCGTCGCGCAGGCGGACGAACACCGGGAAGCGCGGGACCCGGCCGCCACTGTCGGAGTCGATCCACTCGCGGTAGCGCACCGCCGCCACCAGCGTGGGCTCGACCCAGCGCGCGCCGGCGACCCGTTCGGGCAGCGCGAAGTCGGGTGTCCACGCCGGCGCCGCCTCGAGCTGGGCCCGCAGGCCGGCCAGCTGGGCGTCGTCGAGGCCGGTCCCGACCTTGCCGGCGAAGCGCCAGCGCTCGGTCTCGGGCTCGCGCAGGCACAGGTACAGCGCGCCCAGGCCGGTCCGGCTGCCCTTGGGCGGGGTGTAGCCGCACACCGCGAAGTCGTGCTCGGGGTCGACCTTGAGCTTGAGCCAGTCGCGGCTGCGCGCGCCCTTGTACGGCGCCGCCTTGCGCTTGCCGACCACACCCTCGAGCCCGCGCGCCACCACCGCGGCCAGGAAGCGGTCGCCGACCTCGTCGACGTGATCGGCGTAGCGGACCGGGCCGACGTCGCCGAGCAGGCGGCGCAGCGCCGCCTTGCGCTCGACCAGCGGCAGCGCGCGCAGGTCGCGGCCGTCGGCGGCGAGCAGGTCGAACGCGAACCAGGTCGCCGGCAGGTTGGCGGCGGCCCGGCTGATCTCGGACGCGCGGGTCAGCTGGGCCCGCTGCTGCATGAGCGGGAACGACGGCCGCCCCTCGCCGTCGGTCACCACCACCTCGCCGTCGATGACCAGGCCGGGGCACGGCAGCGCGCGCAGGGCCGAGGCGATCTCGGGGAAACGCTCGGTCGCGACCTGGCCCGAGCGGTAGCGCAGCTCGGCCAGGCCGGCGCCGCCGAAGCCGATCAGCCGGAAGCCGTCGTACTTGAGCTCGAACAGCCAGTCGGGCGACGCGAACGGGGCGTCGGCGGTGTGGCACAACATGGGCGAGAAGCCGGCCGCGACCAGGGTGGAGACCGGCAACACACGCGCGGCCAGGTCGCGCCGCAGGCCGGCGATCCGCGTCGCCCCGGCCGCCAGCTCGTCGACGGTGAGGCCGCTCAGGATCGACGCGCCCGACAGCGGCGCGCCGCTGGCGAGGTGGGCCTCGGCCCAGGGGTCGCGCTTCTTGATGAGCAGCCAGTCGTCGGACCCGGCCCCGGCGCCGCGGCCGCGCTTGCCGCGCCCGGTGTGGACCAGGGTGAAGGCGCCGCGCAGCTTGTAGCCGGCCAGCTCGAACTTGATCTCGCCGTCGAGCAGGCCCTGGCGCGGGTCGAGCAGCGGCAGGAACGCGCCGCGGTCCCACACGATCATCGGCCCGGCCCCGTAGTTGCCGGCCGGGATCACCGCCTCGAAGTCGATGTACTCGCGCGGGTGGCTCTCGACCTTGACCGCCAGCCGCTTGTCGTCGGGATCCATCGACGGCACCTTGGGCACCGCCCACGACACCAGCACGCCGTCGATCTCGAGGCGGAGGTCCCAGTGGTGCCGCGTCGCCTTGTGCTCGTGCACGACGAACAGGCCGCTCTTGCCGCGCACCGGCGCCGCGCCCATCGGCTCGGGGGTGGCGCCGGCGCTGCGCTTTTGCCGGTAGCGCGCGAGGGGATCGTCGATGGTCGGGCTGGCGGCGGCGGCGCCGGCACCAGCGCCGGGCGGATCGGAGGTGGACCGGGCCACGGCGTCACCGGCCCCGGCGCGAGGTCACTTCCGCACCATGGTCCGCACCAGCGAGGTGAACACGCCGGAGCGCGGGCTGGCCGACGGCACCAGCTGCGACAGCTGCCACGCCTGCAGCTCGAGGTGGACCTGGGCCTCGCGGTTGCGCCGGGTCAGGCGGTACGCGTGGTAGCCAGCCACGGTGAGGAGGACCACGGTGAATCCGATCGGCAGGAGCTGGGCCGGGACCGGGCGGAGGTCGAGGAACGACGAGGTCATCGTGAACAGGCCACCCTCGACGTGCTGGGTCGACGGCAACACGCCGGCCAGCTCGAGCACCCACGGCAGCAGCGCGGCGCCGAGGAACACCCCCCACAGCAGGAGCAGGCGGGTCGCGTACGGGTGGGTCGCGTAGATCAGCAACATGGTGGCGGCCAGCGCCGGCGCGACCACGAACGGCCCGACCATGCGCCCGAGCAGGAAGATGATGCCGACGTTGATGCCGACGTTGACGAGGAGGCGGCGGCGGCCGGTTTCCCGCCCGCGCGGCGGCAGGCTGGCGACCACGACGTGGACGATGAGGCCGCCGTAGGCCAGCACGATGGGGAGCCAGCTGCGCACGCCGGCCCACAGCAGCAGCGGCAGCATGAGCAGGTAACCGACGAACGCGACCCGGACCAGGGCGCCGTGAGCGCGCGCGCCCTCGGCGTCGAGCTCGTCGAGCCGCCGCTGCACCTCGGGCGGCACGTGGTCGGGCCGGCGCAGCATGAGCAACGACACCAGCTCGGCCGCGTCGGTCAGCGTCGGGTCGAGCGCGAGCGCGCGGGCGGCGGCACGCATGGCCAGCTTGCGCCGCTCCGGGTCGTCGGCGGCCTGCAGGCCCTCGAGCGCGCGCTGGGCCAGGTCGAGCTCGACCCGGGCCAGCTCGGCCCGCATGGCGTGGTCGCGGTCGCCGTCGAGGTGGGCGCTGACCGCGTCGGCCAGCGCGCGTGCGCTCGGGAAGCGATCGGCCGGCGCCATCGAGGTCGCGCGCACGCAGATGGCGTCGAGCTCGGGCGGCACCTCGCGCCCGGGCGAGCGCGCCGATGGCCGAGCGTCGCAGCCCTCGAGCGTGCTGGTCATCGCCGCCTGCCCGCGCGGGTGCAGCGGTTCGCCCGACAGCAGCTCGAACAGGACGCAGCCGAGCGAGTAGATGTCGACCGCGGCGGCCGGCTCGGTCTCCCCGTGCAGCTGCTCGGGCGCCATGTACCCCGGCGTGCCGACGACGGCGCCACTGAGCGCGTCCTCGGAGCTGTCCCGGGTCACCATCAGCGACGCCTCCGGGCCCGGCAGGTGGCTGGCGGCGAGGGCCGCTCGCGCCGCCACGCTGAGCGAGCCGAGCGGCGGGGTCGCGTTCGAGCGCGGCCGCTTCGGCTCACCGGCCAGGTAGGCCACGCCCCAGTCGAGCACGTAGCACTCGCCGAAGTCGCCGAGGATGATGTTGCTGGGCTTGAGGTCGCGGTGGATGACGCCGCGGGTGTGGGCGAACTCGACCGCCAGGCACACGTCGATGAACGCGCGCAGCAGCTTGGGGCGGGCGTACTGGCCGGCGATGGCCGGATCCCCCGCGCCCGGCAGCTGCAGGATCTGGGCGAGGGTGGCGCCGGTCAGGCGCTTCATGGCGATGAACGGCTGGTCGTCCTCGTCGACGTCGAGGTCGTGCACCGGCGGCACCGCTGGGTGCTCGAGGCGGCCCTGGACCCGGCCCTCGCGGAGCAGGCGCGCGGTCGCCTCCGGGTTGCCCGGGTCGCGCAGGCGCTTGACGGCGACCTCGCGCCCGACCCGGGTGTCGAGCGCGGCCACCACCTCACCCATCCCCCCACGCCCCAGCAGCGCGCCGAGCTGGTAGCGCTGGCCGCGCTCCGCCGTCGACAGCTGGTGGGCGATGGCCGGGTCCCACACCTGGCCCGCGCCGTCGCCGGCGGTGGGCAGGCCGTCCGCGCCCGCGGCCAGGGTCGGCCCGTCGAGCGGATCGGCGTCGGGAGGCGGTGCCATGGCCGAATCGTACACGGCCCGCGGCCGCGCGCCGACCACTGGCAATCGGTTCAGGCGAGCGTCGCAAGGATTGCGGCCAGGCCTGCGCGGCCAGGTACAATTTCGCCCATGCCCGCCCGCTCGATCGGAAACGCCACCATCTCTTTCGGCCTGGTCTCCATCCCGATCAAGCTGTACACGTCGACCGAGACCTCGGGCGACGTGTCCTTCAACATGCTGCACGGCGCGTGCGGCTCGCGCCTCAAGCAGCAGTACATCTGCACCAAGGACGGCGAGCTCGTCGAGCGCGACCAGACCGTGAAGGGCTACGAGTTCGCCAAGGGCCAGTACGTCGTGCTGTCGCCCGACGAGCTCAAGGCGCTCGACGCCGTCGCCACCAACACGATCGCCCTCGAGGAGTTCGTGCCGGCCACGGCGATCGACCCGACCTTCATCGACAAGTCGTACTACCTCGGCCCCGACAAGGGCGGCGAGAAGGCCTACCGCCTGCTGGCCGAGGCCATGATCGAGACCGGGCTGGTCGGCATCGCCACCTACTCGGCGCGCGGCAAGCAGTACATCGTGCAGGTCCGTCCGTACAAGAACGGGCTCATCTTCCACCAGCTGCGCTACGCCGACGAGATCAAGGCGTGGAGCGAGGTGCCGATGCCCGACCTGCCCGAGGTGCGCGCGCCCGAGCTGAACCTGGCCAAGCAGATCATCCAGCAGATCTCGGCCGAGACGTTCGCGCCCGAGAAGTACAAGGACGAGGTCAAGGCCAAGGTCCTGGCGCTGATCCAGCAGAAGATCGAGGGCCAGGAGATCACCGCCGCGCCCGAGGCGCCGGCCGGCAAGGTCATCGACCTGATGGAGGCGCTCAAGGCCAGCCTGGGTATGGCCGCGCCCGGAGACGCCGAGCGCAAGCCGGCCATGGCCGCGCCGGCCGAGGTCACCGAGCTCGCGGCCGAGGCCGCGACCGCCGGCAAGAAGGCACGCAAGAAGGCGTAGCCGTCGGGGCCGCGGCAGGCGCGGCTCGTCGGCGCGTGATCGCGGCCTGCTCTCACGGAGTCTGGATCGTGAGCCGCTTGCCCTCGCGCTCCACGTGCCAGCGCGGCCTTCCGTCGAGTGGCCAGAAGAACGCCAGCGCCTTCATGGCCTCGGTGCTGAGGCCTTCCAGCGGGGTGTCGTCGACCGCCAACACCAGGTCGCCCGGGCGGAACCCGAGCCGAGCGGCTCGCTTCTGGACGGCGAGCACGCGCGCGCCGCCGGGTTCGGCCACGACCTCGGCGCCGAGCGGGACGCCGTTCGCCCGTAGCCGCACCACGCGCACCGTGGCCGCGGTCGCCGCGGCGGTGACCTCGACGAAAGTTCGCCCAGGCGCGTAGCCATCTCCGTCGCAATGCGCCTGGATCCCTCCCTGCGAGACGCGGAGCCGAAAGGAGCCATCCGGCCCCGACGTCACGCTTGGGTCTCCGCCGATCTGCCCCTGCCCCAGTGACCAGCGCGCCGTGCAGGAGATCCCGGCGACCGGCTGGTCGCCAGGGTACGCCACCACGCGCCCCGAGACCTCGCCCGCGGGCATGACCTCGAGCACCGCGACCGAGGTCTCGCCGCTCCGAAGCTCGACCCGCTGGCCTGCGTACTCGAAAGCGCCCTTCTTGGCGGCGACCAGGTACGCCCCGTTCGGCAGCCCGGTCACGGTGCCCCCACACGCCGCGCCGAGGCGGCGGTGTCCTGACACGATCTCGACGTAGCCCATCGGTGAGAAGCCCTTGCACTCGACGCGCAGCGTGGCCGGCTGCTGCAGCACGACCGTCTCGGGACCGCGCCCTGGTCGGATCGTGTCGACCGCCCCCACGCGCCCATCGCCTGCGATGACCATCACGGCGTGGCCGCCGGGCAGCAAGCCGTCCCCACTCGACGGGCTCCACGCAAACCTGCCCTGCGCATCCGTTCGCGCCGGCAGGGGGTACTGGCTGAAGTAGGCCATCGTCTCGAACCCAAGGCTCACGCCGGGTTGCGTCCACGGCTGCGCGTCGCCCTGCAGCTCACTCACGGTCACCACCGCGTCCGCCACGGCGCGACCCTGGGCGTCGACCGCCACCCCCTCGATGCGCCAGTGCAGCGTCGGGTCCGACACGTCCAGCGCCGGCAGCGTGTCAGGGACCGGCCACACCCAGCGCAGCGGCCCGCGCGGAAACTCGAGCGAGCCACCTCCATGGGCCGTCAGGACCCGACCGGCGGCATCGAAGGCGAGCGGCTGACCGGCGACCACGCCCTTGACCACCGCCTGGGACAGCTCGACGATCGTCGAATCGAACGCGAGAAAGTCCCCGCCGCCGGCGGTTGGGTATCCCTCGGCGCCGGCGAGCGGGCGCGGCGCGGCGCTCGCCCCCACCTTGAGGAAGTACTGCTCCCCCTCCTTGGTGAGGATGTTCGCGCCCACGATGCCAACCACGTGCCCGCGCAGCGCGACCGGCTGGCCGTCGGCGAGGGCCACGCACTCGGTCGGCCCGACGCACAGGTACGGCGAGTCCAGCGGCTGGACCCCTCGACCGGGATCCGGCCGGTCGCCGCCGCCGGGCAGGCGCGCGTGGACACCGGGGCCGTACAACTCGAGCCCGTCACCCGACGAGCAAGCGACGACCAGCCGCGGCGGCGCGACGGAGGCAGCGAGCACCTCTCCATCGCAGCTCGCCGGCACGAACACCTCGTCTCCCACCTTGATCGACTTGTCCGCTGTCTTCCTGACCGCGCGCCCGCCGAGGAACGTCAGCATGGCTGGATCCTCGCGCACCTCGCCCGTCTCGACGTTGAGCCACGCGGTGCGAACCTCGTCGCCCTCTGCGCCGCCGAACCTCGAGTACGACGTCGCAGGCCCGGTGCAGGCCTGCCCGAGCGGCGCGTTGGTGTGAATCCGCGGCCAGTCGAGCGAGCCGTTCTTGTTCGAATCCTCGGCGATGAAGCGAAGCTGCGCCCAGGGCCCTTCCGTCGCCGGCACGACGTGCCACGGCTCGACGCGTGGAAGCGGGAGGGTGCGCTCACGGTCGGTGGTCAGGTCGCGGACGATGACCCGTGCACCGCCCTGCCCCGTGCGGAAGTAGACCAGCCGCTTGCCGGTTGCGTCGAACGAAGCACACCGGGCCAGGCCTGCCTGGTCGGGCCGTGTGTCTGCGTCCGGCAGCGTGACCTCGGTTCCGGCAGCGTCGTCGACGAGGATGAGCTGGTCGTCCCGGACCAGGACCAGCGCGTGGCCGTCGCGCGAATGAGCGACCAGCCCGTCGAGCGGCTGGCCAGGCCCGCCGCCCCGGAACAGGTACGGCGACATCTCGTCGCCGTAGAGGTCGCCGTGCTGCCCCAACCGGACCGCGATGCCGTCTTCGCCATCCGTGTCGGCGCGCGCCTGGCAGGCGACGACCCAGGCCCCGTCGGGCGCCGCGGTCAGGAACGCGATCGGACTCGAGGTTCCGATGTCGGCCGACGCGTCACGGGCTGGCAGGGTCCGAGCCTGCAGCGGCGCCGCTGCGTCGTCGACCGGACCGATCGCGAGCCGGGCGACACGTGGTCGCTTGTCGGAGCAGGCCATGGCCTGGGCAGCGGCGAGCAGCGCCGGGACCAAGGCAGGTCCCGACCTGCGTCGCGGACCGCTCGGAATCCGAACCTGTGCTGTGTGCATCCGCTTCCCCTCCGACACGTGCTTCGTTGGCATCATGACGCCGCGGCTTCCAGCCAGGACGCGGCAGCCCGAGATGGACAACGTGGACCACGTCCGGTTTCAACGATCGGGCACGGGCACGCGCACCCGCACGGGACCAGGATCGCCCTGCTAGCGGCGACGCGGGATGAGACCCCACAGGTCGAGGTCGAGCACGATGCGCGGATCGAGGGCGGCCTTGGCGCCGGCGCCGAGCGGCGCGACCGGCACCGTCTCGCTGGCCAGGTCGGTGTTCTTGACGGCGACGAGGCGCAGGCGCAGCGCGCCGAGGTCGGTCCGCCCGGGCAGCTCGGCCCGCTCGATCACCTCGGTGAACGCGCTGATGGTGTCGCCGGCGAAGGTCGGCGCGGCGTGGGTGCCGCCGTTCCAGGCGGCGATCCGCAGCACGTTCTCGAGGCCGTCCTGGGCCAGCGCCCACGCGACCGAGATGACGTGGCCGCCGTACACCAGGCGCCGGCCGAAGCGTGAGCTGGCCATGCCGTGGCCGTCGAAGTGCACGCGCGCGGTGTTGTGGTACAGGCGGGTGGCCTGGACGTGGTCGGCCTCCTCGATCGTCATGGCCCCGGGGTGGACCAGCCGCTCGCCGGCCTGGTAGTCGTCCCACAGCGCGGCGCCACCGGTCGCCCACAGCAGATCCGGGAAGCGCTGCAGGTTGAGCGTGTCGGGCACCGGCAAGGCCGCGACCGCGACCGTCGCCGGCAGGGTCGGGACCCGGCCCTCGCCGGTGCGGGCGGCGCGATCGCGCTTGGGCACCAGGACCCAGCGCACGAACGACACCACCTCCTGCCCCTTCTGGTTGCTGCCGCGAGTGTGGACGTAGACCACGCCGGCGTCGCCGGCCGAGACCTCGCGCAGGCCGATGACCTCGGTCTCGGCCAGGAGGGTGTCACCCGGGTAGACCGGGCGGTGGAAGCGGACGTCGGCGTAGCCAAGGTTGGCGGTCGCGTTCTGCGAGACGTCGCGCACGCTCTTGCCGAACACCAGGTGGAACACCAGCAGGTCCTGCGCCACCTCGCGGTAGAACCCGAGCGAGCGGGCCAGCTCGGTCGAGGACGACAGCGGATGGCGGTCGCCGGTCAGCGCCATGTAGGCCGACAGGTCCCCGCCGTGGATGGTCCGCGGCACCGGGTGCGTCAGCCGCTGCCCGATCGCGAAGTCCTCGAACCAACGCCCAGAAAACACCTTGCTCATGACCTGGTCGGCGAACCTACACGCGGCCGCCGGTGCGGGGCAAGGGCGGAGGGTGCGACGCCGCGCCGCCCGCCTGTCCGGCTCACTCGTCGGGCGGCGAGTAGGTGTAGTTGACCGTCATGACCGCGCCGTCCCAGGCCGGGAAGCTCGCGCCGGCGGCGGCCTTGGCGACACACTCGCCGCGCGCGGTGCCGGCGAACGCGCCGCCGGCCTTGGCGCTCTTGACCGAGCCATCGGGTGCGACCGTCAGCTTGACCGGCACGTTGCCGCTCGGTCCATCCTTGCTGAAGCAGTCCTTGGCGGCGCCAGCGCGGGCGCTCATGGCGGTGCGGATGTCGCCGGCGGTGAGGCCCTTCTTGTCGAGGGTCGGCTTGTCGGCCTTCTTCGGCGCGTTGGGGTCGACCCCGGCCTCGCGCAGCAGATCGTCGAGCGACTGGTCCTGCTGGTCACCCTTGAGCACGGCGGCGCCGCTGCCGGCGCCGGGGACGGCCTTGCCCGTGCCCTTGTCACCGTCGGCGCCCTTGCTGTCCTTGCTGTCCTTGGTGTCCTTCTCGTCCTTGTCGTTCTTGTCGCTCTTGTCGGTGCGCCCGGACCGGTCGTCATCACCACCACGACCACGCCCCTCCTCGGCCTGGCCGCCCGCGCCGGCGACGCTGTCGGCCCCTGGGGCGACCACTGCCGGGGCGGCGGCAGTGTCGGCGGCGGCCGGGGCCGCGGCCGCGGCGGACTTCTCGGCCGTCACCGGCTCGGCCGGCAGCTCGGTCACGACGGCGCGGCTGGTGCTGGCGCCTGCCGCCGGGCTGGCCGCCTGCTTGTCAGCACCGGGGCCGATCGCGAGGTAGCCGACCACGCCAGCGGCGGCGGCCAGGGCGGCGCCGGCGGCCATCAGGGGCGCCCGGCTCTTGCGGGCCGGCGCGGCCGGGGCGGCCCGTCCGCCGAGCGAGAAAGCCGGGGCCGACGCGGCGCTGGTGGCGGCGGCGGCCGGGGCGGCGTCGACCGCCGACAGGCTGGCCGGGACGACCGGGGTCGCCGACGGCGCCTTGGCGCGCGCCGCGGCCGGCTCGAGGCCGACCGCCGACAGCTCGGGCAGCGCGACCATCCGGGCCGGCTCGGGCAACGCGACCGCGCGCAGGCCCGACGACGACGCGCCCAGGGCGATGTCGTCGACCGGGTTCTGCGTCGGCATGCGGCGCGACATGCGCTGCTTGGTGCTCTGGGCCAGGGCCTTGAGGTCATGCAGGCCGGAGTCCTCGACGCGCCCGGCGGCGGCCGGGGCGGCGGCGGCCGGGGCGGCGGCGGCCGGCGGAGGAACGACGGTGCGCGACGAGTCGGGCGAGCTGTTCTGGCCGGTGGGCTGCATCGTGGTGGGGTCCTCCAGGCGGGTCATGATCTGGTCGGGCAGCTGGTCGAAATACTGATCGGGCAGGCCAGGGACGAGGGCATCTAGCGCCTTCATGGCTCCGCGCAGCTGCTCATCCAAGGGGTCCATCGGGTTGGTGTGACGAACGCGGGTCAGCGGATACCACGGCTACGGTGAAGTGCGATCAGAATTTGCGTTGGCAGCCGCTGGCGCCAGCTGCAACCGGAGGCGGAGCAGGCGCCTCGCCTCACCCACCCGCCAGGCCACGGTCCCCTCAGGGACCTCAAGGATCTCGGAGATTTGCCGGTACGGCAGGCCCTCGACCGTGGCCAGGACCAGGGTGATCCGTAGAGGCGGCGACAGCTCGGCCACGGCCGCCAGGACCGTCTGTACATCCTCTGCCAGCTCGGCCCGGCGATCAGTCCCGGCCGGGTCGCCGAGCGCCTCGGGCCGGCCCCCGAGGTGGGCGGCCTCGGCCCCACCCCGGCTGACCAGGGCGCCGCCCCGCTGGCCGCTGCGCAGGGTGTTGAGGGCGGTGTTGATGGCGATGCGATACAGCCAGGTGAACAGGTCGCTGCGGCCGTCGAACCCGGCCAGGCCCTTGTAGGCCCTGACGAACGTCTCCTGCACCACGTCATCGGCATCGGCGTGGTTACCAAGGATGTGGAGGGCTGCGGCATAGACACGGCGCTGGTGGCGACGAACGAGGTTGGCGAACGCGGCCCGGTCGCCCGCG
Source organism: Kofleriaceae bacterium (assembly GCA_018058095.1). GTDB lineage: Bacteria > Myxococcota_A > Polyangia > Haliangiales > Haliangiaceae > JABFXX01. Next base: position 45,861 of record JAGPCO010000032.1, read on the forward strand.
CGTGCGCGCGCCAGATCGGGATCCGGGTCGGCCATCCCGGGCACTATAAGGACAGCGATGGCGGTTGGACAACGCCGAGGTGGCCTGGCTTGGGTCCGGGCCGTCGATCGTGGGTGAAATCGCCCGCGGCGACCTGCCCGCTCGGCCCGCCGTCGGCCCGTGGCCCGCCAGGCTAGCCGCCGAGGCGGCGATCGAGCGCGAGCAGCATGGGCACCAGGGGCGCGGTCAGGTCGTCGAGGCGCGCCAGGTCGCGCGCGGCCGAGGCCCGGGCCGCCAGGTCGGCGCCCAGCCGGGCCGCGGCGGCGACGGCGCCAGCCTGGACGCGGACCCGGGCGGGGGCGTCGAGCAGGCCGGCTGGATCGACGCCGAGGCGACGGCCGAGCTCACGGGCTCGCTCGCGGGCGGCGCGCAGGGCGTCGAGCAGGTCGTCGCGCACCAGCGCGACCATGGCTGGATCACCATCCGGGGTGATCGCGTCGAGCTCGACCAGGGCGAGATCACGCAGGCGCAGCAGCAGGGCCTGGTGCGCGGCCACCTCGACGTCGCTCATGACCCGTCGCCGTCGCCGGTGCCCCCGGTGCTGGATCCCGTCCGGCCCGGGCCAGCCTCGGCCGGGGCGGCCCCCGCCGCCAGCTGCTTGTCCTTGGCCGCGCGCTGGGCCGCGACCTTCTCCTTCATCGCCGCCAGCTCGCGATCGGCCGTCGGGCCAGCGCCGGCGCCGAGCGCGGCGACGTCGCCCCCGGACGCGGCCAGCAGCTTCTGGTCGAACTCGGCCGAGGCCAGCTCCTCGCCCCGCATCGCGCTGTCGACCTCGCTCTCGATGGCCTCGGCGTCGATCCGATCCTCGGCCGCCTTGAACTTGTCCCACACCGAGGTGTCGTTGCCGAACTGGTCGCCGCCGGCGCGGGCGGCGGCCAGCTGGGTCGCCAGCGTGCCCTTGCGCAGCTTGAGGGTCTGCAGCTTGACCTCGAACTCCTTGCGGCTCTTGTTGAGCTGGACGGCGTAGCCGGTCGCCTCGTCGCGATCGCGCTGGATCTTGCCGACCTCGACCAGGCACGCCTTGTGCTGCCGCAGCGCCTCCTTGGCGGCCTCGTCGTTGCCGGCGCGCACGGCGTTCATGGCTCGTTTCTCCCACTCCTCGGCCCGGGCCCGCTGCCGCTCGATGTCCTGCTCCATCTGCTTGGCGGTGGCCTTGTACGACACCAGCTCGGCCAGCGCCTTCTTGCGCTGCTCCTCGAGCTCCAGGATGGCCATGTCGATCTCCTTGGCCGGATCGATGGCCTTGTCGAGCGCGGCGTTGGCAGAGCTCGAGATGCCGCCCTTGAGCCGGGAGAAAAACCCCATGGTGTGCCTCGTCAGTCCTTGCCCAGGTTGTACTTCTTGTAGCGCTGCCGGAACTGATCGTAGGTGAGGCCGAGCAGCGCGGCCGCCTCCTTCTGCTTGTAGCGGGTCCGCTCGAGCGCGTCGCGGCACAGGTGAGCCTCGAACGCGTCGACCCGGTCGGGCAGCGGCCGGTGCGGATCGTCGACGAAATCGTCCCCGGGCCCGGCCGGTTGCCGCACCTCGGGCGGCAGCGCCGCGTCGACGTCGGCTCCGGTCACCACCTCCCCGGCGGCCAGGTAGACCGCGCGCTCGACCACGTTCTTGAGCTCGCGCACGTTGCCGGGGTAGTCGTACTGGGCCAGCCGATCGAGCGCCTCGGCCGAGATCTCGCGCACCACCAGGCCGGCCATCTCGTGCCGGAACTGACCGAGGAAGTGCGCGGCCAGCACCGGGATGTCCTCGAGCCGGTCGCGCAGCGGCGGCAGGAAGATCGACTCGAACGCCAGCCGGTCGTACAGGTCGGGCCGGAAGGTGCCGGCGGTCATGGCCTGCTTGAGATCGGCGTTGGTGGCGGCGATGACCCGGACGTTGACCTGGATCGACTCCGAGCCGGCCACGCGCTCGAACCGCTGGTACTCGAGCACGCGCAGGATCTTGGCCTGGAAGTCGAGCGACATGTTGCCGATCTCGTCGAGGAACAGGGTGCCGCCGTCGGCCAGCTCGAACTTGCCCTCCTTCTGCTTGGTGGCGCCGGTGAAGGCGCCCTCCTCGTGCCCGAACAGCTCGCTCTCGAGCAGGCTCTCCGGCACCGCCGCGCAGTTGATGGTGACGAACGGCTCCGACGCGCGCGGCGACAGGATGTGGATGGCGCGCGCGACCAGCTCCTTGCCGGTCCCGCGCGGGCCCAGCACCAGGACCGGGCGCGGCACCGGCGCGACCCGCTCGATCTTGGCCATGACCGCGTGGATGGCGTCGGAGTCGCCGACGATCTGCCAGCGCTTGCCGGCGACCCGGCGCAGGCGCTCGTTGGCGGCGCGCAGCTCGCGGTTCTCGTCCTCGAGGCGACGTGCCGCCCGCAGGTGGCCGAGCATGCGCTCGACCTTGTCGACCGAGATGGCGAGCTTGTCCTCGAGGTACGGATCCTTGGTCAGGAAGTCGACCGCGCCAGCCTTGACCGCGTCGACCGCGTCGTCGATGGTGCCGTGCCCGGTCAGGATGATGATGGGCAGGTCGGGGTGGCGCCGGCGCAGCTCGCGGCAGATCTCGATGCCGGAGCGGCGGCCCGGGCCGAGGTCGAGGTCGAGCACGACCATGTCGGCGGCGTGCTGGCCGAGGTGACGGACGGCGGCCTCGCCGTCGTCGAAGGTGGCGACGGTGCGCCCGCGCGCGGTGAACAGCTCGGCCAGCAGGCGCCGGATCTCCGGCTGATCGTCGACGCAGACGATGCTGGCGGCGGTGGTCATGGCGCGGCTCCGTCGGGGTCGCCGCCGCGCGGGCCGGCCACGAGCGACAGCGCGGCGACGCCGACCAGGTCGGTCGGCAGGGTCACCACCACGGTGGTGCCGCGCCCCTCCTCGCTGTCGATGAGGAGCCGACCCTGGTGCGCGCTGACGATGCGCTCGGCGATGGTCAGGCCCAGCCCGGAGCCGGTGTCCTTGGTCGTGTAGCCAGGGGCGAGGATACGGACCAGGTGCGCGCGCGGGATGCCGGCGCCGGTGTCGGCCACGACGATCTCGATGCGCGGCGCGCCGGCGCCGACGAGGGCCCGCACCCCGACCCGGACCTCGCCAGCGATGGCGCCACCTGACCCCAGGCAGGCCTCGGCCGCGTTGCCGACCAGGTTGTGCACCACCTCGCCCAGCAGCATCCGGTCGCCGCGCAGGTCGGGCAGCGCGGCCTCGAGCTCGACGGTGATGGGCACCGGGGTCTTGGCCTGGGCGGCGACGACGACGCCCTGCACCAGCGCCGCCACCGGCACCGTCTCGAGCACCGGCCGGACCGACTGCATCGACCGCAGGTACTGAGCCCACTCCTCGTACAGGCCCTGCACGTCGCGCTCGAGCTCGCGCAGGCGATCGGCCAGCGTGCCGTCGGCCAGCTTGCGGGCCGAGCGGGTGCGGGAGCCGATGACGCCGAGCAGGTTCTTGACCCGGTGGCCGTGGGCGTACACGCCGGCCAGCAGATCGTCGCGCGCGACCTCGGCGGTGGCCGACACCAGGCGCGGGGCGACCGCGCCGGCGAGCGCGCCGGCGCCGGGGTTGGCGGCGTCGAGCAGGCGCACCACCAGCTCGCGCAGCGCCGGGGCCGGGGCGCCCGACGAGGCCGCCAGCGCGGCGTCGAGCATACGCGCGGCCTGGCGCCAGGTCCCGCCCAGGCCGGCGTCGACGCGCAGGGCGCGCTCGAGCTGATCGATGGCGCCGGCCTCGTCGCCGCGGGCCAGCAGCAGCAGGGCCAGGCGGGTGGTGGCCGCGACCTCGGTCGGGCGCAGGGCCAGGCCGCGCCGGTAGGCCGCTTCGGCGCGCGCCAGCTGATCGGCGCCGGCGCGCTCACACGCGCCGGCCAGGGTGAACCAGGCCCGGGCTTGATCGAGCGGCGCCAGCACCACGGCCGGGGCGTCCTCGACCAGCGCCGCCAGCGCGCGGATGAGCGTGACGAGCTCGGGCCCGTTCGCGGCCCGCGCCGCGCGCTCGAGGGCGCGCAGGGTCAGCCCCGGGCCGCCGACGGCCGCCGCCGCGGTCAGGGCGGTGATGGCGCTGGCGTCGTCGACGCCGTCGCGGTGGCTGGCCCGGGCGTTGCCGAGGAGCGCGGCCAGCACGCCGCCCGCGTCGGTGGGTCCGGCCGCGAGCTGGGCCTGGGCCTCGGCGCCGCCGCCGAGCGTGACGAGCAGGGCGCACACCTCCTCGGCCAGGGCCAGCGGTGGCGCCGGCACGCTGGCCAGCACGGTCAACGCCTCGCTGGTGTTGGCCAGCGCGCCGGCGCCGTCGCCGCCGGCCTGGGCGGCGCGGGCCAGGCCGAGGTGGGCGGCGGCGCGGGCCAGGGGCGGCGCCGCGCGGGCGTCGAGCACGGCGGCGTAGCTGCGGCGGGCCGCGCCCAGCTCCTTGCTCACCAGCTGGGCCCGCCCCAGCAGCAGGCGGGCGTCGACGCCGCCGCCGGCGCTGACCGCCGCGGTGGCGTCGGCGACCGCGCCGGCGCCGTCGCCGCGATCGAGCGCGAGCTCGGCCAGGCGCAGCGCGGCCGCGCCGTCGGGATCGCCACCCGCGCGCGCGCGCGCGTACGCCGCGCGCGCCGCCGCCCACAGACCGAGCGCGCGGTATCGATCGCCGAGGTGAAGGAGGCTGGCCATCCCGGAGCGGCGTGAGCATATCGCGTTCGCTGCGGCGGGGGCACCGCCGGCGGCCTCGGTGCGGGCCAGGCTGCGATATGGTCGCCGGCATGCGCTCCTGTCGGCACCTCGCCCTCGCCCTCGCCCTGCCCTGCCTCGCCGGCGCGATCACCGCGTGTGACCGCGACCGAGGGCCGGGCCCCGCCGTGGCGCCGTCGGCGACCCCGACCGGCGCCGGCAGCGCCGCGCCGGCGCCGGCGACCCGGCGCGATCCGGCCACCGCCCGGCAGTGGCTCGCCGCCGGCGCGGTCGCGCTCGACGTGCGCAGCGCCGAGGAGTTCGCCGCCGGCCACCTGCCGGGCGCGATCAACATCCCGGTCGGCGAGCTGGCCGCGCGCAAGGCCGAGCTGCTCGGCGCGGTCGGCGATCTCGCGCGCGACGTGGTGGTGTACTGCGCCTCGGGCAACCGGGCCGGCAAGGCGGTGCCCGTGCTGGCCGAGCTCGGCCTGCGCAAGGTCGTCAACGGCGGCGGCTACGACGACCTGCGCTAGCGTGCGACGTCAGGCGCTGGCGTAGAACAGCCAGCCGACCAGCACCAGCACGCCGGTGGCGAGCAGGGTCAGGGCCGTGGCCGACCGCCGCGCCGCCGGATCGACCAGCTCGGCCCGCGGCAGGTCCGCCGTCGCCTCGGTGCGCGAGGGCGGCGCTGGCACCGACGGGCCCAGGCCGGTGCGCGCGACCTGCACCACCAGGTCGCCGCACGCGCCCGCGCCAACGCGGCCACCTGCGCCGGCGACGCGGAGCCGCGTGCCGTCGCCGACCTCGGCCGGCACGGTGACGGTCACGACACCGCCGCCGTCGACCACGCCCCGGCCGTCGCAGAAGCCACACGGCTCGACCATGTGGCGGCCCAGGCCGTCACACGAGCGGCACCGGGGCGACCCGACCCGGCGCGGGTCGAGCCCTCGGCCACCGCAGGCGTCACACGGCACCGGCTGGTCGTCCGGCGAGGTGCTGCCGCGGCCGGCGCAGCGGCCGCAGGAGGCCCGGCCGGGCACGGTCACCGCGTGTGCACCACCCACCGCCGCCTCGGCGTCGGTCAGGGGCAGCACCACCAGCAGGTCAGGCCAGGCCGGCGGCGCGTCGGGACCAGGCGACATACACGGCACTGTGCCAGACCCGGCGACCGGCAACAACGACCCCGTGTCGGGGCCACCGGCCGCCGCTACCGCCGCGGATCGTCGTCGGGGCCACGCCGCACGCTGACCAGCTCGGCGTTGTGGCCCGGCCCGGTCTGCAGGCGCTGGTGGCCGATCGTGTACAGCTCGGTGAAGCCGCAGCCCCGGCACACCTGGGCCACCAGCACCGCCAGCGGCCGCGCGAAGTCGGCCTCGACGTACTGCGGGTTGAGCTCGAAGCCGAGGGTGACGACCTGCGCGCCGGCGCGCACCGGCGTGCGCACGAACTCGTCGTGGTTGCAGCGCGGGCACGGCCGGACCAGCACGTCGAGCGGGACGTGGACGTAGCCGGTCGCCTTGGCGCAGCGGCGGCACAGGCGGTGGACCCGCTCGACCTCGGTGCCAAGGGCGAAGTGACCACACGCGGGGCACACCGGCTCGCTCATCGGCAGCTCGGCTCGATCACGACAGGGCGGCGCGCCGCGTGGTCACGTGCTGGTCGAGCGCGGCCAGCTGGGCCGCGAGGTCGCCGCCGGCGGCGTGGCCCTGGGCCGCGCTGACCAAGGCGGCCATCACCTCGGCGTCGGCGCCGAAGCGGGCCCGGACCGCCTCGTGCATCTCCTTGAAGTTGCCGTAGAAGTCGACCAGCATGTCGCCCTTGCGCAGGTTGCCGACGAAGCCGAGCCGGCCGGCCGCCATCTTGTCGAAGTACAGCGACACCTTGAACAGCGGGCCGGCCACCTTGTGGGTCATCACCACCAGGTAGGCCGACAGGATCACGACCAGGCCGACGCCGACGAGCGCCATGGTGACGACCAGCTGGCGGTCGCCAGCTCGCATGTTCTGCGAGATCTCGGTGTCGCTGGTGAAGGTCGCCAGGCCCTCGGCCAGGGCCTCGGACGCCGCGGCTTCCTGGCGGTAGATGAGGTACCCCAGCGCGCCGCTGATGATCGCCGAGACGATCGTCAGCAGCAGCACGTAGCGGAGCTGCAGGCGCTTGTCGAGCAGGAAGTTGGACAGGTGCCGCTTGTACGGCGGCCGCACCGGGCCACCACCGGGCCGGGGCACGTCGCCGCCGAGCTTGCCGCCCTCGACGACCTTGGCGTTGGGGACGTCACTCAAGGGACTTCTCCTTCTGCGCCAGCAGCACACGCGCTGCCTCGAGCTGGCGATCGAGCTCGGGCGAGGTGCCGGCGACCCCGGCGGCGTCCGCCGCGGCCAGCACCGCGCGCAGCCGCGCGATGTCGGCCTTCTGCAGCTCCACCACGCCGGCGTGGGCGGTCTTGAAGTGCTCGTAGAAGTCGACCAGCTGGTCGCCCTTGCGCAGGTTGTAGACGGTGTCGTAGCGACCGTCGCGCATCTTGGCCAGGTACAGGCTGACCTTGTAGAGCGGGCCGGCCACCTTGTGCGTCATCTTGATGCCGTACACCGCGAGGCCCAGCACGAGCAGGATCCCGGTCGCCAGCAGCACGAGCAGGATGTGGCCGCGGCCGCGCTCGAGCCGCTCGATGGCGGCGACCTGGCGCAGCACGCACTCCCACTTGCTGGCGGCCTGGGTGGCGAAGTCTGCCGGGGCGACCGCGGTCATGGTGAGGGAGCTCTCGTCGATGTTGACCACCGCGTGACGGCGTTCGCCGTCGTCGCCCTCGCCGCTGCCGTCACCCGCGCCGCTGCCGTCACCCGCGCCGCTGCCGCTGCCGGCGCCGCTGCCAGCCGCCGCGCCGCTGCCGTCACCCGCGCCGCTGCCGTCACCCGCGCCGCTGCCATCGCCTGGGCCCAGGTCGGGCTCGATCGGCGTCGGGCTGTCCTCGTCGACCGGCAGGGCCTCGCCCTCGCCCACCGGCGGGACCTCGGCGCACGCCTCCCCCATCACCAGGGTCACGCCGACCTGGGTCGCCTTCGACGCCACGTGCATGACCCAGTAGCCGAGCGCGCCCATCAGCACCGCCGCCAGCGCGACCATGAACAAGGTGAAGCGCAGCTGGTACCGCTTGTTGATCAGCAGGTTCTTCCAGCTGCGCTTGTATCCGCGGCTTGTCTTCTCACTCATGGCGCTAGCGGCTCTTGGTCTCGATGGCCGGGATGATCTTCTTGCGGACCAGATCCTCGACGACAGCGGCGACGCAGTCCTCGCGGGCCAGGGCCATGTCCGATGGCGAGGTCGACGCCGACACGCTGGCCCCTCCGTTGAGGAAGCCGAACATGCTCTTGTCGGGGAACGTGGCGATCAACATGCTGATCTTGCACGAGACGGTGGCCGCCGCGCCTCTTTCTTTCACGTTCATCTCGGTCAGGGTGCCGTCCACGTGGAAGCCGACCACCCCCTTCTTGTCGAGGTCGGCCTTGCTCGGCGACTTGCCGCCGGGCCACGCCGTGGACATGTCCTTGGCGGTCTTGGTGAAGGTCTTCAGCGCGGTCTTCCGCATGAGATCCTTCATCTTTTGCGCGTCCTCCGTGGGCTTGGACCCCATCGGCCCGAGGTCGATGAAGATGCGCCCGACCGCGCCGCCGCTGCTGCCCGCGCTCGCCCCGGCCAGGGCTCGCAGCGCCTCGGCCGAGGCCCGGGCCGGCTTGCGCACCAGGTCCGCACTGTCCTTCTGTGCAGCCTTGTCGAGCGCAGCCACGGCGAGGTCGCGCGTGGCGGCCTTGGTCTGCGCGGTGACCAGCTTGCCCAGGCCGACCGCGGCCGCCGCGCGCACGTTCTTGTCGCCATCCGACAGCGCCGCGATCAGCGCCGGCACGCCGCGGGCGTCGCCAAGGCTGCTGAGGCTGAGCGCCGCCGACAGGCGAAGCTTGTAGTCCGACCCGCCACGCAGCTTGCCGATGAGGTCACCGACGCGATCGGCCCGTGCCGGCGCCGCCGCCGTGAGCAGCACCGCCAGCACCGCCAGCACCCTCAGCGCGACCGGGCCACGGCGCGGCTGGCGGGCCACGAGCAGCAGACGCGAGGAAGGCGAGGCAGGGGCTGGCACGGAGGATTGGACGAGCCGGTCGATGCGGCCTTCACCGCGACGACGTGATCCGAAGCTCAACGGTAAGCGGCGCGGGCCGCGCTCGCAAGGTGCCCGGCGAGATCGGCGAGGCCCGACGAGGTGGGCGGGTGTGGGCGCGCGCCGTCGGAGTGGTCGCTGGGGACTACCCCGCCAGGTATCGTTCGGTCAGCTCGACGTAGTGCGCCGCCGAGCTGGCGATCCACGCCCGCTCCTCGGCGCTGACCGGGCGCTTGACCCGGGCCGGCGAGCCGACCACCAGCGACCCGGGCGGCACCCGCGTGCCCGGCGTGACCAGCGCACCAGCCCCGACGATCGAGCCGGCGCCGATGTGGGCCCGGTCCATCACGATCGCGCCCATGCCGATGATGCAGTCGTCGTCCACCGTGCAGGCGTGCAGGATGACGTTGTGACCGACCGTGACCCGATCGCCGACCACGGTCCCGGCGACGTCGTGGGTCACGTGCACCACCGAGTTGTCCTGGATCGACGTGTGCGCGCCGATGCGGATCGGCATGCTGTCAGCGCGGATGACCGTGCCGAACCACACCGACGAGCCGGCGCCGATGCTGGCGTCCCCGATGACCGTGGCGTTGTCGGCGATGAAGGCGCCAGCGGCGATCGACGGAGCGGCGCCAGCGAAGGGGCGGATGATCGACATGGGCCGCACTCTACTCCGCGCCGCCGGGGCGCGCCGGCGCCGCGCCGCGGCTCGGCGTCGACGGCGCCGCGCCGCCGCGGCGCAGGGCCCGCGCCGCCAGCGTGGCGCCCAGGCCGGCGCCGATGGCGTCGGCCACGAGGTCGGCCAGCGAGCTGTCCCGACCTGGCACCGACGCCTGGTGCAGCTCGTCGACGACCCCGAAGCCGATCGCCAGCCCGACCGCCAGCACCAGGCGCCTCCAGCCGCGCCCGGCCGCCGTCGCCTGCGCCAGCAGCGCGGCCAGCACCAGCCAGGCCAGCGCGTGCTCGAGCTTGTCGAGGCCGTCCATCGGCGACGGCGGCAGGGCGTCGCCTGGGGTGTGCGAGGCCACGGTCAGCGCGACCATCACCAGCAACGCCCCCACCGCGCCCAGCGCCCGCGCGTGCAGCAGGCGGCTTGGCAGGGAGCCGGGCGGCATCAGCGCCGGCGCATCGCCCGCGCCGCCGCCGCGGTCACGTCGTCGAGCGCGTCACGCTCGGACAGCTCGGCGGCGTCGAGCAGGGCGGCGTGCCGGACCACTCCGCGTGGGTCGGTCACCACCACGGTCATCCCGCCCGGGCTGATCACGAACTGCCGGATCACGTCGCCCAGCCCGCCCGGCCGGCGGGTCGGGTCGAGCAGCAGCGACACCAGGAGTGGGGTGCGGCCGAGGAAGGCGCGGCCGACCGGCAGCTCGGCGCCGGCGACGGCGAACAGGGTCAGCGCCGAGGCCGGCTGCCGCCGCGCCCACTGGCCGAGGTCGTCGAGCGCGGCCACACACTCGGCGCAGCCGAGCTCGAAGAACACCAGCACCCCGACCCGGCCGCGCAGCGCGCGATCGTCGATCCAGCGCCCGTCGTCGGCGCGCTGCAGCAGCCAGCCCGGCGCGCGCCGGCCGACCAGGCGGTTGTGCAGCAGCTCGTCGTCGCTCGGCTTGACCGTGAGCGTGGTGGTGACCGAGATCAACGCCCCGGCGCGCAGCACGTCGAGCACGACCCGGTCGCCGGCCTGCCGGCTGCGGATGACCTGGCCGAGGGCGCCGCTGCCGGGGTTGACCGGCACCTGATCGATGCCGAGCACCAGGTCGCCGGCGCGCAGCCCACAGGCCGACGCCGCCGACCCTTCGTGCACCTCGAGCACGCGCGCGCCGAGGGCGCTGCCGGAGTCGTCGTAGGTGATCCCGAGCCAGGGCACCTCGGCGCGGGCGGCGGTCGGCGCGAGCACCAGCCCGAGCACGAACCCCACGGCGACCACCCAGCTGCGAAGCACGCGGTGAATCTAACCCCGACCCGGGTCGTGGTCACGCCCGTTTCCTCGGCCCCGGGCCGACGCCGCCATGGTCGCGGAACCACGCCACCGCGCTGGCCACGGTCTGGTCGAGCGACGTGACCGGCATGCCGAGCGCGCGCGCCTTGCGGGTGTCGTACCAGACCCGACGGGTCGCGTAGTCGGCCGACTGCCGGGTCAGCCGGGGCGGGCGCCCGAACCGATCGGCGACCGCCTCCTCGGCCCAGCCGACCGCTCGCACGATCGCGGCCGGCAGGGCGCGGCAGATCGGCGGCAGACCGGCGACCCGGCACAGCACCTGGTAGAACTCGCGGTACGTCACGTTGTGGGCGCCGGCGATGTAGCGCTCACCGAGCGCGCCCCGCTCCTCGGCCAGCAGGTGACAGGCCGCGACGTCGTCGACGTCGACCGCGCAGAAGCCACCCGGTGGCAGGCCGGGCACACGTCCGGCCAGGGCCTCGACGATGAGGCGCCCGGTCGGGGTCGGTCCGAGGTCGCGCGGGCCGAACGGGAAGGCCGGGCAGACGATGACGATGGGCGCGCCCGCCGCCGCCATGTCCTGCGCCTGCCGATCGGACAGGTACTTCGAGCGGACGTAAGCGTTGCCCTGGCGCCAGCCGGTGAACGGCGTCGACTCGTCGGCCAGCCCGCCGTCGGCGCGCCAGCCGATGGCGGCGATCGACGAGGTGTGGATGATGCGCCGGGCCCCGGCGCGATGGGCGGCGCCGAGCACGCGCCGGCTGCCCTCGACGTTGACGTCGTACAGCACCTGATCGTCGGGCATCCACAGGCGGTAGATCGCCGCCAGGTGGTAGACGACGTCACACCCGGCCACGGCGCGCGCGACGGCGCCGGCGTCGAGCACCGAGCCGACCTGCTGCTCGACCTCGAGCCCGGCCAGCGCCCGGGTGTCGCCGCCCGGCTCGACCAGCACCCGCACCGCCCGCCCACGCGCCAGCAGCGCCCGCACCACCGCCGAGCCGATGAACCCGGCGCCGCCGGTGACGAGGGTGACCATGGCGGCGACTATATAAAGGATGTGGGGCCCTCGCCTGTATTCAGATGTAGGTGTGAGTAGGTTTTTTGACTTCACCTGACCACAGCGTGATCATTTCCAGGTGAAGCCCTCCTCAGGTGACGTCCTCGGCCCTCCTCTCGACGACGCTGGTGGTGATGCGAGGGCGGCGGCGCCGGCGCGCGACCGGGTGGCCGACCTGGCCGAGCAGCGCATCCATATTCGCTTCGATAAGCTGTTTCCGGTCGTGGTCGACAGCGAGCTGTTCGGCGAGGCGCCGGCGATCGCCCGCAACATCTCGCGCGGCGGCATGCTGGTCGAGATGGCGTCGCCGCTGCCGCTCGGCGCCGTGGTCTCGGTCCACTTCCGGACCACGCGCGAGGACGGCTCGGTCGACGAGATCATCGCCCGGGCCGAGGTCAAGCATCACTACTGCCTCAACTTCGCGGGGGCCAGCGGCGAGGCGTTCTCGCGCGCCGTCGGCCTGCGCTTCATCGACTTCGACGAGCGGCCCTCGCTCGATGGGCTGACCTCGGCCCGCTGGCTGCACTAGCGGGCTGCTGAGAAACCCGAGCCGGCGGGCAGGACGCTGACCGCGCACCCGGCGCGGAAATACCCGGGCCGGCCCAGGCGTACCGGGATCGATGTCCACGCGGTCGCGGCGCCGGCTCAGATCGTGGCCGGGATGTTGCGACCGCCAGCCGGGCACGCTACGCAGCGGGGTGACCGTGTCGATCCGTCGCCCTGCCCCGCTCGCCCTGCTCGTGGTCCTCCTCGCCAGCCTCGGCGTGACGGCGGCGCCGCGCTCGGCCGCGGCCGGCCCCGACGAGGACAAGGCCGACGCCGTGCTGCGCGAGCTGGCCAGCGCCGCCGACGCCTCGACCCGGCTGCGGCTGGCCGCGGAGCTCACGCCGCTGGCGCCCCGGATCATCCCGCACCTGGCCACCTTCCTGACCCGGACCCGCACCTCGACCGTCGACCAGCGGCGCCTGGTGCTGGTCGGCATCCGCGCCTCGGTGCCCGACGCCAAGGGCAAGTTCGAGACCCCCAAGCGGCAGCAGGAGGCGCAGATCCGCGCCGACGAGGCGTTCGACTGGCTGGCCGAGCTGGTCACCGTCGACGCGGCGACGCCCGGCGCGGCCGAGGTGCTGGCCGACGTCGTGGTGGTACGCGCCCTGGCCGACAGCCGCGAACAGGCCGCGGCCCAGGTCATCTTCGACGCCGCGTTCGCCGAGCCGACCCAGATCCTGCGCGACGAGTGCGGGCGCCGCCTGCGCAAGATGGCGCCGGTGTCGCTGCCGGCGCTCATCATCGAGTCGCAAGGCAAGGGCGACCGCAAGCGCTACTCCAACTACCAGCTCGAGCGCCTCGACCGGCAGGACCCGGCCAAGGCGCTGATCGCCGCGGTCGACGCGCCCGGGCTGGAGGTGGCGATCCTCGACGCGTTCCGGACCAGCCGGCACCGCGAGGCGGTGTACGCCGTGCTGTCGAAGGTCGACGACGACGCGCCGGCGGTGCGGGCGGCGGCGCGGGCGGCGTGGATGGCGTACGTGACCGGGCCGCCGCCGCCGCCGGCGCCGAAGAAGAAGATGGTGCTGCCGGGCGGCAAGCTGGCCAACAAGGAGACGCCCCTGTGGCTGACCTACCGCGAGCTGGCCGACCACGAGCTGCGCGGCCGGCTCGAGCAGCTGCTGGGCGAGGTCACCCCCGAGGGCCAGAAGCTCGACCTCGAGGCGGCCAGCAAGCGGCTGTTCGCGCACTTCGACGGCGAGCGGCAGAAGCGCGACGCCGGCCTGCTCGCCAGCGCGCGCGAGCTGGCCGGCAAGGGCGACCTGGCCGGGGCCGCCGCGGCGTTCGACCGCCTGATCGTGCTCGACCCGGAGCGGCCCGAGCGCGCGGAGATGGCGCCGGTGTTCCTCGACCTGGGCCGGGCGCTCGGCAAGGACGGCAAGTGGGCCGAGGCGGCCGAGGCGTTCAGCAAGGCGCACGGCCTCGCGCCCGAGGGCAAGGACGGCGTGCTGGCGCTGGCCGCCCACCACCACGCGCTCGGCAAGGCGCTCGAGGCCGCCGGCAAGGACGGCGACGGCCAGTTCCGCGAGGCGGCGCGAATCGACCCCAGCTTCCAGGCCGCGGCGGTGGCCGAGGGCGCGGCGCCGCCGAGCGACCGGTCGTGGCTGCTGGCCGCCGGCGCCGGCGCCGCGGTGGCCGCGCTCGCCCTGTTCGCGGCCGGCATCGTCCGACGCCGCCGGCCGGCCTGATGGCGCCGCTCATCGTCCTCGAGGGCCTCGACGGCGCCGGCACCACCAGCCAGGCGCAGCGGCTGGCGACCGCGCTGACCGCGGCCGGCCACCGCGTGCACGTCACGCGCGAGCCCTCGGACGGGCCGATCGGCCGGCTGCTGCGCGCCATGCTGACCGGGCAGCACGCGCTCGAGGGCCAGGCGCTCGACCAATCGATGTTCTCGCTGCTGTTCGCGGCCGACCGCATGGATCACCTGCAGCGCGAGGTCGAGCCGGCGCTGGCGGCCGGCGCCATCGTCATCTCCGACCGCTGGTACCACTCGTCGCTGGCCTACCAGGGGACCGGCGCCGAGCGGGCCTGGATCCGCACGCTCAACCAGCGGGCCCGGGTGCCGGACCTGACCCTGCTGCTGCGGGTGCGGGCCGAGGTCGCGGCCGCGCGCCGCCACGCCGCCGGGCGCAGCCAGGAGCTGTTCGAGGACCTGGCCATGCAGGAGCGGGTGGCCGCCGGCTACGACGCGGTCATGGCCGACCTGGCCGCCGCCGGGCAGCCGATCACCATCCTCGACGGCGAGCAGCCGCTCGACGCCGTCACCGCCGCCATCGTCGCCGCGGTGACGCCGGTGCTGCCCGCGGCCGGGTAGCCGGCGGGCGGGGCCCGGCCGATCGCAACTATCTTGCGCCCGCGCCGGGCCGGACCGATCGTCGCGCCATGATACGCGCGCTCGTCGCTGCGGCGACGCTGTCCCTGGCCTGCGGGCCGAAGGTCAAGCTCGACTCGCCGTTCGAGGCCGACGACCCACGGGCCGGGGTGGTGACGCCGACCGATGGCGACGGCGCGGCCGACCCGTCCACGCTGTCGACCGCGCCGGCCCGCGTCGACGAGCGCCCGCTCGCACCGGCCGGGGCGCGCGCGCGCACCGGCACCATCGATCGGACCCGCCTGTTCGGCGTGCTCGACGGCGGGCCCGGCCTGTTCCTTCGCGGGTTCGAGGTCGTCAGCGCGCTGCAGGACGAGCGCTTCGTCGGCTGGCAGCTGGTGCAGGTGCTCGACGACAGCTCCCCGCTGGCCCAGGTCGACGTCGAGCCGGGCGACATCCTGCTCGCGGTCAACGGCCTGTCGGTGTCGCGGCCCGATCAGCTCATGGTGGTGTGGGACGGCCTGCGCACCGCCAACCAGCTGGTGTGTGACCTGCGCCGGGGCGACAGCCGCCTGCAGCTGCGCTTCGCCATCGAGCCCGCCGTCGGCCGCACCCCGCCCGACCTGCCGGTGACCCAGGTCGGCCCGGGCGCGGGCGCCGCCGCCCCGACCGCGCGCTAGGAGTCCGACCCCGTATTCTGGGCGCCGCGACGGCCGGACTCGCTCAGGCCTCATCGCGGCGGGGCACCGTCATCGCGCGCGTGGAGGGCGTGGAGGCCGTCGGTCCAGCAGCTCGGCCGGGTCGATCGGCCCGCCGGCGCGGAGCCAGCCCTCGCGCGCGAGCCAGGTCGTGGGCCCAGACACCGGCCGCGCTCCGCCCAGCGGCGGAGACTGGCCGTTGTCGAACCATCGACCCGACGACCAGCGGTCGGGCTCGAAGAAGCGCAGGCGCTGGCGTAGCTGGCCGCGGTTCGCCTGCCAATCCCGGATGGAATGACTCACGTGGTTGAACAGGACGTAGCGCAGCGTGTTGCGCATCTGCGTCGGTGAGGTGACGGGGCGGGCGTGGTAGCGGTCGGCGAAGACCCGGCCGCGCCGGGCGAAGGCCTTGTTCCAGCCGCGGGCGAGGCGGATCGCCAGCCCCTTCATGCCGCGCGAGAGCGCGGTGTCATCGTCGGCCTCGACGATGAGATGGAGGTGGTTGCCCTCGAGGGCGTAGTGCAGGACGCGGAAGCCGGTGACGCGGGTGTGGTCGCGCGCGCCGGTCAGGGCGCGTTCCAGGACCTCGAGGCCGGCGCGGGTGCGCAACCTGGGCAGGGTGTCGACGGTGCGCAGGCTGACGTGGTGGACGGTGGTCCTCGCGAAGCGAGGTCTTCGGCAGCGCTTGACCGAGTTGCGGTGCTGCAGGGGCGGCCGGCCGCGCCGGCGCCGTCGCGGCCGTCGCGGTGGCGTGGTGATGCCGCGCACGAGGTCGTCGAAGCTGACCTGGGCCCCGGCCGGCACGGCGCGGCGACGCCGGTCGCTGCGGGGGCGAGCCGCGGGCGAGAACATTTAGAGCGTATATATCATCGCGACGATGATGACGAGGGATTTCGTCGAAGGTCCGACGATTTCCGGGACGGCGGGGACGCCGGGCGTGGACCGACCCGGGCGTCGGCTGAAGCCTCCTGCTGTGGACAGGCGCAGGGCGTGGCACGGGTGGTGACGGGCGCGGAGAGGGGTAGCGCCTGCCCACAGCAGTCCGCCCGGGCCTGGATAGGCGGACCC
>JAGPCO010000033.1 GCA_018058095.1 Kofleriaceae bacterium
AGCAGTTCTACCTGCTGTGGCCGGCGCTGGTGCTGCTGGTGGCGCCGCGCCGCATCCCGACCGCGGCAGTGGCCATGCTGGTGCTGGCCCCGCTGCTGCGGGCCCTGGCCTGGCGCTGGGCGCCGATGGCTGACGACGTGGTGATGGAGGCCTACCCATGCGTGATGGACTCGATCGCTGCCGGCTGCCTGCTGGCGTGGATCCGGCTGCGCCCGGGCGCGCCGGCGGCGCCGCCGCGGTGGGGCTGGGGCGTGCTGGCGCTGATCGGCATCGCCGCCTCGCAGATCCAGACCGACCACGTGATCATCGACTACGTGGTCGACCCGACGGTGATGAACCTGTGTATGGCGGTGCTGGTCGACCACCTGGTCAGCCGGCCGACCGGTCTGGCCACCCGCATCCTCGAGCTGCGCCCCCTGGTGTGGATCGGCGGACTCAGCTACTCCCTGTACCTGTGGCAGCAACCGTTCCTCAACCACCAGACCGCGACGACCGCGGCGCACTGGCCGCTGAACTTGCTCCTGGCCGTGGGCTGCGCGCTCGGCTCGTACTACCTGGTCGAGCAGCCGTTCCTGCGCCTGCGCGCCCGCCTGCGCGCGCGCGCCTGAGCGTCGCCGCGCTCGCGCTGGCCGTGGCCGCCGGCTGCGGCGACGACGGCGCCAGCCTCACCCCGGTGCCGCCCGAGGTCAGCGCCGGCCCGGTTCGCATCACCACCGATCCGTTCACGGTGACCGTCGACGACGAGGTGGTGGCCGAGGCCGTCGCCTTCGGCGTGGCCGACCCGGTCGACCCCGACCGCTACTACGAGCTGGCCGACGGCGCCGGCGTGACCTGGCGGGTGCCGACCCGGGCCATCGCCGCCAGCGCCGACGGCTGGCTGGTGCTCGACACCGGCGGCGCGGTGCGCCTGAGCCCTGGCCCCGACGCCGGCTCGGCCGTGCTCGAGGTCGACGGCCAGACCGTGACCGGCGCGGTGCTGGTGCGGCTGGCGCTGCCGGCCACCCCGGGCGAGCCCATCTACGGCTTCGGCGAGAGCCTGGGCGGCGCCGACGCCGCCGGGCAGTGGCGCCAGTTCCAGCTCCGGGTCGACTTCGACAGCGAGTCGGACACCAACGAGGCGCACGTGCCGGTGCCGGTGGCGCTGTGGCCGCGGCGCGGCCTGGGCGCGTTCATCGAGGATCGCCGGCCCGGCAGCGCCGACGTCGGCGCGACCGACCCGACCCGGGTGGTGATGGCGCTGGCCCTGCCCGAGCGCGGCCCGGTCCGCACCCACGTCTTCACCGCCGCCGACCCGCTCGGCCTGGTCCGCGCCTACGTCGCCCGCACCGCGCTACCGGCGGTGCCACCGCGCTGGGCCTTCGCCCCGCAGCAGTGGCGCAACGAGCACCGCAGCAGTGACGAGGTGCGGGCCGACGCCCAGGCCATGCGCGCGCTCGGCATCCCGGGCTCGGCGCTGTGGATCGACAACCCGTGGCAGACCGCCTACAACACGTTCACCTTCGACGAGAGCCGCTTCGCCGGCAGCGCGGCGCTGCTCCAGGAGCTGATCGCGCTCGGCTACCGGCCGATGGTGTGGTCGACCCCGTACGTCGGCGACCAGGGCCTGACCGCGCCCGAGTTCGACCAGGCGGCCACGCGCCGCTTCCTGGTCACCGATGACGGCGGCCGGGCCCTGGCCTTCCCGTGGCAGAACGGCCCGGGCGGGCTGGTCGACTTCACCCGGCCCGGGGCGACGGCGTGGTGGCGCGAGCGCATCGCCCGGGTCACCGCGCTCGGCGTGGCCGGGTTCAAGCTCGACTTCGGCGAGGAGGTCGTGCCCGAGCTGGGCGGCCAGCTGTTCCGCCTGCTGCTGGCCGGCGGCGACAGCCAGGTCATGCACGGCATCTACGCGCGCGGCTACCACGACGCCTACCTGGGCGCGCTGCCGGCCGGCGACGGCTTCGTCATCACCCGGGCCGGGGCCTGGGGCGAGCAGGACCGCAACACCGCGGTGTGGCCGGGTGACCTCGACAACGACTTCTCGCGCCACGGCGGCGCCGACGGCGACGACGGCGAGCGCAACGTCGGTGGCCTGCCGGCGGCCATCGCCGCCGGGCTGTCGCTGTCGGTGTCGGGCTACCCGTTCTTCGGCTCCGACATCGGCGGCTTCCGCGGCGGCGTACCGACCACCGAGGTGCTCATCCGCTGGAGCCAGTACGCCGCGCTCGGCACCATCATGCAGCTCGGCGGCGGCGGCGAGAGCCACAACCCGTGGGACGCGGCCCTGTTCGCGCCGCCGGCGCTCGACGTGTACCGGACCTACGCCCGCCTGCACATGGACCTGGTGCCGACGCTGTACACCCTGGCGCTGCAGGCCGGGCGTGACGGCACGCCGGTGACCCGGCCGGCCCGCTTCGCCTACCCGTGCGCGTGTGACGACGCCATGTTCCTGCTCGGCGACGCCCTGCTGGCGGCGCCGGTGATCGAGGCCGGCGCGACCACCCGCGACGTGGTGCTGCCGCCGGGCGAGTGGATCGACGTCGCCACCGGCGCCCGCGCCCTCGGCGACGGCGTGGCGACGACCACCGTGCCGGCGCCGCTGACGGCGATGCCGCTGTGGCGCCGGGCCGGGGCCATGGTCGCAACGTATGCGCGCGCGGCCGACACCCTGGCGGCGGCGACGGCGCCCGGCGTGACCTCGTACCTCGACCCGGCGTTCGGGCGCGAGCTGGCGGTGACCACCACGCCCGAGCCGGCCGCGGCCGAGGTCGTGTTGCACGACGGCGCGCTGGCCCGGGCCGAGGTCGTGGGCGCGGCCTACCGCCTGCAGTTCGCGCCCGGCAGCGAGTACGACGTCGTCACCTTCGTGCTCGACCGCCGGGCGACCACGGTGCCGTCGGTCCAGGCCGCCACCGGCGCGCGCCTCGGCGCCGGCGGCGCGGCGCTGCCGGCGGCGGCCGATCTCGCCGCCCTGGCCGCCTGCCCCGCCCCCGGCTGCGTGCTGGTCAGCGCCGACGAGGTGCGGGTGCGGGCCTGGGCCGACGCCGGCCAGCTCGAGCTCGAGCTGACGCCGTAGCAGGGTGCTGAGAAACGCCGCGCAGCGGCGTTTCTCGCGCCCTGCTCCCGTGCCCGTGCCCGTGCCCGTGCCCGTGCCCGTGCCCGATCGCTCGGGCGGTGCCGGCCGCGACCGCCCGGCACCCTGGCTCGCGCTCGGGAAGATTGCCGAAGGCGCCGGTGAATCCTCACGGGATGAGAAGCAGCGCTTCTATCGGATGGCGCGACGCTCTGCGACCGAGACTGCGGCGATCCTCGACATCCTCGACCGCCGCCAGGCCGTCGCCGCCTCCGTCCTGGCGCCCGCGCTCGCGTTGCTCGAGCGGGTCGTCGCCATGCTGGCTCGTCTGGCCGGAGCCTGACCGCCCAGACTCGGGCACGGGCACGGGCACGGGCACGGGCACGGGGCAGGTCACTGCAAACGCGGCTGCGCCGCGTTTGTCTGCGTCCTGCTAGCGGCGGCGCGTGGTCGGGCGGCTCAGCCGCGGCGCAGGTCGAGCGAGCGGTCGAACGGGACCTGGTAGCGCTCGAGGATCTGCGGGCCCTTGCGGCGCACCTCGTCGGTGTCGAACATGATGAGGCCGCCGGTCGAGGTGCGCAGCTCGACCACGCCGGTGGCGGCGGCCAGGGTCGCGACCAGGCTGGCCAGGTCGCGCGGCATGACGCCGTTCACGGCGACGATCGACTCGTTGTACAGGTGGCCGTAGCCGAGGTTGAGCTCGTCGGCGAGGATCTGGGTCAGGATCACCACCTCGTGCCGGTCGGGCGTGCGCCCGCCGTAGTAGTAGTGATAGAGGAACTCCTTGGGCGCCTTGTTCCACCACTTGGCCCAGGTAGACAGGAAGTCGCGCGTCAGCGTCTGGAACACCAGGCCGCCGTACACGAAGTAGCTGGGCGGGCGGTCGTAGCGGCTGCGCGGCACCAGCGGCGCGTAGCGGCGCAGCACGACCTCGACCGACAGCGGCTGGCCTTCGCGGATGAGCTCGAGCCGCAGGGTGTCGCCGACGCAGTGGCCGACCAGGGCCACGTCGAATCGGGTCCGGAAGTGGGTCAGGTACGACACCGTGCCGTTGTTGGCGATGGCCAGGCCGTCGATGGCGGTGATGACGTCGCGCGGGCGCAGCACGTGTTCGGCCGAGCCGCTGTGATCGACCTCGATCACCGACACCCCGCGCTGGCCGGGCGCCAGGCCGAGCTGCTTGCGCAGGAGCGGGTTCTCCAGGTTCTGGGTCAACACGCCGATGGCCGGCAGCTCGAGGTCGCGCCCGCCGGCGGCCGCGCCGAGGAACCAGCGCAGCACCGGCGGCGGCACCATCTCGCCGATGTTGTCGACGCCCTGCATCTTCTGGAAGGCGATGCCGACGACCTTGCCGCCGTGCTCGCCGGTCGAGAACACCGGGCCGCCGCTGTTGCCGGCGTTGATGGCGGCGTCGACCGTCACCGCCAGCACCTGGCGCTGCGAGTGGCTGTAGCGCTGCACCTCGACCCGCGACACCACACCCTCGGTGATCGAGATCTCCTCGCCGCCGACCGGATAACCGACCACCGCGACCTCGTCGCGCAGGCGCGGCATGTCGC
The DNA here is from genome assembly GCA_018058095.1 of Kofleriaceae bacterium. Taxonomy (GTDB): domain Bacteria; phylum Myxococcota_A; class Polyangia; order Haliangiales; family Haliangiaceae; genus JABFXX01. The sequence continues at coordinate 4,612 of JAGPCO010000033.1, forward strand.
CGATCTCGGCCGGCGCGACGTCGGCCAGGAAGTCGGCCGGCTCGACGATCTCGAGCAGGGCCAGGTCGCTGTCGTGCGACACCGCGCGAACCCGGGCCGTGGCCTTGTCGGGCGACGACAGCTTCTGCACCTGCAGGAAGGTCGCGTTGGCGACGACGTGGGCGCCGGTCAGGATGCCGCCGGCGATGACCACGCCCGAGCCGGTCGACGACCGCGGCGCCCGCATCTGCCACGGGCTGTCGAAGTCGGGATCCTGCGTGGTGGCGAAGACGCGGACGACCTGGGGGTAGGCCATGGGTCGGGCACCCTACCCCGCGGGGCCGGGCGCGCCTAGGGGGTGTCCCCAGTTAGCGTTGACATCGACGTGGTCGTCGTCGTGGTCGTGGACTTTGACGGCGACGGCGACGGCGACGTGGAGGTGGTCGCCACCTTTGACGCAGCTCTCAGCTCATCTTCGTGAGCACTACAACGACACCTTCGAGCAGCTTGGCGCCGCGTTCGTCGCGCTCCTCGGTGGTGAGCTTGCGCAACTTCATGACGTCGAGCGAGGCCGCGCACTCCATGGCTTCGCCACGAGCGATCGACGAGGTCGTAGACCAAGGCAAGAGATTTCGATAGCTCGCTGATAGACGTCGAGACGCTGGAAGCTGAGCATGCCAAGTGCACCGGCCGGGTCGCGGTGGTTGTGTCAAAGGTGGCGTCCACCTCCACGTCGCCGTCGCCGTCGCCGTCAAAGTCCACGACTACGACTACGACTACGTCCCGGCGGCGAGCCATAGGCAAATGCACGCCACCTGGACGATCGCCAGGTAGCTCGCGCGCGTCTTGTCAAAGCGCGTAGCGATTCCACGGAAGCGCTTGTGGCTGTGGAAGAAGAGCTCGTCCAGGTAGCGCGTGCGGTACAGCGCTCGGTCCTTCGGGATAGCGCGCTTGCGTTCTGAATAGGGCCAGCCCCTGGTCAGCCGACCAGGTACTGGCCCAGGCCGATCAGCCGGGTCACGTCGTGCACGTCCTCCTGCAGCAACGGCACCAGGGCCAGCGCGGCGCCATCGCCGCCGGCCTGGCGCAGCTTGCCGATGGCGACCTGGTCGGCCACGGCGCGGGCGTGGATGTCGGTGTGGCTGGCCCGCATCGCCTCGACCGCCATACGCACGCTGGTGGCCGACAGGCCGAGCGCGGCCACCGCCGGCACCGCCGCCAGGAGCGCGGCCAGGTCGGCGTCGGTGGCCGGCACCGGCTCGTCGGGGTGGACCTTGTTGACGACGAAGCCGACGAACGGCATGGCGGCGCTGACCAGGCGCTGGTGGAACGCCAGCGCCTCGGCGGTGGCCATCGGCTCCGGGCTGGCCACCAGCACGAACCCGACCTTGTCCTGCCGGAGCAGGGCGAAGGTCTCCTCGGCCCGCGCCTTGAAGCCGCCCAGCACGTCGTTGAACTCGGTGAAGAACACCGCGAGGTCGTCGAGGAAGCGTGAGCCGACGAACTTCGACAGCCGCTTGATCACGAACGAGCCGGTCTTGCCCAGCATCGACCAGCCGCTGCCGCCGCCGCCGCGCATCTTGCGGAACCACTCGACCGCGGGCGAGTCGATGGCCGCGCTCAGCTTCTGCGGCGCGTCGAGGAAGTCGAGCGCGTGCGAGGTCGGCGGGGTGTCGACGACGATGAGGTCCCACTGCCCGCTGCGATCGAAGTCGTGCAGGGCGGCCATGGCCGCGTACTCCTGCGCCCCGGCCAGGGTGCCGGAGATCTGGCCGTACACCGGGTTGGCCAGGATACGCGCGACCGCCTTGGGGTCGCGCGCGTGGCGGGCGACGACGTCGTCGAAGGCGCGCTTCTGGTCGAGCATCATCGCGTGCAGCGCGCCGCCGCCGCGCGGGCCGCCCTGGAACACCAGGGCCGGATCGATCTCCTGCACCTCGTGCCCGAGCGCGGAAAGGCCGAGCGAGTTGGCCAGCCGCTTGGCCGGGTCGATGGTCAGGACCAGGGTCTTCCGGCCGGACCGCGCCGCCGCCAGCGCCAGCGCGGCCGCGGTGGTGGTCTTGCCGACCCCGCCCGAGCCGACGCAGACCAGGATGCGCTTGGCGCGGACAGCCTGCGTGAGACGAGGATCCGGCACGACGTCGTCGCCATGTAGCACGGGCCGCGCGCGCGCAGCAAACCCCGGCCCGGCCCGGCGCAGGATCAGGGATTCTCCCAGCCGCGGGCCCGCCGGCCGGCTGGGCGGCCCCGCGGGCGCCGGCACCTGGCCAGCAAGATGAGCTATAAGGGCCGCCGTGAAGCGCGAGCTCGTCATCAGCGCCGGCGGGACCGAGGTGACCGTGGTCGTGGCCGGCGACCCGGTGCGCGGCCCGCTCCAGCTCACCGTCGACGGGGTGGCCCAGGACGTCGACGCCCGGCGGGTCCGGCCCGGCACCTGGTCCATCCTGGTCGGCGGCCGCTCGTACGAGGTCGACCTCGATCCGCGCCGGGGTCACCTCGCCGCCAGCGCCGGCTCGGGGGATCTCGACCTCGTGGTCGAGGACGCGCGCGAGCGCCGGCTGCGCCAGGCCGCGCAGCGCCAGGGCGGCAGCAGCCGCGGCGAGACGGTGCGCGCGCCCATCGCCGGCAAGCTGGTCAAGGTCCTGGTCGAGGTCGGCGCCACCGTCGCCGCCGGCCGCCCGGTCGTGGTGCTCGAGGCCATGAAGATGGAGAACGAGCTGTGCGCCGAGCGCGGCGGCGTGGTCCGGTCCGTGCTCAAGACCGCCGGTCAGACGGTCGACACCGGCGAGCCGCTGGTCGAGCTGGCGCCCGCCGAGGCGTGACGGCGCCGTGAGCTCGAGCGCCGAACTCGAGCGCGCGCTCGCGGCCGGGCCGGTCACCACCTACGGCGTCGGGCCGGGGCTGGCGCCGTACCTGGCGGCCCGGCTCGCGCCCGGCCCCGGCGCGCCGCCGCTCGTCGTCGTGGTGGCCGAGCCCGAGCAGGCCAGCGCCCTGGCCGACGACGTCCGCGCGTACCTCGGCCCGATCGGCGACGACGACGGCGACGAGCCCGATCGCCTCGATCACGTGGTGACCCTGGCCACGCCCGACGCCTCGGCCCTGGCCGAGGTCGCGCTCGAGGCCGAGGTGGTGGCCGAGCGCCTGGCCACGCTGTACCGCCTGGCCGAGCCGACGTTGTGGCCGCGGGTCGTCGTCACCTCGGTCGCCGCCCTGATGCGGCGCACCGTGCCGGCCGGCCCGCTGGTGGCCCGGGCCCTGGCCCTCACCGTCGGCGCCGAGGTGGCGCGCGCCGACCTCATCGATCGCCTGGTCGCGGGCGGCTGGGCCCGCACGCCGATGGTCGAGGGGCCCGGCACCTTCGCCGTGCGCGGCGGCGTGCTCGACCTGTTCGCCCCGCTGGCGGCGCACCCGGTCCGGCTCGAGCTCGACGGCGACCGGATCGACACCATGCGCTGGTTCGATCTCGAGACGCAGCGCACGATCCGCCCGGCCGGGCGGGTGCTGGTGCACCCGGTGCGCGAGACCATCGCCACCGGCGCGGCCGGGCCAGCCGGGGTGCGGGCCCGCCTGCGCGAGCGCGCCGACGAGGCGCTGGTGCCGACCAAGGCGGCGCGCCGCCTGATCGAGCAGCTCGAGACCGGCGAGCTGACCATCGGCCTCGAGGCCCTGACCCCGGCGTTCCACGACCACATGGAGGCCGCGGCCGCCTACGTGCCGGCCGGCGCGACCTGGATGGTGCTCGACCGCGAGGCGGTGGCGCGCGCCGCCCAGGACGGCTGGGGCGAGGCCGAGCGCGAGCTGGCCGACCGCGACCGGGCCGGCAAGCTGAGCTTCCCGCTGGCCGAGTACCTGGTCACCCCCGACGGCCTGGCCGCCGCGCTGGCGGCGCCGACGCGCCGGGTGGTGTGCGCCTCGCTCGAGGTCGTCGGCGACGACCTGGCCGGGGCCAGCGTGCGCTTCGACGGCACCGCCACCAGCGCGCTGCGGCGCGAGCTCGACGTCGCCCGCGCCCACGGCGGCGACGACCCGGTCGGCCCGCTCGACCGCCACCTGCACCAGCTGCTCACCGCCGGCACCACGGTGGTGGTCGCGTGCGATGGCCAGAGCCGGTACGACCGCGTCGACGGCATCCTGACCGGGCGCGGGCTGGCGCCCCGGCCCGGCCGCCTGGCCGACACGCTGGCCGCGCGCGCGCCCGGCGGCGCCGGCGCCATCCTGGTCAGCCACGACGCGGCCAGCGCCTCGTTCGTGTGCGAGACCGACCGCGTCGCCGTGCTGGCCGCGGCCGACCTGTTCGGAGCCCGCCCGGCCACGCGTCGGGCCGGGGCGCGCAAGCGGGCGCGCGACGCCCTGCTCGGCGCCGTCGACGACTTTGCCCAGCTCGCGGTCGGCGACTACCTGGTGCACCAGCTGCACGGCGTCGGCCGCTACCTCGGCCTGCGCCGCCTGCCGTACGGCGCCGAGCGCCTCGAGCTCGACTGCCTGCACCTCGAGTACGATGGCGGCACGCTGTACCTGCCGGTGTTCCGCACCGGCGAGGTGCAGCGCTACGTCGGCGCCGACGGCCACGCGCCCCGCCTCGACAAGCTGGGCGGCCTGACCTGGGCCAAGACCCGCAGCAAGGTCTCGGTCGCGGTGGCCGCGCTGGCCGAGGAGCTGCTGCAGCTGTACGCCCAGCGCGCCGCCCTGCCCGGCCACCGCTTCCCGTCGGCCGGCGACGACTTCCGCGAGTTCGAGGCCCGCTTCCCGTTCCAGGAGACGCCCGACCAGCTGGCCGCCATCGACGCCGTGCTGGCCGACATGGAGGCGCCGCGGGCCATGGACCGCATCGTGTGCGGCGACGTCGGCTACGGCAAGACCGAGGTCGCGCTGCGCGCCATCTTCCGCGCCGCCACCGGCGGCAAGCAGGCCGTGCTGCTGGCGCCGACCACGGTGCTGGTCGAGCAGCACGCCCGCACCCTGGCCGAGCGCTTCGCCGGCTTCCCCATCCTGGTCGGCAAGCTGTCGCGCTTCCAGGACAAGGCCGAGCAGGCCGAGGTGGTCCGGCGCGCCGCCGCCGGCCAGGTCGACGTGGTGGTCGGCACCCACCGCCTGCTGTCGGCCGACGTCCGCTTCCGCGACCTCGGCCTGGTGGTGATCGACGAGGAGCAGCGGTTCGGGGTGGCGCACAAGGAGCGGCTCAAGAAGCTGCGCGCCTCGGTCGACGTGCTCACGCTGACCGCCACCCCCATCCCGCGCACCCTGCACCTGGCCATGACCGGGCTGCGCGACCTGTCGATCATCGCCACCCCACCGACCGACCGCCGCGCCGTCCGCACCATGGCGGCGCGCGCCGACGACGCGGTGGTGCGCAGCGCGCTCGAGCACGAGCTGGCCCGCGGCGGCCAGGTCTTCTTCATCACCCCGACCATCGAGCGGATCGGCCCCGATGACGACGACCGCTCGATCGCCGAGTGGGCGGCCTACCTGCGCGAGCTGGTCCCGACCGCGCGGGTCGGGGTCGCCCACGGCCAGCTGCCGGAGACCGAGCTGGAGCGGGTCATGGTCGCGTTCGTCGGCGGCGAGCTCGACGTCTTGTGCGCGACCGCCATCGTCGAGAGCGGGCTCGACATCCCGCGCGCCAACACGATGCTGGTGGCCCACGCCGAGCGGTTCGGCCTGGCCCAGCTCTACCAGATCCGCGGCCGGGTCGGCCGCTCGCGCGACCGCGCCTACTGCTACCTGCTGGTGCCGCCGCCGGAGCGGCTCACGCCCGAGGCGCGGCGCCGCCTCGAGGTGCTGCAGCGCTTCACCGAGCTCGGCGCCGGCTTCCACATCGCCTCGCACGACCTCGAGATCCGCGGCGGCGGCGAGCTGCTCGGGGCCCGGCAGTCGGGCTCGATCGCCGCGGTCGGCTTCGACACCTACGTGCGCATGCTCGAGCGGGCGGTGGCCGAGCTGCGCGGCAGCCCCATCCACGACCCGGTCGACCCCGAGCTCACGGTCGACCGCCCCGGCTACATCCCCGACGACTACGTGCCCGACCCGCCGCAGCGGCTCGAGCTGTACAAGCGGCTGTCGTCGATGGCCGACCCGGCCGAGGCCGACGAGCTGCTGACCGAGATCGCCGACCGCTTCGGCCCGCTGCCGGGTGCGGTCCTGCTGCTGGCCGAGCTCATGTCGCTCAAGGCGGTGGCGCGGGGCCTCGGCGTGCAGGCGCTCGAGCTGTCGGCCGCGCGCCTGGCCCTGGGCCTGCTCCCGACCTCGCCGCTCGGTGACGTCGTGACCCGGCCGGCGGCCCTGGCCGCGGCCCGCGCCGACGGCTGGCGCCTGCTCCCCGACGGCCGCCTGGCCCGGGCCCTGTCCGTCGACGAGGCCCGGACCGCGGTGCCATCGGCCCGGCGCGCCCTGCTGGCCCTGGCGGCGACGGGCGCAGCTCCGGCTCCGGCCCCGGCGGCTCCGCCGGCCTTGCCCAGGCCGCCGCGCCGTGGTACGTGAAAGACGAAAAACCGTGGCAGGAGAAAGAGTTATGACGCCGAACTCGCCTCGTCGGATGCTGCTGCTGATCGGCCTCGCGGCCGCGCTCGGCGCCTGCCAGCAGAAGGGCGACAAGCGCACGCCGGTGGTCGACCGCCCGGGCCCGGCCGCGCCGACGCAGAGCCAGGAGGAGCTGTCGACCCCGCTGGCGCAGATCGAGGACGTCATCATCACCATCGGCGACTTCCAGCAGCAGCTGGGCCGACAGACACCGTACGTCCGGGCCCGCTACACGTCGCTCGAGCAGAAGAAGGAGTTCCTCGAGAACATGGTCCGGTTCGAGGTCCTGGCCAAGGAGGCGCAGAAGCGCGGCTTCGACAAGGACCCCGAGGTGGTGCGCACCCTCAAGCAGGTGATGGTGCAGAAGCTGATGAAGGACGAGTTCGAGACCAAGGTCACGCCGGACTCGATCTCCGACGCCGAGATGAAGACCTACTACGACGCCAACCTGGCCGAGTTCGTCAAGGCCGAGGAGGTGCGGGCCTCGGCCATCATCCTCAAGAACAAGGCCCAGGCCGACAAGATCGCGACCGAGGCCCAGGGCGAGGCCGGCCGCACCAACAAGGGCTTCCGCGAGCTGGTCGGCAAGTACTCGACCGACGAGGAGTCCAAGCTGCGCGGCGGCGACCTGCGCTACTTCACGATCGACAGCAAGGACCTGCCGGCGCCGCTGGTCAAGGCCGCGTTCGCCCTGGCCCAGACCGGCGACGTGTCGACCACCGTCGACGGCGGCAACGGGCTGTTCTACGTGATCAAGCAGACCGGTCGCAAGCGGGCCATCACCCGCACCTTCGACGACGCCAAGCCGCAGATCCGCAACAAGCTGTACCGCGACAAGCGGGTCGGGGCCCAGGACGGCTTCGTCGCCGGGCTGCGCGCCGCCGCCAAGGTCCAGATCAACGAGGCCAACCTGGCCAAGGTCCGGATCGACACCACCACGCCCGAGCCCGACGACGGCCACGGCCACGACATGCCGGGCAACCGGTGAGGCAACCCTCGATGCCCAGCCCCGGTCCAACCGTCGTGTCGCCCTCGCCCGCCGCCTTTGCTCCTGGCCCTGGCCCGCGCCGTCGCCGGTCCTGGCCCGCCGCCTCCCTCGTCCTGATCGTCCTCGGCAGCCTGGTGGCCGGACCGGCCGCGGCGCAGAAGGCGCCGGCCGACGACGACGCGGCCAAGCCGGCGGCACAGCGCCGGCGCGTGGTCGATCGCGTCGTCGCCGTGGTCGGCGAGGCCATCGTCCTGCAGAGCGAGCTGCGCCGGCGCGCCCTGCCGGCCCTGGCCGACGCCGCCCAGATCACCGACCCCAAGGAGCGGGCCCGCCGCGCCAGCAAGCTGTACGGGCAGATCCTCGACGAGATGATCAACGAGGAGCTGATGCTGCAGGCCGCGGTTGAGGCCAAGATCGAGATCGAGCCGGCCGAGGTCGACGCCGCCATCGACGGCATCAAGAGTCAGAACAAGCTCGACGACGCCGGCCTGGCCGCCGCGCTGGCCCAGCAGGGCATGTCGATGAGCCAGTACAAGGCCGAGGTGCTGCGCCCGCAGCTGCTCCGGCTGCGGGCGGTCAACCAGCTGGTCCGGCCGCGGGTCAACGTCACCGACGAGGACGTGCGCGGGCGCTACGATCAGATGCTGCGGCGGTCGGAGTCGGTCAGCGCGGTCCGCCTGGCCCACATCCTCATCCGCGTCGGCGACAACCCGAGCGAGCAGGCGGTGGCCGCGGCCAAGGACAAGGCGGCCCAGGCCATCGCCCGGGTCCGCGCCGGCGAGGCCTTCGCCGACGTGGCGGCGGCGATGTCCGACGACGAGGGCACCAAGGCCAGCGCCGGCGAGCTCGGCTGGTTCGAGCGTGGCGCCATCAGCCCGGAGTGGGAGGCGGTGGTGTTCACGATGGAGAAGGGCGACGTGCGCGGCCCGATCAGCGGTCCGCAGGGCCTGCACGTGTTCTACGTGCCGGAGATCAAGCGGACCGAGATCAAGCCGTTCGACGACCTCAAGGCCCAGCTCAAGGAGGAGCTGCTGCGCCGCGAGATGGACAAGCAGACGACGACCTGGCTCACCGAGCTGCGCAAGAAGGCGTACATCGAGATCAAGCTGTAGGCGCTGGGCCGACATCGGCGTGGCGGGTGATCACCCACCACGCCGCCGGGCCCGCCCGTTCTTCCAGGTGCGGTCGACGGCGGCCGACCCCATGATGCGATCCGTCGCGACGCCGCGTGCGGTTTTCGCGCTGGCCTACTATCATGGAGAGAACCAGCACCGGAGCGCACCTTGGGACAGAACCGTCGCACGGCCACGCGGCACGAAGTCGATCTCGCCGGCACCCTCCTCGAGGGCGAGACCAGCTCGGAGATCCGCGTCCTCAACCTGTCGCTCGGCGGCGCCTTCCTGGCCCTCAAGCGGGTGATGGGGGACCGGATCAAGTTCTCGTTTCGCATCCCGACCCTCGAGCAGCCGATCACCACCGAGGGCACCGTGCGCTGGGTCGACGGCAAGGGGATCGGCGTGCAGTTCGACGGCCTGCGGGCCCAGGATGTATGGGGGCTAGGCAAGTACTTCGAGCAGCTGGCCTAGTGCTCCGACGGCTGACGGCGGAGCACGCACGGCAGCATGTGAAGGTCATGGCACTAGGCGCCGCCTGGGCCTGCGCGCTGCTGGTGCTGGCGCCCGCCGCCAGCGCCCGACCGACCGCGCCGGCCGCCACCCGCGCCAGCGAGGTCGTCGTCATGCTCGACCTGCGGCCGGGTGATCCGGCCGCGCTGACCAGCAGCCGGCACGCGCTGCAGGCCGACCTGGCGCGGGTTGGTGGCCTCGATCCGGAGGTCGGGCCCGAGCTCGACGCCGCGCTGGCCGGCGTCGTCACCGACGGGGCCGAGGTCGCGGCCCGGGCCGAGCTCGACCGGGCCCGAACGGCGTTTGGCGCGCTGGACTGCGCCGAGGCCCTGCGCGCGGTCGGGCGGGCGCTGCCGGCGCTGGCCGCGCGCCAGGCCAGCGGCGACGCCGACCTGCTGCCGCTGCGCACCGCCTGGACCTACCGCCTGGTGTGCGCCGATCAGGCGGGCGCGCCGCTGCGCGCCGACGCCATGGCCGCGGCCGCGCAGCTGCGCACCCTCGGCGCCCACCGCGCCGACGACGTCGGTGTCCCGCCGGCGCTGTGGGATCGCTACCCGGAGATCGACGCCACGCTCGACCGGGACGTCGTCGCCGTCGCGGTCGAGGTCGCGCCCGAGCTGGCCGGCGCCGAGGTCTGGCTCGACCACCGCCGGGTCGGGCCGGCCCCGCGTCAGGTCTTCGTCAGCGCCGGTCCGCACGTGCTGGCGGTGGCCGGGCCCAGCGCCGCCGGCGCGCTCGAGTTCACCGCCGGCGCCAGCGCGATGACCGTGACCGTGCCGGCGGCGCCACGGTTGACGGGGCCGTGGGCCACGCTGGCGGCGCAAGTCGCGGCCTGGCGCGCGGGCGGCCCCGGCCCCACCGGCGCCGAGCTGGGTGCGCTGCTCGGCGCTACCGGCAGCCGGGTCGTGCTGGTCCTGGCCGGGCAACGCACCGTCGAGATCTGGGCCCGCTCGGCCAAGGTCGGGCCAGCCCGCCGGGTCGACCGCGCCGCGATCGACCAGCCGATGGAGCTCGGCGCGGTCATCGTCGACCAGGTCGCCAGCTGGGATCAGCGCGGGCCCGAGGCCGGCGTGGCGCTGCTGCGCGAAGGGGACCACCCCGCCACCGGCCGCCGGATCGATCCCGTGCGGTGGTGGGTCTACGCCAGCATCATCGGCGCCGCCGCGCTCGGCGCCGTCGCCATCTACGCCAGCGAGAGCGCCGAGGACGTCCAGCACATCCGGATCACGGGGCCATGACCGACCGGCCCTGGACTCACCTCGGCGCCGCCGTGCGCCGCCGCGTCGTCACGCTCGTGCTGGTGCTGGCGGCCCTGTTCGGCCTGGCCGCCCCGGCCGCGGCCGAGCGCGTGCTGCCGGTGCGCCGGCACGAGGGCCGCATCACCGTGGTGGCCGAGCGTGGCCTCGACAGCACGGCCGACCGCCTGCTCGCCAGCAGCGGCAAGCGGTTGGCCCTGATCGAGGCCGACCTGCCCGGGTTGCCCCGGCCCGACCACGTCGAGATCCGCGTCGTCGACGACGCCGCCGACATGCAGGCGGTGGCGCCGGACGGGCGGCGGGTGCCGGCGTGGGCGGCCGGGGTCGCCTTCCCCGACCTCGGGGTGCTCATCGTCGCCCGCACCCGCGGTGGCCAGGTGATCGACGTCGGCGAGACGCTGGCGCACGAGCTGGCCCACCTCGCGCTCGGCGCCGCGGTCGGCGCGCGCGCCCCGCGCTGGCTGCACGAGGGCTTCGCCTACCAGCACTCGGCCGACTGGTCGTGGGACCGGACCGAGACGCTGGCGCAGATGGCGTGGGCCGGCAACATCCAGCCGCTCGACGAGCTGGAGCGAACCTTCCCGGCGGCCGAGCTGCCGGCCCAGCGGGCCTACGCCCAGAGCTACGACTTCGTCGGCTTCCTGGCCAAGCGCGGCCGCTGGGAGGACCGCGAGGACGACGGCGACCGCTGGCCGTTCCGCCGCTTCCTCGGCCAGCTCGCCGCCGGGGCCGACCTCGACAGCGCGGCCCGCGCCGCCTTCGGCCGCCCGCTCGAGGCGCTGTACCAGGAGTGGCGCGAGGATCTGCGCCGCCGGTTCTTCCTGCTGCCGGCCGGGGTGTTCGCGTTCCTGCTGTGGGCGGTGTCGGCCGTGTTGCTGGTCCTGGCCTGGCGCCGCCGCCGCCGGCAGAACCGCGAGCGGCTGGCGCGGTGGGAGCTGGAGGAGGCCGAGGCCATGGCCCGCCGCGCCGAGCGCGAGCGCGAGCTGGCCCTGCTGGCGCAGCTGCAGACGGTGCCACCGGCGCCGCCGCGCTGGATGAACTAGCAGGACGCTGACAAACGCGGCGCAGCCGCGGTTGCCGCGACCTGGCCCGTGCCCGTGCCCGTGCCCGTGCCCGTGCCCGTGCCCGAGTTCGGGCGGTCAGGCGCCCGGTCGAAATAGAAGGCCCGTGGGCAGGTTCGTCCTGCCCACGGGCGTCAGCGGTCGTCGTCCGCCGCCACCGGGTCGATGCGGAACACCAGCTCGGGCACGCGGCGCCGGGACACCTCGGCGGCCACCTCCTGACGCAGCTCGTCGGCCGCCTCGCGCAGCCGGGCGTAGGCGGCGTCGAGGTCGACGCCGCGCCGGCTCGGCGCGAGGATGGCCAGCACGCGCGACGCGCTGGGGGCGGGCACCACGGTGACCAGCACCAGCTCGTCGACCACGGGGTCGTCGAGCTCGGCCAGCGCGTAGTGAAGTGCATCGAACACCTGGCGGCAGACCTGCAGATCCTTGCGGTCGGGGGCACCGCGACGGTCTTGGGCCTTGGCCCTGGATCGGTCCATGAGTCCTCGTGCGATCGCCGAGGCGATCGCGCCACGGGGGAACGTGCGGGGTGAACGTGCGCGCCAGGCGGTGGGCGCCGCGGCGTGACGGCGCGGCGCACGCCGCACCCCGATCCCGGGGCCCGGCGCACGACCACACCACGCCACGCGCAGCGACGCTCACGCGCCCGGCGGGCGCACGACTACGTGGGGAGGAGACAGCGGGGCGACATGACGGACCTCCCGCCAGCGGACCCGACCGCAGCGGTCGGCCAGCACCAGGGTGGAGTGTTTCCCTTTTGCAGCACGCGACCGCGGCGGTCAAGCACATTCCGGAGTCGGGCCGCGCGCGCCGGCTCAGCTCGTGGTCACCAGGCGGATCTCGAACACGCAGCCGACATCGGTGGTGATGGCTGCGTCGACCCGGCCGCCCCAGCTGTCGACCACCACCGCCATGGCCTCGACCACCGCACCGTCCCCGACGCCCGCGCCGTTGTCGCCGATGCTGATGACCACCGCGTCGGCCTCGGCCCGAGTCCGGACCGACAGCGCGCTGCCCGGGGCCGCTGCCGCCGAGTGCGCCGACACCAGCACCGCGCGGGCCACCACCAGGGCCAGCGCCCCACGCTCGGCCCGGGCCGGCGGCGTCACGCCCAGATCGACCAGCAGCTCGACCTTGTCGCCGATGCGGTGGCTGGCCAGGTGCACGCCGATCTCGACGACCTCGCCGACCGCGGTCGGGCTCGGCGGCGCGCCCAGCCCGATCAGCGCGGCGCGCAGGTCCTCGATGCGGCGCGCCGCGGTCGTCGCCTCGAAGTAGGCCGACGCCAGGTCCTGGCGCAGGCCGCCGAGCGCCTTCCACGGGTACGGCGTCGGCCCGGTCGACGCCGCGACGTGGCGATCGAGGTGGTCGATCACCAGCGCCAGACGGTCGCGCGCGCCGCTGACCGGCGCCGCCAGATCCAGCACCAGCTCGGCCGCGACCGCGCCGGCCAGCTCGGCCAGCGCGACCTGCTGGCTCTTGCCGCCCTCGCCCCTCACAGCGTCCCCGTCAGGAGGAACCAGGTCTCCCCCAGCCCGTCGGCGAGCAGGCCGCGCGCGTAGCCCAGCTCGAACGTGCCCGGCACGTAGTAGCCGAAGAACGCGTCGACCCGGAGCGCGCCGCCGACCGACAGGCGCAGGGCGTCGCGGCTGGGCGCACCGTCGAAGGCCGTGCCGGCGTCGAGCAGCCCGGCCAGGTGGACCCGCTTGAGGAAGGCCGGCAGGGTCGACAGCCCGCGCTCGACCGACAGCAGCTCGTGCCGGTACTCGACGTTGAGCAGGTGGAACTGGGCCCCGGCCACCGTGCGCGGCGGGTACCCGCGCAGGTAGCCGGTGTTGCCGAACCGGGCCGAGTCGAGGATCGAGCGCACCACGTCCTGGGCCGGGATGGCGCCCAGGCCGAACGCGCCGGTGCGCGGCAGGTCACCGGCCCGCACCCCGCCGGCCAAGCGCAGCGCGAAGGTCGGGGTCTTGCCCCACGGCGCCGGCAGGTACGTGCGCGCGGTCCAGTTGACCTGCAGGGCGCGGTACTCGGCGCCGAGCGCCGGGTGGTCGATCCGGGCCGACAGGCTGAGCTCGCTGCCCTCGGTCGGACCGGTCGCGTACAGCGCGCCGCGCGTGTTGCCGAACGACAGCCGCGTCGCCACCCCGGCCTGCCGGTAGTCGGCCAGCGGCGCCCGCGGCGCCGGCGCGTTGGGGTCGGGGGCCACGGTCGGCACCTCGAGTAGGCGCGACCAGTCGAGGTCGTAGTCGAGCGACAGGCCCCACGAGGTGTCGGGCCGCCGCTCGCCGGGCAGCCCGACCGACAGCGTCGCGCCCAGGCTCTCCTCGGTGTAGGGCAGGTTCATGCCGTTGACGCGGAACCCGGTCCGCTCGGCCACGCTGCGCGAGAACGACGCGCGCAGCGATGGGCGCAGGCCGCCGTAGCCGTACGAGCCGCCCAGGTTGAGGTCGCCGCGCTCGAGATCGATCGCCGCCGCCAGCGTGTACCCGTGCAGCCCCGCCACGTCGCTGCCGCCGGTGTTGAGGGTGATCGCGCGCGACAGGTTCGACAGCGCCAGCTGCGCGGTCCACGCCTGCGGCGCCAGGGTGTCGAGGGCCTGATACGGCCGAGCCGGCCCGAGCGCGACGTCGGCGTTGGGCACGACCACCGGGTCGGGCCGGTCATCGACGTACGGCCGGGCCCGGATCCAGGCCGACGGGTCGACCATGATCTCGAACAGGTCGTAGCCGGTGCCGACGAAGCCGTGATAGGCCAGGCGCCGCCCGTCGGGCGAGACCGTGACCTCGAACGCGCCACCGTCGACGTTGGTGACCTGCCACAGCTCGCGCTCGGCCCAGTCGTAGGCGTACAGGTTGCTGATGCCGGTGCGGTCGCTGTCGAAGTACAGGCGCGCGCCGTCGGGCGACCACCGCGGCGAGCCGTCGATGGCGCGGTCGTGGGTCACCTCGGTCACCGCGCCGGACCGGCGCTCGACCACCAGGATGTCGCGGTAGCCGCCGGTGCGCCAGGCCGAGAAGGCGACGTGGCGGCCGTCCGGAGACCACGCCGGCTGGAACGCCTGGTCGAAGCGGCCGGGCCCGCGCCACAACACGACCGGGTCCGGCCGGTGGGCCGGATCGGGATCGGCCCGGAGCGGGATCACCGCCAGCACGCTGCGGCCCTCGCCGTTCATCGAGAACGCGACCTCGCGTTCGTCGGGCGACACCGCCGGATCCCGCGCGCGCTGGCCCCGGGTCAGGCGGACCTCGCGGTCGGACGTGTGGTCCCAGTACACCAGGTCCTGGTACTGGTAGTCGCGCCGGTAGGCCCAGCTCTGCTCGAACACCAGCGACCCGTCGGCCAGCGGGGCCCAGGTGCCGATGGCCTCGATCTGGCGCAGGTCACGCGCCGCCCCTGCGTCGGCGCCAACCGGCATGGCCTGCAGCCGGGCCGGTCGGGTCCCGTCCGAGCCGAGCCACCACAGCTCCTTGCCGTCGGCCGTGTAGTGCGGCGCGACGTTGGTCTCGCCGCTGAAGGTCAGGCGCCGCCCGGTCCGCCGGCCGCGCCGCTCCACCCCCTGCATCTGCAGCGCGTACTTGTCGCGCAGGTGCAGGCGCCAGTCGTCGTACAGCGCGTCGAACGGGCGGCCGACCACCTCGGCGATCTGGCGGTTGATCGCGAACGGCACCGCCTGGCTGCCGCCGACCTGGCTCATGCGACGGGCCGCGTCGTCGCCGAAGCGGTCGAACACGTAGCGCAGGAAGTGCGACCCATACAGGTAGGCCGCGTTGCCGCGCGGGAACGCGCGCGGCGCGCCGGAGATCTGGTCGAGCCCGAGCGCCTCGCCGCGCAGGACCGGCACCCGCAGCGACATGTCGAAGCTGGTGTTGCGGGTGCGGCCACCGCTCGAGCGCTTGCTCTCCTCGTAGGTGGCCAGCCCCTCGATGACCCAGCGCGGCTGGATCTGGTTGGGGGCCCAGGTCTTGCCGACCAGCGCGTTGACCAGGCGGGGCAGCCCGCTGATGGTGTCGAGGTGGAGGATGTGGGTGTACTCGTGCGCGACCAGGCCGTACATCCAGTCGTCGTGGTCGGCCAGGCCCGACGAGCCGCTCGGCGCGGTCGCGAACAGCACCACCGTGTTGCGCGGCAACACGTTGGCGAAGCCGTTGGCGCTGTCGGTGTCGTCGATGAGCAGGACCTGCGTCTTCTCGCGCGGGGCGTGGCCGAGCGCGGGCACCAGGATGGCGTGGGCTCGCTCGGCCACGACCGAGACCCGACGCGCCACTTCGTCGAGCGGCTGGTAGTAGTGGATGACGAAGTGTGGCGTCTCCAGCGTCATCCACACCCGGTCGGGATCCCCGGCCTCGGCCCGGGCCGGGAGCAGCGTCGCCAGCGCGACCAGCGCGAGGGCGGCCCCGCGCCGGATCACGTCGGCCGTCCCGGCAGGCCGCGGGTGGCCGCGAACTCCTCGACCGCGGCGCGGACCTCGTCGGCGGTCGGCAGCATGAGGATGCGCTCGACCAGGGCGCGGGCGTCGGCGGCGGAGAAGCCACGCACCGCCGCCTTGACCTCGGGGATCGAGACCGCGCTCATCGACAGGTCACACAGGCCCAGCCCGACCAGCACGGGCGCCAGCATGGGGTCGCCGGCCAGCTCGCCGCACACCGAGGCCGGGATGCCGGCGGCCCGGGCCGCGGCACCGACGGTGCCGAGCAGGCGGAGCAGCGCCGGGTGCAGCGGCTCGTACAGGTACGACACGTACTCGTTCACGCGGTCGACCGCCATCGTGTACTGGATGAGGTCGTTGGTGCCGATCGAGAAGAAGTCGACCTCGCGGGCCAGGATGTCGGCGATGAGGGCCGACGACGGCATCTCGATCATGATGCCGATGGGCACGTCGGCGCGGAAGATCGCCCCCTCGGCGGTCAGCTCGGCGCGGACGTCGTCGAGCACGGCGCGCACCGCGCGCAGCTCGGCCACGCCGGAGATCATCGGGAACATCAGGCGGAGCGGGCCGTGCACCGCCGCCCGCAGGAGGCCACGCAGCTGGGCCCGGAACAGGCCGCGCCCGAGGTCGTTGAGGCACAGGCGGATCGAGCGCAGCCCGAGCGCCGGGTTGGCCTCGTCGAGCGCGGCCTCCTCGAGGAACCCGGCCAGCTTGTCGGCGCCGAGGTCGAAGGTGCGGATCGTGACCGGCCGCCCGCCCAGCTTGCCGAGGATGTCGACCGCGGCCTGGTAGTGGGTCTGCTCGTCGGGCAGCTCGTCGGACACCATGTACAGGAACTCGGTCCGGACCAGGCCGACCCCGATCGCGCCGTACTCGACCGCGGCGGCGGCCTCGTCGGGTCCGTCCAGGTTGGCCAGCAAGTTGACGGTGACCCCGTCGAGGGTGACCGCCGGCAGATCGCGCTGGCCGCGCAGGGCCAACCCGGCCGCGACCTGGCGCCGCTGCGCGTCGCGATAGCGCCCGACCGTGGCCGCGGTCGGGTTGACCACCACCACCCCCGACGCGCCGTCGACGATGAGCAGGTCGTCCTCCTCGACCACCTCGGTGATGTCCTCGAGCCCGACCACGGCCGGGAGTTCGTGGGCGCGGGCGATGATCGCGGTGTGCGAGGTCTTGCCGCCGGCGTCGGTGATGAGGCCGGCCACCGCCGCCTTGTGCAGCTGGGCCGCGTCCATCGGCGACAGGTCGTACGCGACGACGACCGCGTCGGGCGGCGGCGCGAAGGCCAGGTCCTCGCGCCCGAGCAGGTTGCGCAAGATACGCTCGAACACGAACTCGACGTCGGTCTTGCGCTCGCTGAGGTACTCGTCCTCGATGCTCTGGAACACGACGAGGATGTCGTCGACCGCCTTGCGCAGGCCCCACTCGGCGCAGATCAGCTCGGCCTGGATGTAGCCCTTGGCCGCCACCACCAGGTGCTCGTCGTGGAGCATCAGCTGGTGGGCCTCGATGATGTGGTAGTCGGTCTCGTCCTCCGAGGCCAGCTTGGCCTTGACCTTGGCCAGCTGCCGGTCCGAGGCGGTGATGGCGCGGTCGAGCCGCTCGAGCTCGGCCTCGACCTCGTCGGCGGCGACGTGGTGGCGTGGGGCCTTGAGGGTGTCGCGGCCAACCAGGTAGGCCCGGCCGATGGCGATCCCGGCCGAGACCGGGATGCCCGAGCGGAGCATCTCGCCGCGCAGGTCCTCGCTCATCGCTCCTCGCCGAACCGATCGCCGATCAGCTGGGCCAGCGCGGCGACGGCCTCGTCGGCGCGTGGGCCGCGGGCGCGGATGGTGACGACCGAGCCCTTGGACGCGACCAGCATGAGCACGCCCATGATGCTCTTGCCGTTGACCTCGTGCCCATCCTTGCCGAGGGTGATGTCACACCCCGCGTACTTGGCGGCCAGCTGCACGAACTTGGTGGCGGCCCGCGCGTGCAGGCCGAGCTCGTTGATGATGGTCAGGGTCCGCTCGGCTGCCTCGGCCATGTCACTCCCCCCGATCGACGTCGCGATGGCGGACCAGCAGCTCCCACTCGTCGCCGAGCCGCCGCCGCAGCTCTTCGACCAGCGCCACCGAACGGTGGCGCCCCCCCGTACACCCGATGGCGATGGTGACGTACAGCTTGCCCTCCTTCTGGAACTGCGGCAGCGCGAAGCGGAGCAGCCGTTCGATGTGCCCGGTCAACTCGTCGCCCTCGGCCGAACCGAGCACGAAACGGGCCACCTCGGGGTCGCGCCCGTCGAGGTGGGTCAGGGCCGGCTCGAAGTACGGGTTGGGCAGGAAGCGGACGTCGAACACCAGGTTGAACTCGACCGGCAGGCCGTGCTTGAAGCCGAACGAGACGATGGTCACCGCCAGCTTGCCGTCGCGCCCGTACCGGTCCTGGATGATGGCCTTGAGCTGGTGGGTCGTGAGGTTGGAGGTGTCGACCACCATCGCCCCGTGCCGCATCTCGCCCATGATCTCGCGGTCGCGCCGGATGCCCTCGCTGACCTCGCCGCCCGACAGCGGGTGACGGCGCCGGGTCTCGGAGAAGCGGCGCAGCAGCGCCTCGTCGCCGGCGTCGAGGAACAGCACCTCGAGCCGGTGCCCGACCGCGCGCAGCTGGGCCAGCTGGCCACGCCAGTCGGACAGGTGCCGGCGCTGGCGGGCATCGATGGCGATGGCCAGCTTGTCGCAATCGCCGGCCTGGGCCATGTGCTCGACCAGCGCCACCACGAACGGCACCGGGATGTTGTCGACGCAGTAGAACTCGATGTCCTCGAGCGCGCGCAGGGCGGTGCTCTTGCCCGCGCCCGACAGGCCGGTGACGATGACGATCTGCATGGCTACTCGGCCGCCTCCAGCTCGGCGCCGGCGAGGGGCGCCGGCTCGACCTCGGCCTGGCCCGGGTGCGTCAGCGCGTGACCGAGGCGGCCGGTCAGCTCGCGCGCCGAGTGCCGGCCACGCGCCTTGAGCAGCTGGTTGCGCGCGGCCACCTCGAGCAGCGTCGCCAGGTCTCGCCCGGGCCGCACCGGCAGGCGCAGCATCGGCACCGACACCCCGAGGACGTCGAGCTGGGGGTCGTCGATGCCGAGGCGATCGTAGCTGTCGGCGTCGTTCCACTCGACCAGCTCGACCACGAGCTCGACCCGCTTGGTGTCGCGCACCGCCGACACCCCGAACAGGTCCTGGATGTTGATGATGCCGAGCCCCCGGATCTCCATGTGGTGGCGGATGAGCCCGACCCCGGCGCCGATCACCACGTCGCCGCGCCGCCACACGTCGACCACGTCGTCGGCGACCAGGCGGTGGCCGCGCACGACCAGGTCGAGCGCCGTCTCCGACTTGCCGATGCCGCTCTGGCCCAGCACCAGCAGGCCAACCCCGAGCACGTCGACCAGCACGCCGTGGACCTCGGTCCGGGCCGCCAGGCGGTCGCCCATCCACCCGGTCGCGCCGACGATGAAGTCGGCGGTCGTGAGCGAGGTCGTGACCAGGGGCACCCGCTCGGCCTCACACGCGCGGACCAGGTCGGGCACCGGCGGCAAGCCGCGGCAGACGACGACGCAGGCCGGGCGGCTGGCCATGACCGTGCCCAGCCCGAGCGCGCGGGCGCTGGCCGGCGCGGCCGCCAGGTAGTCGATCTCGGTGCCGCCGAGGACCAGGACCCGACCTGAATGCAGCTGCTCGGGGTAGCCGGCCAGGGCCAGGCCAGGCTTCTGGATGCGCGGCACCTTGATGACGTTGCCGTGGCCGGCCGCGCCGGCGACCAGGCTCAGCGCCAGCGCCGGCGCGTCGACCAGCTGCTGCACCGTGATCGACGCGGGTGTCCGTGGGCCGCGCAGCGGGGCCACTCCGCCGCCCGGCCCAGGCTCACCGAGCCCACGGCCGCCCACGCCACCGTCAGTACTTGGCATCCTCGTCCGCCACCACGGTGTACATCGCGCCGGCGTCGGGCGCGGCCAGCAGGCGCCGGCGGAAGTCGGCGTCCTTGAAGACCCGGCTGATGCGGGCCAGCGCCTTGAGGTGGGCCCCGGTCGAGGTCTCGGGCGCGACCAGCACGAAGAACAGGTAGGTCGGCTGCCCGTCCATCGAGTCGAAGTCGACGCCGGCCGGGGCCCGCGCCAGACAGGCGGTGATCTCGGTCACCGTCGACAGCTTGCCGTGCGGGATGGCCACGCCCTCCCCGATCGCCGTCGACGCCAGCTGCTCACGCTCGATCAGCACCCGCGCCAGCGTGGCCCGATCGACCCGCGACGCCCGGGCCGCGATGTGCCCGGCCAGCTCCTCGAGCAGCCCCCGCTTGTCGGTGGCATGCAGCCCGGGCACGACCATGTTGGGATGGATGAGGTCGACGATCTTCATCGGGGCTGCATCGGGGCTAGCTGCGGACGCCTGGGCGACGAGCCGTCGGCCTACTGCGGCGCCGGGGTCTCGATGAGGCCGTAGCTGCCGTCCTCACGCTTGTACACGACGGCGACCCGGCCGCTGACGTCGTGGCTGAACACCAGGAAGGTCTCGGCCTGCAGGTTGAGCTGGACGATCGCGTCGGCCACCGACATCGGCTGGGCGTGGAACTTCTCGGTCTTGACCACGGTGAACTGCGGCCCACCGCCCTCGCCCGCCTTGGGCTCCTCGAGCACCTGGAACGCCTCGTTGACGATCGAGTGCGACCACGGCATGGGCTCGACGTGGTGCGGGCGAACCCGCTGCTCCTCGATCTTGCCCTTGTACTTGCGGACCTGGCGCTCGATCTTGGCGATGCACAGGTCGATCGACGAGTACATGTTCTCGGTCGTCTCGTGGCCGGCGATGGTCAACCCGTTCGACAGCTGGAAGTTGACGTCGATGCGGTGGTTGTGGCGCTCGGTCGACATCACCACGTGGCAGGCGATGGGATCGGCCACGTACTTCTTGATCCGCTCCATGCGCTCGCGCGCGTAGGCCTTGAGCGAGTCGGTCGGCTCCATATGACGAAACGTCACCGAGAATTGCATCCGGGGACCTCCTGTCCGTGAGGATAACAAGCGGCGTCGGCCGCGGGTCGGCGGCGGGCGCTTATTTCGTCGCGGCCGGTCGGCGCACACGGCGCGCGTGGCGCGGACGATGCCGGCGCATCGGGAACCAGCGCCCGGACCGGCACCGGCCACGGCCACGGCACCGGCCACGGCACCGGCACCGGCACCGGCACCGGCGGGCATGGGCATGGGCACGGGGCAGGTCGACGGCGTCGACCTGCTAGAACACCTGCTTGCGCTTGGATGACGACAGGATGCCCATCTGCTCGCGGTACTTGGCCACGGTGCGGCGGGCGATGTCGATGCCGCCGGTCTTGAGCAGCTCGACCAGCTTCTGATCGGAGTGGGGGCGCTTGGCGTCCTCACCGTCGACCAGCTCCTTGATCTTCGACTTGACCGCCTGAGACGCCATGTCCTCGCCGTTGGTGCGGGAGATGCCCGACGAGAAGAAGAACTTGAGCTCGAAGATGCCCTGCGGCGTGTGCACGTACTTGTTGGTCGTCACGCGCGACACGGTCGACTCGTGCATGCCGATGTCCTCGGCCACGTCGCGCAGGATGAGCGGGCGGAGGTGGGCGATGCCCTTGTCGAAGAAGTCGCGCTGGAACTTGAGGATCGACTCGGCGACCTTGATGATCGTGCGCTGGCGCTGCTGGATCGAGCGGATCAGCCACTGCGCCGAGCGCAGCTTGTCCTGCACGTAGTCCTTCGAGGCCGCGCCGGTGCCCATCGCCGACTTGTAGAAGTTGGAGATCTTGAGCTTGGGCAGGCCGTCGTCGTTGGGCACGACGAAGAACTTGTCGCCGACCTTGTGGATGTACACGTCGGGGGTGATGTAGTGCGCGTCGTCGGACGAGTACTGCCGGCCCGGGCGCGGGTCGAACTCCATGACCACCTTGGCCGCCTCGTACACCTCGTCGAGCGGCTGCTTGAGGTCGCGAGCGATGGCCTGGTAGTTCTTCTTCTCCAGGTTGCCGAGGTGGCTCCGGATCATCTTGACGACCAGGTCGTCGTCCTGACCGGCGTGCATGGCCTGGATGAGCATGCACTCGGCCAGGCTGCGGGCCGCGATCCCGACCGGGTCGAAGGTCTGGATCTTCTCGAGCACGATCTCGCACTCCTCCTCGGTCGCGCCCAGGTCCGCCGCGATGTCCGACAGCGGTGGGTCCTTGATGTACCCGTCGGCGTCGATGTTGCCGATGATCTCGAGGCCGATCTCGAGCGCCTTGGGTGGGAGGTCGGTCAGCTTGAGCTGCCAGGCCAGGTGGTCGTGCAGCGACGGTGGCTTGGTCAGCGTCGCCTCGACGCCGGGCAGCTCGTCGCTGTCGCCGCGGAAGCCGGGGTTGGCCGGCCCCGACTGGTAGCTGTCGAGGTAGTTCTCCCAGTCGATCTCGCCGACCGCGCTGGCGTCGCCCTTGACCTCGGACTGGGCCGCGCCGTCGATCTTGGGTTGGTCGAGTGGGATCTCGGTCTGGCCTGCGCCCTCGAGCTGGGAGTTGAACTGCTCGTCGCCGCCGACCTGCTCGCGCTCGCCGCTGCGCTCCTGCGCCAGGTCGAACTCGTCATCCATCAGCGGGTTCTCGAGCAGCTCCTCGTGAACCATCTCGGCCAGCTCCATGCGGGAGAGCTGGAGCAGCTTGATCGCCTGCTGCAGCTGGGGTGTCATCACCAGCTGCTGGCTGAGCTTGAGCTCCTGTCGCATCTCCATGCCCATGGGAACTCCTATTGATTCATGCAGTTAGCCACACGAACAACACGCCAGAGGGGGCTCCACCAGGTCGGTACGGAGCTTGAATGCAACCCTCCGGACCAGCCTAGCGATCGCGTGCCAACATGTAAAGGCCCGTGGCCCGGGTCTTGCAAAGTTCTGGGCCCGAGACGAGGCCCACGAGCTGGTGATCGCGCTCGAGCACCTGGCCATCTACGTGGCCGCCTGACCACGCGCGCGGGCGCGCGTCAGCGCCGGCGGGCCTGGACCTCGACCGCGGCCTTGACGAAGCGTGCGAACAGCGGGTGCGGCTGGGCCGGGCGCGACTTGAACTCGGGGTGGTACTGGCAGCCGACGAAGTACGGGTGGCTGGGCAGCTCGATCGTCTCGACCAGGCGGCCGTCGGGCGACAGGCCCGACAGGACCAGGCCCTTCTTCTCGACGGCATCGCGGTAGTTGTTGTTGACCTCCCAGCGGTGGCGATGCCGCTCGGAGATCTCCAGCGTCCCGTACGCCTCGGCCACCTTGGTGCCGGCCTTGAGCACGCACGGGTACGCGCCCAGCCGCATGGTCGCGCCCTTGTCGGTGACCCCGCGCTGGTCGGGCATGAGGTCGATGACCGGGTGCGGGGTGGCCGGATCGATCTCGCTCGAGTTGGCGCCGGTCAGGCCGACCACGTTGCGCGCGAACTCGATGAACGCCATCTGCATCCCGTAGCAGATGCCGAAGAACGGCAGCTGCTGCTCGCGGGCGTAGCGGACCGCGGCGATCTTGCCCTCGGTGCCACGGGCGCCGAAGCCGGGCGCGACCAGGATGCCGTCGAACTCGGCCAGCTGGGCCGGGCCCTGCTGCTCGATCAGCTCGGAGTCGAGGTGCTTGATCTCGACCTTGCAGTCGTTGGCGATGCCACCGTGCAGGAGCGCCTCGTTCAGGCTCTTGTACGACTCGACCAGCGAGACGTACTTGCCGACCATGCCGATCACCACCTTGCGCTTGGGCTGGGTGATGCGCTGGACGACCTCCTCCCAGCCGGCCAGGCGCGACGCGCGCGACCAGATGTTGAGGATGCCGGCCAGCTTGTCGTCGAGGCCCTGGCTGGCCAGCAGCAGCGGCAGCCGGTAGATGGTGTCGACGTCGACCGACTGGAACACCGCGTCGACGGCGACGTTGCAGAACATCGCCATCTTGCGCAGGACGTCGTCGGCCAGCTTGCGCTCGCACCGGACGACCAGGACGTCGGCCTGGATGCCGATCTCGCGCAGCTTCTGGACCGAGTGCTGGGTCGGCTTGGTCTTGAACTCGCCGGCGGCGGCGATGTACGGCACCAGCGTCAGGTGGACCGACACCGAGTTCTGGCTGCCCAGCTCGTGCCGGAGCTGGCGCACCGCCTCGAGGAACGGCAGCGACTCGATGTCGCCGACGGTGCCGCCGACCTCGACGATGAGCAGGTCGAGGCCCTCGGCGCAGCGCAGGATGCGCTGCTTGATCTCGTCGGTGATGTGCGGGATGACCTGCACGGTCGACCCGAGGTACTCGCCGCGCCGCTCCTTGGCGATGACCGCCGAGTAGACCTGGCCGGTCGTGATGTTGTTGAGGCGCGACATCTTGGTCGAGACGAAGCGCTCGTAGTGGCCGAGGTCGAGGTCGGTCTCGGCGCCGTCGTCGGTGACGAACACCTCGCCGTGCTGGGTCGGGTTCATCGTGCCGGGGTCGACGTTGATGTACGGATCGAGCTTCATGTTGGCCACGCGCAGGCCGCGGTTCTCCATGAGCGCGCCGATCGAGGCCGACACCATGCCCTTGCCGAGCGAGGACACGACGCCACCAGTGACGAACACGAACTTGGTCTGATTGGCCATCGCTGCCTCCCGGGTTACCGCCCACTCCGACACCCCAGTCGGCTGGTGTTCTACCTATCGGCCTGGCCCATAGCAACGGCCGGACGGGCCGGCCTGCCCGGTGAGATCACGAGGCACGAAGACCATTGATCGGCGCGCGCGGACGCGTGATGCTCGTCGTCCTTTCGGCGCGGATCGCCCCCCGGGCGATCAGGTCGGCGGCCACAGCTGGACGGTCCAGCGCCGCTCGATCGGGCTGGTGACGTCGACGTCCATCTCCGCCCAGTACTGGTTGTACAGCTCGTCGGAGCCGAGCACCCCGAGCGGGGCGGCCCGGGTGACGGTCAGCGTCGGCTGCGGCCCGGCGCCGTCCCGACGTATGCGGTAGCTGTCGCTGGACGGCGTCGACCCGGTCCAGGCCTGGGTGTCGTCGACGTGCAGGTCGGCGTACTCCAGGCCGGCGAGGGCCGCGCCGGGCACCTCGATGCGCCAGGCCACCGTCCACTCGCCCTCGGCGGTGATGACGTTGGTCGCGCGCACCGAGGCCAGGCGCGACGGCCACGCCAGCTCGAACTCGGCGGTGAACTCGGCCCGGTCCGGGCCGAAGACCGCGGCGGTGATGGACCCGCCCTGGCCGTCGCCGGCGCCGCGCCACCCCGTGCCGTCGCTCACGAGCAGGCCGCTGACCACGTCCCGGCTGGGATCGGCCAGGGCTGGCATCGGCGCCAGGCTGCGGTCCGGATCGGTGGCGTCGCGCCAGTCGACCGCCATCCACTCGCGCGCGGCGGCGAAGCGCAGCAGGAAGCGCCCCTCGACCTCGACCAGGATCTCCGTGCCGGTCTGGGTGGCGCGGAGCGGCGGCGAGGGGCCATCACCAGGCGCCCCGTCGGTCGGGCTGGCGGACGGGAAGCCGACCACGCCGCACCCGGTGACCCACCACACCGCCAAGGCGGCGACCGCGTGCGCCCTCACCCCGTGATCCTACACGCGCGACCCCGCGCGCAGGCCGCGATCGCCGCCCGCTGGCCCACGGATCGGCCCATGGCCTGGCCCCGGCCGGGCATGGGCCCGTCGCCCGCGCCGAGGCAGGCGCCGGACGTCGCCCGATCAGTCGCGCCAGCCGTTGCCGCCGCCGCGCCAGGCCGACGGCGCGCTGCTGGCGGGCACCTCGGCGGTCAGGGCGGCGGTCGCGCCGGCCGGGCGGCCGACCACCCGGTCGAGCGCGGCGGCCAGCACCGCGGCCAGGGTCTCGTCGGCGTCGGCCGACGGCGCCAGCGCCGCCGCCTCGCGGCCGATGAAGCCGGTGTCGTAGTCGCCGGCGACGAAGGCCGGGTGGCGCAGGCAGCGGCGGTGGAACGGCAGGTTGGTCTCGATGCCGCGCACGATGTACTCGTCGAGCGCGCGCCGCATCCGGGCCACGGCCTGGGCCCGGTCCTCGCCCCACACCACCAGCTTGGAGATCATCGGGTCGTAGTGGACCGGGATCTCGGCGCCCTCGTAGCAGCCGCTGTCGTTGCGGATCCACGGGCCGTCGGGCACGCGCAGGTGGGTGATGAGCCCGGGCGACGGCAGGAACTTGACCGGGTCCTCGGCGTAGACCCGGCACTCGAGCGCGTGGCCGCGCCGGCGCGCGTCGATGCCGGCCTGATCGAGCGGCAGCGGCTTGCCCTCGGCCACGTCGAGCTGCCAGCCGACCAGGTCGACGCCGTGGATCATCTCGGTCACCGGGTGCTCGACCTGAAGCCGGGTGTTCATCTCCAGGAAGTAGAAGCTGCCGTCGGCGGCGAGCAAGAACTCGCAGGTGCCGGCGCCGAGGTAGTTCACGGCGCCGGCGGCGGCGACCGCGGCCGCGCCCATCCGCGCGCGTAGCTCGGGCCCGACCACCGGCGACGGTGCCTCCTCGATCACCTTCTGGTGCCGGCGCTGGATCGAGCAGTCGCGCTCGCCCAGGTGGACGACGTGGCCGTGGGCGTCGCCGAACACCTGGATCTCGATGTGGCGCGGCCGCAGGATGGCCTTCTCGACGTACACGGTGTCGTCACCGAACGCCCCGGCCGCCTCGCGCCGGGCGCCGTCGAAGGCCGCCGCGAAGTCGGTCGCGGCCGCGACCAGGCGCATGCCCTTGCCGCCACCGCCGGCGGCCGCCTTGATCAGCACCGGGAAGCCGATGCGCTCGGCCGCGGCCAGCGCCGACGCGGCGTCGGGAAAGCCGGCGCCGCCCGGGCCGTTGTCGCCCGGCACCACCGGCGTGCCGGCCGCCGACACCGCGCGCCGGGCCTCGGTCTTGCTGCCCATGATGCGGATGGCGTCGGCGCGCGGGCCGATGAAGGTGATGCCGGCGGCGGCGCAGGCGTCGGCGAAGTCCTCGTTCTCGGACAGGAAGCCGTAGCCGGGGTGGACCGCGTCGGCCCCGCTGGCCCGGCACGCGGCCAGGATCTTGTCGATCACCAGGTACGACTCCCGCGCCGGCGCCGGGCCGATGGCCACGGCCTGGTCGGCCATGAGCACGTGCGGGGCCAGCCGATCGGCGTCGCTGTAGACGGCGACCGTGCCCAGGCCGCGCTCCTTGCAGGTGCGCATGACCCGGACGGCGATCTCTCCTCGGTTGGCGACCAGGACCCGGCGGATGGGCGGCATGGAGCCCGTTGGTAACACAGGTCGAACAGGTCGATCCGCGACCCAGCCCGGTGGCCAAGGCGAGGCAGGTCGCGTAAACACCAGCACCGTGTTGCCGACCCCGACGCCGGCCCCGATCGATCCGACCCTGCGCCAGATCACGGTGCGCGCCATCGTCACCGGCATGCTCATCGGCGCGCTGCTGTCGCTGTGCAACATCTACAGCGGCCTCAAGATCGGCTGGTCGAACAACATGTCGGTCACCGCCGCGCTGATCGCGTTCGCGGCGTGGCGCGGCCTGGCCCTGGCCGGGGCGCGCCCGTTCACCCTGCTCGAGAACAACCTCAACCAGACCGCGGCCTCGTCGGCGGCGGCCGTCTCGTCGGCCGGCCTGGTCGCCGGCGTGCCGGCCCTGACCATGCTGACCGGCTACCAGTTCACCTGGCCGGTGCTGGCGACCTGGGTGCTGTCGGTGTGCCTGGTCGGCATCGCCGTCGGCGTCGGCCTGCGCCGGCAGATGATCGAGATCCAGCAGCTGCCGTTCCCGAGCGGCATCGCCTCGGCCGAGACCCTGCGCGAGATCCACGCCGCCGGCTCGGGCGCGGCGGCCCGGGTCTACGTGCTGCTCGCGGCCGGCGCCGCCGCGGCCGGCCTCAAGCTGGTCGAGAAGCTGGCCGGCCTCAAGGCCTGGCTGTTCCCCGGCACCGTCCACCTCGGCGCCGCCGGCCCGGTCAGCGCCGGCAACCTGACCTTCGGCGTCGAGCCCAGCCTGCTCATGGTCGGCGTCGGCGGGCTCATCGGCCTGCGCGCCGGCCTGTCCATCCTGTTCGGCGGCCTGGTCGCGTACCTGGTGCTCGGCCCGCTGGCGCTGGCCGAGGGCTGGGTGCCGCGGCCGACCGACCCCAAGGTCGCCGCCGGCGCCTGGTTCGGCCCGCTCAACAAGTGGCTGCTGTGGCCGGGCGTGGCGATGATGGTGACCGCGTCGCTGACCTCGTTCGCGTTCTCGTGGCGCTCGATCGCCGCCACCTTCCGGCGCCGCGACGCCGGCGCCGACGTGGTCGATCGCGGCGACGTGCCGCTGCGCTGGTTCGTCGCCGGCCTGGTGGTGGCCACGATCTTCTCGGTGATCATGCAGCGGACCCTGTTCGGCATCGGCGTGTTCATCGCCTTCCTCGGCGTCCTGCTCAGCTTCGTGCTGGCGATGGTCGGGGCCCGGGTCTCGGGCGAGACCAACACCACGCCGATCGGCGCCATGGGCAAGGTGACCCAGCTGGTGTTCGGCGCGCTCACGCCAGGCCAGGTCGCGCCCAACCTGATGGCCGCCAACGTCACCGGCGGCGCCGCCAGCCAGTGCGCCGACCTCATGCACGACTTCAAGACCGGCTACCTGGTCGGCGCGCTGGCGCGGTACCAGGCCATCGCCCAGATCTTCGGCGCGCTGGCCGGGGCCCTGGTCGGCAGCGCCGCCTACCTCATCCTCATCCCCGATCCGGCGACGCAGCTCATCACCACCGAGTGGCCGGCGCCGGCGGTGGCGACCTGGAAGGCGGTGGCCGAGATCTTCGCCCAGGGCTTCCACGCCCTGCCGGCGTTCACGCCGCTGGCGGCGGCGATCGGCGGCGCGGTCGGCATCGCCCTGGCCATCGCCGAGAAGCTGGCGCCGGCCGCCATCCGCCGCTTCCTGCCCAGCGCGTCGGCCATCGGCCTGGCCTTCGTGCTGCCGTTCTACAACTCGCTGCAGATGTGTTTCGGCGCCGTGCTGGCCGCGGTGCTGACCCGCTACGCCCGGTCGTGGAGCGAGCGTTTCCTGGTCGCCGCCGCCGCCGGCATCATCGCCGGCGAGAGCCTGATGGGCGTCGGCATCTCGATCCAGGCCCTCTTCACCTAGCAGGTTGCTGAAGAACGCCGAAGGCGTTCGAAGCCAACCTGCCCCGTGCCCGTGCCCGTGCCCGTGCCCGTGCCCGTGCTCGTGCCCGTGCCCGGATCCAGCGGACCGAACCGCGCGGAGCTCCGTCGGTGCCGACCGCGGAAGCGACCGCGACTTCGTCGACGATTGTCGCCACCTCGGGACGACGCTGCGGCGTGCTGCGCGTGGCGCGGCTGCGCCCGCCAGCTGCCACATAGACCACCACGGCCGGCGCTGCCCGCGATCGGGCACGGGCACGGGCACGGGCACGGGCACGGGCGCAGGGCGCGAGCACCGCCGCTGCGCGGCGTTTCTCGGCGCCCTGCTAGGGGCCGACGCTGGTCTGGCCGCCGTTACGCGGCGGCGGCGGGCGCAGCTGCGAGGTCGGCATGCCGCCCTTGCGCGGGTCGGACGCGGCCTCGCGGGTGCCGCTGGGGCCGACCTTGATGAACTGCACGACCGCCTCGCGATCGCCGCGCTCGGCCACCGTGTGGCCGCGCCGGCGCAACCCGGCCAGCTCGGCCGAGGTCAGGCCGAGCTCCACCACCAGCTCGTCGGGCATCCACTGGTGGTGCACGCGCGGCCGGGCCACCGCCGCGCCGGCCGACAGGCCGTCGGCGAACGCCGACAGCACCACCTGCAGCGTCGACGAGATGATGTACGGGCCGCCCGAACCACCGACACAGCCGACCACGCGGTCGCCGTCGAGCAGCAGGGTCGGGGTCATCGACGACAGCGGCCGCTTGCCCGGACCGACCAGGTTGGCCGCGCTCTGGACCAGGCCGAACTGGTTGGTGGCCCCGGCCACCAGGGCGAAGTCGTCGATCTGGTTGTTGAGGATCACGCCGCCGGCGGTGATCACCTTGCTGCCGAAGTAGCCGTTGACCGTGCTGGTCAAGGCCACGGCGTTGCCCTCCTGGTCGATCACGCACAGGTGGGAGGTGCCGCCGTCGTCGAGCCGGGCCGGGCTGGCCACGCCGTAGCGCTGGCTCGGGCTGGTGTGTTCGAGGTCGATGGCGCGGGCCAGCGCACGCAGCCGGGCCGGGTCGAGCATCTCGACCGCGGCGGTGGCGCCGGCCGCGGTGTCGCCGAGGTAGCGGGCGCGGTCAGCGAAGCCGTGCTTGAGCGCCTCGGTGATGGCGTGCAGCGTGGCGGCGCGTGTGGCCGGCGCCCCGGCGGGCCCGACCGGGGCACGCGCGGCCAGGTCGTCGAGGATCGTCAGGGCCTCGAGCAGCACCACCCCGCCCGACGACGGCATCGGCATGGTGGCGATCTGCAGGCCGTGCCAGCGCCCGGTCAGCGGCGCCCGCTCGACCACCTGGTACTCGGCCAGGTCGCGCCGGGTCATCACCCCGCCCTGGGCCCGCACCGCCCGGATCACCTGGTCGGCGATGGGCCCGCGGTAGAACGCCCGTGCGCCGCCCCGGGCCAGCCGCCCGAGCGTGCCGGCCAGGTCGGCCCGGACCCACGGCGTCCCCGGCGCGCGGATCACCCCGTCGACGGTGAGCTGGCGCCGCAAGGGGTCGAGCGCGCGGTCGGTCCCGCCCGAGCCGTTGCCCAGGACACGGTCGGCGGCGCGGGCCAGGAACGGCGACACCGGCGCGCCGCCGGCGGCCAGCGCGCGCGCCGGTTCGACGAGGTTGGCCCAGCCCAGCACGCCGTGTTTGCTCGCCAGGAGGTGCAGGCCGGCCGGCTCACCCGGCACCCCGACAGCGAGCCCGCCGCGCCGCGCCCGCTCCGGCGCGACCTGGCCCGCGACCACGAAGTCCGACGGGTCGAGCGCACCCGGCGCGACCTCGCGGAAGTCGTACGCCACCAGGCGGCGCTCGCGCGCCAGGTACACCACGGCGAAGCCTCCACCGCCCAGCCCCGACGAGGCCGGGTTGGCCACCCCGAGCGCGAGCGCGGTCGCCACCGCGGCGTCGATGGCGTTGCCGCCGTCGTCGAGCACCCGGGCGCCGATGGCCGACGCCACCTGGTGGTCGGCGGCGACGACGCCGTAGTCGGTGACCAGCTCGCCCGGGATCGGCGCTGGCGGCGCGACTGGCGTGGGCGCGGGGGCCGGGGTGACCGCATCCGCAGGCGCCGCCGGCCCGCCAGGCCCCGGGCCCTCGTCGGGCAGCGCGACCTGCAGCTGCGGCGCCGGCGCCGGCGCCGTGCCCGCGCAGGCGGCCAGATAGGTGACCAGCAGGGCGATGGTCGAGCGCGTTGCATTCGCGGGTGTCATGCTCGTACCATCCAGTCTATTCGAATGTTTGGGAAGCCGGCAGCCCGCCGGTCGCGCCCAGACCCGGAGGATGCCTTGGTGGACACCAACACGCGGCAAGCCAAGCGCGCGCCCGTCACGCTGAAGATCAAGTTCAAGAGCGAGACGCTGGCTCAGTTCATCGAGCGCTACGCGGTCGACGTCAGCCAGGGCGGGATCTTCATCCGCACCAAGGAACCACTCGGCGCGGGGACCCAGCTCCGGTTCGAGTTCCAGCTCAAGGACGCCTCGCCGCTGATCAGCGGCGAGGGCACCGTGGTGTGGACCCGCGAGAACGATCCCAGCCGACCGAGCGTCGCGCCCGGCATGGGCGTCCGCTTCGATCGGCTCGGCGAGGGCAGCCAGGACGTCCTCGACAAGATCCTGGCCGAGAAGTCCAAGGTCGGCGCCGGCCGGCAACAGGCCGAGACCAAGCCGCCGGTGTTCACCGACGTGCCGACCAAGGTGGCGCCGTCGCCGCTGATGGCGGCGCTGGGCAAGGCCCCGGGCCGGCCCGGCAGCTTCGGCGACGACCGCCCGGACGCCACGCCGCTGCCGCAGCCGCAGCCGTTCCACGGCGACGCCGACGACTTCTCCGAGGAGGCCTTCGAGGAAGCGACCAAGGTCCGCTCGCTCGACGAGCTGGCCGCGGCGTCGACCGGCGCCAGCGACGGTGACACCGCGACCGACACCCCGCGCGCGCCGACCGACCTGGAGGCGACCAGCCAGCGCCGGGTCGACGACACGGTCGACGACGCGGCCCGCCCCGACGAGGGCCCCGAGCCGCTCGCTCCGCCGCCCAGCCCGCGCGACAGCCGCCCGCTGGCCGAGGCCGCGGCCCGGACCAGCGACGACAAGAAGGCCGGCGCGCCCCGCCTGCTCGACACCTCGCCGCCGCCGCGCAACGATCGCAGCAAGGGACCGTCCATCCCGCCGCCGGCGCGGGTCAGCGCGGCGGCCGCGGTGGTCGAGCCCCCACCCGAGCGCTCGGGCAGCGGGGCCACCGCCATCATCCTCGGGGTGGTGCTGGCCGCCGCCGCCGCCGCCGCCGTGTGGTTCTTCCTGCTGCGCGAGAAGGCCGCCGACGCAGACAAGCCCACCGCGACCGCGCCGACCGGCCCGGGTGGTGGCTCGGCCGGCGCCGGCGGTGGATCCGCCGTGACCGGTGGTGGCTCCGCCGTGGCCGGCTCCGGCGCCGCGAGCGGCGTGGGTGACCCTGCCGGGTCAGGTGCGGTGGCCGGCTCGGGTGATCCCGCCGGCGCCGGCTCGGCCGTGGAGGCGCCAGCCGGCGAGGTCGTGGCGGTCACCATCAACGCCTCCATCGGCGGCAGCTCGGTCAAGGGCGCGACCATCGAGATCCTGGGCGCCGGGGGTGCGGTACAGACCGGCCCGGCCCCGCTCGTGGCCAGCCTGGCCAAGGGCCAGGCGCACACGGTCCGGGTGTCGGCGCCGGGCTACCTGGCGACCGAGGCGCAGGTCGACACCAGCAAGCCGACCCTCACGGTCGACCTGAGGCCCAAGGCGCGCCTGCTGCGGATCGAGTCCGATCCGGCCGGCGCCCAGATCTTCATCGAGGGACGGGCGACCGGCAAGGTCACGCCGGCCGACGTCGAGCTCACTGGCAACCAGGCCAAGCTGGCGCGCTGGCGCCTGTCGGTGCGCCGGGCCGGGTTCGTCCGCTTCGACAAGGTGCTCGACCAGGCTGCCTTCAGCGAGGAGCCCGAGGTGATGATGGCGAGCATCACGACGTCCCTCACGCCAATGCGCACCCGCCCGCCCGGCGGCGGCGGTGGTGGTGGTGGTGGTGGTGGCGGTGACACCGGCAGCGGAGATGGCGGCGGCAGCGGCGACGGCTCGGGCGGCGGCACGGCCGAGCCAGGTGGCGGCAGCGGTGGCGGCGCGGGCAGCGGGGCCTCCACCACCACGACCACGCCGGAGAAGAAGGACCCGCCACCGCCCCCACCCCCCGGTGGCGGCAGCGGGACCGAGCCGACGCCCGACTGGACGAAGTGACGGTGGTCCGGCGCTGCGGCCGGACACCGGCGCACCTCGCCGCGCTCGCCCTCACCTTCGGTGGGGCCCTCCTCGGCTGCCGCGATCCAGCGGCGCCACCCGCCCCGACGCCGACGCCGACGCGGCCGGCCACCAGCGCGGCCCGGTCGCCTGACGCCGCCGCCGCGACCCAGGCCGACGCCGGAACCCGCGCCCGGCCGGACGTGCCGGCCGGCGCCGATCCCGAACTGGCCGCGGCCCTGGTCGGGCTGCCGGTCATCGCCGGCGCGGCGGTGAGCGCCCCGGCGCGGATCGAGCGGGCCGGCACCCAGCTGGCCACCACCTGGTGCGTGCCCGGCGCCAGCCCGAGCGTCGCCGCGTCGGCCCTGGCCGCCGCGCTGCGGCAGGGCGGCTACGACGAGGTCGCGGTCCGTGGCGCGCCACCCCAGCTGATGGTGATCGCTGGCAAGGACGGCGTTCGCCTGGCCGGTCGCGTCGGCGATGGCTCCGGACCCGGCTGCGCCGCCGACGCCCGCGGCTGGCCGATCCGCATCGCCCTGTTCACCGAGCGGGCCCTGTCGGAACCGATCGTGCCCGATCTCGATCTCGACGATCCGCCCGACGGCCTGTAGCCCGGCCGACCGGTTACCTCCCGCGCAGCCACGGCGCGGTCGCGGGCGGGGTGGGCCGCTGCCCGCCGCGCACCAGGTACCGCACCGCGGCGGCCAGGCCGTCGAGGGTGAGCAGGTACATCGGGAACACCGAGGCGATGGGCTCGATGGTGGTGCCGGCCCAGAACCGCTCCGGCTCGGGGTTGAGCCAGGCCGCGCGCCGGAAGTGGTGGGCCAGCCGGCGCAGCCACTCGATGCCGGGCGCCCGGTTCTGCGCGTACAGGTAGATGGCGCCGCCAGGGTCGAGCAGCTCGCCCGGATGCATCAGCGCGTCGCCGACCACCACCAGCCGCTCGTCGCGATCGCTGCGCGCCATCAGGTCGGCGACCTGGATCGGGCGGCGGAACTGGGCGTCCTCGTACACCTGCTGGTAGACGCAGTTGTGGAAGTAGAAGCTGCGGAAGCCGGCGAAGCGGCCGCTGCGTGAGGCGGCGGTGAACAGCCGGCTGACCAGCTCGGCGTGTGGGTCCATCGACCCGCCGACGTCCATCAGCAGGATGACCTTGACCCGGTTGCGGCGCGGCGGCCGCATCACCACCTCGATCTCGCCGGCGTTGCGGCAGGTCTCGTCGATGGTCTCGTCGAGGTCGAGCTCGTCGTCGGCGCCGTCGCGGCCGAGCTGGCGCAGGCCACGCAGGGCGACGTCGATCTGCCGCACGTCGAGGACCATGTCGCGCCGGTAGTCGCGGAAGCGGCGCTCCTCGGCCACCTGCAGCGCGCTGCGCCCGCCGCCCGGGCCGACCCGGACCCCGGCCGGGTTGGTGCCGCCGCTGCCGAACGGGGACGTGCCGCCGGTGCCGATCCACCGGTTGCCGCCGTCGTGGCGCTCCTTCTGCTCGCGCAGGCGCTGCTCGAACAGCTCGCGCAGGCGCGCGGGATCGAGCTGCTGCAAGAGCGCGCGCTGCTCGGCGGTCAGCTCGCCGAGCCGGGCCGGATCGGCCAGCCAGTCGAGCAGCTGCTGCGACAGCGCCAGCGCGTCCTGGTGCACGCCGCGGAAGGCGGCCAGGAAGGCCTGGTCGAACGCGTCGTACAGCGCCACGTCCTTGACGCAGATGGTGCGGGCCAGCTGGTAGAAGCCGTCGAGCGACGACTCGTGCAGGCCGAGCGCCATGCCCTGGGCCAGCGCGTTCCACTCGTGCGCGGTGACCTTCACCCCGCACCGGCGCAGCTCGTAGAAGAAGTCGAGGAACACGCGGGGCTCGCGCCTAGGCCTTGCCCCGCTTGCCGATCAGCTCGACGTCCTGCTCGGTCTTGAGCAGGGTGCCGAGGAACGGGATGCCGCCGCCGATCTTGCCGAGGTCGACCCCGGCCCGGTTCAGCGCGCAGATCCAGTCGATCAGCTCGGACGTGGTCGGCTTCTTGCGCAGGCGCGGGGTCGAGCGCAGGCCGTAGAAGACCTCGAGCGTCTGGTCGAGCACGCGGTCGGTCAGGTCGGGGTGGTGGACGCGGATGATCTGCGCCATCAGCTCGCGTCCGGGGAACTCGATGTAGTGGAACACGCACCGGCGCAGGAAGGCGTCGGGCAGCTCCTTCTCGTTGTTCGAGGTGATGATCACCACCGGCCGCTCGCGCGCCACCACCTCGCGCCCGGTCTCGTCGATGCGGAAGCGCATGGCGTCGAGCTCGAGCAGCAGGTCGTTGGGGAACTCGACGTCAGCCTTGTCGATCTCGTCGATGAGCAGGACCACGCGGTGATCGGCGGCCAGGGCCTGGCCGAGCGGCCCGAGCTTGATGTAGCGCTCGATGTCGGTCACGTTGCCGTCGCCGAAGCGGCTGTCGTGCAGGCGGGCCACGGTGTCGTACACGTACAGGCCGTCCTTGGCCTTGGTGGTCGACTTGACGTGCCAGCGCAAGAGCGGCAGCCCGAGCGCGCGCGCCACGTTCTCGGCCAGCACCGTCTTGCCGGTGCCGGGCTCGCCGCGCACCAGCAGCGGCCGGGCCAGCGCGACCGCGACGTTGACCGCGTGGCGCAGCTCGTCGGAGGCGATGTAGGAGTCGGTGCCGGTGAAGAGATCGAACGCCATCGCCGCACTGTAGCAGGCGGGCGGGCGGCTGCCCCGAGCCGGCGCCGCGCGGATCAGTCGGGCGGGTTCGACAGGGTCTCGTCGACGAAGCCGAACACCTCGCGCAGCATCTGCTCGAACGAGCCGTAGAACTGCTGATCGACCGCGTTGTCGCGCGCGTCGAACAGCACGACCGGGCACTCGCCCTCGTCGGACGCCTGCCCGGTGTCGAGGCAGAACCACTCCTGGAACTGGGCGCCCATGCCGACGACGATGAGGTGGCCGCCGAGCCGGCGTTGATCGCGCGCGGCCAGGGTGTGCTCGACCACGCCGCGGTCGGGCGCGAGGGGCTCGACGCCGACGAAGTGATGGACGATGGCCAGGTGCGGCGGCAGGTCGATCCCGCCGACCCGGCGCAGGAAGGCCTTGTACGACGGCGGGAAGGTGCAGCCGAGCGCGACCTCGGCCGCGTCGATGGCGGCGTCCGTCGCCGGGGCGGCGGCGAGCAGGGCCTTGTCGGCCTGGGCCAGGCGGCGCGTGACTCGTTCGACGAGTTCGATCGTGGCAGGCGTCACCACCGCATTATGCCCAGCCCGGGCCGAGGTGGGAACCGCTGGCGCCATCCCCTCGCCCCCGCCCGCCCGTCACGCCCGGCCCCGGCGATCGCCCGCGGGAGTTGACACCGCCGGCCGGGTCGGCCTCGCTCGCGCCCCGTCCAACCTCGGTGTATACGATCGGCACCCGCAACCGGCACCAGCAACCCCCACTCGACGGAGCCGCCTCCCATGCCCTTCTCGCTCGAAACGCACGGCATCACGGTGCCCGAGGTCTATCGCAACGCCTCCCCGGCCTTCCTGTACGAAGCGGCCCTGCGGTTCGAGAAGGGCACGGCCATCTCGTCGACCGGCGCGATGATCGCCTTCTCCGGCAAGAAGACCGGCCGCAGCCCGACCGACAAGCGCGTGGTCGACGAGCCCGAGTCGCGCGACGACGTGTGGTGGGGCAACGTCAACATCAAGCTCGACCCGCAGAGCTTCGTCATCAACCGCGAGCGCGCCAAGGACTACCTCAACACCCGCGAGCGGCTGTTCGTGGTCGACGGCTATGCCGGCTGGGACCCGAAGTACCGGCTCAAGATCCGCATCGTGTGCGCCCGCGCGTACCACGCGC
The DNA here is from genome assembly GCA_018058095.1 of Kofleriaceae bacterium. Classification (GTDB taxonomy): domain Bacteria; phylum Myxococcota_A; class Polyangia; order Haliangiales; family Haliangiaceae; genus JABFXX01. The sequence continues at coordinate 41,662 of JAGPCO010000033.1, forward strand.
TGTTCATGCACAACATGCTGATCCGGCCGACGGCGCAGGAGCTGGCGAGCTTCGGCACCCCCGACTACGTCATCTACAACGCCGGCGGCTTCCCGGCCAACCGCCACACCGCGGGCATGACCTCGGCGACCTCGGTCGACCTGTCGTTCGGCCAGCGCGAGTTCGTCATCCTCGGCACCGAGTACGCCGGCGAGATGAAGAAGGGCGTGTTCACGATCATGAACTACCTGATGCCGAAGCAGGGCGTGCTGTCGATGCACTGCTCGGCCACCCAGGCCCGCGACGGCTCGGACACGTCCGTGCTGTTCGGCCTGTCGGGCACCGGCAAGACCACGCTGTCGGCCGACCCCAAGCGCCTGCTCATCGGCGACGACGAGCACTGCTGGAGCGACCAGGGCGTGTTCAACATCGAGGGCGGCTGCTACGCCAAGGTCATCGACCTGTCGAAGGAGCAGGAGCCCGACATCTGGAACTCGCTCACGTTCGGCGCCGTGCTCGAGAACGTGGTGTTCGAGCAGGAGAGCCGGGTCGTCGACTACCACGACGTGTCGGTGACCCAGAACACCCGCGGCAGCTACACCCTCGACGTCATCCCCAACGCCAAGCTGCCGGCCGTGGGTGGTCACCCCAAGAACGTCATCTTCCTCACCTGCGACGCCTTCGGCGTGTTGCCGCCGGTGGCCAAGCTGGCCCCGGCCCAGGCCATGTACCACTTCATCAGCGGCTACACCGCCAAGGTGGCCGGCACCGAGGTCGGCGTGAAGGACCCGGAGGCGACGTTCTCGCCGTGTTTCGGCGGGCCGTTCCTGGTGTGGCACCCGACCAAGTACGCCGAGATGCTGGCCGAGAAGCTGCGCCGCCACGGCGCGCAGACCTGGCTGGTCAACACCGGCTGGTCGGGCGGCGGCCACGGCGTCGGCGCCCGGATGAAGCTCAAGTACACCCGGGCCATCGTCGACGCCATCCACAGCGGCGCGCTCGATCAGGTCGCCACCGTCGAGGACCCGATCTTCGGCCTGGCCGTGCCGACCTCGTGCCCCGAGGTGCCGACCGAGATCCTGGTGCCGCGCAACACCTGGGCCGACAAGGCCGCGTACGACGCCCAGGCCAAGAAGGTCGCGGGCCTGTTCCGCGACAACTTCAAGAAGTACGAGGGTCAGGCCTCGCTCGAGATCAAGGCCGCGGGTCCGCGCCTGTAGCCGGGTGCTGAGAAACGCCGCAGGCGTTCTCAGTCACCCTGCGCCCGTGCCCGTGCCCGTGCCCCATCTGAGCGGTCCGGCGCGGGGGGGTTCGCCCCCTGCTAGAACCCGGCCTCCAGCCCCAGCGTGAGGCTGCCGCGGCGGGTGTCGGCGCCGACGGCGGCGTCGAGCCGGAGCGCGGCGCGCAGCCAGCCCGGGCCCAGCCACAGGCCAGCGCCGGTCGCCAGCGCCGGGGTGGCGCCGAGCTCGAGGCCGGCGCCGAGGCCTGCGCTGACGGCCCGGCCGGCGCGCCAGCCGACGACGAGCAGGCCGCGGCCGACGGTGGCGCCGCCCCGACCCAGGCCGAGGCGCAGGCCGAGCTCGGCCCCGAGTTCCAGCCGTTGCTGGCCCATCGTCACCCGCACGTCGCCGGCCAGGACCGGCACCGGGTCCGCGCCCAGCGTCAGGCCCGCGCCGAGGGTGAGGCCGAGGCGAAGCCCGCGGCCGAGCAGCGGGGTGCGCCCGACCGTGGCCGCCCCGGCCAGCACGTGCCGGCCGGAGGCCTCGGCGCTCGTGGCGTCCGCCTCGTAGCTGTCGGCCATGGGCGGCGCCGCGGCCGGTGCCACGATGCTGGTGTCGCCGTCGCCCGCGTCCCGATCGTCGGATGCAGCGCCGGTGACGGCGGTGGACCTGCCACCGCCGCTGGCCGCGCCATCGCCGCCGCCGCCGGACCCGGCGCCGCCATCGACGACGTCGCCACCGGCACCGAACACCGCCTGCCACTGCATACCGACCGGCAGCGCGACCGGGATGGTCTGGGTCCGGGTCGTGCCGCCCTGCACCACCACCTCCTCGCCGATGGCCACCATCGCCGTGTACGGCGAGACCAGTCCATAACCGAGCGCGAGCCGGGTGGTCTCGGCGACGCGTGCGCCGCGATCGGCGCCGCCCGCCCCGGCCACCAGATCGCGCAGCCGCGCGTGGGCCCAGCGCCGGGCCAGGAGGCCGTGTGGGCTGGTCGCGCCGAGCACGCCGCGGCCGGCCCGTGGGCTGGTCCCGGGATCGATCGCGATGGGCGCGCCCAGGGCGCCGACCTGGGCGCCCCGACGCAGGCGGTCGACCCGGGCCAGGATGACCACGCCCTGGCCGACGCCGAGGCGGGGCCGCCGCGCCGGGGCCACGTCGCGCACCGTCAGCTCGCCCCAGTCGAGGGTCGACCCGGTCGGGGTGGTGCGCAGGTCGGTCGCCAGCGCCGACGCGACCACGCCGACGTCGTCGAGGCGGTCGACCAGCCGGGTCGTGCCGCTGGTCGCGGCCGCCACGCTGGTCAGGAGCCCGTGCCCGGCGGCGGCGCCGACGGCGATGGTGTGGACCGGCAGGCCGAGCGCCCGGCTGGCCTCGACGACCGCGTGGTCGTCGCTGACCAGGCCGTCGGTGATGAGCACCACCTGCGGCGATCGCCCGGCGGCGGCGGCGGCGGTGGTGCCAGCCGACGCGAGCAAGCCGACCAGATCGCGCGGGCCGCGGACGTCGTCGCCGAGCGCCTCGAGCCGCGCCGGGCCGCCGGCCTCGACCCACAGCGCGCCCTGGCCGACGTCGAGGGCGACCCGCTCGCCCGGGCGCAGCGCCGCCAGCAGGGCGCGGACGACCTGGCGCGAGATCAGCCGGGCCTGGCCGGCGGTGGAGCCCGACACGTCGACCGCCAGCACCACCGCCACCGGCTGCGGCCGGGCTCGACCGGCCCCGCCGCTGATGGCCAGCGCCACCACCCCGCCCTCGCCGTCGCGTTCGCTGAAGGCCAGCGCCGTCGGCGCCACCCAGCGGACCACGACGTCGCGATCACCCCGCACCTGCGCGGTCAGGCGCACCGCCTGCTCGTCGCGCGCCAGCACACACGTCACCGTCACGCAGCGGGCGCTGCGCGTGCGCGGGTCGAGCGCGATCGACAGCTGGTGTGGCACGCCGGCACCGGCCTCGACCGGGGCGGCGACCCGGGACGCATCGGGGCTGCGCGTGGTGTCCGACGCCGCGCCGGCGCCACGGTCGCGCCCGCCGGTCGGGCGGCCCGCGACGTAGCGCGGCGCCACCACCAGCGGCACCACCAGCTGCCACTCCCCGGCCCCGCCGGCCCCGGTCGATCCGAACTCGGCCTGCGCGTCCCAGCGCAGCTCGACCTCGATCGTCGCGCCGGGGGTCAGGCCGGTGACCGACTGGGTGAACACGTCGGGTCGCTCCTGCTCGAGCAGCGCGCCGGCCAGGCCGCGCGCGACCGCGCGCTCGTAGCGGGCGCGGGCCTCGGCCCGGGGCTCGATCCGCGCGGTGATGGTGCGACCACCGACACGCAGCTGCATGGCGGTCACCGCGGCGTCGGCGGGCAGCGGGAAGATGTACACGGCCTCGGTCGGGCTGGTCCCGCCGTAGACGAAGCGCTGGCGCAGCACGGCCTCGATCAAGGGCCCGCGCGCCACCACCTCGAGCTGGCTGTCGACCGCGGCGATCGCGGTCGTGGTCGGCTGCCCGGCCCGGGCCAGGTACAGGCCGCCGCGGCCCGGGAGCGGCTGGCTGGCGCGAGCCCGTCCTGGCCAGGCCCCCAGCGCGAGCATCGCCACCACCATCACCGTGATCGCGACGCGTCCGGGCATGCCGACGTTACCCACGCACGACCCGGCCGGATGATCTATCGCCGCCGCCGCCAGCGTCGGGCCGCGCCGCGGCAGCGTCGACCATGTCCAGCAGGGACGCCTCGTCGAAGGGCTTGAGCAGGACCAGGTTGTCGAGGCGATCGAGCGAGGCGCCTTGCCCGGGCAGGTAGGCGCCGCCAGTGACGAAGACGATGCGCCGGGCCAGGGCCGGGTCGAGCTCCGCGACCTGCTGGTGCAGCTCGAGGCCACCCTGGCCGGGCATGACCAGGTCGCACAGGATGACCTCGGGTCGGGCGATGGTGATGGCCGCCAGCGCGGCCGGGACGCTGGCGACCGCGGTCACCTGGTGGTGACCGTCGAGGCTCATCGTCACCAGCTGCCGGACCAGCGGCTCGTCGTCGACGACCAGGACCTGGCGCCGGACCCGGGCCGGGCTGGGCGGGGTTGGCGCCAGCTCGGCCCGGGCGCGCACCTCCGGGAGGCGGACCCGCACCACCGTGCCCCGCCCGACCTGGCTGTCGAGCTCGATCTGACCGCCGGCGGCATCGATGATGCGTCGGCACACGGTCAGGCCCAGGCCGGTGCCCTCACCTGGGCCCTTGGTGGTGAAGAACGGCTCGAACACCCGCTCGAGCAGCGGCGCCGGGATGCCGACGCCGCGGTCGCCGACCTCACACACCACCGTGTCCGCCTCGGCGCGGACGCGGACGGTGACCACGACCCTGGCCTGGCGATCGGCGCCGGTCTGCGCCGACGACTGCGCCGCGTTGATGAGCAGGTTGACGAACACCTGCTCGAGCCGGGCCGGGTCGACCGCGACGCGCAGGCCGGCCGTGAAGTCGCGCTCGACCACGCTGGTCGCTCCGAGCCGGTGCGCGACCAGGCGCAGCGCCCGCTCGAACGGCCCGATCGGGTCGATCACCATCACCTCGCCGCGGTCGTCGCGCGAGAACACGCGCAAGTCGCGCACGATGCCGGCCACCCGCTCGATGCCGGCGAGCGCGTCGCTGACCAGGCCGCTGGCGCCAGGGCCGACCTGGCCGCTGGCCAGCTCGCGCCCGAGCCGACCGAGGGCGAGCTGGGCGTAGGTCAGCGGGTTGTTGATCTCGTGCGCGACCGCGGCGGCCAGGGTCCCGATGGCCGCCAGCCGCTGGGTCCGGACCAGCTCGTCGAGCAGGATCCGGCGCTGCGTCACGTCGCGCGCGAACGCCAGCACGGCGGGCCCACCCTCCCAGTCGAACGGCATGGCCTTGATCTCCACCACCGTCGACGCCCCGGCCAGCGTGTACTCGGTCATGGGGAAGTCCTCGCCGGTGGTGAGCATCCGCTGCAGCCGATCGCCAGCTCGCACCGCCTCGGGCCCGGCCACGAACGAGAGGATCGATCGCCCGAGCGCCGACTCGCGATCGTCGAGGCCGAGCAGGCCGGCGGCGCGGGCGTTGGCGAAGACCATGGTCGGCCCGCGCAGGATGACGATGCCGTCGGGCGCGTCCTCGATGAGGCGGCGGAAGCGGGCCTCCGACCGGCGCAGCGCGCGCAGCACCTCATGCTGACTGCTGACGTCGCGAAAGTAGCCGATGGTGTACACCGCGCCGCCGTGCGCGACCCGCGAGGCGCCACACTCGCACGGCACGATCGTGCCGTCGGGCTGGCAGATGTTGGCCTCGAACACCACCGGCTCCGACTCGGCGGTGCGGCTGCGCGTGAGCTGCTCGAGGCGGGCCCGATCGGACTCGGCCAGGACCTGCCAGGGCGGACCGCCGACCACGTCGGAGGCCGCGCGCCCGTAGATGCGGGCCGCCAGCGGGCTGACGTACACGAAGCGCGGCTCGCCATCGACGCGGGCGACGTACAGCGCCAGCCCGACCTGGGCCGCCGCCGCCTCGAGCGCCCGCACCAGCCGGAGCGGATCGATCCCGTCCAGGCCCACGTCCCGATCCACCTGGTCCCGGTCCATCCACCGCCAGCATAACGCGTCGAGGGCGAGACACAGGTCGTGTGGCTCACCACCAACACGGGCTGGATCCGCGGTGCAGCCTCGCGAAATCGCTGAGATCTGCATGGGTACCCCACCTGGCATCGGCGATGCACTCACCCCGGGCGCCCGCCAAGGAGCCCCCCGTGCCCAACGATCCCGACGCCCGTCCCCGCCGCTTCGCCACCCTCGCCCTCATCCTGGCCACCGCGGCCGGGCTGCTCGCCACCGGCCTCGCCTCGTGCGGCAGCCCGGGCGCGCGCGACCTGACCGTCACCGGGTACTCCCCGCGTCAGCCCATCGACGACGAGGGGCCGATCGAGATCCAGTTCGATCAGCCGGTGGTCAGCGAGGTCGAGGTCGGCGGCGCCGCCAGCGCCGACGCCGTGACCATCACGCCGGCGCTGCGCTGGACCGGGCACTGGCGCGACCGCCAGACCCTGGTCATCCAGCCGTCAGAGGCGCTCGACGCCGCCACCCGCTACCAGGTGGTGCTGGCCGGAACCCTGGGCGCGCGCACCGCCGGCTTCTCGTTCGCGTTCGTGCACAAGCCGCTGGCGATCGACGGCGTGTGGGGCGCCGAGGTCGACGCGCTCGACCCGGCCGGGCCCATCCCGCTGGCGTTCAACCAGCCGGTCAACGCCGGCGCGGTCGCGGCCGGGTGCGCGCTGGCAGGCACCGGCGACGGCGGCGCCATCACCCTGGGCACCGACAGCCCGAGCGCCAACGAGGCGGTGATCAAGCTGCGCCCGGGTAAGCCGCTCACGCCGGGCGCCAGCTACACCCTGACGTGCAAGGACCTGACCGGCATCGGCGGCAACGCGCCGCTGGCGCAGCCGTACACCCTGTCCCTGACCGCCCGCCCGGCGCTGGCGGTGAGCAAGACCACCCCGGCCGGCACCGACGTCGCCCCCGACGAGGCGGTGATCGAGCTGACCTTCACCACCGCGGTCGACCTCGACGCCGTGCGCCGGGCGCTCAGCGCCAAGCCGGTCATCGCCGGGCTCGACCAGGGCTGGCTCGACGGCTCGGGCAAGCGCTACAAGGTCGCGGTCGACCTCGACACCGAGACCACCTACCAGATCGCGATCGCCGGCCTGTCCGACGTCCACGGCCAGGCCCTGGCCAGCCCGCACCAGTTCGAGTTCGAGACCGGCGACGCCCGCCCGCGCCTGTCGATGGAGACCGGCATCTACGCGCTGGAGGCCGCGGCCACCGGCTACCCGGTGTGGTCGCGCAACGTCGCCAGCATCGACGTCTCGTGCGCCGCCATCCCCAAGGCCAAGCTGGTCACGCTCCTGACCGGCGAGATGAACTACGACCCGTGGGGCGGCTCCGACGACGGCCCGGTCGGCTGGAAGCAGCTCGGGGTGAGCGCGGTCGCCAAGGCCATCACCATCCCCGACGCCAAGAACAAGTGGCACCTGACCGACCTCGACCTCGGCGCCACCTGCGCCCGCTCGCCCGGCGCGCGCGGCGTGTACCTGGCCGAGCTGTCGTCCAAGGAGATCAAGCCCGACCCCGATCGGCCGTACCTCACGCCCAACCGGCGCCGGGTCCTGGCCAACGTGACCGACCTCGGCGTGCTGCTCAAGGTCGGCCCGGCCTCGGGCCTGGTCTGGGTCGCCAGCCTGGCCACCGGCGCGCCGGTCGCCGGCGCCAAGGTCATCCTTTACACGCCGCAGGGCAAGCAGGTCGCGGTCGACACCACCGACGCCGACGGCCTGGTCCGCATCCCCGGCGCGGCCATCGCCAAGGCGCAGCCGTCGGTCGACGACGCCGGCGCCCAGACCGACGAGGGCGAGCTGGAGGAGGACTGGGACAGCTACCGTAGCCAGCGCCTGATCGTCGTGGTCGAGAAGGCCGGCGATCTCGCCGTCGTCGACGGCAACTGGGCCAACGGCATCCAGATCTGGAACTTCGGCGTGCCGGAGGAGCGCGCGGGCGGGGCCAGCCGCATCCGCGGCTTCATCCAGTCCGACCGCGGCCTGTACCGCCCGGGCGAGACCGTGCACTTCAAGGGCCTGGCCCGCGAGATCGCGCGCGGCCGCTCGCCCAAGGTCCCGAGCGCGCGCCGGGTCGCGGTCGAGGTGACCGACAGCCGCGGCCAGAGCGTGCTCAAGAAGGACGCCGCGCTGACCCCGTTCGGCGGCTTCGCGTTCGACCTGGCGCTGACCGCCGAGGCCAACGTCGGCGACTACTACGTCAAGGCCACCCTGGCCGGCCAGACCTTCCGCGAGCGCTTCACCGTCGAGGAGTTCCGCACCGCGGCGTTCGAGCTGAGCCTCGACGGCAAGCCGGGCAAGCCGGGCGAGCGGCTGACCTTCGGCGGCACCGCCCGCTACCTGTTCGGCGCCCCGGTCGCGGCCGGCAAGGTCGAGTGGTCGCTGCGCCGGCGCAAGCACCCGGTGCGGTTCCCCGGCCTGGACCAGTACACCTTCACCGACGACGGCTGGAGCTGGTGGGGCTGGTACGGCGAGCAGGACGACTACGGCGAGTTCGTCGCCGACGGCGAGGGCACGACCAGCAAGACCGGCGCGTTCACCATCGCCACCCGCGACCCCGACGCGCAGTCGCGCGACTACAAGGGCCCGCTCGACTACATCGTGTCGGTCAACGTGACCGACGACAGCGACCAGGTCATCGGCAAGTCCAAGGTCGTCACCGCGCACCGCCAGGGCGTGTACCTCGGCGTGCACGCCCAGGAGTGGGTGCAGGCGGTCGGCATGCCGTTCGGCGTCAACCTGGTCGCGGTCGACCCCGACGGCAAGCGGGTGGCGCAGCAGGCCACGCTGCGCTTCATCCGCCAGGAACGGCACTGCAGCTGGACCGAGGTCGGCCACCGCAGCTTCCAGCGTTGCGACGAGCGCGAGGCGGTCGCGCTGGAGAAGACGGTCACCATCGCCGCGACCGGCTCGATCACCGAGCGCATCTACCCCAAGGACCCGGGTGACTACCTGGTCAAGCTGGAGACCACCGACGCCGCCGGCGTGAAGGTCAGCGCGGCGCAGATGATCTGGGTCATCGGCAAGGGCGAGGCGTTCTGGAGCGGCGACGAGGGCGCGCGCATGACCCTCATCGCCAGCAAGCCGAAGTACCAGCCGGGCGACAAGGCGCGCCTGGTGGCCCAGGCCAACCTGGTCGCGCCGACCGCGCTCATCACCATCGAGCGCGACGGCATCCTCGACGCCCAGGTCCGCAAGCTCAGCTCGGCCAGCGAGGGCGTCGAGCTGACCATCGCCGACAGCTGGGGCCCCAACGTGTTCGCCAGCGTGGCGATGATCTCGGGCCGGCAGGGCCCGGGCGACCGCAAGCGGCCGCAGTTCAAGATGGGCGTGGCCGAGCTGAAGGTCGCGACCGACCACAAGCAGCTGGCGGTGGCCATCGAGCTCGAGCAGGCCACGGTGCAGCCGGGCCAGCCGGTCGCCGGCGTCATCCGCGTCACCAGCGGCGGCGCCCCGGTCCGGGCCGAGCTGTCGCTGTCGGCTGCCGACGAGGGCGTGCTGCAGCTCATCGGCTACAAGACCCCCAACCCGATGGACGCCTTCTACGCCAGCTACGGCCTGGGCGTCGACAGCGGCACCAACTGGAACCGGCTGGCCCGGCTGGCCGACCCCGAGAGCGGCGACCCCGACGAGGGCGGCGACTACGCGTCGTCGAACAGCGGCAAGGTGCGCTCGAAGTTCGTGTCGTCGGCGTTCTGGGCCCCGACCCTGGTCACCGACGAGCAGGGCCAGGTCCGCTTCCACTTCACCGCGCCCGACAACCTGACCGCGTTCCGGCTGATGGCGGTCGCCGCCGACGTCGGTGACCGCTTCGGCTCGGGCGAGCTGCGCCTGACCGTGAACAAGCCGCTGATGGCGCGGCCGGCCCTGCCCCGCTTCCTCGGCAGCGGCGACCCGACCACGGTCAGCCTGGTCGTGCACAACAACACCGACCGCGCCGGCGAGGCCACCATCACCAGCGCGGCCCGCGGCGCGACGATCCGCGGCCCGCGCACGCTCAAGGTGCCGGCTGGTGGCGTGGCCCGGGCCCAGTTCGCGGTGGTCGCGGCCGACAGCGCCAACGCCAAGTTCGAGTTCGGCGTGACCATGAACGGCGAGCGCGACGCGGTCGAGCTGACCGTGCCCATCCGCCGGCCGCGGGTGATCGAGACCGTGACCGTCGCCGCCGGCAAGCTCGACCCGGGCGGCCAGGCCCGCACCCCGGTCGGCGTCGGCCCGGGCGTGTTGCCGGCCGAGAGCAGCCTGACCATCACCGTCGATCGCACCGGCATGGGTGACCTCGAGCAGAGCCTGCGTTACCTGGTCGAGTACCCGTACGGCTGCCTCGAGCAGACGCTGTCGCGTTTCGTCCCGCTGGCCAAGGCCAAGGACCTGTCGACCTCGCTCGGCCTCGACGGCCTGAGCGGCACCAAGATGGACACCTTCATCCGCGCCGGCGTCGCCAAGGTGGCCCGCCACCAGCAGGGCAACGGCCACTTCAGCCTGTGGCCGCAGTCGCAGCCGTACCCGCACCTCACCACCTACGCGCTGTGGGGCCTGCTCGAGGCCAAGAAGGCCGGCGCGGTGGTGCCCGACGAGACCGTGGCCCGCGGCAGCGCGGCGCTGCGCGAGTGGCTGACCGGCGCGGTCAAGCCCGACGGCGACGGCGCGACCATGGCCATGGCCGCCTACGTGCTGTCGCAGCAGAAGGAGGGCGTGCCGGCCGCGGTGCTGGCCCGCCTGTACGACCAGCGCGCCGGCCTGCCGCTGTGGGGCCAGGCCTTCCTGGCCCGGGCCATGGTGGCCAGCCGCGGCGACCGCGCCCAGATCGACGCCCTGGTCGGCCTGCTGCGCGCCCGCCTGGTCAAGAAGGGCGCCGGCCTGGTCGTGGCCGACCCGAGCGCGTACGACGACATGCACATGGGTTCGGCCGACCGCTCGACGGCCATGGTCCTGTCGGCGCTGCTCGACGTGGCCCCGGCCGACCCGGCGGTCGAGCAGCTGGCGACCGGACTGCGCGCGCAGCGGCGCGGCGACGGCCGCTGGACCAGCACGCAGGACAACCTGTGGGCGCTGGTCGCGCTGTCGGACTACGCCCGCACGCTGTCGACCGGCGAGACCACGGTGACCATCGCCGTGGCCGGCAAGCAGCTCAGCAAGAAGCTGCTGCGCGGCAGCGCGGTGCACGTGGTGCGGGTGCCGATGGACAAGCTCGGCGCCGGCGCCCCGGCGCTGACCATCGACGCCAGCGGTGGCGCTCACTACGCGGTGCGCGCCACCACCGCCAAGGTCGACGACGGCAAGGCGCAGAGCCGCGGCTTCGTGGTGACCCGGGCCCTGGTCGGCGACGACGGCCAGCCGGTAAAGGCCATCAAGGTCGGCGACGTCGTCACCGTCGAGGTCACGGTCAAGAATGACGCCGACCGGCGCTGGCTGGCCATGGTCGACCCCATCCCGGCCGGGTTCGAGGTGGTCAACCCCAAGCTGGCCAGCGGCGTCGACACCACGGTGCGTGGCCCGGCTGGGAACAGCGGCGGCCGCTGGTGGGAGGTCGACTGGGTCCACCACGAGCTGCGCGACGACCGCGTGCTCTGGTTCGCGGACTACATGCGGGCCGGCGACTACGTGCTGCGTTACAAGGCGCGCGCCACCGTCGCCGGCACGTTCGCGGTGCCGCCGGCGCGGATCGAGGCGATGTACGCGCCCGAGGAGATGGGCCGCACCGCCAGCAGCACGGTCACGGTGGCGCCGTGACCGACCGGGCGGCGATGCGGGCGGCGATGGTGCGAGTCGGGCGGCTCGCCGCCCGGTTCGGCCGCGCCGTCGCCATCGCCGTCCTCTTGCCGACGGTCGCGGTGCTGCAGCTGACCATCGCCCTGGTGGTGTGCTGGCCGGTGCCCGACGACGTGCTGGCCTCGCGCGGGGCGCCGCTGACGGTGGTCGACCGCCGCGGCGACGTGCTGGCGGTGGTGCCGGCCGCGGGTGGCGCCGACCGCGATCACTGGGTGACGTTGACCGACCTGCCGAGCGCGGCCATCGACGCCGTGCTGGTGTCGGAGGACGGCGGCTTCTTCCGCCACCGCGGCGTCGACGGCGTCGGCCTGGCCCGCGCCGCCTGGCTCAACCTGCGCCAGGGCCGCGTCGGCTACGGCGGCTCGACCCTGACCATGCAGCTGGCGCGGATCCTGCTCGGCACCGAGAACGACCGCGGCCTGGTCAACAAGGCGCGCGAGGCAGTGCTGGCGCTCCGGCTCGAGCGCGCGGTCGACAAGCGGGTCATCCTCGAGCACTGGCTCAACCGGGCCTACTTCGGCAACGGCGCCTACGGGCTCGACGCCGCGGCCCGGCTGTACTTCGGCCGACCGGCCACGGCGCTGGCGACCGGCGAGGCGGTGCTGCTGGCGGTGTTGCCACGCGCGCCGACGGCGTACGACCCGCTGCGCCACCTGCCGCGCGCGCTGGCCCGGCGCGACCGCGTGCTGGCCATGATGGTCGAGGCCGGCCTGCTCGGCGCCGACGCCGCCGCGCGGGCGGTGGCGATGGCGGCGACGCCGCGCCGGCATGACGTCGCGACCGAGGCGCCGCACTTCGTGCGCTGGGTGGTCGAGCAGCTCCCGGCCGACGTACGCGCCGCCGGCGGCGTGGTCCACACCACGCTCGATCGCGAGCTGCAGCGCCTGGTCGAGCTGCGCGCGCGTGAGCACCTGGCGACGCTCGACGACCGCAACGTCGACCAGGCCGGCGCCGTCGTGCTCGACGCCGCCACCTCGGAGGTGCGGGCCATGGTCGGCGCCGCCAGCTTCAGCTCGGCCCCGAGCGAGGTCAACATCACGACCCGGCGCCGCCACCCCGGCTCGGCGCTCAAGCCGTTCGTGTACGCGGCCGCGCTCGAGCGCGGCGACCACCCGGGCACGATCGCCTACGACCTGCGCGACGTGTCGACCAACTACGTCGTGCAAGGGCCGGCGCCCGAGCGCGGCCCGGTCCGCTACCGCGCCGCCCTGGCCGCCTCGCTCAACTTCGCCGCCATCGACGTGCTCGAGCGGGTCGGCGTGCCGCGGGTGATGACCGCGCTGCGCGCGGCCGGGGTGGCCGACGCCGACGGCACCGCCGACGACTACGGCCTGCGCCTGGCCCTGGGCGCGGCCAAGGTCCGCCTGCTCGACCTCGCCGCCGGCTACGGCTTCCTGGTCCGCGGCGGCACCGTGCGCCCGGCCACCGGGGTCGACTGGGTCGATCGCGCCGACGGCCGGCGCTGGCAGCCGGCGCCGGCGCACGACCGGCGGGTGTTCTCGCCGGCGACGGCGTGGATGACGATGGACATGCTGGCCGACGGCGCGGCCCGGCACGACGGCTTCGGCGCCGAGCTGCCGCTCGACCTGCCCTACCCGGTCGCGGCCAAGACCGGCACCGCGCGCGGCTTCGCCGACACCTGGACCGTGGCCGCCACCCGCGAGCTCATCGTCGCCGTCTGGGCCGGCAACTTCGACGGCGCGCCGACCCAGGGCGTGATCGCCATGGACGCCGCCGCGCCCATCGTGCGCGACGCGCTGCTGGCGGCGGCGCGCGGCGCTCGCCTGACCCTGCCGGCCCGGCCCGACGACGTCGTGACCACCGACGTGTGTGCGCTGTCGGGCCTGGTGGCCGGGCCCGGCTGCCCGCACGTGCGCGACGTCGCCCACAGGGGCCACGCCCCCGGCGCGCCGTGCACCTGGCACGACGCCGACGGCCGCGTCACCTGGCCGGCCCGCCTGACCGACTGGCTGCGCCGCAGCCACCGCGTCGCCGCGCGTTAGCCGGCCGTCACGCGAGCGGTGTGCCTCGCCGACCGCGCCTCGCGCGAACCGCTTGGAATGCCACAGCCGGTCCGGGCCCTCCGCGTAGTTCAGCGCCCGCCAGGCCCGTCGCTACGCATCGTGACACGCCTGCCATCCGCCATCACTTGGCGCTCAGAGTCGGCCCTGACGCGATAGCTCTGCAGCCACGAACGGCGCCCGCTGCCGGAGGTACGCCAGGCTGATGTCTCCACCCTGGTAGCGGACCACGTACTCCTCGCGCGCCCTGCAACACTCTGGCTGGTTCAGGCCGACACCCACGATCGTCTGCTCGATCGCGGCACGTTGCCTGGCTGGGGCGTCGGGGCCCACCACGACCTGAAAACCAACCAGCTCGAGTCCGAACCACCGCTCACCGATCTCGAACGGATCCAGCATGTCGCTCCGATCACCCTTCGTTGCGTTCACGAGCGAGGCGCAGAGCCGGTAGTTCAACCATTCGTAGACCTGATCCCATGCCTTCGACTTGGGCAACATGTGATCGACGCTAGGGCTTCCGGTTGCGGGTTCCAAGTACAGCGCGAGGTAGGCGCACCGTCGTTGGTAGGCCACAAGCAGCTCGTCCAGGGCCAAGCGCCAGAAGTCGGGGAAACACCTCGCCGGAACGTCCTCCGCACGCTTGGCGACCGGCTTTCGCCGCGGGCCCGGTCGCGGCCGGCGCGGCTTCCGGCCGATGAGCTCGTCGATAGCAGCCAACCCGCGTTGCCGCACACGGTCGTCGAACGTGGCGGGCTCTGGCGCCGGCGCCACCGGGATCATCGGCTGCGTCCGTTCCGACTCCTGGTCCCAGTTGCCTGGCTCCCGTGCTTGGCCACGAACTCACCCCACCTCACCCAGAACGGGTCGAGTTCCGGAATGCGCGAGGCCCGCAGGGATCCATCGACGCGCATGACGTCCTGGCGCGACGGCTGTGGGACTCGAAGCAGCGCGAACGCCTCGCGGATCGCATCCTCTGCCGGTCGCGACCTCGCGGCCTGCAGATCAAAGGCTTCACTCGTGAGCCAGTTCGACACGTCCCCGTGCCGGACGAACGGCCGCTTGCGAAGGTGCACCGCACTGTCCTCGAGGTCGAGATCGAACCAGGCGTCGGTCGCGGGATCGAACGATGGTTCGACGGACGCCAGCACGAGGGGAGAGTGGGTGGCGGCGATCAGCTGGACGGTCGCTCGCTTGCTCGAGGTCAACGTCTGGACCACCTCGAGCAGCGCCGGGACGATCGCTCGTTGCCACTTCGGGTGGAGGTGCGCCTCGATCTCATCGAACAGCAAGACGACGCGCGTCGACGGCTCCTCCCCGAGCGCGTCAGCCGCGATGAGGTGCTCGCGCCAGGCCCAGGCCAGCATGTATGACAGCGCCACGATCCGCCGCACTCCGAGCGATGCGTGCAGGATGGGGACGTCTTGCCCGTACCCCATGTGCACGGTCGGGATGTCGCGTGCGTCGCTGACAGACAGGCGAGCGAACCCCTTGCCGGGCTGGACGACCTCACCGGCAACATCGGGCGCCAGAGTCCTGAGCACGCCGGCCATCCGCTCGGCATCGGCGCCTCGCTCGCGAATCCATGAGGCCCAGTCGCGCAGCAGTCCGTTGCACACGACCGTGTCGACGTCATCGACGGCGGCAACCAGGCCGTCCCAGACCTCCTTGGCGCCGAAGACATACGCGGGCACCCGCTCCTGAACATCGACCCCACCCCGCTTGCGCCAGTAGTTTCGCGCCGGGTCCCAGACAGCAAAGCCGCCGTCGGCCAGGGCGTAGAGCACGAGGCCGGGGTTGCCTGGGCGACCGGCCTTCCCCTGCCAGGACTGGTCGCGCCGCAGGTACTCGCTCTCATATCGGATCGAGCGCGACTTCGCCTTGACGGAGAACGCGAGGGTGGCCTTGCTCTTGAGGTCCCTCGGTCGCGCCGCGTACCCAGAGTTGAGGTTGGCGTTGAGATCTTGCGGCCACCTTCGGGTCAGCGCCCACCAGGCGACGTCGAGCAAGAAACTCTTGCCCAGGCCGTTGTCCCCGGTGATGAGGTTCAGGCGTGATCCAAACTCCAGGTCCATCTCGGCCGCAGGGCCGACGTTTCGCAGGGCCAGAGACTCAAGCATCGGGTTCGCCTTCCAGGCAACGTGCGCGACCGTCGCCGCGCCAGGCAGCGACGTTAGCCCGCGCTACTCGTCGAACCAAGTGTTGGAACACCTGGAATGGCTCGGCCGCGCCCGCCGATCTGGCGGTGGCGCGTCACGGCTCCCGCCCGGGCGGCGCTGAGATCGACGGCGACGCCACATGCCACGGCCCAGTCGGCGGCGTCCGCCTACAGCCTGTGGACGGCCGCCGCAAAGCCGGCGCCCGCCCACAGGCTGCGACCGGGCCTGCGCTGGCTCCTCAGACGGAACCTTCGGTTCTGGCCCTGAGGTTTGCCGCGCATGGGCGACCCCGTTCGATCTCGCCGATGTCGCGAGGGCCTCCCCGCGGGTTTGATTTCGCCGATCTCAGGAGCGCCTGGAGGCGCGAGTATCGAGCGACCGACGGCACGGTTTGATTTCGCCGAGATCGCGTGTCGGTGCCTATGCTCGACGCGCCGTCGCTCGTCGACGCCTCCGGGATGGAACGGAAACGTTCCGGCTGGGAAGCCGACGCAGGCCCGGCCGCAGCCTGTGGGCGGGCGCCGGCTCGGCGGCGGCCGTCCACAGGCTGTAGGCGAACGCCGCCGGCCGGGCCGTGGCGGAGCGCTTGCTGGATCCGCCTGACGAAGCGCGCCACGGCCCGGCACGCGCCGCGGTCTCCCCGCGCCGGCCCTGCCGCGCCCTGTCGCACCTGTCGCACCGTGTCGCCGGCGGATCGGCGGTGCGGGCGGCGGGGTTCGCTGCTAGGTTCCGCGGCGATGCGCACGACCCTCCATACGCTCCGCACCTCCCTGGCCACCGCGCTGCTGGCGCTGGTCACCTCCAGCGCCGTGGCCACCGCGGCGCCGCCGACCGCGGTCGCGCCGACGGCGACGCCGGCCGCGGCGACCGCGCCCGCGCGCCCGGGCAAGCTGCCCAAGGTCGACGTGCCGTTCCAGGAGTTCCGGCTGGCCAACGGCCTGCGGGTGATCGTGCACACCGATCGCAAGGCGCCGATCGTCGCCGTCAACCTCTGGTACCACGTCGGCTCGAAGGACGAGCCGAAGGGGCGCAGCGGCTTCGCCCACCTGTTCGAGCACCTGATGTTCCAGCGCTCGGAGCACCACCAGGACGAGTTCTTCACCCCGTTCACCAAGGTCGGCGCGACCGACCAGAACGGCACCACCAACTCCGACCGCACCAACTACTTCCAGAACGTGCCGACCACCGCGCTCGACATGGCGCTGTGGATGGAGTCGGACCGCATGGGCCACCTGCTCGGCGCCATCGACCAGGCCGTGCTCGACGAGCAGCGCGGCGTGGTCCAGAACGAGAAGCGGCAGGGCGAGAACCAGCCGTACGGCCAGGTGTTCGATCGAATGCTCGCCGCGGTGTACCCCGAGGGCCACCCGTACCACCACACCACCATCGGCTCGATGGCCGATCTCAACGCCGCCACCCTCGACGACGTCAAGAACTGGTTCCGCAGCTGGTACGGCCCCAACAACGCCGTGCTGGTGCTGGCCGGCGACATCGACCTGGCCACCGCCAAGGCCAAGGTCACGCGCTACTTCGGCGACATCACGCCGTCGGCCGCGGTCGCCAAGATGAAGGCGCAGGTCGCGCGGCGCAGCAAGACCACCCGCGAGGAGGTCACCGACAACGTGCCGCAGACCCGCCTGTACCGGGTGTGGAACGTGCCGGGCGCCGGCACCACCGACGGTGATCGGCTGCAGCTCCTCGGCTACGTGCTCGGCGGCGCGCGCTCGTCGCGCCTCGACCGCCGCCTTCTGCACCAGGACAAGCTGGTCGACAGCATCTCGGCCAGCGCCTGGCAGTCTGAGCTGGGCGGGCTGTTCTTCATCCAGGCCGACGTCAAGAAGGGCGTCGACGTGGCCACCGTCGAGAAGGCCATCGACGAGGAGCTGCAGCTCCTGCTCAAGAAGGGCGCGACCGCGGCCGAGCTGAGCCAGGCCGCCACCCTGACCAGCGCCGACTTCATCCGCGGCCTCGAGCGGATCGGTGGTTTCGGCGGCAAGGCCGACGTGCTGGCCGAGTGCGCCGTGTTCACCGGCAAGGCCGACTGCTTCAAGGCCTCGCTCCGTATCCTCACCACCACCACGCCGCGCCAGCTCACCGCCACCGCCAAGGCCTGGCTGAGCAAGGGCGACCACGTGCTGGTGGTCAAGCCTGGCGCGCGCACGCCGCTGCCGGAGGCGCCGGCGGTGACCGGCCTGGCCCCGACCAAGGTGCCGCCGCCGGCCAAGGGCCTCAAGGCCGTGGCCTCCGACGTCGACCGCAAGGCCGGCGTGCCGGCCACCGCCAGCTTCCCGTCGCTGGTGTTCCCGACCCTCGAGCGGGCCACGCTGAGCAACGGCCTGCAGGTGGTGCTGGCGCACCGCCCGGGCGTGCCGGTGGTGCAGCTCCGCCTCGACGTGCGCGGCGCCGGCATCTCGTCCGACCCGGCCGGCAAGCAGGGCCTGGCGTCGTTCGCGATGGGCATGCTCGACGAGGGCGCCGGCAGCTACTCGGCGCTGGCCCTGGGTGACCGGGTCGAGGCGCTCGGCGCGCGCCTGAGCACCGGCGCCTCGCTCGATCAGGCCAACGTGTACCTGTCCTCGCTCACCACCAACCTCGAGCCGTCGCTGGCGGTGATGGCCGACGTGCTGCTGCGGCCGACCTTCGACGGCGCCGAGCTCGAGCGCGTGCGCGCGACCTGGCTGGCCGGGCTCGCGCAGGAGAAGGCGCGCCCCAACTCGCTGGCCCGCCGAGTTGCGTACCCGGTCCTGTACGGCGCCGGTCACCCGTACGCCGTGCCACCGAGCGGCACCGGCACCGAGGCCTCGATCAAGTCGCTGACCGCGGCCGAGCTCAAGGCGTGGGCCAAGGCCAAGCTGCGGCCGGACCAGGCCACGCTGGTGGTGGTGGGGGACATGCGCCTGCCCGAGCTTCAGCCCAAGCTCGAGGCCGCCCTGGCCAGCTGGACCAAGCCGGCTGCCTCGCCGTCGGTGGTGCTGCTGCCGGTGGCCAAGCTGCCGAGCAAGCCGCGCGTGTTCCTGCTCGACCAGCCGGGCGCGGTCCAGGCCACGCTCATCGCCGCCCAGCTCGTGCCGCCGACCTCCGACCCGGCCGCGCTCGACTTCGACATCGCCAACGGCGTGCTCGGCGGCGAGTTCAGCTCGCGCCTGAACATGAACCTGCGCGAGAACAAGCACTGGGCCTACGGCGCCTACTCGGGCGCGGGCGACGTCCTCGGCCAGCGCACCTGGGCCGCCAGCGCCTCGGTCCAGATCGACAAGACGGTCGAGTCGCTGCGCGAGCTGCAGCGCGAGATCACCGAGTTCGCGACCGGCAAGGCCAAGACCAAGCCGGAGGAGCTCAGCCTGATCCAGGCCACCGAGGTGCGCAGCCTCCCCGGCGCGTACGAGACCGGGGCCGCCGTGCTCGGCACCATCAGCGGCATCGTCCAGTTCGGCCGCCCCGACGACTACGCCGCCCGCCGCGCCGCCGCCACCAGCGCGCTCACCCCGGCCAAGGTCCAGGCCGCGGCCGCGACCATCAAGCCGGCAGCCCTGACCTGGGTCATCGTCGGTGATCTCTCCAAGATCGAGGCGGGCATCCGCAAGCTCGGGCTGGGCGAGGTCAAGGTCCTCGACGCCGACGGCAAGATCGTCCGCTGAACCGACTCACACCCCGCCGGCGACCAGGCCCGTGCCTGGATCGACGGTGAGGTTGGAGTCGGTGTCGTAGCTGCTGCCGCTGTCGTAGCTGCTGCTGCTGTCGTAGCTGCTGCTGCTGTCGTAGCTGCTGCTGCTGTCGTAGCTGCTGCTGCTGTCGTAGCTGCCGCCGCTGTCGTAGCTGCTGCCGCTGTCGTAGCTGCTGCTGCTGTCGTAGCTGCTGCTGCTGTCGTAGCTGCTGCTGCTGTCGTAGCTGCTGCCGCTGTCGTAGCTGCTGCCACTGTCGTAGCTGCTGCCACTGTCGTTGCTGCTGCCGCTGTCGTAGCTGCTGCCGCTGTCGTAGCTGCTGCCGCTGTCGTAGCTGCTGCTGCCGTCGTAGCTGCTGCTGCTGTCGTAGCTGCTGCCGCTGTCGTCGCTGCTGCTGCTGTCGTAGCTGCTGCTGTCGTAGCTGCTGCTGTCGTAGCTGCTGCTGTCGTAGCTGCTGCCGCTGTCGTAGCTGCTGCCGCCGTCGTAGCTGCTGCCGCTGCCGTAGCTGTCGCTGCCGCCGCCCAGGTCGTCGAAGTAGC